>CP070813.1:3830214-3831289 GCA_020344055.1 Candidatus Zixiibacteriota bacterium | reverse complement strand
GCATTCCATTTAACAAGATTATTTCCGGCCGCGATCGCGAACGTCTTAACCGGCCGCCCCATGATGTCGTAAACCGATATTTCGGTCGGCTGATCTGAGAATACCGAGATATTTAACGCATTGTTGAAGGGATTGGGGTAAACCGATATCTCGAACCTGGACGGGGTGATTTCCCCCTCAGATTCGATTTCGGTCAATGGTATAATCTCGATTTCGGCATCGACCATGACCGGCAGGAAGAAGTCGGAATTGGCGAAGCCGGAGTAAAGAGCTCTATGGGGGGTAGAAGAAAAATATAGACCGGTTGTAACCGGTTGGTTGATATCGGGATTAACACTAATAATAATATCGCCAATATGATGATCGCCCGGAAGAAGCACTACCGGAAAGTTATGATCTTGATTGGTAATGCCATAGATATTCCCTTCGCAATTATATTCGGTAAGCGGAAAACCGTTATATACGATCATCGAATCGAATTCGAAATAATCGGGATCCACCTCAAGCAGAAACTGGACAGCTACTAACGTATCAACCGTTTTTATCCGTAAAGGTAATGTCAGCATTTCTCCGGGATGGGTAGTTGCCGATTCTACCATTATGGTATCGGATTCGGGATGTCTTGGAAAGTCAGGCCAATTCGGATTACCGTTTATTATGAAGGGGGCAGGAATAATATCTCCCAGAGTAAGCGGTATACCATCACCGTCCATATCGCCATTCTCATAAGTACAATTGAGTATGAACGCGTCGCATCCAGCGTTTAATATCTGGACAGCTATTATGAGGTCGCTAATCTCCCAGGGGTATCCGTCGCAATTCAAATCCCCCGGAAGCTGGGCGGCGGCCGGAAAAGCGAAAAAGAGTATTCCAACGATGGCAATACCGATAATTTTATTGTTCATATAATCCTCCGGGTCCTTCGCTATTTCAAATACAGGACCTTCTTAAAACTGCGGTTTTGGCTTTCACCTACAAAATAAATGCCGGCTGATAAGCCTCGTCCGCTTTCATCGGCGGCATTCCATTTAACAAGATTATTTCCGGCCGCGATCGCGAACGTCTTAACCGGCCG
>CP070813.1:3829015-3830114 GCA_020344055.1 Candidatus Zixiibacteriota bacterium | reverse complement strand
AAATATCGGTTTACGACATCATGGGGCGGCCGGTTAAGACGTTCGCGATCGCGGCCGGAAATAATCTTGTTAAATGGAATGCCGCCGATGAAAGCGGACAAGACTTATCCGCCGGGATATATTTTATAGGCGTAAATAAGGCCGGTAATTTTAAGAAGGTCCTGTATTTGAAATAGCGAAGGGACCTGGAGGATTATATGCACAATAAAATTATCGGTATTGCCATTGTTGGAATACTATTTTTCGCTGGTCCGGCCGCCGGACAGGTTCCAGGGGATCTGAACTGCAATGGTTTTATTGACGTGGAGGACATTGTACGTGCCGTAAATTTGGTAAATATTTGTGAATTTTCACATTCAGAATGCTCTTGGAGAAACGGAGATATCGACGGTGATGGAAGGTCAATGACGATAGGCGATCTTCTTTTTATGCCTTTTCTGTTTTTGCCTGGTCCCTTACCGCCCGATTACTCCAGACATCCTGATCTCGACACAATTATGGTAGAATCGGCAATCGCGAGTCCCGGAGAGACAATTGCATTGCCGCTATGGGTGAAAACCGTTGATACCCTCGTAGCCTTTCAATTCTTGCTTGAAGTAGATCAAGATTACATAGAATTTGATACAGTGATTATATATAACGATTTTCCGCTCGTGCAACGTAATTGTGATGTAAACATTTACTGTAATGCTATTGGTGATTTTCCACTTACAACTATTTTGTTGTTGCCGGGGAACCATCATATTGCCGACATAATCCTCAACGTCAACCCCGGCATTAATCAGCCCGATACCACCGCCCTATGCTTTTCGTCCGTTCCGCTACAGGCGCTATATAGCGGCTTCGCCAATTCCAACTTCTTCCTGCCGGTCATGGTCGGCGCCGAAATAGAGATTTTGCCGCTAACCGATAGCGAATCCGGCGAGGAAATAACCCCGTCCGGGTTCAAGATATCGGTTTACCCCAATCCCTTCAACAATGCGCTAAATATCTCGGTATCCTCAGATCAGCCGACCGAAATATCGGTTTACGACATCATGGGGCGGCCGGTTAAGACGTTCGCGATCGCGGCCGGAAATAATCTTGTTAAATGGAATGC
>CP070813.1:3827808-3828915 GCA_020344055.1 Candidatus Zixiibacteriota bacterium | reverse complement strand
TCCTTCGGAACTCCTTTCATAGCCCCGGCAATGGCTTTGTGAAGACGATCTTTTTCATCGGCCGGCATCAAACGGTAAAGGTTGCCGGCCTGGGTGTAATCGTCGTTTCCTACCCTGTGGTCGTAACGGTCGGCGTCACCATCGATTTTAAGCGGAGGCTCTTTGAATTTCGGATCTTCAACGGGCCCGTCGAAACTGTTGGGTTCGTAGTTGACGCCGCCGCCGTCATTGCCGTCAAAACGCATTTTCCCGTCTTTATGGTAGGTATTAGCGGCGCAACGAGGTTTATTTACCGGAAGGCTTTCATAGTTGACCCCGAGTCTGTAGCGGTGGGCGTCGGCATAGGAGAATATCCGGAATTGAAGCATCTTATCAGGGCTGTGGCTTATACCGGGAACCATGTTGGCCGGCGAAAAAGCCGATTGTTCCACGTCGGCGAAATAATTCTCGGGATTACGATTCAGTTCCATGATGCCGACGTCGATCAACGGAAACTCGCCATGAGGCCATACCTTGGTGAGGTCGAAGGGATTATACGACGTTTTATGCGCCTGCTCTTCCGTCATGATTTGCACCTTGAGGTTCCATTTGGGGAAATCGCCTCTCTCGATGGCTTCGAACAGATCGCGCTGATGACTCTCTCTGTCTTTTCCGATTAATTCTTTCGCCTCTTCGTCCGTTATACATTGAATGCCCTGGGCGGTTTTAAAATGGAATTTGACCCAGAATCTCTCGTTTTTGGCGTTGATAAAGCTGTAGGTATGACTGCCGTATCCATTAACGTGCCTGTAGCTGCGGGGCAGGCCTCTATCGGAAAAGAGAATCGTTACCTGATGCATGCTTTCCGGAGAGAGCGACCAGAAATCCCACATGGCGATATTATTTCTCAGATTGGTTTTGGGGTCCCTTTTCTGGGTATGAATAAAATCGGGAAACTTGTAAGGATCCCTGACGAAGAAGACGGGGGTATTGTTTCCGACCAGATCCCAGTTGCCATCTTCTGTATAGAATTTCATGGCAAATCCTCTTACATCCCTTTCCGCGTCAGCGGCGCCTCGCTCCCCGGCGACGGTTGAAAAGCGCAGGAAACATTCCGTTTTCTTGCCC
>CP070813.1:3826561-3827708 GCA_020344055.1 Candidatus Zixiibacteriota bacterium | reverse complement strand
CAAATTCGCCGTATAATTAATACTTCGGCATATCAAAGACTTCGAGGTGTTAAACAATTAGGTCCTGCCATGTTTGTATTCCCCGGGGCAACTCATACCAGATTTGAGCATTCTCTTGGCGTATATTATCTTGCAGCAAGATATTTAGAAAAACTTATTGACTATTCCGATTTCCGACAACACTGTGATGATATTGACAGTTCAATAAGGCTTATAATACTTTCATCATTGTTACATGATATCGGACATTATCCATATTCTCATTGGATTGAAGAAATAGATATTTTCCCTGATGGGATATCATTTCCATCACATGAGTCGAGAGCATCGGGTATAATTTCCTCCTATAATATAAAAAAAATTATAAAAAGCGATTGGGGAATTGATTATGAGGATATTAGTGATATAATTGCGGGAGATGATAAAAACGATAGATTCAAGTTGTTTATATCAATTTTAAATTCGTTAATTGGAGTCGATCGAATAGACTACTTTATGCGCGACAGTGTACATTGTGGTGTTCGTTATGGTGAAGGCATAGATTTAGAGAGATTGCTGGATGCTTTAATGTATGTTAAGGGGAAAAATGAAATCTGCGTCAGTGAAAAGGGAAGATCTTCTTTACTTTCAATATTGGCGTGTAGAAATATAATGTATCAAGAAATTTATTGGCACAAAACTGTTAGAGCATGCGATGCCATGTTTAAGAGGTTTTTTTACGAATATGTAAAAAGGGGCCTCGCCAGGACCGAGGCGATAGAGAAATATTTCGATTATACCGACGAAAAATTTATATCGAAACTTTATAACCGTGTTGATAATGATAAGAAAGGGAGAGATATGATTCCATTAATTAGGCCTTTTTCGTTAGGCGAGGGTGAGCGTCTTTTATATAAACCAGGTTACGTATATTATAAAAGCAACGCGGCCAATGAAGACCGTGCAACGAGAAGATATTTTAAAATTGTTTTGTCCTCTAACTATGAAAAGTTAGTATCGTTGGGCAATGAATTAGCCAAATCTTTGAAGAATTACCTTAGTGGAATAAATGAAATGGATATTATTCTTGAAAAAACCCCTGTGGATAAAGATGAAAAAACATCCCCTAGAGAATTGAAAATTGTTTATAACACTCGTAAGAAGGATT
>CP070813.1:3825294-3826461 GCA_020344055.1 Candidatus Zixiibacteriota bacterium | reverse complement strand
AAAGAACAAAGATTATGTCTTAAGTGTCTTGGATAGGGGAGCCACCGAAGCGCGAGAGAGAGCGACGGCCACCATGGCTGAAGTCAGGAAATCAATGAATCTGGTGAGATCACATGGCTGAATATGAGTTGAATGGGGAATTCGACCTGGTTTTCGAGCTTGACGCATTTGACGGTCCGCTGGACCTGCTTTTATATTTGATTAGAAAGGACGAAATCGATATATATGATATCCCCATCGCCCAGATTACCCGCCAGTATCTTGGTTATCTTGAAGTATGTAAAGAACTTAACCTGGAAATCGCGGGGGAATTCCTCTATATGGCGGCCATGCTCATACGGATTAAGGCCCAGATGTTGATACCGAGATCCGGGGATGAGGAAGTATGGGAGGATCCGCGATCGGAGTTGGTAAAAGCCCTGCTGGAGTATAAGAAAGTGAAAAAGATCTCGTCCGCCCTGGACGATATGGCGGAAAATATGCGCAGACGCTATTTCAGGAGAGAATTTTCATCATGGAACATCGCTCCGCCGGAACCCGAACTGGTCAAAGTCGACCTCGCGGCCTTGATGATTGCTTTCGGGGATATCCTGCGCCGCGCCGAATACGATGCGTCCCTGGAAATAGATCGTCAGCAGATTTCGGTCGATTCCCGCAAGGATTATATCTTTTCACTTCTTAAGTCGGTATCGTCCTTAGAATTCGAAGAACTGTTCGCTGACGATCCCCGTAGAATCGTGATGATTGTTACTTTTATTGCTTTATTGGATATGGTGAAGGACGGCATCATAAAAATAGAACAGGCCGAACGGTTTACGACCATAAGGGTATTTTTAAACAGCAACGAGCCGGTGTTGGTCGAGGAAGTATAATGCTAAGGATAATATTGTCGTCGCTTATATTAGCCATCATTGCCGGTAGGGCTTTGGCCTGCGAGACCGCCGATCTTATTTCGCGGATGTCCGCCAATCCAAACGTTCCTCCTGTTATTCTTACCAGGCCCGTAAATCAGCACAGTTGGAATGCTCCGGGCGGTATCTTTAAGATTCATTATGATACCCAGGGGCCGAATACCGTATATAATGTCGATGAGGATATCGACCCGGCTGATGGAATCCCCGATTATGTCAACCGCACCTCCGATTATCTTAATTACGCTCATTCCGT
>CP070813.1:3824020-3825194 GCA_020344055.1 Candidatus Zixiibacteriota bacterium | reverse complement strand
GAGCAGGCGGTAGCGACGGCTGAAAGGGCCACGTCGGGCGTGATCAACCATTCGTCGTAGGCCGTTTCCATCTCGACCCCTCTGTAGAAATAAGCGACGGTATCGCTCCATGAATTATAGTAATGCTTGCTCCAATCGTTCACGAACCAGCATTGCGATCCCTCTGTGCCGTTATCGATAATTGTCCAGCCGGTGGGAGGAGTACCGGGATCCCATACTTCCTCAAAATCCTGGCTGAGAATATTTGTCAGAATAACTGGAGGATCGGGAATCGGGTTGGCGGAATCCAGAAGGTTTCCATCTTTTACGGGGGTGATCGCAACGCCTTCGTTATCGATATCAGGCCTTGAGTCCTCCCCCGCCGACCAGACCCAGGCCAGCGGCAACATCATTAATAAAATTAAAACTAACGTTTTCCTCATGTTTTCTTAAGCCTCCAAAATATCGTAACTAAATAGGAGTAGACATTGTTGATTTCCTGATTTCCTGAAATTACCGGTTTACAGTTAATTTGTATAAGCTTTTTTTAATTCACCTCCCTATATTTTGTGATTATCATCTTATTATTATTGCCCGATCGGATTATGCCAAATACAGCTAATCTTAGCTTACAATCGCGCTCTCACAGTCTGAAATTTTTGCCTATGAAGCACTCTCTGAAGAGAATCAAGACGCGCTTCACCTACCCTGAATTGAATTTAATATCTTAAAATCGTTTGTCAACAATAATAATCGTCCGAAATATCTTTTTTTATAAAAAATTTTTAAGGTGCCCTGTTTTTTTCGATAAAACCTCTGGCCGGATCAAAGAGAATGTTTTTTTGCCCCGGGGCGCGGGCATCCGGATACCCGCCTTTTTTGAATCGTCGATATGCACAAGATTATATGGCCATGATGGCGGTCGATCCACATAACTTAAAGTCTACAACATACTTCGGGGGCGTTTACTCTATTTGGGCTATTCCCCGGGATAAGCCCGGGGCCCCCTAATCAACCCGGAAATTCCGATCTTGCCGGGAAATTTCCGGTTCGTGAATCGGCGGAAACATAACCGGGGCATATTTATTATATAATCAAAATCCGGTCTCAATTTAGAAATCGGGCCCCTCTTTCGAGGAGCCCGATTTTTATAAGTCGCAATCAATTAAAAGGATCGCCCGTTACTTATCGAGCG
>CP070813.1:3822723-3823920 GCA_020344055.1 Candidatus Zixiibacteriota bacterium | reverse complement strand
CCGTATTTTTCTATCGAGTGGACAAATGATGATGTAAGAAAACCTTTCATTATTCCGAATGTATGCCAATTAGCGCCATCCCACATGGCAATCCTATTTGCCTCAATGCCTCCCGCCGAATTAAAACCTCCGCCGACATATAGATTGGTCCCATCACATTCAAGAGTCATTACCTCGGGCCAGCCATTCCCTGTAACACCTCCACCAACATCGTGCCAGCCGGCTCCGTCCCAGCGCGCCAGATTCGCCACTGATGTAGTTCCCGCGAAATTAAATGAACCGCCTG
This sequence comes from Candidatus Zixiibacteriota bacterium, assembly GCA_020344055.1. Lineage (GTDB taxonomy): Bacteria > Zixibacteria > MSB-5A5 > UBA10806 > UBA10806. Next base: position 3,823,634 of record CP070813.1, on the reverse strand, counting down.
CGAAGAGATTGGCCCCGTCACTTGATAACGCCCTGATTACCGCGCTTTGAGGATTTGGATTGGAGGTTACTCCGTCTCCAACATTGTTCCATTCCTGCCCATTCCAGCAGGCTATATTGTTGACATTTATGTCGTCTGCTTTTTTAAAACAGCCGGCAACATAAACCGCGCCATTGAGTATCTCAACGGCGTAAACTATTGGATCACTATCATCCAGGGGAGAAATTTTGGTTATGCCTTCGCCCAAGGCGCTCCATTCTCCATTTATTGTATTCAAAACCGCTATATTGTTCACCCGCTCCTTGCCCGCAAACGTAAATTCTCCGCCGATGTAAATATCGTTACCATCAAGAGCCATGGTCCAAATTGTGCCGTTTATACCTGGTAGAGTGAACCGATTGTCCCAGTAGACGTCATCAACGTGATCTTCACAATTAGCGAATTTATAATCATAGGAATTTTCATTAAGGTTTAATAGAAAATCATAAGGATCGATAAAACTATCCCGATCGAAATTAAATTTGCTATTGATTTGAGATGACATTTCTCCGGTCACCCCGGAATTAATGAAATTCAGAATCATCGCGCACAAAACTAAATACCTGAAAGCCGAGATCATAAATTACCTCCAATAATTTTACTAATATGCATCCATATTCATCATATTATTATACAATAAATCCAAAAGAATAATTCCCGAAGTTAACTTGATTTCTGCAAAACCGGTATTGAAAAATCTGTGATGGTCTAAACTACGAAGATTTACCCCAATGTTTCTCCTGAAAATCAGAGGGATATCTATATTTATCAATAACTTACAGCTGAACATAATTACTGGAGGCGGGCGGAATCGAATCCCCCATAATGTATTTTCATTATTCTGATCCAATATATTCCTATTGATATGCCCC
>CP070813.1:3821400-3822623 GCA_020344055.1 Candidatus Zixiibacteriota bacterium | reverse complement strand
GGTTCCGGGGCCACCGAAGTGTTGAGGCTTTGCGCCATGGCAAGCTGCCATCCCGACGGCGGAAACGTGGTGGTACCAACACCGTCTTACGGCCAGTTCCCGGCGGACGCCCAGCTTCTGGGCACGCTGGTCCGCAGCGCGCCTCTTGACAGCAATCACACGGTCGACCTGGCGGAGATGTTGAACCATGTGGACGAGAACACCACCGCCGTTTGTATCACCAATCCCAATAATCCCACCGCGACGCTACTGAACATGGCGGACCTGGAAACGTTTGTTGACGCTCTGCCCGGTGGGGCGGTCACGATTGTCGACGAGGCCTATTATGAGTATATAAATCAGCCCAATTATCCCTCCGCCGTCGATCTCGTGAGGGTGGGGAAAAGGGTCGTGGTGGTCAAGACTTTCAGCAAGGTCTACGGCCTGGCGGGGGCCCGGATCGGCTTCGCCATCGGGCAGGTCGACCTCATGAACCTGATTCGGGCCTACCGGATATTCGCATCGGTCTCCAGGCCGTCCCTCGAGGCCGCCAAGGAAGCACTTAACGACAATCAGCATGTGGCGGCGACGGTGGATCTTGCTAACCAGACAAAAGCGTATTGCTTCGCCGAATTCGATCGGATGAATCTTTCGTATATTCCCTCGGAAACCAACTTTTTCATGGTGAATGTCGGCACCAACGCCGGACCGGTGGCCGCAGCGCTGGCCGGCCGGGGGATATATGTGCGCACCGGCTGGGGGATGACCGATTACCTCCGGGTCTCCACCGGCACCATGGCGGAGATGCAGTCGTTCATAACCGAGCTCGAGGATATTTTGACGACGGTTATATCTACCGGCAGTCCGCCGCTTCCCCGGAACGTGGAACTGTATCAGTCTTATCCGAATCCGTTCAACTCCTCCACCATGATAAAAATCTACCTGCCGCAGATGTCGAAAACGAGGCTGGAGATATTCGATATCAGGGGGCGGCTGGTAACCAGGCTTGTCGACGATATTCTCAGCGGGGGGGAGTACGGTTTCCGCTGGAACGGCAGGAACGCGAGCGGCCATCAGGTGTCGTCGGGCTCCTATTTCTACCGCCTCACTGCCGGCGAGGATGTCATCACGCGGCGGATGGCGCTGGTGAGGTAGGGGAATTGATATTCCCATGCTGGATGAAAAGCAAATTATAGATATTGTGTGTACATATTACCAAAATATAGGTTATACAATTCTGCAGA
>CP070813.1:3820072-3821300 GCA_020344055.1 Candidatus Zixiibacteriota bacterium | reverse complement strand
AGTGAAGGCCTGACGCCAATTCATGAGGTTGTCATTAATTCATCAAGAGATACTACCGATACCCCTTTGGAGATTATAAATATACTTATTGAAAATGGCGCTGATGTTAATAGTAAAACAGACTGGGGTTATTCTCCTCTTCACTGGTCTGTGTACAGAGATAATTCGGATATAGTTAGCTATTTGATTAAGAGCGGAGCTGATCTGGATGCCACAAATATTAATGGTCTCAGCCCCCTTCACGAAGCTGTCATAAGAAATAAATATGGATACATCCAACTGCTGGTAGAAAATGGCGCCAGAATTGATCTAAAAGATAATCATTATGGCTTTACGCCTCTTCACCTGGCGGCTTCAAAAGGGAATATTGACGTAATGAAAGATATCTTGCCTGCCGTCAAAGATATCAATATCAAGAGCAATGACGGCCATACCGCAATTTACTATGCCGCGAAATATGGACATAAGCAGGTCGCGGAATTGTTAAAAGACAACGGAGCCAAAGAAAAAGGGCTTGTTGAGAACTACGGATATTCTAAACTCCTTAAGGAGAATCTGGATGAAAAAGATGCTGCTCTGTGGTATCTGGGCCATTGCGGCTGGGCAATCAAGACGAAGCATCAGTTTTTAATATTCGATTATTGGGAAAGTGGCGATGATCCCGCCCAACCCTGTTTGGCCAATGGGCATATATTGCCGGATGAAATAAAGAATCAGAATGTTATAGTATTTGTCAGTCATGAGCATAGAGATCATTATGATTCCAGCATATTTGCCTGGGGAGAATCGGTTAAGAATTTAACCTATGTTTTCGGTTTCCATCCGGAAAATTTGGCCGAAGATGCCAGAATGGGCTATAACGGGGAAAAATACGAATATATCGATTTCCATGGGACAAGGACCATTGATGGTATCGAAATAACTACAATCAGGGCCAATGACGCCGGCCAGGGATTTTTGGTCAAAGTTGATGGTATTACAATTTACCATGCCGGCGATCATGCGGGGTGGCGCGATAATCAGCGGGAAGGATTTACCAGCGAGATCGATTTTCTTGTTGATAAAGCCGACGAAATCGATTTTGCCTTTGTCAACGTCACCGGCTGTCATACCGGTGACACGATCAGCCTGGCAGAAGCCACATTTTATACGATAGAAAAATTGGCGCCTAAAGTCATAGTGCCTACTCATGGGATAGACCGTGAATATGTTTATGAAGAATATGCCG
>CP070813.1:3818736-3819972 GCA_020344055.1 Candidatus Zixiibacteriota bacterium | reverse complement strand
AGCGAAACAAGGCCAGAAAAGCTACCGAATATTTCGATGTCATCCAGACGGTCGACAGCATGGAACTGGCGGAGATAATTTCCAAACGAATCCTGGAGCTGGAAAAAGAGATGGAAATTTATCTTCAGCTGAATTCAACCGGCGAATCTCAAAAAAGCGGGTTTCAACCCTCAGAGATTCTTGATAACGCCGATAAAATTAATAAATTGCCGGGCTTGAAGGTAACCGGCCTGATGACAATAGGGCCCTTTACCGAGGATGAGTCTTTGATAAAAAGGAGCTTTTCGTTAACGGAAGAGGTTTTTAATAAATTGAAGCAAAAAATCGGTGAGCGGTTCAAATGGCTGTCCATGGGGATGTCCGCCGATTATGAGATCGCCCTCGAATACGGGGCCAATGTTCTACGGATCGGAACCGCGATTTTCGGAGCAAGAAATTAATCTTAAAGGAGGGGGAATTATGAAAATAACTCCTCTCGACATTAAAAAGCAGGAATTCGGCAAAAAGCTTAATGGTTACAGGCCCGACGAGGTTAATTCGTTCCTCGACATGGTGGCCGACGAAATGGAAGATCTTCTCAAAAAGAACCTTGAATTCGAGGAGAAAGTCAAATCCCTGGAAGAGAAGCTTTCCAACTACACCAGGATCGAGGATGTTCTTCAGGATACGCTTCTAACTACCCAGAAATCGGCCGAGGAGACAAAATCGTCCGCTGAGCTGAAAGCCAAGAATATCATCGACGAGGCCAATATCAGCGCGAATAAAATTATAGCCGAGGGCCGCGAGGAGCTGCTTAAAATTCAAAAAGAGATCGAGGATTTGAAGAATCAGAAGGAGATTTATCTGATAAATTTCAGATCGCTCCTCGACACCCAGCGGTCACTTCTGGAGATGGTGGAGAAACGAAACGAGGAAAAAAGGAGTTATTTAAGAATTAAAATGAAGCCCGATCTCAGTGAAGAGGATCTTGAACGGGTAGTGAATGACTTTGAGCGCCAGTATGATTCTAAAAGCAAGAATAGCGAAGATAGCGGCGGGGAATTAAATCGATTGAAAGACCAGGATTAGAATATGGATCTGAAATCCGCCATCGCAGAATCGGTTAAGTATATCCGAAGTCAAACGGACCGCAACGCTCCCATAGGAATTATCCTGGGGACCGGGCTCGGGGTCCTGGCTGAAGAGATGACCGTTCATCACGAAATTCCCTATGACAAGATCCCGAATTTTCCCATC
>CP070813.1:3817335-3818636 GCA_020344055.1 Candidatus Zixiibacteriota bacterium | reverse complement strand
GTCGGGTGACCCGACCGCACACTATTGTTAACCCCACTTGCCTTTTTTCATGTGGCCCGCCAGTTCGGCGTCGATCATGTTGTGTATAATCGTTCCGGTCTCCCGGGCATAATTGAAGAGCTTCACGCAAGCGGGATCGAGGTTATCCTCGATGCCCTCCTCGGCGATATCGATCATATCCAGCGCCAGCGACGACAGCGACATATGCAGGGAATTGGTGTACCTGGAACGGTCGATCAGCTCGGCGGCCTCTCCTTCGAGTTTTTCGAACTTTTCTTTGGGCGCCCCGCATTTGGGGCATTTATCCGGCGCGTCGTCGCCGTCATGGATATATCCACATTGACCGCATCTCCACATAACCTCTCCTTTTTTATTAGTGAATGATTAATTTATTCGCTAAACAATATCGAATATTAATGCGAGGCCTTTTTCCTGGATGTAAGATAGTCTTCGAAGCTGGTGATATGGCCTCTAACGTAGAGCTCCATCACCTCGTCTATCCCGGTTGCCTCATCCGGTATAACGATTCTCGGCGCCACAATCAGCTTCCGCGCCCGTTCGGTAAGCTCTCTTTCTTCGGGGCTTTTGTCCTGCCAGTCGCGCAGATACATTTCCTGAATTTTAAGAAAGGCCGAGACCACAATATAGGAATCATCGAGGTATCCAAACAGGCCTAGGTGCTCATCGGAAAGAAGATCGTCCCGGCGGATGATATAGGCGATCAGAATACCGCTCAGCTTTTTAACATCCAGCGGGGTTTTGGGATCATCCCAGTAGCTGTTGAGAATTTTCAGGGTGGGCGGAAGCAAAAATATAAATTCCTTGACGGCGCTGATCTGTTCCTCGGTGGCCTTACCATCCAAACGATTCTTGATAGCCGTCCTGAAATTTTCCTCGTCGCTTTTTGCCAACTCTTTAAGCTGGCTTGAAAGGGCTTTTATCATCCTGGATCTCCTTTACAACCGGAATTTCTATATTCGAAGAAAATCGTAATTTTTCCCCGGAACCGGGAAAATCCCTCCTGATCTCACACTTTTATTATATACAAAATAAACCCGAAAACAAGGAATTTTCCTTTTATGGCCTCACATGTCGACTTCATTATGATTGACAAATGTTCTTTTCGTGAATAGGTTAGGGATTTGTCGGATGAGATGGCATTATGGGTAAGGTAAGAGTCAGAATAGCGCCGTCGCCCTCGGGACGGCTTCATATCGGCACCGCCCGTGCAGCTCTCTTTAACTGGTTATTTGCGCGTAACCAGGGCGGCGATTTTCTTTTAAGGATTGAGGATACCGACG
>CP070813.1:3815924-3817235 GCA_020344055.1 Candidatus Zixiibacteriota bacterium | reverse complement strand
GTTTTCTTGGAAAAGCTGGAGGTGAAATTGTACGCCTTGCCCCCGATTGTGGGAGTACAATCTGGAAACGGTTATTGTTTAGATCAGGCACCATAGCGTCAACTCCGGTCCCATCGCCCGCTAATCGGCAAATTCGTTCTTATTATGAACTGTTTAAGGTTCGTTGACAATAGATTTCATTCCTTTAGTTGTCCAAAGCCTTATTTTCTTTCCAACCGCTTTGCCCTTAACCACCCTTCTGACAAATTCTCGTCCGCCGATAACATTACGGCTGCCATCGTATACACTTATCAGGCCGTTCTTCCGGACTTTTCCGTCAACGTAATCATAGTAGTCCGAGTTCGTTTGCAAGAGGGTTTCGATCTCCGGGGCATCGATTTTTGAAGCAACTTTGCTTCACCATAACGGGATGAGCCGGAAACTGCCGTCCGGATTATTGGAGCTGAAAAGCGGAAGTCCGATTTGCACGGTTATGGTTCTGCCGGTGCTTTGTTCCCAGGTCTCATGGCCGTGGGTCAGGAAGATTATATCGCCGATCTTCATGGACTTGTTCTCGGTCTTGGAAATCTCCTTGTTCAATTTACGAAGAAAATCTTCCAGGCTGTCGACCGCGCCGAGCGATACGAATTTTCCCTGCTTCGATTTCTCGTACCGAAACTCGTAGTACTCTTCAGCATAGCTTTGGTGACCGAACCGGGCCCCGACATAGAAGTGTATCCTGCCAATCGTACATCGGGCGGGATCGGTTTGCTTCTTCATGGATCACTCCTTCCGTTCAATAACCATACACCGGAGTATCCATTAGCTCAGAAGTAAATCTGTCCCGTCGAGTCTGACACGAAACACTGTCTATCAGCAGATCGCGCCCAAGGCATTTCAGCTTAAACAGTTTGGCATGAGCAGCATCGCCATCGCGAGAAGGGTAGGGATTACCGATAAGACGGCGGCCAAGGCAATTGTCTGGTTTCGGCGTATTCAGGATGGGCCCGACGGTCTTGAGTGAGAAGCAGCAGCAATAATGCACAGCATTTCGGGTATTCCTTTCACATATCTCTTTTTATATTCCGAATGTTCAATCTACTGACCGAGCTCAAGTCATTCCTTCTTGCGTATAGGAACGTACGACGCCGTCGGCGGGTCCGAAGAAAAATCGATTGGCAGCCCATCATAATAAAAGAAGAGCCCCCGCTTATGCTCCGTGCATTTGCATTCAGCAACATATAAGTAGCCGTTTTTTATAGTAACGCTGAAGCTCCCGATTGGTTTGCCGTTTCTCAACCGCTCGTATTCTCCCACGTATTCATACCAATG
>CP070813.1:3814507-3815824 GCA_020344055.1 Candidatus Zixiibacteriota bacterium | reverse complement strand
TTGATTAATTGTACTGTATCATGACATCCTACACAGCGTGTATCATGACATTGGTTACAGTTGTTGGGTATATTTATCTTATCAAGGAGGAGATAGGATATGCCCTGGAAAACGACCAGCGTCATGGAAGAACGGATTAAGTTTGTTGTAAGAGCTTTACGGCCTGGAGTTAATTTTAGTGGTTTATGTCGGGAGTTTGGTGTAAGTCGTCGGACCGGTTATCGTTGGCTGGACAGATTTATGGAGGCTGGCAACATATTGGGGATAAGGGAGTTATCCCGTCGTCCGCATCACAGTCCGAGCAAGACCGAGCCCAAGTATGAGCGTAGGGTCGTAGAATTGCGCGGGGATAGCAATTGGGGTGCCAAGAAATTACAGGTGCTTTTAGCTCGTGAAGGTGTGAAATTGCCGGTAATAACCATTAATCGCATCATAAAGCGTAATGGTTTGATTCGACCGGAGATATGTCATCGGCCGGCCCTGAAAAGATTCGAGAGACCGTTGCCGAACGATTTATGGCAGATGGATTTTAAAGGGGATTATGCTGTCAAGGGAGGTCGTTGTTACCCTCTGGCCATTTTGGACGATCACAGCCGTTACGCCGTGGGTTTGTATGCGCTTCCTGGTGCGGGAAGTGTGGGAGTACATAGGAGCCTAATAAGGACCTTTGAGCGATATGGTTTGCCCCGGGCTATGCTGATGGATCACGATACTGCATGGTGGAGTCCCACCAACGGGCATGGTTTGACCTGGTTAACAGTTGATTTGATTAAGCAGGGGATCAAGATTTATTGGAGTGGGTACCGTCATCCCCAGACTCAGGGGAAAGTGGAGCGATTCCATAGAACTTTGAAAGACGCTGTTAAACACAAAGGCAGACCGAGGACCATGGCAGGGTGGTATGAGACGTTGGCCCATTTTTTAAAGGAATATAACTACATACGTCCTCATGAAGCTTTGGGGATGGCTGTCCCGGCAGATCGTTACCAGCCCAGCCAGAGAATGTATAAACCTAATCCCCCTCCCTGGGAATATCCCCAAGGATCTGTAGTCAAACGACTTAACTCACAAGGATGCCTAGATTACAAACGCCGCCGCTACTTTGTTTGTGAAGCTCTAAGAGGTGAACAGGTGAAGATTGAATATCTTGAAAAAAGTATAATAATAAGTTATCGCCATATGTATATTAGGGAGATCGAATTGGAAACAGGCAGAACAATACCATTTGTAAAACCGGCTTGAAAACTATGTGTAACCAATGTCCTGATACAAACTGTAAACTATGTCATGAGATTATACAATTAATCAAACCCCTAC
>CP070813.1:3812970-3814407 GCA_020344055.1 Candidatus Zixiibacteriota bacterium | reverse complement strand
GGTTCGGGAGAGGCGAAAAGCAGAGCTTCCAGGGCCGATTCCGATTCGTCATCGAGAAGGGCTGAAATTCGATTTTCAGTATTTTCTATGGCCAGTGTTTCGGCGCTTTTTTTCTCGTTTTCCATACGATCCACTACTTAAGGTATATGAATTTGCCGCACAGGCGCTTATCCGATTGGATTATTTCGAAAAAGTGAACGCCACTGGCGATATCATCGGACGGTGACCATCGTATAAGATTATGACCGGCGACTACCGGTTCCCTTTTTTCGAAAATCCTGTCACCGGTAATTCCATAAACGACGAAATCGCAATATCCCTCTGTAGCGGACGTAAACGAAACGTTTGCCGCTCCATTGAAGGGATTGGGATAAACATCGTCTATCTTGAATTCGAATGGCACAGGCGGCTCGTTTTCGGCGATACCCACGGAACTACTGTCGATATAGGCCTGATAGGAAAACGATGTTATTCCCGGAGACGGAACCCCTTCGTAAAGCCAGATCGGCATCATGACGGCTTTTTCGCAAGAGGTGAAATTTTCAACAGTATAGATATTGATTATATAATTCTGGACCAGGTAGATACCATAAGTAACACCCTCATCGGGTCTTATCTGCGCTACAGCAACACTATGTTTATCATCGGTGGTGTTTAAATATTCGATAACCAATGTACCATTCACCAGGGACGTGTTCTGAAAGATGATATAGGTGCCAGAAACATTTTCCTGAGGTACAGGATCCGTGATCCAGTCAACGGGATAGCTGGAATGAATCCTGGCCTCGTAGACGGTTTCATCAAAATCGGCCGCTTCCTCGTAAAAACCGGGCTGATAATTAACTCCGGTAAAGTAATTCCAAACGATATGTTTTGAATATTCGTCGTTGAAATCAGCCCCGTAAGTATCGAGAGTCAGGTCTATGGCGTCCACCGCGAAATCAAATAATGCGAATCTCTCCCAGCATTTCCGGATTATCGGATTTCCAAATCTATCGCTAAGGAATTGAGCGTAAATCCAGGTGCCATAAGTAAAGAAACCTTCCGATTGATAGAGAGATTTATGCAGATTGGGCAGATAATAGTCGAGTTTGTAATAAACATCATTAACCTCATCAAATACGATCTCCTCGGCCCATCCGGCACATGCCTCAAACCACCATAGTGTTAAATCGGAGGAAAACGCGCGATAGGCGAACTGAACGGCATGAAAATACTCATGCGCGGCGCATACTTTCAGAAACGGTAGAGGATCATCGGGATAACGGGGGGTCCGCAGATCGTAGCCCAATTGAATATACGAGGTATAGGCTTCTCTATCGGGATAATAAAAGGAGCGGTTTTCAGGAGTTGTGAGGGCCACTACATTGGTGAGATATACATCATATAAGCTGTCGTTTTCAACCTCATCATCCGGGGGCGGGGGATCGAAACCCA
>CP070813.1:3811345-3812870 GCA_020344055.1 Candidatus Zixiibacteriota bacterium | reverse complement strand
GTGGGTTAACTTTAAATCGATGGTAACCTGCATTTCAACTGAAACTTCAATCCCTGTCGTATCGAAGGGTTCAAAACCTACCATCGAGACGGTCATCGAATAGGAGCCGGCGGGAATATCGGCAATCCCAAATAAACCAGCTCTATCGGTAGTCACCCCTTTATTGAACAAGGATGAATCTTCGGAGAGTATCGATACCTGGGCGCCCCAGAGCGGCTCGCCGTCAGCTTTATTAGTTATTTTACCCTTTATTATACCGCCTGAGGCGGTTTGGAGGGGAAGAATTACAAGAATGATCGTGACAAGGACAATAATAATCCTTAAGGCCGCTTTCATGAAAATCTCCGTCTTTGCAGGTTGGTTTTATTACTCCGATTGCTACTGATACTTCACGGCTACCAAAACAACCGTGGCACCCATATATGTGGTGTTTAATGTCAATTCGTCCTGATTTTCATTGAGCGCCCAGGTTCCGGTCATCTCCCAGGGAGGATCCACGGGACCGTTATCGTTTTCAGTTATCGAGATAGTTGCAGTATTGCCGTCAACAGTGAATGTACCCCATTCGCTCCAGACCACGACGCTGTCTGCATCCAGTTCCTCATGCACTAAAGAACCGTCGCTTCCTACTGTGAATCGCGCCGCCACAGTGCCGGGATTCCACTCAAAAACCCACCCCAGGCCTATCGGAATGCCGTTTGCCGTGGCGGATTGCCATAGCCAGGTCCCGACAAGTTCCGGGGGAACATTGCTACCGGGATTTGTCGGATTATCGTCCTTGCCGCAGCCGGCGGGGAGTATTAGCAAACAGATAATTGCCCATGGCAAAATCGATCTAAATTTATTCATAATATCTCCTTGTATTCAGTAATCCGAATTAAGTATCAAATTCGTTCCCCCGCAATTTGCTTTAACCTTGAAATCTGGTTGTCGAAAAAACGGGCAACAATATAAAGTATAATTTACTTCAGTTATCTTAAAAGGTCAAGTCTGAGCTTTATAGCAATGAAATTATGTTGGGAGATAACCGAGGGAAGATCGCTCTTACTGCCTAAAATTCATACTCTATCCCGAATACCGGCAGAAGACCCCACTGGTATATCTCGCTTTGCTCCTGGGCTATCTCGTCCCAGTAGTACTGCGAGATATTTTTCCTGTCGTAGGCGTTCCAGACGGATACATAAGCTATCAGGTTGGAGCCTCTGAAAAACCACCTTTTGTCGGCCCGCAGATTGAGGGAATGGTAGGCTGGAAAGCGAGACTGGTTTACCCTGCTGCCGTCCAGTACGGTGCGGTTAATCAGCCGCGAGGCGGCCAGGTCAATAGGCGTAAAAGGCGGTCCCCCGGCGTAAATCCAGCGGGTGGAGAACTCCCAGCTTCTGCTGGGCTTGTATCCCCCCTCCACGCTGAACAACAGCCTGTTGTCGTAAACACGATCTCGCCAGATGCCGTCGAGACCCTTATAACGGGACTTATAGTATGATCCGCCGATAAGGCCATAGAAACCCTCCACCAGCTTTTTCTG
>CP070813.1:3809713-3811245 GCA_020344055.1 Candidatus Zixiibacteriota bacterium | reverse complement strand
AAATAGGATTGCCATGTGGGATGGCGCTAATTGGCATACATTCGGAATAATGAAAGGTTTTCTTACATCATCATTTGTCCACTCGATAGAAAAATACGGCGATAACCTGTATGTTGCCGGAGGATTCAACGGGGCTGACGGTATAACTTCCCCCGGAATAATCCGTTGGGACGGAACGGAATGGCAGCCTATGGATGGCGGAGTTTCACAGGGTGTTGTCAGAACATGGGTTAATGATATTGCCATTAACAGCGATAGTACAATCTTCATTAGCGGTAATTTCACATATGCCGGCGGCGAAGAGGCAAATTTCATAGCTTACTGGGAAAATGGAAACTGGAATCCACTACTGGATGGAATTAATAACGGTGTAAGTCACGCCGTAATGTCATTGTGTATAAATTCATCAGATGAAGTTTATGCGGGAGGTTATTTCCAAAGTGCGGGTGGACATTCTGTTTCAAGAATCGCCAGATGGACTGATAACGACTGGATTATATTGGGCGATCCCGCAAATAGTGTTAATGGTATTTACGTAGAGGCTATTGAAACCGTTGGGAATGATGTATATGCCGGGGGGTATTTTACGTTCGCGGGAACACAAAAAGCCAATAACATAGCCAGGTTGTCCGAGGATTTTAATTGGAGCCCGTTGAATGGCGGAACCAATGGATCGGTCAACGCTATCGAACAAAGCGGCGATAGTCTTATCGTGGGCGGACATTTTAGCCTGGCCGGAGGCTTAGCGGTTAATAATATCGCCGTATGGGATGGGGCAAACTGGAGTTCGCTGGGAGAAGGGCTGAATGGTTCGGTCACGGATATATTGGCTATCGGGGATAACATTTATGCGGGCGGTTCTTTTTCCGCTTCCGGAGGTTTAAGCTTAAATAATGTGGCCTGTTGGGATAAAGCTCTAAATGAATGGCGGCAGCTTGGAAGCGGAACTAACGGTATTGTATCCGACTTGGAATTTTATAACGGCGGTTTGTGCGTCGGAGGTTCATTTAACAGAGCCGGAAACATTGATGCCAATTTCATCGCATATTGGGACGGTTTTGAGTGGTCAAATTTGGGTAATGGACCAACGAACATGGTTCTTTCCATTGCCGTTTTCAGTAACGAGTTGTACGCGGCTGCGGATCAGGGGGTTGGAGTCTGCAGATGGAACGGGGATTATTGGATTGGCATCGGGACACCGTGGACGCTTACCCTATCAGCCGATGAGAATTACCTTTACGCCGGTGGCGCATTTTATGAATTTGAAGGCGCTCCCGGTAATTGTATTGCCAGCTGGGACGGACAATCATGGTCTGAGATGGGAAGTGGCACCGATGGTACTGTTCATGCCATGGCCGTTTCCGAAGATAATAGCATATACCTGGGCGGAACTTTTACTTGCGCGGGCAACAAACCTTCATATTATTTTGCCCGATGGAATGAATCATATGTGGGCGTTAATGAAGAAACGATTTTGCCCGACCGGCCTCTGTTATCCGGCAATTACCCCAATCCATTTAATGCAAGTACGA
>CP070813.1:3808012-3809613 GCA_020344055.1 Candidatus Zixiibacteriota bacterium | reverse complement strand
CCCGAACAATTGGGAGCCGCCGAAGCTGGTCGCGGATGGCAGCATTCCTACCAGGTTTGAACTTATGGGCAACTACCCCAATCCTTTTAACGCCACCACTGAAATCCAATACGCTCTGCCCTTCAACGCGCACGTTACCCTCGAAATCTACGATATCCTGGGCCGCAAAACGTCGACTCTTATAGATGAGTATCAGGAGGCAGGATATAAAACTGTTCACTGGAATGGTATCGGGGATAATGGTATGGAAGTATCAACCGGGATTTATATTTATCGTCTATCGTCGGCCGGGCTATCACGATCAAAGCGAATGCTCATGTTGAAATAACTGAAGTATTTTAAAGCCCCGGCCGCGCGGTCGGGGCTTTTTTTATTGATACAATTTCCGTTTCGTCGATTTATATCGTCTATGCGTCGTAATAGAGTCTGAACTCCCAGGGGTGGGGTCGCTGGCGGATCTGCTCGATCTCGTTGTATTTGATCTTCTTCCAGGTATCTATCAGTTCCTTCGCGAAGACGTTGTCTTTGAGCAGAAAGTCGCAATCCCGGTCCAGGGCCTCGAGGGCCAGGTGCAGGGATTCCGGAAGGGTGGGATATTTGGAGGCCATCTCCTCGCTGACCCTGGCAATATCATCGTCCAGCGGCTCGCCGGGATCGATCTTGTTCTCGATACCGTCCAGGCCGGCCATGAGCATGGCGGCGAAGGCCAGGTAGATGTTGGCGGTGGCGTCGGAGGACCGAAACTCCATCCGCATCATGGCGGGATCTTTGATATAGCCGGGAATCCTGACGGCGGCGGTGCGGTTGCCGACGGAATAATTGATCCAGACAGGGGCCTCGAATCCCGGCACCAGGCGTTTGAAGGAGTTGGTGGAGGGGTTGGTGAAGGCCATCAAAGCCGGGGCGTGCTTCAACAGGCCGCCCAGATAATGCCGGGCGATATCGGAAAGATGAAGCGGCATATTTTCGTTGTAGAAGACCGATTTGCCGTCCTTAGCCAGGAACTGATGAACATGCAACCCGGAGCCCGGTTCCATGAAAAGCGGTTTGGGCATGAAACTGGCCGATTTGCCGAAGCGGGAGGCGACATTTTTTATGATATACTTACCCAGCTGCGACTTATCGGCCATCTCCAGAAGAGGCGTGAAGGTGGTCTCGATCTCCTGCTGAGAGGCGCCGCCGACCTCGTGATGATGATATTTTACATGAATGCCGGCGTCTCTGAAAAGCCTGGAGATATGGGTCCTTATTTCGAAGGTCTTGTCCTGGGGCGGGGCGGCATGATAACCGTCCTTATACCTGATCTTATGACCCAGGTTGAGATCGGAATCGTCGCCGGAGTTCCACTCCGCCTCCTCGGCGTCCAGGTAATAAAAACCGTGATTGGGAGCCTGATCGTAACGGACCTCATCGAAAAGGTAAAATTCGAATTCGGGCCCCATGTAAGACTCCAGGGCGGGAAACAGCTTTTTCAATCGCTTCATCGCTTTTGCCGCCGTAAATCGGGGGTCGCGCGGATGCGGTTCCGTGGGATTGACTTCGCAGATATTGGCTATGACCGAAATGGTGGGCGAATCCCAGAAAGGATCGACGAAATTGAA
>CP070813.1:3806242-3807912 GCA_020344055.1 Candidatus Zixiibacteriota bacterium | reverse complement strand
ATTAAATCGATAATGAAATCCAAACCGCCTCCGATCGATTTTCGATTTCAATAAAACGCCGCCGCCCGCCTGTTCCCAGACGGAACGGCTTCCGGATAATGGCACATAATAAGAGATTAAATACACTCATGTAAAGTTTAAAATCAAAACGCGATTCTCAGTTTTCACTTGATCACGTAGAGATCCTGATTTAGATATTCACAGGAGGAAAAACTTTTTGAGAGGGAGACATTATGCGCAGGAAGAAAACTAAACTCATTGTTATACCGCTGACTGCGGTATTTGTGGCGACAATAATTTTGAATTGCTCCTTAAAGCCGTCCCCCCAGAAAGTGGTCGAGGATTACGTTAAGGCCTACAATTCCCACCAGGTCGATAATATCATGGCCCTTTACCATGACAGCGTATCATTTGAGGTAACCGGATTCAATATGAATTTCAAAGGGAAGCAATCGGTACGGTCAATCGCAGAATACGACTCCGTTTTGAATACAATAATGACATTGTCAAACATAAGCGCCAGCGGCGATACGGTTTACTGCTCCCTCTCCGAATATAATAACTGGGTCGATGCGGCGGAGATCCCGGCGGCGTATTATCCAAGGACGACGTTCGTGGTGAAAGATAATAAAATCACACGCCTGTACGCCGAGATCGCCGATTCCAGCCTCGAGAACTTCGAGCGGGTGCTGGATTATTTCGTCTTCTGGGGCAATGATAAATACCCTGAGAAGATGAGGAAAATAGCGCCCGATGGAGATTTCATCTACAACGCCGGGAACGGCGCCATGGTGGTCGAAATGCTCCGCGAATGGAAAGCCGAACAGAAACAGCAGGAACCGGCCTCCGGCCTGATGCCCCGGAGACTGGAGAAGAACAAGTAGTAATATAAATCGTTGGGCCGAATTGATATTCGCCCCGAAGTTAGAGGGTTACCAGGCAGGCGCTTGGTAACCAGGTTTTAACAAGAGTAGGTCGGGTTTTGATCCCTCCTTGGCGGGAGAGAAACCCGACGATTATTATGACCGCGGGGACATAACATTACATGTGGCGTCAGGTGGCCTCACCTGACGCCTTCTCTATTAAAAAACGGGTGTCGGGTCGGGTGACCCGACACCACATTGTGACAAAAAGCACTGTGCCGTCAGGTCTCCGCACCTGACGGCATTTTCTCTTCCAGAAACCTCTCTATCCTCTCCCTTATCTGGCCATAGATTTTCTCGAAAAAGGCCAGCCTTTCCTTGGGATTTCCCTCGAACTCCGCCGGATCGTCGAAGCCCCAGTGTAGAACGAGGGTCTTCCTGGGCCAGGCCGGGCAGGACTGCCGGGCCTTATCGCAGACGGTAACCACGACGTCTAGATCCTTATCGAGGAACTCGCTCAACGGTTTCGAGCGAAGGCTACCGGTAGAGTGATTATGAGCTTTCAATATCTCTATGGTTAAGGGATTCACTTCCCCCGACGGTTTCGCCCCGGCGGAAAAGGCGCGGTATCTGCCTTCCCCCAACTCGTTCATCAAAACTTCGGCCATCACCGAGCGGGCCGAGTTGCCGGTGCAGATAAAGAGGATTTTTTTCATGGTTAAAATGATAATTAGAAACGCTGGAATCGACAAACAAAAAGCCCCGACCGCGCGGCCGGGGCTTTAAAATACTTCAGTTATTTCAACA
>CP070813.1:3804368-3806142 GCA_020344055.1 Candidatus Zixiibacteriota bacterium | reverse complement strand
TGCAATATTAAGGCAGGTTGATCCCGATCTCGACGTGGACACCATTAAGGATATTTTAATCCAGAGCGCGGTGGATCTGGGAACCGTTGGAGAGGATAACACTTACGGTCACGGAATTATTAACCTCGTTGACGCGGTCGCCCTGGCCAGCAGCGGATTTGGATATGTCGAGGGTTACGTAACCGACGCGACAAACTCCGATCCGATACCGGCGAAAGTTGAGCTCGTGGGGGAAAGTCGATCTGTTCAGGCGAATTCCTCCGGATATTACTTCATGGCTGCCCCGGCTGATTCGGCTTCATATACCATAAGGGCATCTTATTTCGGCTACCTGCCGCAGGATCAGTCAGTTCTGATCTCGGAGAATGATACGTCAACGGTAAATTTCCAGCTCTCCCCCGCTCCCGTTGCCGTCCTCCAGGGTACGGTAACCAGTTTAGCCGGAGACTCTATCGGGAATGCCGAAATAACCATTGTAGATACGCCCCTTCAGCCCGAAAGCACTAACTCCCAGGGATTTTATCAGTTCTCCGCGGTTCCATCGGGTACATCATATCTTGTCGAGGTTAGGGCGATCGGCTATAGCCACGATTCAGATAGCATATTTATTCAGTACGGGCAGACAAACGTTTTGGATTTTTCGCTTCAGCCAGCGGAATCGTTCGAGAACTCAAACGGCGGTTTCACGGGTTCGGGCGAATGGGAATGGGGAACCGCCACTCAAGGTCCTCCCTCGGCATGGTCGGGCGTGAAACTCTGGGGAACCGACCTGGACAATAATTATAATAATAACGCCGATTATCCTCTTTACAGTATTGACTATTTAATATCAAGTCCTATCGCAAGATTGGAATTCTATCAGTGGTACGCGATCGAGAGCGGCTGGGATGGCGGTAACGTCTCTATCAGCACCAATGGCGGATCAACATGGACCTTAATAAATCCCGATGGAGGGTATCCGGATAACTCCGTAAATGGATTGGACGGTGAACCGGGATATACCGGTTCCTCGGATTGGACACTGGCGGTATTTGATATTTCATCATATTACGGTGAAACCGTGCGGTTCAAATGGAGATTCGGAGCCGACGGCTCTATAACTGACGACGGCTGGTATATCGATGATGTCGTGGTAGTAGGTACCACTCCCCCCGAGCCGCCCGATATAGCCTACGATCCTCCGTTTTATGGCGTTACTGTTGCCCCCGGAGATGTCGAAACTCGCGACCTGCGCATATACAATAACGGCAACGGGCCGCTGTTATTCAACTTAAACGCTACGACAAGCAGTCCATTATTGGTGAATGGCAAAAGTATACCGGTATCAATCGCGTCAATTAATCGAGAACCTATTGATTTTTATACCGATAAAGGCGCTAAAGATGGCATGAAAGAGGAGCCTATCTATCCCCCGGTTATCGCCGGACAAGGCGGCCCCGATACTTTCGGTCACACCTGGATCGATTCCGATGAGCCGGGGGGGCCGTCGGTGAGTTGGGTGGATATCTCCTCTGTCGGAACAGAGGTGTTCCCCGGCGAGGACAGCTACGTGAGCGCCCCCATCGGCTTCAGTTTCCCCTTCTATGAGAATAGCTATACTTCTTTATTTATCTGCTCCAACGGTATGCTCACCTTTGGCTCCGGTTCCGGCGATTACGGCAACGATCCGATTCCGCACAGCAACACTCCCCACAATTTTATCGCTCCCTGGTGGGACGATCTCAGCCCGCAGGACGGGCATGTCTACTATTACCAGGACACCGCCAACAACCGC
>CP070813.1:3802457-3804268 GCA_020344055.1 Candidatus Zixiibacteriota bacterium | reverse complement strand
CGAATATACACAAAGGCGTCGGGTCAGGTGACCCGACGCCACAGTTTTATTGCCGGGAGCACTGGGCTACAGCTCCCCAAGGGCTCCCAATCTACGATTATCGCTATCTGAACGGCTACTGAAGCCCCAGGCTTTTCCTTAATATGGTTATCTGCCCGGCGTGATAAGAATCATGTTTACCGAAGAAAAACAGGGCGTCAAGGCGATTCATCCGCCAGTCTTCCCCCAATTCCACTTCATCGGCAAACTTACTCTCGTCGAAAGCCTCCAGCAGGTCATTTACTTTTGTCTGCAGTTCATATAACTTGCCGCAAATCTCCCTGTAAGGCGGAAAGACCGTATTATCATCGGGCGATTTTGACCCATATTCGAATAAGGCGGTCCATTTCTCGGGAAACGCCCGATCCCCGCCAAGAAGCCAGGCCACTAAATCTGCGCACCAGGCCAGATGCCCGGCCTGCCATCTGATAGGATTACAGAGACCTCCGGCGCGATCAAGCGTTTCTTTGTCGCCGACATCGTCAAGCAACCGCTTCAATACGTTCTGGTTGGATTGAAACATAAACTTCAGATTTTCCTTCATATTATAGTCCCTTCTGATTTGATAACCGTATATTTCTATAAAGCAGATCGCGAAAACGCGGATCTACCTGGCGCGCGCTGTTTTCCGGGAGGTTTTCCTGATACGGGATTTCGATTCGGCCTTGGCTTTTGCTTTGGCTTTGGCCTTCTTCGGTTTTTTCCCGTTCCCGCCCGTATCGATTACCCTGCCGTATTTTTCGATGAACTCCTCGGTTTTATCGCGGGCGATATCGTCACGGTATTGCTCGGGCGGCGATTTCATGAAATAGGATGAAGGTCCAAAAAGGGAACCGGAAAGCTTATTCTCCAGGGCGAGCTTGCAGCAACGGACCGCGTCGATAACCACGCCGGCGGAGTTGGGCGAATCCCAGACCTCCAGCTTCATCTCGATATTCAACGGCACGTCGCCGAAAGTACGGCCCTCGAGCCTGATATGCGCCCATTTGCGGTCGGTAAGCCATTCGACGTAATCGGAGGGACCGATATAGACGTTGCCCTTGCCGATATCGTAATCGAGCTGGCTGGTGACGGCGTTGGTCTTGGAAATCTTCTTGGATTCCAGGCGGGCACGCTCCAGCATGTTATAGAAATCCATATTCCCGCCGACGTTGAGCTGGCTGGTGCGTTCAAGCCTGACCCCTCGTTCCCGGAAAAGGCGGGTGAGGACCCGGTGGACGATGGTGGCGCCTACCTGCGACTTGATATCGTCGCCTATCATCGGAAGACCGCGTTTTTTGAAGCGGTCCTGCCAGTACGGTTCCCGGGCTATGAACACCGGAATGCAGTTTACAAAGCCGCACCCGGCCTCGAGGATCTGCTCCACGTACCATTTGGTGGCTTCCTCCGAACCTACGGGAAGATAGTTCACCACGACGTCGGTCCCGGTATCCTGCAATATCTTTACGATATCGGCGGTCCTGCCGGGAGCCGGTTCGATCACCTTTTTGAGATATTCCCCGAGACCGTCATGGGTCATGCCGCGGACGACCTTTACCCCGAGGTTCGGCACATCGGAGAACTTGTAGGTATTGTTCGGCCTGGTAAATATCGCTTTCGAGAGATCGTGTCCCACTTTATTTTTATCGATATCGATGGCGGCGGAGAATTCCACGTCGGAAATATGATAACCACCGAGATCGACATGCATCAAACCGGGAATAAACTCGTTCTTATCCGCCTTTTTGTAATACCCCACACCCTGAACAAATGAGGAGGCGCAATTGCCGACG
>CP070813.1:3800469-3802357 GCA_020344055.1 Candidatus Zixiibacteriota bacterium | reverse complement strand
ATTCCCTTTTTTCAATTTCGATTTCGACCCGACTGCCGGCTGTACAGCGGGCTTGAGTTCTTTATCCTGAACAGTAAAAGCGTCGCCGTCCGCTGGCGGGCAATCCGGGCAGAAGATCGGGCTGGGACCGCCCTTGAAGTACGCGACACCGTAGGTAATATCAAGACCGTTATAGCTGCAGCTGCCGTTGACATCTCCGCAATAGTACCAGGTATTGCATTCCGCAATCGGGCATTCCGGACACAAGGGATCGGGGCCGCCCTTGAAGTAGTTGACTCCATAGGTGATGTCGAGACCGTTGTAGCTGTCGCTGCCATTGACGTCACCAACAGTATAAGCGCAGCCACCTCCCCCGCTCCCCAGCGTATCTCCCCTGGAATAGAACAGGTCTTCTTTGGTGGCGGTGGAATCCTTTTGCCTCCAGATTACATGGAGAGTATCTCCCGGCGCGGTAACTATGTACGGCACGTGCGAATTATAGATCGCCCCTGCGTAACTGACCAGGTCCGGATTTGTACTTCCCGACCATGTCGCTCCCTGGTCGGTCGAATACGATGCCCATATATTGTTATGCAATGCCGGTCCCTGGCAGTACACGGCTATAAGCGTTCCGTCGGACGTCGAGGTGATATCCACGTTCCAGCTGTCGACATCGGGACCGGGTCCGGAATCGACATAGATCAGGCCGCTGTTGCCTCTCCAGGTTGCTCCCCCGTCAGTCGATCCCGTATACAGGCTTAATTTGGTATAATTCGGGTCTCCTTCTGAGCCCTTATAGACCACATGAATATTATTCAAATCGTCAATGTGTAGCTGCGCGCCGCCGGTTTCCTTGTATTCGAGAGAGATCGGCAAATCGGCGGTTTCGCTGGAAAACGACACGCCCCCGTCGACCGATTTTCCGTATTGTAACCGGTATTCCGACCCGCTGTAAGCATACTCGTTCCAGACAACGTAGATATTTCCCGAAGCGTCACACTCTACATCGGGATTCCAGGCGGCCTGTCCGCTTCTATAGGAG
This sequence comes from Candidatus Zixiibacteriota bacterium, assembly GCA_020344055.1. Classification (GTDB taxonomy): domain Bacteria; phylum Zixibacteria; class MSB-5A5; order UBA10806; family UBA10806. The sequence goes on along the minus strand of CP070813.1, from coordinate 3,801,336 downwards.
ATCTCGCGATCCGCCGTCTGGCCCGTCCAGGTCATGCCGTTATCGGTGGATCTGGAATAGCACACCTCATATAAATTATAGGTGCCGTCAGTCTTCTGGTTCCAGACCGCGTGAAGATTATCGTTGGGGTCGATTGCCAGGGCAGGTTTGGCCGCATCAAACGCATTTCCCGCGGGATTGCTGATAGGAACGTCGGCAACGCTGTTTTCCCAGGAATCGCCATAATCCGTGGAATATAAAAGCATTATTTCCCTGATGCCGGTCTGATCGTAATCCTCGCACCAGACTATAAAAATCCGACCCTGACTGTCGACTTCGATGTCAATATATTCATAGTTGGATGAATACCAGACATTCTGGCTATCGGGGGCGTTGATCATAACATCGCCCGCCGTCCCGCTCCATGTTATCCCGCCGTCCGTCGATTTTGAAAAGTAAAGCTCGCGGGTGTAGGGTGACGGGGATTCTGTTTGAGCATAAACGGCATATAAATCTCCGTTGGGAGCGGCGCAGAAGCTGGCGATTCGCACCTCCAGACCGTCCCCGGGCGGCTGTTCGTACGTTATCATCTGTTCAGCCACCGTGCCTGTCCATTCGGCATGGGTGGGCGCAAAGATCAAGAATAAGTTAATTAGCGATAATCCCAAAATTTTATTCATTTTCAAATTCCTTGTTTGAAGAACCAATCAGTGCCATTTTTGCTAAATTTATTTATATTATATTTCATGTCAAGCGAATTGCTATTGTCCATATGATAATATAAGAAATCGGGCCCCTCTTTTGAGGAGCCCGATTTTTATAAATCGCAATCAATCAAAAGGATCGCCCGTTACTTATCGAGCGAATTCCCTTTTTTCAATTTCGATT
>CP070813.1:3798472-3800369 GCA_020344055.1 Candidatus Zixiibacteriota bacterium | reverse complement strand
GGCATATGGATGAGATGTTCAAAACCTGGCATGAAAGTAAATGCAAAGATAAAATCCGATGGCTCGATTACGTAAACGACGACGATCTTTCCCCCTTATACAGCGGCGCTTCGGCATTCGCATATCCTTCCATCGTGGAGGGATTCGGATTGCCCATTCTGGAAGCCATGTCGGTGGGGTGCCCGGTTTTGACATCGAATTGTTCATCCATGCCCGAGGCTGCCGGTGATGCCGCTTTGTACGTTGATCCCTTTGATATCGATTCCATATGCGATGGGCTTTTAAAAATAACAAATGATTCCGACCTGAGATCACGGCTCTCCCGATCCGGAAAGGATCGGGTCGCCCTATTCACCTGGGAAAGGACCGCCAAAGAAATGATTAAGGTTTATAAAAAAGCATCTGATATGCGAAGATCTTAATTTCCGGAAACCTACCTGATACAATGAAACAGGATCTTTTATTCTAAAGTGCAAAAATGCTCAAGATAGCAGTAGACTGCAGGAAAATATCAGACGGCGGAATTGGAACATATTTAAAAAACCTGTTGCGCTGCTGGAAATACCAGAACGTCGAAGCGCAGTTTTATCTTTTCTGCCATTCCAGCGATATGCCGAGCTTCGAGGAATTCAAAAATTTCGCCACCATAATCATACACGATTACCCGAAGTATTCCGTCAGGGAACTTTTCTCCTTTAGAAAACCCCTCAAAAAACATAATATCGACATTTTCTTCTGCCCCCATTACACGCTGCCCTTTAATCTGCCCTGTCCATCAGTGGTAACCATACACGATTTGATACATCTCCGCATGCCGGTTAAAGCCGGATTACTCGGACGATCCTACGCGAAATTCATTATAAACAGAGCCTGTAAAAACAGCGATGTCGTGTTAACGGTTTCGGAATTCTCAAAAAACGATATCGCCGATCTTTTTCCGAAATGGTCGTCCAAGGTCAGGATCGTCCATAACGGTATCGACAGATCAGTTTTCAAGCCACTTCCCGAAGAACAGGTAGAGACCTTCAGAAAGCGACACTCACTTGAAAAGAAATTTCTTCTATATGTCGGCGCTCTCAAGAATCATAAAAATCCCGGGGCGCTTGCAGCCGCGGTAAACGAATTGGATATGCCGCTGGTAGTGCTAACTACGGATCGAAAAGATTTCCAGCAAAAGTTGCTCTACGGAATCAAAAATAAAAACCTCGTTAAGCATATCCGGCTGGACAACCAGGATGACATCGCTCTACTTTATAATTCCGCCCTCATACTTTTCCATCCCTCGCTTTACGAGGGTTTCGGTCTGCCGCCATTGGAGGCGATGGCCTGCGGAGTGCCGGTGGTATGCTCGAACAAGACCTCATTACCGGAAGTCGTCGGGGACGCGGCCGTTAGATTTTCTCCCGAAAATCGCAAGGAGATGCTTGAGGCCTTAAAAACCGTGTGGGATGACGACGCAATCAGGATAAGGCTCTCGGCCCAAGGATTAAAGAGATCTGAATACTTCAACTGGGACAAAACGGCAAAAACAACTTTCGAGATTTTAAAAGGCGCCGCGCTCAAATGAGAGTCGCCCTGGTACATGATTGGCTGAACGGTATGCGGGGCGGCGAGTACGTCCTCGAAGCAGTTGCAGATCTATTCCCGGAATCGGAGATATTCACACTATTCTGCGATCCTGAAAAGATATCAGACAAGATAAAGCGCCATAAAATAGTAACATCATTTATTCAAAACCTTCCTTTAAGGAAATCGCATTACCGGCATTACCTGCCTTTCTTCCCGGCCGCCGTAGAGAGATTCAATTTCGACGGTTTCGATATCGAAATTTCGACCTCCCACTGCGTGGCCAAGGGCGCAATCGCCGGAAAAGACAGGTTGCATATCTGTTACTGCC
>CP070813.1:3796471-3798372 GCA_020344055.1 Candidatus Zixiibacteriota bacterium | reverse complement strand
CCGGAATGAACTGTAAAGGATGTGACCGGAATATACCTTAAACACGGAGAGGCCGGGATTCGAACCCGGGGATGAGTTTAACCCCATCAACTGCTTAGCAGGCAGCTGCCTTCAGCCAGCTCGGCCACCTCTCCAGAATATCGACCATATAATAACACCAATATTATCCTCAAACAAGATATTTCAATCTCACCCCCGTTTTTCATATCGATCCCGGCAAAAAAAAACCGCCTTGCGGCGGTTTCAAATGGTCTATTCTAAATCAGGAACGTTTTCTTTTTCTGTAAATTCCGAATCCCAGGGCCAGGAGTCCCGATCCCATCAGGGCGAACGTTCCGGGCTCCGGAACAATGGTGGTTGTGGCATCATGTGAGAACGGCGCAAATTTGTCAATGGTACCGTCCGGATTAAGGGTATACGCGTCGAAATGGACTGATGAGCCTACCGGGCCGCTTAGATCAACTGTAAATATTTTATATTCACCCAACGCGTTTGCAGGACCTGAGGGAATCGATGGATCCCAGAAATCCGGTCCCGGCTGAACATCTCCAACATTCATTCCCAGCCCGTAGGCACCGGTATGAACTTCGGAATACCAGGTCGGGAAAACACTGTGTTTTGGTAGATCTTCACTCCCGTTCCACTGGCTGGGAGCATTTGATATGGGCCCGCTACCGTAAACCCAATCGCCCGGATTGATAACTGTTCCGCCGAAATCGACCGTCATTAAGCTCGGATCATCGTCATGCCCTAATGCCACGCTGACTATGATATCAGCTTTGGCATCATTTGCCGAAATAACATAAAGGTCCACTGATCCCGTTGTGGTCGCCACCCAGGTTTGAGTATCCCAATCGTAAGTGGCCCCATCAATAAAGAGTTGAATATCGGGAACCGCCAACGTTGTCGGCGTGATTAACAAAACCAAACAAATTGAAATGTACCAGAATTTCGCCACGGTACCCCCTGTCAATTAAAATTACTTTTTTCCAACAGAATTATAATTCAAAAAATATGCCGAAAAAGGCTCTATTTTTATCGATCTTCTAACATATTATTAAATAACAAGTTGAATATGGATATCCTTTGTGGTTCCTATGGATTTCAGCAGCGGATGGCAAAAAAATGCACAATTTCGACATTATCTTACTTCTTTTGCCGGAAATATATCCGTTGAAAGACTGTGGTACTTAAATCGGCCGTTTATTCCGCAGGCTAAGATTTGGAAATACATAGATACTTGATTTTTCGGCCGGATTCCAGAAACCCTTCCTCATAGCGGGTTTTTATGGCCAAAGCATTATCGTCGGGAGGTTCTAAGTGTATATCATCATACCGCTTAACCAGCCACATATCTTCCCGCTCCAATGACTTTAAAGTCGATTCCAAAAGGATTTCGCTGTCGGTTTTCAAATGGATCAGACCGCCGTTTGTTAGAATTCTCTTATAGATTTGCAGATACTGCGGGGAGGTCAACCTCTTTTTAGCCTGCTTTGTTTTCGGGTAAGGATCGGGGAAAGCGATCCAGATTTCACTTATAGAATTTTCGTCAAATACATCGCCAATCAGCTCTATATCTAGCCTGAAAAAAACGGCATTTTTCAATCCCTCATCAACGGCAATTCTGGCGCCTTTCCAGATCCTGTTTCCTTTTCGATCGATGCCTATAAAGTTCTTTTGGGGATACTTTTTGGCCAGTTCAACGGCGTATTCACCTTTGCCGCAGGCGAGCTCCAGGGTGATCGGATTGGAATTGCCGAAGTATTCAAACGCATTGAACGATCTCGCTCCCTCCAGTCCCTGGAATACGTTGGGGAGGTTTTTAAGATCGGCGAATCGTTTTAGATGATTACGGGGCATAATATGTTGAAAGCTTTTGTAGGGGTCAGGCATGCCTGACC
>CP070813.1:3794393-3796371 GCA_020344055.1 Candidatus Zixiibacteriota bacterium | reverse complement strand
GGTTACGTGGCGTTTTTACAGCGATTCTATCATTCTGGATACCGAAGCCTTTATCGATTCGGTCCGGTTTTCGCCGTCCGGTCCGTTTTCTCCCGGAGAGGTAATCCATTTCGCGCTCTTCGCTGCCGAACCCGGCGGAGACGCTGGAGTCTCGATAGGAACCAACATCGCCGATATCGACTTGTTCGATAACGGCCAGAGGGGAGACGTAACCGCCGATGACGGCATATATGAACTGGATTACACTATTCCGGCCCTTTTCGATTTTGAGGATGAGATCGTATACGGGCAATTTGCCGATCGCGCCGGCAATAACGCGTCAATCATGCAGGCGGATAGCAGGCTTTCGGTCAGGCGGCCTCCCGATGCCGTCACCATTTTCAGCGTAAACGCTCCTCCGGGATTCCATAACAGGCTGGATCTTAACTGGGGAGCGTCCGGGGCTCAGGATTTTGCGCAATATCGCCTTTATCGCTCAATCGCGCCGGGCGTGGATTCGACCGATATGCTTGTTGCCGCCATTTTTTCAAGAGGGCAAACTTCTTTTTCCGATACGGGCCTGACGGAAAATACGGCCTTTTTTTACAGAATCTATGTGGTGGATATCACGGGACTTTGGAACGGCTCGAACGAGGTCAGCGGGACGACCGCCATAGATTCCCCCCCGGAAGCGGTAAGCCTGTATCCGGTAATTGTGCAGCCGGATTATTATCAGGAGGTCGAGATCGAATGGTCGCAGTCTCCCGATAACGACTTCGAATCCTACCGGCTTTATCGCTGGCAGGAGGATGTCGGCAGGAGCGATAGCGTTATCGTGGCCTTTATTACCGGCCGGTCCAGTACCGTCTTTACCGATCAACCGTCTTTTAATACGTCCGAAGATACCTTGAACTTCTGGTACATAATGCATGTTTATGACATCGGCGGCAACAGCGCTCCTTCCGATAGCATCAGGGTCCATCTTATCGATGAAGTGCCTCCTATGGTGACGGGATCGGTGGCGGCTTTGGACAGTTCTTTGGTAATTACCTGGATGCAATCCGAAATTCCCGATTTCAACATCTATAGGCTTTTGAGGGGGATAAACAGCGATCCCAATTTGGCTATTGTAATATTCGCCACTACCGATAGAACCACGGTTTTTTATGAAGACGAATCCACGGCGGGAGGGCAGACCTATTTTTACTGGCTCGAGATTTATGACCTCCGCGGAAACAATTCGCGCAGTGATCTCGGAAGCGGGGCCTGGTAGCTTGAGATATTCTCCGCTGGGCAAAATCAATTTTTTTATAACATCATACGCCAGACTGTTTGCGGGTATCGTAAAGATTTCAAACTGGTTTCCTTTCTTGATCCTGGCGCTGTTTCAGGCGGCCGGTTTACTGGCTTTCTCGAAGTTTTACGTATCGGGATTGAATCAAATCTTGTTTCCGCTTCTTTCAAAATTATTCCCGCCCGCCATCTTTCATTATCCTCAATACTATCTTGCCCTGCCCTATATCTATTCGGGTTATAACGATTTCATATTGGGCCCCACCGTATGGGTTATAATGTCCGCCGCCGCCGTTTTTATGCTCGAGGGATACCGGAAAGAAGTGAAATCCTCTTTTGGCGAGGGTCTTGGAAAAGCGTTTAAGTCCTATATGCCCTTATTGCTTTTCTGGATATTGGAAACCGCCATCGTTTTTGCAGCTGTTCTGGTTTTAAATCTGGCTTTCAAGGATATGGCAGCCGGCTCGCCCAGGGCGAGTTTCGTTTTCAAGTTCGGATTCAAATTATTCGCCTTCATACTTTCAGCCTTTCTTTTATACACCATCCCGGGAATCATTATCTCGAGTAAAAGACTCGGAGAAGCCCTCAAAGACAGCATCAGGCTGTGCGGCTCAAATTTCTTTTTAACATATTTTATCCTGGCTATTCCCGCATCCATGGGAGCGGTGATAGACCTGTTTGTGTCGGGATTCTCGCCGCAGATTAT
>CP070813.1:3792273-3794293 GCA_020344055.1 Candidatus Zixiibacteriota bacterium | reverse complement strand
ATCCTATCTCCTCCTTGATAAGATAAATATACCCAACAACTGTAACCAATGTCATGATACACGCTGTGTAGGATGTCATGATACAGTACAATTAATCAAGCCCCTACAACCGTTATCGATATTGCTGTGTTTCGGGAACTATGATTCCCGAAACAAGAAAGCTGCGGGAATCGCAGTTCCCGCAGCACAACAATAAGGGAGTTACGGCCCCCCCATAGACATCATAATGAAGTTAACAACTATACATAAGTCCATTAGAATACCCGCTATAACAGCTTTACGTCTATCACTTTTTTTTGAGATGACATTAATTTCAGATATCTCGGATTTGGAAATTTCGACATTTTCGTTATCCATTTCTAAAATCAAGCCGAGGCTATCCGCCGACATCAAATTGCCATACAATTTGTCATTACTAACCAATTTTATTTCCACTACTGATCCAGGAATTATACCAATCCAATTATTTGTTTTTTTAAGCATTTCGAGCTCTCGGCCCGAATCAACCCCCGATTCCAGAACATAGTAAAATGCGGTACAACCTAATATGCTAAAATGGAATGAAACTATAACTGCAACTAATATCAATCTTTTGGTCATGGTAATTATTTGATATTTTCTATTTCAAAAACACCATCCGTTTCGTATCGACGAAATCCCCCGCCTCTATCCGATAGAAATAAATGCCTGATGAATATCCCGACGCATCCCACACCACGTGGTACCGCCGGGCCTGCATCTCCTCATCCACCAGCGTTTCGACCCTGCGGCCCAAAAGATCGTAGATATCGATTCTCACCCGCCCCGCCTCCGGCAGGCCGTACTCGATGGTGGTGGAGGAGTTGAAAGGGTTGGGGTAGTTGGGCAGGAGGAATGCGCGGTAGGGAAGTCTTGAATCGTCACCAATGCCGGTTGTGTAATCGAGGTTGTAGATATATAGCAACAAGCCCTGGATGGAGAGGATTTCATCGCGACCATTATTGTCAAGGTCGGAAATGGCTGAGAGCTGATAACCTGCATTCAACAAAACGCCCGACAAAGATCCATCGGAACCGTCGAATAATCGATAGCCCATCAACTGGTCGCTCATGGAACAGAATATTTGAGGAGAATCATATAACGAACTATCGGCAAATCTATATAGCACAGAACCGATATTTACATCTGCCGCCGTCCAGAGCGTATCGACCTGGGGGAATCTTAAAAGTACAAGCGTATCTTCCGCGGAGTAGCAATTTTCAAGGCCGCCATTGATGCTACTGAAATCATCGATTTTAAATCCATTCCAATTGACAGTATCATTAATATCATAATATTGACGATAAATTATGTTTGAATATAAAACCGAGTCCGCCGTACATGTAGTTATATTCCATCTATATTGCCAGTAATAGTCGATTGTCGAATCATGATAAGATGAGACAACGTTAAGAAAAATATTATTATCGATGGTTTGAAAATTGTGAAACAACTGCTTACCGAGACCTACCGAATATTTAAGATTATAATTAACTGCGTCAAATATAAAAAGCTTTCCTGTATTATAAATCCAGTAGCGACTGAAAAAATTCCATATCGTCTCATTTACATCGGTAAATAATATTAATACTGGCTCAAGTCCATTCAATCCTGAAATTTTATTAATAGAAATTGCAGTAGGTATTTCGTAATATTCCCACAGAATATTCTCGGATACATGAACGTTGAATAATAATACCTCAAAATACGAATGTCCCGAGAATGATGGGCCCTGATAAATATCGACCCATACGGTATCATAATTCTCCCATATCCAACGCCTTGTGAAAGGCTCTTTCTTAACAATGGCAATATCGATCCAGCCATCGTCATTCCTATCGCCCATGGTATAGCATTTATACATGTAATCCAGCGGCGGGCTGGCCCAGATGGTTTGTGGGGTGTGCGCATCGAACAGGTGAATATTCGTGTTATCTTTTACAGATATGTCAATGTATCCATCTCTATTAATATCCTCAAACAATAAATCCATAGGATGGTT
>CP070813.1:3790145-3792173 GCA_020344055.1 Candidatus Zixiibacteriota bacterium | reverse complement strand
CCATGGCATTTATAATTTCAGGTTCCCCCTTCCCCGATTTCCCTCGCCATCCCGATTCGGACACGATCAAAGTGGAGTCGGCAATCGCTGCCCCGGGCGAAACCATAGAACTTCCCATCTATGTAAAGACTATCGATACGCTGACGGCATTCCAGATTTCAATCGAAACCGATCCGGCTTATGTCACCGTTGACACTCTGGTGGCTTTAGATAGTTTCCTATTCGACTTTTCCTATTGCTCGGGGCATATTTACGCTTGCTGTTTTGACGAGGGAATCTTGATCGGCAACCCGATCACTCTATTGCCGGGCGAATATCATATCGCCGATCTGACCGTTACGGTTAACCCGGAGATAGAAGAACCGGATACCACTCAGATCGTATTTTCCAATGATCCCGAGCTTTTGCACTATACGGCTTTCTCCAACGGTCCCTTCTTCACTCCCGTCACCGTGGATGGAGAAATTCAGATAATTACGACAGGAATTGAAAACGGCGAGAACTATAACATTCCCGGAAAATTATCGATTAACGCCTACCCCAATCCCTTCAACGCCTCTACGGTCATTCAATATAACTTACCTAAGGCCTCCGAGGTGGTAATTGAAATCTACGACATCATCGGCCGCAGGGTTCAGACATTGGTCGATAAGTACAAACACGCAGGAGTCCATACCCTCAACTTCAACGCCTCCAGCCTCCCCAGCGGCGTTTATTTCTGCCGGCTGCAGGCAGGGGATGCGGTTGAGACCAAGAGCATGGTGTTGTTGAGGTAATGTATATGAGAGACCTTTAATGAGTAAATTGTTATACATTATCGCGCCGATATTATTTTTGGCGACGGCGGCTTCCGCTCAATGGACTGAGCCTATGAGAATCTCGCACGGGTTCGGGCTTTTGGATCCGCAGGCGGTTGTAATTGGAGATACTATTCATGTAGTAGCGTATAATAATGATTTAATATATATGAGATCTGAAGATAACGGTAATACCTGGACATATCCCGCTATTCTTTTCGATACTACATATGTAAGTCTGAGTATACCCGGAATAGCGTATGGTAATAATAAGATCCATCTGACCTGGGTAGCCTGGATGCAGGAGACCAGTCCAAGGCAAATTTATCATTCATGTTCAAGTGACGGCGGAAGAACCTGGGGCGAATGGAGTCAGGTATTTAACAACAGCAGCAGCCTGATCGCTTATCCCAGGATTGCCGTAAATGGCGATACCCTATTTCTTTCGTGCAAAATGAGTCCGGATCTTTTAACGTTTAGAAGTTTCGATTCCGGTATTAGCTGGCGGGACAGCACCGTTGTTGAGAACGATCAATCTGGAATATTTCAACCCCCTTATATTTTTTTCACCCAGGATCGTTTGCATCTCATTTATCAATTAGAGATATTGGATGATTCTTTGGGAGTGGAAATATACCATCGTTTTAGCGATGATTACGGCTTAACCTGGAATGACAGGCTGCCATTATCTACCGTCGAGCAACATCCCTACAATATAGTCAGTCAGGCGCCCTCCGCCTGTGTTGGTTTAGATGGGACGATTATGGCTTTATGGAGCGATTGGAAATACGGGGGGTGGGATATCTTGATCCGTGTCAGCCTGGATAATGGGTTGTCATGGCTTCCGGAATCGAGAGTAACCTATGGTCATCACGGCCTTTGTTCATCATGCGTTATAATAGACAGCGTCTTATATGCCGTCTGGGAAGACGCCTTACCCGGCAACTTCCTATATTTTAAGATAATGTCCTCTGTTTCGCACGACCGGGGTCTTTCATGGGCAGAACCGGATGTAATATCCGGTCCAGCCGAGATGAACGATTATACCCCTGCCCTTTTATTTAATACCAGTGAAGGGTATTCAACATTTCACTGTGTATTCCGAAGAGTGGTACTGGGACAGGGGTCGGATCTATTTTATATAAGAAAGATTCAATCTACGGGTATTCAAGAAGACGGTGGCAATGTCGTACATGGGTTCGCCAGTTTGATCGCCTACCCCAATCCCTTC
>CP070813.1:3787999-3790045 GCA_020344055.1 Candidatus Zixiibacteriota bacterium | reverse complement strand
TCGAGGTCTTCCGCGAAAACTGAAACAGATCTGTCCCCGGCTGGGTAATTAGCCGCCGCCTGAAAGGTCCCGTCACCGTTATTCAGAAGAACCGAGATACTATCGGAATAGAAATTGGCCGCGGCCAGGTCATTGTCGCCATCTCCATCAAGGTCAGCGGCGAAAATTCCATAGGGTGTATTCCCGGTCCCATAATCAGCAGCCGCCGGAAACGTCCCGTCGCCGTTATTCAGAAGGACCGAGACATTGTCGGAGCCGCCATTAGTAACGGCCAGGTCGTTGTCGTTATCGCCATCGAGGTCAGCCGTAAAAACTGAAGTAGGCATATGTCCGGCCTCGTAATTAACGGCCGCTTGAAATGTCCCGTCACCGTTATTCGAAAGGACAAAGACATTTCGTGAATTCCAGTCGGTCACAACCAAGTCATTGTCGCTATCGCCATCGAGGTCCGCCGCGAAAACTGAAGAAGGAGAATCCCCGGCCCCATAATTAACCGCCGCCTGAAAGGTCCCGTCACCGTTATTCAGAAGAACCGAGACATTTTCGGAGCCAGCATTAGCCACGGCCAGGTCACTGTCGCCATCGCCTTCGAGATCGGCCGCAAAAACTGAAGAAGGATAATCCCCGGCACTGTAATGAACAGCCGTGGTAAATGTACCATCCCCGTTATTCAGAAGAATCGAGACATTATCCGAAATCCCATTAGCCACGCTTAGATCACTGTCGCCGTCGCCATCAAGGTCAACTGCGAAAACCGAAGCAGGTTCGTTCCCGGCCCCGTAATTAACCGCCGTCTGAAACGTCCCGTCACCGTTATTCAGGAGGACTGAGACATTGTCGGAATTATAATTTGCTACGGCCATATCGTTGTCGCTGTCGCCATCAAGGTCAACCGCGAAAACTGAAATGGGCCAACTCCCGGCCCCGTAACCAACCGCCGTCTGAAATGTACCGTCACCGTTATTCAGAAGAACCGAGACGTTGTCGGATGGAGCATTGGCCACTACTAAGTCATTGTCGCCATCGCTATCGAGGTCGTCCGCGAAAACTGACCTGGGACTAATCCCTGCCCCGTAATTAACCGCTGACTGAAATGTGCCATCACCGTTATTCAGAAGGACCGAGATGTTGTCGGAATACGAATTAGCCACCACCAGGTCATCGTGACCATCGCCGTCGAGGTCAACCGCGAAAACTGAACCAGGATAATTCCCGGCCCGGTAATCAATTCTCGCATAAAAAAGTGGGTCGAAAGCTAAGGCGTTTATTGCTGCCAAAAGGAGTAATATTATTATCATACCTAAAATCGAACGTTTCATGATGAATCTCCTATTCTAATCGAAATTAGTAAAAATGAAGTGTACTGCGCAAATCACTCCCTCGTCATACAGTTTTCAATAGATCAAGAATGCCTGGATGCTTTTTTTCTATAATTAAAATAACTTATGTTTAAATAATGTCAAGAATTATCTTCTTTTTGTTGTCAAGTAGCCCGTCGGCATTAAAATGCCGAACCTGCAGTTTCGGGAATCATAGTTCCCGAAACACGGCATTGCCTATTTCAGAAGCAGCATGCTCCTGATTTCGGTGTAATCTCCCAATTTGAGTTTATAAAAATATATGCCCGACGATTTATCCTTTGCATTCCACGATACCTGATGATGACCGGCCGGTTGACGCTGATTGACCAGCGTTTGAACCTTTCGACCGAGGAGATCGTATATTTCGATGATCACGTGAGACGGTTCGGGCAGATTGTATTGGATAATCGTATTGGCATTGAAGGGATTGGGGTAGTTCTGGGAAATACTGAAACTCTCAGGTATAGATGTTTCGGGAGAATTATCTATGCCTGTCGTGTTAGAAAGATTTATTAATATTGAAATATCATCGGAGCCGCCATTAGCCACTGCCAGGTCATTATCGCCATCGCCGTCGAGGTCAACTGCGAAAACTGAAGAGGGTTCAGCTCCGGCCCCGTAATTGACCGCCGCCTGAAAGGTGCCGTTACCGTTATTCAGGAGGACCGAGGCATTGTAGGAACCT
>CP070813.1:3785688-3787899 GCA_020344055.1 Candidatus Zixiibacteriota bacterium | reverse complement strand
GCGGTAATGCCGATATCAAAATTCGAGCCGATCGGAACGAGAAACTCCGGGGAGGGAGGAATAAAACCTTTCTGGAAGGATGAGATACGGGCCAGATGGCGTGACACCTGGTCATCCACTTTTATCCTGGAATATAACAGCGTGGTTCGCGCCATCGACAGAACCTTCGGGCTCCCGGAGGTAGCCGATATCTCCGGCACCACCGCCGATTCGATCTTCGGTATGGAGGCGGTGATGAACCTGAGAGGTTTAGGCGAACACAATTGGGGTACGGGGAAAAAATACGTATTGAAGAAAAGTTATAAAGAATATTATGGTTACCCCGGAAACCTGATAATACTGCCCCTTATAACAATGGTAAAGCACAGCCATCACGCCATACTGGAATGCGCCCTCACCTTTACGCTCACCGGGTATATCGACGCCTATCACATCGGAGAATATACCACCCTGTGGCCCAAGGGATCGGCTAGAACCGGAGTGCTCTGGGATATACTCAAAAAATGGGAGGAGTCGCCGAGCAATCAGCGAATACTGATCGAACGCGATGAGAACGGATTCGTGAGCGGGGGGCTGCTTCTCGACCGGGATTCCTGTCTCGGCGATGACGAGTTCAAATACGAGTTCAAAGATGTCGCCAAGATAAATTACCAGAGATACATCAACATTTTTCTGCCCCTGCGGGACAAGATGCGCGACGGCGAGAAGGGCGAGAAGATAGATGCCGATACCATTATCGGCCTGATGATGAAAGCCGAGCGGGAGCTTAACGATCTGGAGCTGGATATTATCGAAAAGAATGGTGAAAGATTAAAAGAAAAAGATGATAAAAATTACGATGATTTCGCCGAAGGGTTGGAGGAGTATTCCCGCGACAAAACCATAAACGAGTCCTTCCGGGGGGCGCTGGCGGATCTTTCGGCGAAATACCCTAAAAAGAAATCCGCCGCCATATAACAAACTCAAATCTATTTGATTGTTCGCATCGTCTATGTGGGACTAACAGAAAAACCGGATTTGAAAATTCAATCCGGTTTATCGTATCAATCGATATACCGATAAATAACTTATCTTCCGAATATACGCCCTTTTTTTGGCAATACAATGGTTACCTCTCCAGGAGGCAGCTCCTTTTCGCTGCCGTGGCCGTTTTCGTCAAGAGTTCCCTTTCTGTTATTTCCGTCGGCCAGGAGAATGATATAATCCTCGTTCTTATACGGCTCGCCTCTTTCATCGAGCAGCGTGAACTCTATCCAGTCTTTGAAGACCAGAAGGCCCGATTCCTGTTTTTTGCCGAATTCCTCGTCGCCGATTTTCAGTGTGAAAAAATATTCCGGGAATGCGTAATGCTTCTCCTTATCGTATCTCTGCAATTCTTTTTCAGTCAGGATATCCAGCGTGCTGTCGTGATAATCAAACTCCCACAGTACCTCGATTTTTTTATTTTTCACGTTTGCGGGGATCTCCGCGATCTTATCGCGATTGCCGTCGGGGTCGTATTCATATATGATGACCTTCACCCCGGATTCATCACGAACCCCCTCGACGTCGGCGGTCAGCTTCAGGACGTCGCCCCGCCCGACCTCTTTCTTTTCCCAGGCCATATTTGATACAACGATCCGGGGATTTATGGGAATACGATTGGACTCGGCGCTCAAGCCTAACTGCGGAAGTTTGACCTCGAAATAGGCCTTATCGCCGATCTCTATTTTATCCGGAATCGTAAGCGTCCCGGAGTAGCCGTTTCCGTAGATCGTGTCGCTTATCTTGCCCAGTTTCTTTCCCTTCTCGCTCTTGCCGGTAATTTTAATTTTACAGCCTTCTCCTACGAAAAGGGTCCTGACCTCGATCCCGGCCTCGCCTCCGGCATGAATGGCATTGGAGCTCCACACCGCGTACAGAATGGATGATTCGAGCTTTACCTTGTGCTCTTTGTCGGTCGATTTTGAAAATTTCGTTTCCATCAGATACTGAAAAATTACCCCGGCATTCCGCCAGGAGAAAACGAATCGATTATCTCGTCGACCTGCAGGCCGATGGTCTTAATTGTTTTCTTGGAAAAGCTGGAGGTGAAATTGTACGCCTTGCCCCCGATTGTGGGAGTATAATCTGGAAACGGTTATTGTTTAGATCAGGCACCATAACGTCAACTCCAGTCCCATCGCCCGCTAATCGGCAAATTCGTTCTTATTATGAACTGTTTAAGGTTCG
>CP070813.1:3783241-3785588 GCA_020344055.1 Candidatus Zixiibacteriota bacterium | reverse complement strand
ATGAAACGCTGGAAACATGCCCGGATGCATTACGCCAGGAGGAGGGATAAGAAAAGCTGAACAAGTTGGTTTCGGGAATCATAGTTCCCGAAACATAGAACTTCCGGGCTGTAGGTTCGGGGTTTATCCCCGAACGATATAATGGGCTGCGCGCGGCCGGATAAACCGACCGCCTACAAAAATTCTCGTCATTGCGAGGCTCACGTCGCAGACGTGAGCCGTGGCAATCTACCGTTTATATGCACACAGTTTCTTGAATTTCAATAAATGAGATCGCCACGTCGTCTCGACCTACGGTCGTGACTCCTCGCGATGACGATTAATGAGTTAGGTTATCGGCCACGCATCCATTGCATGGCTCTCTTTTCATGGGTTTTTATGAAGTCGTTCTTCAGGTCGCCGTATTTGTCGATATCGTTGTCGCAATCGCGCGCGCACCTTCGCTTTAAATCTCCATATTCCCTTGCTATCTGAGGATGGGCGATGAGGTAATCTCGAAAAGCGATATGCCTTAAGGCGCCGTCTGAGCCGGCGTTGAATGCATGCACGTGGTAGGTTCGATCAGGGTTACCCTTATGGAAATAACGTCTCCCCGGAATGCCGTATTCTCCTTCCGGAGTATATCCTAACTTTTCCATTTGCGCATTGTATCTGTCCAGCTGGTTTACATCTTCAACTTCCAGCAGTATATCGATAGTCGGTTTCGCCGCCAGCCCCGGCACAGCGGTACCGCCTATATGGTGAATGCGCACGATTAGATCGCCGAGCGCGTCCGATATCGCTTTGCTCTCCATTTGAAATAAATCCGGCCATCGCGAATCGTAGTCGACGACCCGGATTATCCGCTTGTTTGATTTCATTACATTTGCCAATATAATATTATGCGGAACATACTCATAGAAGAATAAACGGCCGGCATGCCCGGAAGACGATCGGCGGCAATCTACCGATCTACCTCCTGAGTAATAAAGTAATTTGACCGGTAGCAAGAAAAATGATATATTTTGGCCGAGGGTAATATGCTTTTACAGCTTCAAAAGGACATACTTTACGGGCCGGTGAACTCCCGGCGCTATGGCAGATCGCTGGGGATCAACCTCATGCCGACGAAGAAAAAGCTCTGTTCTTTCAACTGTGTCTACTGTCATTACGGTACCACCAAACGCTGCACCATGAATATCGATCAGTACAGCGACGAGCTTCCTGAGCTCGACAAAGTGGTCAAAAAGCTCGAGAAAAAGCTGCAAACCGATCTGGAGCTCGATTTAATCACCTTCTCCGGCAACGGCGAGCCGACCCTTTACCCGGAATTCGCCGACCTGGTGGAGGCGGTGGCGGAACTGCGCGGGAAATATCGCCCCGAGGCCAAGGTCGCCCTGCTGTCCAACTCCACCGGTCTGATCTACGGCGACGTAGAGGAAAGCCTGGATATGATCGATCTCCCCATACTCAAGCTCGACGGCGGCAACGAGCAGACGTTCCGGGCCATCAACAGGCCCACGCGAAGCGTCAAATTCGAGGAGGTATTCGAAAAGCTGTTCTCGCTGGACGGCATCTATATCCAGACCGTTTTTGTCGACGGGCAGCCGTCCAATATCGCCAAAACCGATCTCGACGACTATATCGAATGCGTCGCCAGGATCAAACCCCAGGAGGTGCATCTCTATTCCATCGACCGGCCGGTTCCCAACGCCAGGATATCGCTGGTTACACCCGAAAAGCTGGAAAAGATAGCCGGGAAAATCACCAAAGAAACCGGGGTGTCCGCCAGGGCTTTTTATGATTGATCTTGTTTTGCTCTTTGCCGGGGCGACCCTGACTGTTCTGTGGGGCATCGCGCATCTTTTTCCTACCAGATCCGTTGTCAGGGGTTTCGGGGATATAAGCGCCGATAACAGGCATATTATCACCATGGAATGGATTATCGAGGGTGTGGCGCTAATATTTATCGGCTTGCTGGTTATAATCGTGGCCGTTATCGATTCCCGGAATATGGTATCGACAGCAGTCTATATCCTTTCAGCCGGCGGTTTGATCGTCCTGGCGATTGTCTCCTTATTTACCGGTTTTAAAGTGAATTTCCTGCCTTACAAGTTATGCCCGTTTATTTTTTCCATTTCGGCATTGCTTATCCTGGCGGGGGTTATTGTATAGAATATCGTCGCGCCTCTTTTATGATCGGGTTGAAACATAATTGAAAACTTCGTTTATCGAGAACTTGACATCGTTTATTCGCGTAGTTAATATGTGAGTACGGTTGAGAGGAAATTTAGCCAGTTCTCAGACATTCAGGCGGATTTATGTTTAGGCTGCTTTTAATTCTTCTGGGGTTGATCATAATAGTCAG
>CP070813.1:3780751-3783141 GCA_020344055.1 Candidatus Zixiibacteriota bacterium | reverse complement strand
TACGATCTCTGCCAGGGGGCGGGCTCGGCCAACGGCCTGGGATTGATCGCCGACGTCAGGGGAAAGGATGTCTACATCGTCCGATCGGATAGAAACACCCAGGGCTACGGCAACCCCCGCCGCGAATACGGCTCCATCGGCATATTTCTCGATCTGGCCGGCGAGGACAACTACTCCGGCGGCCTCGGCCGCGACAACCATTGGTGGACCTATTCCATGTGGGGAGCGGGATTGGATAAATGAAAAAAGCGATTGTCATAATACTGCTATTGTCATCTACGGCCCTCGCCCAATCAGAGGGAGATTCCTTATACCAGGTGATAGACTCCCTTTTCAAATTCGCCACCACCAAAACAATCTATTATCAGGATTATGTTCAACCCTCCAAAGAGGCTCTTGGCGAGATCGGCGAACCGGCGGTGCCTTATCTCGTGGATAAGATGGATACCCAGGACGCGCGCACCATGTGGGCTCTGGTCGATATTTTTAAAATAATCGGCACGCCCGCGGTACCTTCCATAGTTGAAGCCATCGGTGCAAAAGACAACTATAAGCGCCGCCTCGCCGTCCGCGCTCTGGGGGATATGAAAGATACCGCGGCTGTTGAAGGGCTTTTGGAATATGCCGATGATCCCGATTTCCGCATTAGATCGGGTGTCCTGACTGCGCTGGGGAAAATAGGCAATATACGAGGCGTAGAGCCGTCATTAAAAGGACTTAAAGATGACGATTATCTCGTACGAACTTCCGCCGCCGTTTCCCTTTCCATGCTGGCCGATTCATCAACCGTCGATCCGCTCCTGAAAGCATTATCGGATGACTACTACGGCGTACGCTTCAAGGCCGCCGAGGCCTTATGGAATATCGGCCGGCCCGCAGTCAAACAGGTAAAAGAGGCTCTTGAGAGTCATTCGGATACTACAGCCTATTATCTGTTGATAGAAATCGCCGGTAATCTCAAAGATAAGAAACTGATAAAGCTGCTTGAAAAAATCCTTGAATCTGACGATCCAATCGCCAGGGGTTTTGCGGTAGAGGCTCTATCTACGATCGATTCGAAAAAGGCGGCGGGAATTTTCAAGAAAAAACTTAAAGAGGAAAACTATCCCTTTGTCCTGGGAAAGATTGAAGAAGCTTCAAAAGAGTAGATATGGATCTCGAAAAACGTCTATATGAAGCCTTGAAATTGCATAAAACAACCCCGCAGCCTCCCAGGCCGGACCTCTATAAAAAACCGCCGGTCGGCATTATCAGAGAAACCGATCTCGGCCCGGTCTGGATGGTGGAAACCGTATATGATGAGGGCTATCTTCATGGCCGCACCGAACTTTCGAGAAGCATTCCCGAGACAGCGTTTGATTTTTTTGGAATCGGGAACTCTCAAGATCCTTTTAATCTTGCCGGAGGCGCGGTAATAGATACCGAAACCACCGGCCTGGCGGGTGGAACCGGCACCTATCCCTTCATAATCGGTATCGGCTTCTGGCGCAAAAATAAATTCGTGATCCGTCAATATATCCTCCGCGATTTCAGCGAGGAGCCGGCCCAGCTTCATGCTTTCACCGAAGACCTGAATAAAACCTCATCGCTTTTGACCTACAATGGCAAATCGTTCGATATACCGCTTCTGAGAACCAGGTATCGAATTAATCGCATGAAAATCCCTTTCATCGATTACCCGCATATCGATCTGTTGCACCCCTGCAGGCGAATCTATAGGAATCATTTCGAATCGTTCAGCCTCACATATCTCGAAGCCGTGATTCTCGGTTTCGAGCGGATTGATGATGTACCGTCTCACCTGATCCCTAAAATATACTTTGATTATCTACAAAACCGGGATGACGATCTTCTAATACCTATCCTGTATCACAATCGGGATGATATAATCAGCCTTTATATACTGGCGCAGGAGACCGCCCGGCGCATCGACCTGGCCCTTTGCGGAGCGTCCAACGATGATAATATGTTTCTGTCTCTGGCGAAAATCCGGTTTATGTCGCGCGACTACGATGCCGCCGAAAAAATGCTGGGCTTTATTAAATCCGATTTCGCCGAAAAGCAGGTCAATGACGAAGCCATGATGATGAAAGCCATCACCGCCAAACGTACCCGGGACTGGGATAAGGCGCAATCGGTCTGGCGGCAGATGATCGACTGCGGCAGGTTCGGGATTTTCCCCCACATCGAACTGGCCAAGCACCTGGAACATAGGGTGAAGAACCTCGATTTAGCGTTGGAACTGACAAATTCTGCCGTGAGACTATTGGAGTTCGAGAGAGAATTGATCTCCGGATTTGAATATAGAAATAGTCTGAACGAACTGAAGCATCGGCAAAAAAGACTCTTGAAAAAGATCAATAAAAAAAGCGCCGGTTGATATCAACCGG
>CP070813.1:3777926-3780651 GCA_020344055.1 Candidatus Zixiibacteriota bacterium | reverse complement strand
GGGAGTACATCGGGTAACCTGGGACGCCGGGGAATTTCCGTCCGGTACCTATTTTGCCCGGTTGGAGACGGAGGATTATTCGAGAAGTATAAAGATGGTTTTGTTGAAATAGGGGAAGTTATGAAAAAGATAATAGTTGCGGCGATTATTATGGCAATAAGCAGTATGGCAACTGCCGATGATCCCGGAATGCCGGATACAGTGATTGTTGATACCGCTTATGCTGAACTCGGGCAATCGTATGTGGATGTTGACATTTTCGCCGTTACCGACGAGCATGTGGTCTATTACAATATGCCTATAACCTGGTCGCAATATGCTGAATATATTAATCCTTCAGAAATATTCTATTCCTTCCCTCTTAATTACTGGGATGATACATTTGATTCGGTTTTTATGGACCAACAATTAATTAGAATGGTAGGATGGACCGATGATTCAATTCCGATTGATCTGTTTTTGAATACTGACAGCCTTAGATTGCGCTGCTGGCAAATCAGGTTTACTATCGACAGCCTGGCGCCGCCGCAGGTTGTGACAATCGATACAACGTTTGATTTTATAAACGGATCACTATTATTCGGTCTGGAAGGCGGCCAGGTAGCATTTACCCCCGTCTTTACCCCCGGCGCGATCTATTACGGTATCACGACCGATGTCGAAGAATACAATCAGAATCTCCCTGACGATTTCACTCTATTGCGCAACTACCCCAATCCCTTCAACTCCTCCACCACCATAGAATTCAACTTGCCGAAGGAAACGGAGGTTGAGTTGTCGGTCTACAATATCCTGGCGCAGAAAGTAGCTGTCATTTTTGATGAAATCAAAAAAGCCTGCGGTCATCGGGCAACCTGGGACGCCGGCGAATTTCCGTCCGGGATTTATTTTGCCCGATTGGAGTCGGAGGATTATTCTAAGAGTATAAAGATGGTTTTGTTGAAATAGGGGGAATAGTGAAGTTTTTGATGTTTTTTTTGACGAGCCTTATTGTCACATGCGTTGCGTTCGCCGATGATCCTGGAATGCCGGATACGGTGATCGTCGATACCGTATATGTCGATTTGGGGCAACCGCACGTGGATGTTCCTATTTACGCCGTAACTGATGAACATGTGGCTTTCTATAATATGCCGATAACCTGGTCAAGTATGTCAGAAGGTATTGTGCCTGTGGACGTGTTTTATTTCGGAATTATAAGGGCCTGGGATGAAACTTATGATTCTATATTTGTAGAAAATAATTTTATCCGGATGTACGGCTGGACTGAACATCTGGGGGCTTTTTTAAATACCGATAGTCTAAGATTACATTGCTGGTCTATCCAATTTGCAGTTGACAGCTCTGCTGCGCCGCAGATAGTCACTATAGATACCACATTTGATTTCCCAAATGGATCTCTGTTATTTGTCCTTGAAGGCGGAATCGAATGGATTGTTCCGACTGTTATCCCCGGGGCCATTTATTATGGAATTCCCGCGGAGGTTACCGAAAACCAGCAGATCCTGCCATCCAATATTGCCTTATTGCGTAATTATCCCAACCCCTTCAACGCCTCCACCAACATAGAATTCACCTTGCCGGAGGAGGCGCAGGTTGAGCTATCGGTTTACAACATCCTGGGGCAGAAGGTAGCCGACCTATTTGACGAGCGCAAACCGGCCGGGGCTCATTCAATGACATGGGACGCGGGAGCTTATCCGTCGGGGGTGTATTTTGCGCGGCTGGAAACAGAGGGTTACTCGAAAAATATAAAGATGGTATTGTTAAGATAGGGGGAAATATGAGGTATTTAGTTGTTTTTTTGGTATGCTTTCTTATCGCCGGTTTTGCGTTTGCGGACGATCCCGGCGTCAGGGATAGCCTGATAATCGAAACCGTTTATGCCGAATTGGGCGACTCCAGCGTTGATATCAGGATCTTCGTTACCAGTGACGATTCGATAGCATGGTATAACTTTCCTCTAGCATGGAGTTTAATTGGAGACTCTGTTATATATCCTATCGATGTTTCTCCGCATAATATCATCGATGAATGGGATATATTCGAGTGCGATATATTATATGATCAGGGATTTATTAGAATGATGGGATGGGATAGTGGAGGAGATACTCCGTCGCTAATAACGAATAACTACAGAATGCTCTGTTGGACGGTACACTTTGCTATTGATTCCTTAGCCGAACCACAAATTGTAACTGTAGACACCACCTGCGACCCAATTAACGGTTCATTGTTATTTTTCTTGGTAAACGGGGTAATCTCTTTCATCCCGGTCTTCACCCCGGGCGCGATCTATTACGGTATTACGTCCGATGCGCGTGACAATGGCCG
This sequence comes from Candidatus Zixiibacteriota bacterium, assembly GCA_020344055.1. GTDB lineage: Bacteria > Zixibacteria > MSB-5A5 > UBA10806 > UBA10806. The sequence continues at coordinate 3,778,317 of CP070813.1, read as the reverse complement.
GATCTTGCCCGAGGGACTTACTCTTTTGCAGAACTACCCCAATCCTTTCAACGCCACAACCACCATCGAATTCACGTTACCGGAGGAAGCGGTGGTTGAGTTATCTATTTATGATATCCTTGGGCAGAAAGTGGCTGTCATTTTTGATGAAATCAAACGGGCGGGAGTACATCGGGTAACCTGGGACGCTGAGGAATATCCATCCGGAGTGTATTTCGCCCGGCTGGAAACAGGTGATATTTCAAAGAGCGTCAAGATGGTATTATTGAAATAAAAACGCAGGGGGATATATGAAGAAGTTAATAATTTTCGCCGCGATCTTTTTAACCTCGGCCTCTGCCCTGGCCCAGGATCCATATATGCCGGATACGGTGATCGTCGATACCGTATA
>CP070813.1:3775017-3777826 GCA_020344055.1 Candidatus Zixiibacteriota bacterium | reverse complement strand
AGGTTATATAGATCAATATAATAAAGGACCTAAAATTAACAATAGCAAAGTTGTACGGGTGGTCGGCGTATGTCCCCGTTCCTATAGATCCGTAGGACTGTCGACAATCAGTTGGCGCACCGGGAGGTACGCCAACCACTCAAAACAAGGGGAAAATCTTCCCTGTTCCGTCAGGTCGTAGGCCGCAGGCCGTGACCTGACGGTGTAAGAATTAAGAATAGTGCAGCAGGTCACGTCCTCCTTCGTCGGACTACGACCTGCCGCAACATAAAGTCCCGCCGGAGGCGGGATTGGCGCACCGGGAGATACGCCAACCACTCAATCGCCCCTCGGGGTTGCCAAGCAGGCGCTTGGCAACCAAGTAGGAGGAGGATTGTCATTCCCGAAATCTCTTATCGGGAATCCAGAAGGTGGCTCTGAACTGGATCCCGGATTCCTACAGATCTCTACGAGTCGTATGACCGTATGGACAAGTCCGGGATGACAAAGCAAAAAGCCCCGGATGTGGTGCCCTACCCAACGGGTGGGGCAATGTTAAAGGAGAAAGGAGAGCGATCAGGAAGGGATTCCTGACCGCGCTGAAAAAACCCACCTGATAGGTGGGGCACCTCGCTAATCGCGTGGATTATCGGACAATGCCCGCTACCGCCCGATTATCTCCAGGTTGGCGTATTTAGCCATCAGCTTTTTGTTGCCGTAACGTTCGAACCGCACGGTTAACATCAGGTCCTCGCCGCCCCCCTCGCGGGATATGATAATCCCCTGGCCGAATTTATCGTGCAGGACCTTTGTTCCTTCAGAAAGCATCTCATCGATATCGAATTCTTCAAGCTCGAGCTCATAGGTTTTACGCTTGGCATAATTCGATCGCTTATTGTAACTATTCCTGGCAGCCGCGCCATACCCCTCCCAGTAATTGAACCGTTCCACCTCCATAAGATCCTCCGGAATATCCTTGAGAAATACCGATGGCCCGCCGGTGTAATCGCCCCAGCGCCGTCGGAAACCGGCCATGGAGAGGTAGAGTTTGTTTTTGGCTCGGGTCATGCCCACGTAGCACAATCGCCTCTCTTCATCGGGATCGGAGGAATCGTCGAAATTCCTCTGCAGCGGGAAAAGCCCGTCTTCCATGCCGCTGATGAAAACCGTATCGAACTCCAGCCCTTTGGCCGAATGCAGGGTCATTAATGTAACAGAAGGAGTGGAATCGTCCCAGGTATCGATATCGGTGATAAGCGCCACTTCCTCCAGGAACCCGGCCAGGGTGGGCGATTCGCCGCGCTCGGTATATTCGTTTATACCGGCCACCAGTTCCTTGACATTATCGGCGCGAACATCCGCCTCGGGCGTGCCTTCGTCATACAGCGCGTCCAGGTACCCGATTCTCTCTATCAGCCGCGCGGCGATTTCGTCGGGGGAAAGCTCCTCCATTTTTGAGGAAAGATCATTCATAATTGATACAAACTTCTCCAGCTCTTTTCCGGCCTTGCCGCTTATGCCGGATTCATCCAGCGAGGAAATCAGGACCGCCATCAGGGGCTGTCCCTTCTCGTCGGCTAACCTTTCAAGTTTCTCAAGACTGGTTTTTCCTACGCCTCTCTTGGGCACATTTATTATTCTACGCAACGCCAGGTCATCGGCGGGATTGACAAGGATTCGGAGAAAGGCCAGAATATCCTTGACCTCCGCCCGTTCGTAGAACTTAATCCCTCCCACGATGGTGTAAGGTATCCCCTTGTATCTAAGCGAATCCTCCAGCGCGCGGGATTGAGCGTTGGTTCGATACAATACGGCGAAATCGGACGCCGCCTTATCGTGGATCATCCCCAGCCTGATCTTCTCGGTGATGGATTCGGCCTCATCAACCTCATCTCCGCACAGAAGCAGGGATATTTTTTCACCTTCAGCTTTTTCGGTAAAAAGCTTTTTCGATTTACGTGCGGGGATTTTTGTTACAACATCTCCGGCAGCGTCCAGTATATTCTGGGTCGACCTGTAGTTCTGCTCGAGCTTGATGACTCTCGCTTCAGGATAGTCTTTCTCGAAATCGAGAATGTTGCTTATATCGGCTCCACGCCAGGTATATATAGATTGATCATCATCACCGACCACACAGATATTCCGGTCTTTCTGCGCCAGGAGATTCACGAGCCGGTACTGGGAGTGGTTGGTGTCCTGGTACTCGTCCACCAGGATATATCTGAACCGATTTTGAAAATAACTCAACACCGCCGATTCTTTCTCGAAAAGCTCGACGGTTTTCATGAGAAGATCATCGAAATCCATGGCCTGGTTTTTGAGAAGTCTTTTCTGATACTCCTCGTAGACTCTGGCAATATTTTGTTCGAGGAAATCTTTCGCCTGCGAGGCGTAGCCATCGGGCGTTATCAGCCGGTCTTTGGCCCTGGAGATACGGGATTGCGCTGCCGCCGGCGACGGCTGGGCTTCGGGTATGCCGAGATCTTTGTAGATCCTTTTTATCAATGCCATCGATTCGGAATCATCGTATATGGAGAAACTCTTCTTAAATCCCAGCGCTTCCGCGTTATCTCTGAGAACCCGGGCGCAGAAGGAATGAAACGTCGACAACCAGACCCACCGGGCCTCCGGACCCAGGAGTTTCACGACCCGCTCCTTCATTTCCCCGGCCGCCTTATTGGTAAACGTTACCGCCAGAATCTGCCTCGGTTTCGCCTCCCCGGTGGCGATAATATGCGCTATTCTATGGGTGATTACGCGGGTTTTGCCCGATCCCGCACCGGCCAGTATTAAAAGCGGCCCGCGGACATGGGTAACCGCGTCTCTTTGC
>CP070813.1:3772039-3774917 GCA_020344055.1 Candidatus Zixiibacteriota bacterium | reverse complement strand
TTCCCCAGCGCGCACGCGCTGGCGTATAAAGCGACGACATCCCATGGTATAGAGGCTATATCTTTCCAGCGGATTATTCTGAATATGTTCAAGATGACTATGCACAGTATAACGGGACCTCCCATGCCGTAGACGTCGCTTGAGGTAATCCAGAGTACAATTAGCAGGATTAATGCAGAGGCGGTTATGTACTCGTTTCTGTTCATGGGACCTATTTTTCGCGAGGCCCGCAGCACCAGGTCCGATGCGTTCAGGTTTTTAATTTTAAGTTTCTTTCGGAAGACTATAAAAAAGTACAGGGCTATAACAAGCGACATAACCGGAACAAAAGGAAGGCCGTATTTAACCCATTCGCCGAATGTAGGGGCAATTCCGTAGTCCGATAGAATGCCCAGCATAACAGCGTTTCTCCCGCCCGCCGCGGGAGAACCGGGGCCTCCCGAATTCGCCGCGAAACATAGAGATAAAAATAACATCACGGCAAGAGCCCGATCTCTTTTGATTCCCGCCTCGCGTATGGTGGACGAATATATCATAATGAAAAGCGGCATAATGAACGCTATAAGGGCGTGCTCGGATACGAAAGAACAGGTGATAGCGAGGAATGGAAGGAAAATAAATAACAATCTCTTTAACGATTTCGCGGGACCCAAAAGCAGCAGGCCGATTCTGCGGTCCAGGCCGGTTTTGCTGATAGCTTTCGATAGAGCCAGTACTCCAAATATGAATATCACCGCGTCCTTGGCGTAGGCGGAAGCGATATCATCCGGTTTCAAAACCCCCATGAAATACATAATCACCCCGACCGTCAAAGCCGTTATGCCAACGGGTACCGCTCCGGAGGCCCAGAAAAGGGCGGCAATAACCAGGATTCCCAGCATAACCTTTGCTTTCGTAGCGGCTTTCTGCGGAGACAGCTGATACGATATATTTTTACCGCCTTCACTCTTGATCGAGGTCCCCACTTTGTATTTGTTGCCGTAATAACCGGCGATATTATCGCCATCTTTCATGTTTCTGTATTCGGCGTAACCCATATTGATATCGCTCACCTGCCCCGATTTGATCCCTGAAAGAAGATCCAGCAGTCTCCTGGGGGATGGCATAAACACTATCGCCAGAAAAAGAATTATCCCGAGAATAATTATTCCCGGGCGAGAATTATGAGAACCTAATAGCCACTTCCACTTCGATCCTTTTTCCACATGGGGTATTTCATGCCGGGCTAACGCGTAAATTTTATCCTCCCGGGCCGATTCCAGCACCCCCAGCAATTTATCGAAATCGCATGGTTTCTCGAGATATGAATAGGCATCCATCTTGCCCGTTTCTCGTGCGGAATCGAGAGAGCCATGGCCGGTGAGCATGATTACCTGAATTTCGGGCCGAAATCCTTTCAGTTCTCTCAAGACCTGGTCGCCGCTCATACGGGGCATTTTAAGATCGAGAATAACAACATCTATATCCGTATCGCTTCTGGCTACTTTAATGGCATCTTCGCCGTTGTCCACGTCAACCGTATCGTAGCCCCTTACCTTCAGTCTTTTGGCCAGCGGAATCCTGAAACTGTCTTCATCGTCAACGATCATTACTTTCGACATGGAATCACCTCTATTAACACCAATGCTATGACGAACGATTTTTAATGTTCTTAATGATTTCCTCAAACAGGTCGGAGAGCCTTAATAATCCGACCACTTTTTTATTTTTTGTTACCAGAATTGATAAAGTCTGAAATATTACCATCTTATGCAGAGCCTCGCTCAACGAGGCTTTTTCATCGATACTTTCTTCCACGGGATGCATAACTTCCCCGGCGAGAATACTCCGGGCTTTCTGACACAGATCGTCCAGACCCACTTCGAAAAGCCGGAAATGCTCCATCATGGACGATACAAACTCACTGCTGACTCCGGCCTTGGTAAGTTTATCAAAATCCTTTATTATTTTATATTTCGGCTCCAGGGCTCTCAAAAAGGCGAGCTGCCCTATCTTGCCGATTACATTTTTGTTTTCATCGACAACGAGAACCGCTCTGTGAGGCTGCCGGTCGGGCGGCAGGTTCTCCTGCGCCTTCTCCAGAGCCAGCACGGCATCGAGCAAACTCGCGTCCTTGCTCACGACGGCATAATCGTCCAGAAGCACCATTAAATCACGAACCAGCTTCTTATCCATATACATCTCCCGGCAGAGATCCTCCAATTCCCAAATTGATTTCACGAGGTCGAAACTAAACAATCGGTATGCGCAGGGTGAAAACGCTCCCTTCGCCCGGGGTGCTTTCGACCTCTATTTTACCTCCCAGGTTTTTTATAATGCCGTAGCTTACGGACAGCCCCAGTCCGGTGCCTTTTCCTACCTCTTTGGTGGTGAAAAATGGCATGAATATCTTGCTCAGAACCTCCTGATTCATGCCTTTGCCGGTATCGGCAATGGCGATATTGATAAATTTATCATCTCTAAAGGTCGTAATGGTGATTTTTCCGCGCCCTCTTTCAAAGGCGTCTATGCAGTTGTTTATTATGTTGAGAATAACCTGCTGCAGCTGATTGCCATCGGTTTTGATTTTGGGAAGCTCGTAAGAATAATGCTTAACGACCTCGATATTGCTCGCACGCATCTCTCTAATAATCAGGCCGTCCAGCACGTCGTCCAGAAGGGAATTTATATCGTAAATTTCCAGGCTGAGGTCCGATTTCCGAACGAAACCCATCAGTTTCCGGGTGATATCCCTGCAGCGAAAAACCGATTCCTGTATGGAATCCAGATGAGGTCTTATTTCTTCGCAGCCAACATTTTTGCCGAATTCAGGCCCGGTCAAATCTTTTATCAGTCCGGCCTCCTCGTTAATTGCTGCCAGGGGATTGTTGATTTCATG
>CP070813.1:3769039-3771939 GCA_020344055.1 Candidatus Zixiibacteriota bacterium | reverse complement strand
GGTCAGGCATGCCTGACCCCTACAAATCATACAGTTAATTTATCCATTAACGATTTTATTTCAACGCTTTCGCAGTTAAAGACCATTTCCCGAATCTCATTCTGACGTTCCGGTGATAGTAATCTGCCGGAAAGGGCGTTGAATTTGGCTTTCAGATCGTCCATAGTCATCGGCTCCCTGGGATCGCCCTTGGGATATTCGAGATATTCGGCGAACTCTTTGCCATCTTTAGTTTTCACTACAACTTTCGATGGTTGTTTGGCCGGGAACATCTTCTCGAACTCCACCGACGCCTCCCCTTTAATTTTGTCGATGATCTCCCGGATGCGGGGATCTTTGAGCTTTTCATCCGAGAAGGTATCGGTGGTAATCTGTCGGTCTACAATGGCGGCGGCGATGCAGTACGGCAACGAGTGATCAGCCGTCTCGCGGGATTCGGGACGGTATTTATGGGGATCGAAGAGGATATCGCAGGCGCGGGCGATGGTGGTTACGATGACCCGATCGATTTCGTCATACTTGATATCGTTGCCGGTGATCACCTTGAGGGTGGCGGTGATATGGGTATGTGTAAGTGCCTCGGTGGGAAACGCCTTCATGCCGCATTCGAGGATTTTGAAGCTCTCCCCCAGTCCACCAATCAGTTTTTGCGGATCCCAGGCAGGACCGTAGACGTCCATAAAACTCTCTTTGCCCTCGAAGATGGCGGTGGTTCCGGTATATCCCTTCTTAGCCATCAGGGCGGCGAAGACCCCGGCCTGCACAGCCATTGGGTCCACGGTGTTTTTCATCATGGTCAACCTGCCGGCGGTGGGACAGCCGATGGTGTGGTTATGCGAGCCGCTGATGCCGATGGCGTTGGTCATCTGCTCGGCAGTTAATCCAAGCAATCTCCCGGCCACGATGGGCGAGACGAACTGGGTGAGGGTGGCGTGATGCCATTTCCGTTCGCGGATTCCCGGCACGGCGAACTCGCAAAGCCGCTGCTCGAACTCGTAGGCCAGCACGATGGCGACGATCACCTCTTTCATGGAAGCGTCCACCATCTCCCCCACGTTCAGGGCGGCGGGGATCAGGTCGGAGGGGTGCGAGGGGTCCTCTTTCCAGTAGATATCATTAAAATCGAGAGCGCGGATCATCAGCGAATTGACCAGGGCGGCGTTGACCGCCGGGATCTTGTCGCCGAAACCGATAACGGTGGCCTCCTTTTTGCCTTTCATGGCTCTATAAATATCCCTCAGGATGTTGACATCCTTCGTGTGATAGCCGCCGTAGGCGCAGCCGATGGAATCGTAGAGGAACCGTTTGACCTCGGCGATGACATTATCGGGCAGGTCTTCATATTTCAGGTTCACTGCGAATTCGGAGATCTGCTGGGAGATGGTCTTTGGCATTTATTTAGTCCTCTTCGGTAGGCGGGGAGCTCGTCTCCCCGCGCACTAATGTCGGGAGACAAGCTCCCGACCTCTATTATTCTCCTGTCATGCCGGACTTGATCCGGCATCCATCTTTTTCAAGGATTGATTATTCAATCCTCTGTAACCACATCCAATATTCAAAAATCTCCGTAGGGGCGAGGTTACCTCGCCCCTACGAATTCGGCATATAATTATCGATTTTCGGGCCGGAAGGCAAGGGGGAAATGGGATGGCAAGGTGTCGGGTTGCTCGCTGCGCTCGGAACCCGACCTACTCATCTATTTATGAGAGCCATTATCTATAATCATATTCGGAAAATCTCTAAAAGATACTACCCGACAAAACGGTTTTTGTGCATATTTTACGTCTAAAACTGTCAAGAAATCCTGCCTGGTCCAACTTGAGAGGTTTTCATAAATCGTTTTGCCCAGCGTTATTTCTTTATTTTTCAGGAAATTACCTGCCCTGTCAAATAAATAAAGGCAATTATAATATTGCCTATCTCCAGTTATGGAATCAGGGTAAGAAATCGTTCTAAAGTAGGCAATAGTATCTCCCATCTCAAAGAATCTGGTTGGAGGATTAATAAAAGCCAGGGTCGAATCACATTTTGAATACAATATCGATACTGAATCGTCGGCGGGAAAAAAGAAGCAATTTAAAATCCTTTTCTTCTTTAAATCGATCACAGTTTTTCTCATATATAATTCCCAATCAGGAGATTTGAGACTATAAGATATTAATAATATTTTATCTTTCTCTAATTGGTATATATGCGCCCTGAAATTTTCATGGCCATCAATTGTCTTGGATTTAATCTTATTTATTTCAAATTTATTTTTATTCAATTTCATTTTCAGGAATAATTCATAATAAGGTTTCGGTTTTTTTGACCAGGTCAGGCCATGAGCAAGCAGAGTTCCGTCCGGCAAAATTACCAGACCGGATAGGCCAAATCGTTTCTCAGTCTGTATATCTTTTTTAAGGATTCCATTTTTATCGATCATAAGATATCTATAATCTCTAAAACCGTGATCCATCGTGTAATTCTGTAGGAAAATATGAACGTTAGATTCATCGTCGGCAATCATCATGTTTCCCTGCTCCTCGTACATACCGTGCATATTATTTCCGTCTAAAATATTTTTAGGATAGCAAATTACTTCACCGTCTTTCGAGAATGAGGCGTATTTGTATTGAACATTAAATGGCGGATTATAATTATAATAGAATACATGGGCATTTCCATTATTATCTATAAAGCAGCGAAACATATTTTGATTTTTAAACGAATATTTCTCACTTAAAATAAGATGATTTACCATCTCAATTTGAGGCGGCAACGGGAAAGCTGCTTGGGTTCCCAAGATGAATACCAGAGAAAAGATTACTAATTTGCAGAATTTAATCATATTTCTCCCAAGCTCCATAGATTATACAATCAAATAAAAGGAATATTCCAGCAGATAAAGCGCTCGACCC
>CP070813.1:3765666-3768939 GCA_020344055.1 Candidatus Zixiibacteriota bacterium | reverse complement strand
TGCGGTATTTCTGGTAAACCTGGTTCGGGTTATAAGCCTGTTCTATATGGGGCTGCAATTCCCCGATATTTTTCAGGAGGTACATGTATATGTCTGGCAGCCGATCATCATCTTCTGGGCGATCGTCGTCTGGAACTTCTGGTCGAAAAAAATCGAAGAAAAAACTGCCTGATATCTGGGCCTTCATTATCGGTTTTGTAATTTTCTTCACCGTCGCCTTTTTAATATGGGACACCTCCAAACCGATCGGGGCGAAAATATTCGCTTTCTGCGGAGAACAGGTTGTCAAACTGCTCGAGAAAAAGGATACCACCAGAAACGTCATTACTCAGGGCGGTGATATATTTATAATATATCACCCATCGTCGGACGGCAAATCCCTGTCGACTAAATTCAAGTATTACACCTTCAACGGCGTATTCCTGTTCGCCTTGATAATGGCCGTGCCGGGAATAAATTATAAACTGCGTCTAAAAATATTGATAATCGGCTTTATCTTAATTTTCCCGTTTCAACTTCTACTTTTCGTTGTTTTCGTTCTAAACAGCTACGCCAAACGGATGATGATCCGGGATGGTTTTCTGTACCCGGATCTTATTCGTCATACCCTATCCTACGGCCAGAAAATATTGATCCGCGTGGAAGGGCAGCTGATACCGATTATAATCTGGGGGGGATTATTCTATTATTATAAATGGCATGGAATATTGACCAAGAGAATCAAATCCCGATAGTTTGAAAATCTTGCATAAAAATCAGGGGCGACGTATGTCGCCCCTGAAAGATTTGTTAATTACGGAGATCAGCTCAGTTTTCAGCCGGAACCGTTTTTCTCCTGCGAACCACCGCAATCGTTCCCGCGGCCAGAAGCAGAAGCGCCAGTATCAGCATACCCCACTCGTTGAGGGTCGGGATATCTTCCTCCCCGCTGGTTATCACAAAGGCCAGATCCAAGGAGGTTGTCACGCATTCGTGCTCTATCCAGCCGTCGACTACAACGTCTCTGCCTATAACGTCTATAGAAACCCATTCCGGGTTATAGGGCAAGGTAATTGTGAAAATTTCAGGAAATCCGATCAAGACATCCAGGGTATCACGCACTATGTAATCTTCCTCAGGAGGAGCAGGCGGACCGGGAAAATCCCCTGGCAACGGCGGCCTGCCGGGGACACCCTCCTGTGACCAGAGCGGCGTCGAATAATTCAATGCGAAGGTGAGGCTGGAATCAACGCCCCACGCGGTGGCGTTTACATAAAGAGTGATATTTTTAGTATTCGTTAGGCTAAATGGGTTGTTGTAAAACCAGATGTTGTACCAGCCTGACGGATAATAATACCAGCCGTCGCCATAGAAATTGGTTGAACCCGAATCCGCTGCCAGCTCGCCGAATCTGTCAAACCAGCCGTTGAAAATGTTATACCTGGGCGGCTCGACAATCGGTTGCCACGAACCTGCGGGATCCGCCCATACCGCGTCATCCATGAAGTGATCCCGGGAGTTCTTCCAGCCCCATTGATAGGAGAGATCCCATAGATGCGCGGTAATGCTCAGCCAGTATACCGAACCTGAATCCTGCATGAATGGAGTGGTTCCGGGCGGGAGGAGGAAATCGTAACGCCAGTAAGGGATATGATCGTTATTGACGAGCAGGTACTCGATTACGCTGGGATCATACCACCCTTCCAGCGTGGGCGGCTCGGAGGGAACACCCGGGATCTCTCCCATCCACTCCCAGAGCATGACATCGGGTCTGCTCGGCGGACCGGGATTATTGGACCAAATCCTCAATGTAAACCAGGGCATGGATGTTAAGGAATCGTCAGTAGCAGGATTGCCGTCCCGATCCTTCCACGAACCCCAGAAATGGATATCCTCAACCGGCCCGGATTTCATGCACATCCAGTCATCGGCAAGCGTAATGCCCTGTCCGGGAGGCGGGTATGAGGAAGTCGCATTTACATCCCAGCCGATCAGATCCGGCAGCTGGGGATGATGCATCTTATGGTTCGGCCATCCCTGGGCGGAAAGCGGCGAAGCCAAGAGGCCGACCGCCAGGGCGGTTACAGATACAAGCAACAATAATTTCTTCATTAAAACCTCCATATTAAAATGGAATTTTCAATTAAAATTTTATACTAATCTTTAAAATTCAGTTTGATTTCACAAATAAACAGGCGGGGCGCGAAGACACGGTAAACATTTCCAATGCTTTAAGAACGCTCTATCGTTCGCATGTCTGTACTCACGTGATTCCTCATCCAATGGATAAAAGCGCCCATAAAACGACGAGCGGTACAGAATATCTATCAAAAACAGCAGTAATGAGCTGATGGCGATTAAAATGAACGATACAAAAATAAATCCCGTAAGCGACGAGACCCTGAATACAAACCCGGCGTCGTTTTTTAACGATGCGAAAACGGTATTAAATTCAAAATACGACTTATGGAAATATTCGAGCGGGATGCAAAGAGCGGCAAACAATAGAAAGCCCAGCCCGACATATTTTTTCAACCGGTTTATCACGATTGAAAACGCTATAAATGTAAAACATAGAAATATCAGATTGCAGGCATAGGATACCGGCGCGCTGATGACCTCACCGGTGGAAATAACAAAACCGATACTCAGCGCCAAAAACAATCCGCATGCTAATGATCCTTTGAAATCGGTATTAATGACTCTGTATAAAAACGGTAATAAAGCGAAAATATAGATGAACCAAAAATCGGTATAAATATAAGCTATAGATAGAATCAGAGCGGAGCTACCGGCAAAAATAAAATGCATGAGGAACTGCAATAATGAGTCATTATGATCCATCTTTTGCTTCATACTTTGTTATCGGCCTGTTTTTTTAAGTATTGCGTCATGTCAGTTCAAAAAAGATGCGTTGAATGATTATCTCAATGAACGCCAGCCCCAAAACATCCTTTAGCTCGAAAGAAAAGGAAGAAAAATAAATGAAGTTTTATATCTCCGGTATTTCCTATCAACTCCTTTTTGGAAAATCTTTCGTTATTAAATGATACGCAAACAGACCGATAAAACCGCTATCTACGTGTTATTATAATCTCAATCATCTAATCATGTCAAGATAAATCGTACTTTTATTCCATAAAAAATAAAGCGGGAGACGAGGCTCGAACTCGCGACCAACAGCTTGGAAGGCTGTGACTCTACCAGCTGAGTTACTCCCGCTTCTTCTATTTTCATTTCAGGGAAAACTCGCGACCAATCCCGCCGAAGGCGGGATGACTCTACCAGCTGAGT
>CP070813.1:3762130-3765566 GCA_020344055.1 Candidatus Zixiibacteriota bacterium | reverse complement strand
TGAAAAATATCGGGGAATTGCAGCCCCATGTAGAACAGGCTTATAACCCTGACCAGGTTTACCAGAAATACCGCAATAAAACCGAATATTATACCGTAAAATTTATGGCGCAGGGAAGCGGGGTAGGCAATGACGCCGGAAATCAATATGGCGGTAGCGTATATCCCGTTGCACCCGTCAACCACGTTGATGCTGAATTTGGACGTGGAAAGCGTATTTTCGGTTACCTTGGAACCGGCCCCGAAGATATTCATGAGGATACTGGAGCAATGCGCCACAAACGCCGTAAACGGAACCACGACGTTTTCATGCACGAAATTGAACTGAAACGCTATAACGAAAAACAGGATGGCGGCGCCGAAAGTTACATATAATTTAACCAGCGATTTTATTACCGGTCTTTTGACCTTTGATTTGGGGGTGTTCAACTGTTTTCTTCGTTAATTGCCAAACGTTGTCATTACAATTCATATAAATATATAAAAACGCCTTTTCTCGCGCAATATAATGGTTGCATAAAAAATCCATTAAATAGTATCAATAACTGCTAAGTTTTCTTGACAATTTATAGCCATACATACTATTATAAAAAAGATGATTTTATTCTAAGGTTTGCCTGGGAGCTAAAAAGGTAAGTTTTTAAACCAAACTAATCGCAGGAGTCTTTAAATGGGGAGATTTTACAGGTATTTGGCGCCAATATGCATGTTCTTTTTGCTTGTGCCGGTTATCGCAATGGGGGCGGGGGAATCCGAGCTATCGATAAAGTCTAAAACGTTTGATAAATTACAGGCCGATTTTCCCGGTGTTAAGATATACAGATACGGTCCTGAAATATCGCGGATTTACGGTATACCTCTTGGAACGGGGGATTCTCCCGAAGCCGTTGCCGAGCGTTTCAAGGATGATTACTCGATGGTATTCGGCGTAAATCCATCCGATCTGAAGCCTGTGAGCACGCTCTACGATGACAGGCATACCCAACCGGTTATGTACGATCAGAAGACCGGCGCGTATAAATTTACCCTGGTATATTATTCTCAGTATAAAAACGATATTCCGGTTTACGGATCCGATCTAAGGTTTCTGGTTCGCAATGAACCCGGTTATCCTCTGGTACTGGCGGCATCCTCTTTGAAAGACCTCGGTGACTATACGATGCCTGAGGGAATCGCGTTGGACCGGGCGCTGGCCGAAACCGCCGTGAGAACATATGCGGACGAACTGGTTAATTTTTCCGAGGGTAGGCTGGTCATCTGGGCCGGCATTGATGATATGGAGGTCGAACCGGCGCTCGCCATTGAAATGGTCGCGGATAACGGCCTTTACGCCACTCCGGATTATAACAAAAGGATATTTTTAATAGATGCCATTAACGGTGAAATTCTATATTCGGAAAATATGATTCTCGAAACGGATGTTGTCGGTACTGTCAGCGGAATGGCCACTTCGGGGAACGGCGCCGATATTTGCGGTCCGGAGCCGCAGACGCCGATGCCTTATGCTCGAGTTTATATCGGCTCAATAGTGGTTTATACCGATGAGACGGGCAATTTTATTATTCCCAACGGCGGCAGTTCGCCTGTTACGGTAACGTCAAATATACGCGGCCTGTGGTTTCGGGTTTATAACCAGAACGGTCCCGATGCCGAGATAACGCTATCGGTAACGCCGCCGGGCCCCGCCGATTTTATCCATAATCAGAGTAATACCAGCGAGTATAACAGGGCCGAGGTTAACGGCTATATTCAGGCGAACATCATCCGAGATTTCACGCTTACCTACAATCCATCCTATCCGCAGCTTTCTCAAATCGAATTCCCGGTCAATGTAAACCTGAACGACAACTGCAACGCCTATTACGATTATAATTCAATCAATTTTTTCACCTCCGGGGACGGATGCGCGAACACCGCTTTTTCGACGGTGGTCCATCACGAATACGGCCACCATCTGGTTTATACGGGCGGAAGCGGCCAGGGACAGTACGGCGAGGGGATGGGAGACGTGATGGGGATGTTGATTACCGATGATCCCGGGCTCGCTTACGGGTTTTACGGTAACTGCCTTGTATATATGCGTACCGGCGACAATACCATGCAATACCCCTGCAGCGGCGAGATACATTATTGCGGGCAATTGCTCTCCGGTTGTGTATGGAGTATTCGTAATGAATTGATCGTAAACTACCCCGGAACCTATATCGATATTATCGGGAGTCTGGCCGTAAATGCCATCCTGCTACATTCTGGTAACGAGATAACGCCGACCATTACCATCGACTACCTGACGCTGGATGACGACGACGGCTATATAGGCAACGGCACTCCTCATTATCCGGAACTCTGCGCCGGTTTTAACGCGCACAACATGGACTGCCCCGAGCTGGATCTGGTGATGTTTTATTATCCCGATGGCAAACCGGCTTTTATCTACCCATCCGGCAACACGGTTATGACAGTGGAGGTTCAGCCGGTTTCGGGGACGCCGCTGCCGAACACAGGTTACTTTTATTATGATACCGGCGGCGGTTATGTCAGCGTTCAGATGACCATGATATCGCCGAACGTGTATCAGGCGGTTTTCCCCGCTGTAACATGCGGAACGTCAGTTTCATATTACCTGAGCGCGCAGGCCAGCGGCGGGATGACGGTTTATGATCCGCCCAACGCCCCGGCTTCCGCATTTGGAGCCATGGCCGCCTATGACCTGTTGTTGGCGTTCGACGATAATTTTGAGACCCACCAGGGATGGACCGTCGTCAATTCCGTTGATCTTACCGACGGCGCCTGGGAAAGGGGCATACCGGTCGGCGGGGGAGACCGCGGCGATCCGCCCACCGATTACGACGGCTCCGGGCAATGTTATGTAACCGATAATGTCGACGGTAATTCCGACGTCGACGGCGGCTACACCTACCTGATTTCGCCTGCCTTTGACCTGAGCGGCGGCGACGGCATCATTGAATACGCGCTCTGGTATACGAACAATGAAGGAAGCGATCCCAACAACGATCTTTTTAAGGTCTGGGTATCCAGCAACAACGGCACCAACTGGACGCACGTTGAGACCTTCGGCCCGGTGACCTCGGCGGGATGGACCGTGCATTCGTTCGTGGCGGGCGATTATGTGACGCCTACCTCGCAGGTGAAGGTTCGGTTCGAGGCATCGGATCTGGGACTGGGCTCCATAGTGGAAGCGGGGATCGACGCGGTGTCGGTGGTGATACCGGATTGCGAGGGCCCTCCCGGATGTGAATACACGGTTGGCGACGTAAACGGAAGCGAAGATTATAACGGCCTCGATGTCACTTATTCCGTCAATTTCCTCAAAGGCGGGCCGGCGCCGGTTTACGAATGCGAATGCGTACCGGGAGATACCTGGTACGTGGCCGGCGATGTCAACAACAGCTGCAGTTTCAACGGCCTCGATGTTA
>CP070813.1:3758551-3762030 GCA_020344055.1 Candidatus Zixiibacteriota bacterium | reverse complement strand
ATCCTATCTCCTCCTTGATAAGATAAATATACCCAACAACTGTAACCAATGTCATGATACACGCTGTGTAGGATGTCATGATACAGTACAATTAATCAAACCCCTACAAATATGTATTATCTGCGTTACCTCGCCTCCACTACCTCGATCGCCATCTTGCCCATAACGCGATATAATATGCTCGCCTGGTCGACCAGGTCGCCGGTGGTCAGGGCGATATGTGTGGGATTGACGATATCCTCGCCCCAGGCGGGGTCCATCATCACCCATTCACCTACAAACGCTTCGACCCAGGCGTGGTAACCGAATCCCTCGCCCGGCGGCCAGTAGACCAGCCCGGCGACGGGGCGGGCTGGTATGCCGGCGGCGCGTAACAGGGCTATAGTCAATGCGCTATGTTCGCCGCAATCGCCCTGTCTGGTTTGCAGGGTCTGCAGTGCATTGGAGAAATCGGGCGTAAACTGTTTTTCGATATTATCAAATACCCAAAGATTTATTTTTTTGGCCGCTTCCCAGGAGTTTTTCTCATTGCCGACAATATCAGCGGCCAGCGATTTTATCTCCTCGGCGTCCGACTGGATATAGACGGACGATGCAAGATACGGCGCCATTTCCTCCGATTCTATCGGCAGATTGAGAATTGTTTTTGGAATGTCACCTTTTCTTATTTCAGCATTTAAAATATTCTCTGTCCCCATTGTTATCTTCTGAAGATCGGTATTCAGGATATCGGTCTCACCGATACCGGTTATTTTGAGAGTTAATGATATTAATTCCTGGGGATCTTCGATTTTGGTATCGGGCCTGACCAGGTTAACGTCGAGGAGATCGAACTCCTCGTCGATCTTTATGGCCTGTTCCCGGCCCTCGAGTTTGAGTATCATGCCGCCGCCGAGGTTCATTTCGAGCTCTCTTCCGGTCATATCGTAAATCGACGTGCCTGAAAACTGCATTTCAGCTATCGTAAAACTTACGGTGTAAACGTCGGTCGGCACCCCGTTAAAGATATATTTATCGACGGACTCGATTTTCATGCCGGTATGCACCTGCCCGGTGAGCGGGGGAGTGGGTTCAAAATATGTTATATTTATACTATCTTCGACGTTGATTTCGCCGCCCGCTATCAGGAGGTTCGGTTTTTTCAGGTTGTCCAGATAATCGACCGGATATTCGAATGTCTGTTTTGTTCCCTGGCCGCCCAGGTTGATTGTTACTATGTATTCGTCAGCCTCTTTAGCCCCCGTTACGACCATACCGCCGGTGGCGCCGGTGAATTTCGATTCATTGGAATAGAGCTCTCCTCCCGGCGAAGTATAAAACCTGGTGTCGGTGATTTTCATGGTGTCTATTTGCCCCATGATACTGAGAATCATGGTTATGGTTTCGCGGGTCCGCCATCCCGCCAGGGGCGCATCCGACTTTTCAAAGGACATTTCAGCGTAACCGACTTTGCCGCCCTGCATGTAAACGCCATACCAATCAGTTCCCAGTAACGAATCGAAGCGATTGGGATCGGATTCCGCGTCGGGGTTATTACATGCGAATAGAAGGAAAATTGCAACGATAAAAACGTATCTGTAATTCATCTATCCCTCTCTTTTTATATTTCTTTCTATAATTATTATACTTCAGAAATTCGGGCAGACGCAAGATTAATACCCAAAATTTCAGAAGCCTATATCCCGAAAATCCTGATGGCCATACCCGAAAAGGCGATAATGCCGCCGGCGATGGCATGAACGTATTTTTCAACGAAATCCGTTTTAATTGCCGTAACACCCTTTATCCCGGCATAAACCATGGCGGTCATTGTAAGAATTGTCGTTATTCCGAAAACGGATGCTACCAGTATAAGCACGAACCAGCTGTGTGAGACCGCGGGGAACATCAAAAGAGGTATGAGCGGCTCGCACGGTCCCAGCACGAAAATAATAAACAGCGTCCAGAACGTAACGGATCGCGCGTTGGAGGCGTCCAGGTGTTTGCCTCCGCGCAGATGTCTATGCCCGTGCCCCTTTCGGCCGCGCCATATTCCCCAGAGCCCGTATACGATTCCGAAGGCGATCAGGGTATAACTGGCGATATCGCCCCGGATGCCTTCGATGGCTTCGAGTTTCCCCAGCGCGCTTCCGGCGGCGATACCAATGGTTCCGATTAAGATCGAGGATAAAACGTGCCCCATGCCGCAGATTATCGTAACAACCAGCGCCCGCGCCGTGGACCATTTCCTGGCCCGGCTTATAACGATAAAAGGCACGTAATGATCGGGACCTATGATGGTGTGGATAAAGCCGATGGATAAGGCGCTGCCGAGAAGGATTAAGATCGAACTTTCAGACAATTTATTTTCTCCGGCTCCTATATTTATTAACAGACAGGCGGGGGATAATGATCCTCGACTCCGCTAATTCGCCATCTCTTTCAGCTTTTCGGTCAACCTCGGTAGAATTTCGAAGATATCGCCGACGATGCCGTATGTGGCTACCTTGAATATAGGAGCCTCGGCATCGCGGTTTATGGCTACTATGGTTTTCGAGGACTGCATTCCCACCAGGTGCTGAATGGCCCCGGATATACCGCAGGCGATATATAATTTAGGATTGACGGTTTTGCCAGTCTGGCCCACCTGATGCGAGTACGATACCCAGCCGGCGTCCACCACGGCTCTTGACGCGCCGGCTGCGGCGCCCAGTACGCCCGCAAGCTCCTCTATCATTTTATAATTGGCGGCTTCCTTGATTCCCCTGCCGCCGGATACGATTATATCAGCGTCGGTGAGACTGATCTCCTGTCCCCCTTCCGAAACGCTTTCCAGTATTTTGGCCCGCGAGCCATGTTTCGATTCGTCGAAAGGCAATTCGATTTTTTCGCCGGAGCGGCCGTCGTCAGTTGACGGTTCGGGGAAGGCTTTGGGGCGTAACGTCGCCATCTGCGGGCCGGGACCGGCGGGGGAGAGCTGTATCAAGGCTTTGCCACCGTAGGCCGGTCGAACGGCCAGGATGTTGTCGCCGTCCCAGCCGATAGATGTAACATCCGCCGCCAGACCGGATGATAGCGATGTGGCAAGGCGGGGGAACAGCGATTTCCCGACAAAGGTGGCGCCGCCCAGCGTAACCGCCGCGTCTTCCGATTTTGAGATCTCCGCCAGTATTTTACAGTATGACTCATCCAGGTAACCCGCCAATGCCTGATTTTCGCATATTATTACCTTATCCGCGCCGAGTTTAATCAGATCGTCCGCGAGGGATCCGATGCCGTCGCCGATCAAAACCGATATGACTTTCATTGATTTTTCATCGGCTAATCTTCTGGCGGCCCCCACGGTTTCCCTGGCGACTGGTGTTAGTTTTCCATTTTTGGTTTCGGCAAATGTTACTATTCCGGTACCGCCCGCCATTTATAACTCCTTTCTTAAATTGCTCTGTATCTCAAAATATATTTCATCGTAGCTTTTGTCCGCTTTTTTCATGGCCTCGATC
>CP070813.1:3754955-3758451 GCA_020344055.1 Candidatus Zixiibacteriota bacterium | reverse complement strand
CATGTCAAATAGTTTGTAAAACAGGCATTTCAGCGCGATTATTCCATATATATTTATGTAAAAGTGGGGCTTTAATAATGTCTTAATATTTAATTTGCCGTCTATATATGATAGCCTTTATCCTAAAATACAGCATAGCAACCGTCATTGTATATTTGCGAAAGCGAGGGTCAGGGATCTAAAAATCCCCGACCAACGCTTTTTACGATATTTCTGATCTTTGATGGACTATTTATCCGGCGAAATATTCCAGTTCATTCGGAATAGGTTATCGGGATCGAATTTCCTTTTCGTCTCGAGCAACCTATCGTAATTCTCGCCGTAAGCGGCCTTGACACGATCGGTTTCATCTTTGGTGAGGAAATTTACATAGACGCCGCCGGTGGCGAATGGAATGGTCTCCCTGTAAAAATCCCGGGCCCAGGCGATACACCTCTCATCATCCGAATCCTCCCGCCAGCGGCCATGGACGTTCAATACGAAGTTGGCGTTACGATGAGGATAGGCGGTCGCGTCGGGATCTTTTTTGGCAGCCTGCCCGCCAAGCTGACCGAAAAAGATTTCGCACTCATCGGAGGGAAGATTGGATGCGTATTTAATGGCTAGTTCAATTACCTCATCTTCCATGGTTTCAAAATTGTGGGATTTCCAGTAGTTTCTGGCCCCGGGGGTTAGAAGCGGATCAAAAGCGGTTTGCCAGTCGCAGAACGGTTGTGCTCCGAGATGTTCGCCGAGGACATTGCCGAACTTGCGAAACGGCTCAATCGCCTTTTCGCCCTCCTTCGGATCTCCGGCATGGAAACAGGCAAAAGCCAGGATTTCTTTGCCATGCACGGATTCCGGGAGAAACGGCAGCGGCGGCGCCTTACGTAAAACAATCCACACGCTGGTTTCATTTGACAGGGCTGAAATTTGTTCGCGGTATTTCCTCAGGACCGATTCCGCCTCATCGAGGGAATAGACCACCAGCCCGCTGTAAACGTCAGGCCCCACCGGATAAGCCTTAAAATCGAAATTAACAACAACACCGAAGTTGCCGCCTCCTCCACGGGTGGCCCAGAATAGATCGGGATTCTCATTTTCGCTGGTATGCAAAAGCTGTCCGTCGGCGGTTACCACGTCAGCCGCCACAAGATTATCCACGGTCATCCCGTATAACCTGGTAAGCCAGCCGAATCCTCCGCCCAGGGTGAGCCCCGCCACCCCGGTGGTGGAGTTGATGCCAACGGGTACAGCCAAGCCGTATTCCTGGGTTGCCCGATCCAGATCGCCAAGGGTCGCACCCGGTTCCACGTGCGCGATTCGCGACTCGGGATCGACGGTTACGCCTTTCATTCCGGAAAGATCGATCATAAGCCCGTTTTCACATACGGCGTTTCCGGCGATATTGTGACCGGCGCCCCGTATGGCTGTCAGAAGGTCGTGTTCTCTCGCAAAGTTCACGGCGGAAACAACATCAGGCACCGTATTGCATCTGGCGATAAGCGCAGGTTTGCGATCGATCATGGCGTTCCAGATCGCCCGGGTATCGTCATAATTGCGGTCACCTGGCTGAAGTAGTTCGCCGCTGAAAGAGGCGGCGAACTTCGATAAATCCGATCCCTGGATTGTTACCGTTCCGCCTCCGTTTGCGATATTAATTGATTTCAATTCCCACTCCTTTCGATGGTGGTTTTGGGGGCCAAAACGTGCCCCGGAGTTTCTTGATTAACTGGTCGCTAAAGAGTAAACATTCGAGATTACTAATGCAAGAAAAAAATGGATTTAATTAATCCATTAAGTCTATATTTAAAATTTAAACGGCTTTTTTACTTTAACGGTTTCCATAAATCTCACTATGATCCTGAATAGTGGCCACAGCATGTGCACCACAGTGCAGAAATAATGCTTTTTTCTACCAAAATTATTATGCATAACTACATGTTCTGAAATCAGTTATTAAAGATTTCCGATTTTTAAGAATTCTCGATGCTCATAAGATAATAATTACCAATTACTTGTAAAGAATTCATTACATTTCTTCCGATTTTTACGAATCAGGACTGATTTTTGCACTTTTTTAGGAAAGTTATTGGATATGCTATTCTTCACGGTTTTTTGAAAAGATGAAAAAGAAGGCAGTTTGAAAAGATCGGTCATTATAGCCATTGTTCTAGCCGTCGCCCTTTTCGCGATGAGCCGATCACAGGAAGTGGTCATAACCGGTTTTCCCCTTGGGATCGGAAGCGATGTGGATCCGGGATTTTTCGAATCTTATTATCCTCAACTGCAGTCGCTGGCCGATACTCTGCAGAAATATCCTTTGAGTCTCGCCATAGTCACCGGCGGGGTCGACGGAATCCGGTTCGACAGGAACCATGACGCCCAGAATCCCGGGCTGGCAGTAGGCCGGGCCCAGGCGCTTCGAAATCTGCTGGTTAGCGAATTTGATATCGATCCCGGCAGGATCTTAATACAATCCAGTTACTCTGTAGACAAGGGCGGGCCCTACCGGTACGCCGCCGTTCGGGTGGCCAGGGAAATTTCTAATTTCGAGGCCAGGATTGATTCTCTGGAAAAGCGGCCCCCGGTCGAAATCCCGGTAACCGAGGTGAAAGAAATTTATCAGTCGGTTACTGAAAGCATGGGATTGCAGCTGGGCGCGGGGGTTTCCTCATCTCCCTTCGGCGGGACACCGATCGTATCGGGAGCCATTACCTGGAAACGATTTGTTTTCATCGAGGGGATTTTCGGGCATACCTTCTGGGATGGTTCCTACAGCTTCGAAAATGCCGATCTCGCCACCCGACGGAGAATCGCCGGCGGCCTGGCAACGGTTTACCCCTTATCGAAAATTCCGGTTGGCATAACGGGCGGCTGGATCAGGGTTGAAGAAATATCCCAGAGGTACAACGAATATGTCAGAATGTCTGAAGGCCCGGTGATCGGATTGCGGGTTACGCCGGTGGACTACCTATCCGTTACCGCGATTCAAAATACGGCCAAACATAACGTTATCGGCGATATTAAATCGCGGTTAAAGAACGGTCAGTTCCTGATCTTCGCGACCATTCATGTTACTTTCGGAGGCGGGCGATGAAAAAACTAATTTTATTTTTGATCTGGGCGGTAATATTTATCGGATTGCTGTACCTGGCGAATTGTTCGAAACCGCTCGATGTCGATGAGATCATTCAGGCGCCTCCGGATACCGTATTTGTATCCGACACCGTTACCTTTACCGATACCCTGTATGCCGATACGACTTTTATCGATACGTTGATAATTGATACCTTGATTATCGACACGTTATATATCGATACCACCATCGTCGACACGGTATTTATCGATTCCGTGTACTGCGCCAGGCTCAGTTCCCACAGGCAGGAGATCGTCTGGATCCTGTTCAACCAGCCGGGAACCTACCAGCTTGATTTTCTGGCCATTGCCGAGCGGATTCGGCGCTCGCAGACTCTGGTTATAGATATTGACGGCAGCAGCTATTCATGGTGCCCCG
>CP070813.1:3751269-3754855 GCA_020344055.1 Candidatus Zixiibacteriota bacterium | reverse complement strand
GATAGCGAGGATGCCTTGCTTATCAATGAGGCGGCGGCTCGGGAATTTGGCTGGGAAGACCCGGTCGGGAAAGTCATTTATAATAGGGTCTATACGCAGGATGGCCTCGTCTGGCGACCTCGAAATGTTATTGGCGTCGTCGAGGACTTCCACTATACGGATCTCCACGAACGGATCGAACCGCTCGCTATCATCTGGTTGAGGACGCCCTTCACCTATCTCTCGGTTCGGGTGGAGACTACGGATATCTCGCGCACGCTGGATATGATCCGAGACCGGTGGAACAGTTTGTCAGGCCAGGCGCCCTTCGACTATTTCTTTGCCGACCAGGGATTCGCGGAGCAATACAGAGCTGAGCAGCGGCTGGTGCAAATCGCAGGATCGTTCAGCGTGCTGGCTATCCTCGTTGCCTGCCTGGGTTTGTTCGGAATGGCGTCACATATGGCCCGACGGCGCACCAAAGAGATCGGGATTCGCAAGGTACTGGGAGCGTCGACCCGGGGAATAGCCGCTCTATTGATCAGAGAGCTGGTCTCAAGGGTACTAATGGCCAATGTTATCGCCTGGCCGATCGCCTACTATGTGATGAATCGCTGGCTTCAGGAATTTGCATATAGAACGAGTATCAATCCGGTTGTTTTCGTCATCTCAGGAGCAATGTCATTGGTCGTGGCAATCGCCACAGTGAGCTACCAGGCGGTTCGTGCGGCACGTGCCAACCCCGTCGTCAGCTTGAAATGCGAATAAGAGTGAGGCACGTGGCTTGAGCAAATTGAGAACGTCGGGCCGGGTAGTCCACCCTTCAGGTGGATTTTATAAAGACGTTCCATGCGTAATGCGCATGAAATAAAAGACTCTTCCAACAAAATAACCCCACCTTTCGGCGGGGTCAATGATCTATATGGGATTGACTTCACAAAACACTGAATTTTTCGGCTTAAATATAGGATGGACTAAAGCGGAGGGGATCGAATGCCATTTCCCCTCAATGTACCGCAATGACCTAAAACATAATGTGGCCAAATCGGGAGGATTTTGAAGCTGTTATTTTAACAATACCATTTTCTTAGTTTCTAAGTAATCGCCCGCCTGAATTCGATAGAAGTATATCCCCGATGAAACCTTATTGGCGTTCCAGCTTGCTTGATGACAACCAGCTTGTTTTTGTTCGTTCAAAAGTGTTTTAACTTTGCGCCCCAGAATGTCAAAGATATCAATTTTGACAACGGCGGGTACGGGCAGACTGTAATGTATGACTGTGATGGTGTTAAACGGATTGGGATAATTTTCTCCAATATCAAATGCTAATCGTTTCTCTGAAGTGTTATTGATGTCAGTCATACTACTATATTTCGCCCGGGCGGCATCGGCTATTGCCTGCAAACCATCAAGGTTATAAGAGCCGAGAATGGCAATAGCGGCGGTTACCGAGGAACCGGACGGAATATCGAAAGGCCCGGTGGTAAGCATCATCGATGCGTTCACCAGTTCTGTTATGGCGGTATCTGAAAAGCCAGAATTCATATAAGTCCACTTATCGGCAGTTGTGAAATGCGGCGGATCGACCTCGCTATCGTTACGCAAAGCTTTAAAGGAACAGGCGCCTTCACTGTTTAATATCATCATGCCCCGATAAAAAGGCAGGGAATTCAGGGAATACTGATACCCAAGATTCCTCTGGCGATCAAAATTAACCATGTCGTAACTCGATCCGATCAAGGGAATATCCCAATCCTCAAAGTGAGCAACTCGAATCCCGTTGAGGTCGACCTCGCTATTATTTGCGATTTCGTATACCGTGATTATATAAGAATCATCGGGCGGATTGGCCCAACCGTAATTTGTCTGACTTACTGTAAGGCCCAGGGATTCATCGGCATTACGGTCATCAAAGGCGCTGTAATATTCGAGATCGGCAAAGCTTCCGGGCTGCCCGGATGATATTATTTCCAACGGTACAAAATCGGGAAACACATTCCGGTTTTCATCCCTGGCCGCATCGGAAACACGGGTCGGGCCGTCACCTATTAAGAGCGCTCCTTCATAAAGATAATTGACCATAAATCTGGGCGTGATAAATCCTTGTCCGTACCATCCGTGATTGAGATCAGATGGGTACAATCCATATCGACCGAAGTTTGATATTGTAAATTCGCAGTTTCCAATGTCAAAAGCGGCTATTTCAGAATCGGCCGGTCCATTTACACGGAAAGATATGTCATCCGATCTTGAGTAGCCGTCGGCATAGATTTCAATATTGAGAGATATATCATATACAGCGGGGCAATTTTCATCAATGCTGAAAAAATAAGGATCGATTTCGTTATTTGATGATTCATTAGGGCCGATATCGCCCCAATATGATGAATCACTGACTATAGATATGAATGGATTATCGCAGGAAAGGATTGCATACACATTAGCGGCCCCCAAACCGGTATTGAAAAGCGTAACGACTAAACTGACATCATCACCGGGTTCGGGGAATCCATCAAGGGGATTAAACATATTATAGTCGCTTACGTATATAAAGGGAGCGTCGGGCGGCGGCATAAAATCTAAAGCCGCACGGATATTGATAATACCGTGGCCGTATGTGTTATCCTCGCCTTCATTTCCCAGATCGATTGCTGATTGCATCAATGCCCATTTGATAGTATCGGGCGTAGCTTCGGGATTATATTGACGAAGAAGTGCCACCGCTCCGGCGACATGAGGACATGCCATGGATGTTCCACTCCAGCCACCCTGGTATACGCCACCCGGTATAGATGATCGTATGTCGACGCCCGGCGCGACGACCTCCGGTTTAATCGAAACATGATCGCATGATGAAGGCCCTCGTGAGGACCATTCGGCTATTGGGTAATTGCTATTGTGCCCATCAACCGCACCGACCGAAAATGTATTATAAGGAGTGGTATTACGGTTTGCCGGATAAACGACCGATTCCGCACCGGGGCCCCTGTTTCCGGCTGAAAAAACTATTACAATTCCCGCCGCTTCGCAGTTATCGATTTCATTCCAAAAACTTCCCAGGCATGCAGTACTGAAACCCCAGGAGTTTGAGACTACATCCGGAACATCATCAATTGTATTCGGATCGCCATCGGGATCAGCAAGCCATTGTAAGGCCGCACTTGTATTAGTTCCTCGGGCGGCGGCTATCCATAGCGCACCATGAGCGACGCCAATCGTATCGCCTGTTGTTTCGCCTAAACCCGTGATTGTCCCCATTGTGTGTGTGCCATGGCCGTATGTATCTTGTGGATAATTGCTCTCGGGATGGAAGTTGTCAAACCAGCATTCTTGCCAGGGAGCGCCATTATTGCCTCGCCAACGCCATATTAACGCCGGGTGATAACCGTCTACCCCCGTATCGAGATTGGCCACTAACCTGCCCACGCCCGTGTAACCCAACGTCCACATCTCAGGCGCGCCAATCGCCTCAAGCCCATTTTCTACATCTGTTAAAACGGGTATGGACTGGTCGGTTATGATAGGCTGAATCAACTCAGGTTCCTGCCATAAAACTACCAAATCGACTTCCGATCTGGGAGCTAAGGACTCAATCACTGTTTTAGTC
>CP070813.1:3747503-3751169 GCA_020344055.1 Candidatus Zixiibacteriota bacterium | reverse complement strand
TTTTAAATAAGCCGATTCTAATATTCCGGCAAAATTATTTCATGGGTAATAGAAGGCCGCGCAGATAATCTCGGCCGACAAAACTATCTATATGAAATATTTAGGTTTATGTGTGAATAAAGCGCCCGGTCCTATTCGCTGGTCCAGGCCGGGTGGGCATCCGTGATAGGTTTGCGCCTGCCCTTGATGAAAAGCAGAATATCCTTTGCTTCCAGGGCGACGTAGATAGCCAGTATGATCAAAACGACCGAGACCGATCCCAGGACGTAATTATTTGAGCCGCCCTTTCCGAAAAACTCTATCATCTTGTAGCATAACGCCACTATTGTGGTTACAAGCATTAAGATAGCGGGAACAACGGTGAAGATCCCCGGTTTTCTGACTCCGATGAGGTAGGCCGAAACCACAACCAGCGCCAGAGCCGCCACCAGCTGGTTGGTCGCCCCGAAGACTGGCCAGATGGTTTTGATTCCGCCGGTCGACGCGATCAGGCCCGCCGCGGCAACGGTTATAAGCGACGCTATCCAGCGGTTGTTCAGGATCCCGATCCTGGAACTTCCCACCTCGGCGATCATAAATCTACCCAGCCGGGTCGCGGTATCCAGGGTGGTTATTACAAAAGCGTTGAGCATAAGCATTCCGAAATAAATACCCACCACAATAGTGATACCGGGCAGGCTTGAGACGATTTTGCCAAAGCCCGTTGCAAAAGCCACAATCGGCCCGCCACCGCCCCCGGAGGCGGTGGATTTCATGAGATAATGCAAGCCGAATTCAGATTTCATCGCCGAGGGATCCCAGTTGAGGGCCGAGGCCGCAATCATTACGACCATGATGGCCAGGACCGCCTCCAGTATCATGGAACCGTAGCCGATTCTCTTGCCCAGGCCTTCCCTGGCTAGCTGTTTTGAGGTCGTGCCGCCGCTGACCAGGCAATGAAAACCGGATACCGCGCCGCAGGCGATGAGTACAAACAACATCGGCCATAGAGGGCCCTGCGAGGGGCTGTTCAGTGTCACCAGCGCCGGCGCCTGGATTGCGGGCGCGGCCACAATCAGCCCCAGAAAACCGACACCCAGCCCCAGATATAAAAGCCAGCTGGATATATAATCCCGGGGCTGTAAAAGCACCCATACCGGTATTACCGAGGCGATCAGCGCGTAAATCATTAAAATCCAGAACCAGAATCTCAGATCCGACATGCCGAAAATCGTCTCCGGAACCGAGATCGGGAACGTCTCACCCAGAAATACCAGGAATGCCAGGAAAGCCAACGCGAACAACGTTCCTATTAAAAGCGGAATTTTCATTTTATAGACAAGGTTGCCGAAAAATATCGCCAGGAAAATTAAACCGAAAGTGGGTATTACGATTTCCGGCTTTTTAACTAAGGTCTGGGCGGTGGCATCACCAAACGCGGCCACAACCAGAACCAGGGCAATCCAGAGAAATATGGAAAAAATGTTCCTGGCCCGCAACCCCAGGGATAATCCGGCGATTTCCGCTATGGATTTGCCTTTGTTTCGGACCGAAAGCATCATGGAGGTATAATCGTGAACCGCACCGATGAATATCGAACCGATTATAATCCAGATCGACGATACCAGCCATCCGAAGAAGGTCACGCCGATAAGCGGGCCGATTATGGGCCCGGCTCCCGCGATCGATGAGAAATGATGCCCGAATAGCATGGACGTTCTTGCGGGAGAATAATCTACACCATCGTTCTGGGTAAAGGCGGGTGTCGGGTATTTATCGTTGGGGCGTATCAGCTTCCTCTCAATGAAAGCTCCATAAAATTTATAGCCGAGATAAAGAGCCAGAAGAGCGAAGGCTCCCAGGACAAGAGAATTCATATTGCCTCTGTGATAATTCTGTTATTCATTGTTTTTTCAAAACAGAATCGTGTCAATCCCCGGTTCCGAGTATGGAATTTTTATCGTAAACCGGGCAATCCGATCTATGATAACAACGCGAACAGGATCTCGATCTGTAATATTTCCGGTGCAGGAAAATAACCAGCAGATAAATAACGAATAATCCGTGAGGGATTAACTGCAGGTTCGAAACAACCGCGCCGGCCATATCACCGATTTCTCCCGAAGGGACGCTTAACCCGAATCTTATAACTCCTAATATGGGAATAAGACCCAGCCCCAGCGGAATTATCCTGAGCGGCCAGAGCAAAATCGTATAGCCGTAAGCCGATGAATAAACCGTGTCATCCGATCTGGGAAAGAACATTGATGCCCATTTCCCCAGACCGAAATTACATACCTTCCCGTAATAGAAACATCGATTGCACCTGGTTAAAGGCAGGATCACAAAGACGCTCACAAATCCGTATACCAGGAATATCAGACCCGAACGAAACCCGAACTTGAAAACGAAATATGATGCTATCCCCATTTCCGTCAGAGCGAAAATCCACCGTGGAATAATAGTGGCAAGAGGAAAATTATCAGAGTATTCCGTTTTGTTATCTTTTTCCGGACTCATTTCGATAATAATAGCATCCTCGTGTCCGCCAGGCAAGAATTCTCTTGACATGCTGGGCATAATTCCTGTAACAAAGTAAGTTAAATACTCGTAGTTGGGGAGGGATGGAGACTTTGCGCAAAATCTTAAATATAGGATTATGTATAGTTATTCTATCGC
This sequence comes from Candidatus Zixiibacteriota bacterium, assembly GCA_020344055.1. Taxonomy (GTDB): domain Bacteria; phylum Zixibacteria; class MSB-5A5; order UBA10806; family UBA10806. The sequence continues at coordinate 3,748,511 of CP070813.1, read as the reverse complement.
TAATTCCCGTCAGCGTAAGCGCCACCAAGTTTATAAGTATTAAAGGCGAGGGTTATCTGGCTGATACCGTATACAATGACGATCTTTTTATTACCGGCAACAAGATTAAGATGGAGAGCCGTATCGACGGCGATCTTTTCGCGTTTTGCCAGGAAATCGTGCATTCGGATACCGTTCTGGGCAGCTTCAATTCCTTTTCGTTTAACGCCCAGGTGCTGGGACCGGTTGAGCAGAGCTACAGGGGATGGGGATACTCCATCAATTGTAATGCCCCTATTGGCAGGAATATCCTGGTATTCGGCAATGAGATTACCATAGGACCGCAGGCCCAAATAGTGCAGGACGGCGATATATTCTGCTCCAAGTTGATATTCCAGGGCGATTTGGACGGCAATCTTAAAATTGAGGCAAATTACGCCGAGATCTCCGGGCATGTGGGAGGCAATATCGAGTTTAAGGACGGCCATTTAAAAATAGGCCCCGAGGCCGTTATCGATGGCGACCTCTATTATAGATCGCCCTGGAAAGCCGAGATCAGCAATTCCGCCAATATTCGCGGCGAGATCAACTGGGAAGAGACTGAAACCAGAGATGAGGATATCGGAACGAGCATTACGTTCGGGAAATTACTTGCCTGGACTTTCTCGGTGCGCGGGTACCTGTTGCTTCTTTCGACGGTCTCGTTGATTTCCCTGGTTTTTTCAGTAATCCCTTTTCCTCCATTCCTGATAATAATCCTCTATTCGGTTATCTTCTTAATTTCCGGCAATATTCTGATTCTGCTGACCAAAGACAAAATGAGGATGACCCTTACTACGATCGCAGATAAATTCCTGCCGAGCCTGGGTCTTGGATTTGTAATATTTTTTGTAGTTCCGGTGGTGTCATTGGTGATACTGTTTACATTGGTGGGCGCTCCGCTGGGGATGGCGCTGTTGTTCGTTTTCGGCGTGGCGCTGTTCGCGGGGATCGTCTACGCCGCGACCTTTCTGGGCTGGAAAGTATGGG
>CP070813.1:3743677-3747403 GCA_020344055.1 Candidatus Zixiibacteriota bacterium | reverse complement strand
CGAATGTTCCCAGGAAGACCCCAACGTTTACGCCGTGCAGATGCATATAAAGACAGCCGCCGAAAAGGGGATCAAGGACGGCGACAAAGTCTGGCTGGAAAATCCGCAGGGGCACAGGGTGAAAGGCTGGGTTTCCCTCAGCGAGGGAATAGAGCCGCATCACCTTGCCATAGCCGCGGTGGCGGGTCACTGGGGGAAATATATGCCCATAGCGAAAAATAAAGGTACCTTTTTCAACGATCTTGTAGAGATGGATCTGGATCATACGGACCCGCTCACATTTAACCAGGATATTTGCGCCCGGGTGAAAATCTACAAGAGGGAGGATTAACGGAGATGGAAAAGGTAGCGGAGAAAATAATACGATCGGAGTCTGTTATGTCCCAATACGGAATGGTCATCGATCTCAAGAGATGCTACGGTTGCTACGCCTGTAGTATGGCCTGCAAAACGGCTAATCACACGCCCCCGGGAGTTTTCTGGGCCCGCGTTCTGATGAGCGAAGTGGGGACTTACCCCAACGCGGTTCGGCAAGCTCTTCCTGTTCTCTGTATGCAATGTGAGGAACCATCATGTATGGAAGTGTGTCCAACGGGCGCAACGCAGAAACGGGACGACGGAATCGTGATCGTTGAAAAAGATAAATGTATGGGGTGCAAATATTGCATCATGGCTTGTCCCTATGGCGCGCGGTATAGTGTAGAAAAGTGGGAGAGTTATTTCCCCGATGGTCTTCCCCTTTCGCCGCTGGAAGAGTTTCAGAAAAAGGTTTGGGAAGAAAAATCCGGCGTAGGCGTGGCCACCAAATGCGATTTCTGCCTGGACAAAATATCCGAAGGTAAAAAGCCTGCGTGCGTGGAGGCATGTCCCGCCAAGGCCCGGATTTTCGGAGATCATTCCGATCCCGACAGCGAAATATCTATCCTGATTAAAAAGGAACGGGGTCAGGTACTGAACCCGGAATTCGGCAATAAACCGAAGGTTTATTACCTCTTTCCGAGATAACATTGAAAACACGTCGAACAGACGGGAGATAAAAGGCATCATTCAGGAGAATTGATATGGATCCGAAAGTTAACGGTCAACTGCAGCACGATTGGGGTTGGCTAATCGCCGTATACCTGTTTCTCGGTGGTGTCGGCGGCGGAGCTTATACCATTGCCGCGATAAACAGTTTCACGGATGCGAGTCCCGTATTATCTACCACTGTCGGTTTGTGGATCGCTTTTCCGGCGCTCCTTGTGGGCACCGTATTTCTAATTGCCGATCTTGGTTCGCCGACCCGCGCCTTTCTCGCCGGGATGAAACCGGGGACCTCCTGGATCGCCCGCGGTACCTGGATCATCTCCGCCTTCATGGTGTTGTCGTTCGTTCATTTGATTCTTCATCAATATACAAATGTCGGTGAGACATCCGGCGGCGCGACTCTAATAAACGTAATAGCCGTCGCAGGAATTATTTTTGCCATTGGAACTATGGCCTATACGGGTATTTTGCTGGGAGCCTCCAAGGGGATACCGTTCTGGCGTTCCGGTATAGTGCCGGTTGTATTCGTTGTTTCAGCAACGGTAACCGGGCATTTCGCCATAATGTTGGGCATGGCCTTATTCGGCGACACGGCAGGCCTGGTAATGCCCTTCAAAACCATGGCCCTGGAGGCTGCCGGCCTGGTGGTCCTGGAGGTGCTGGCCATACTGTTTTTCTTACAAGCAGCGTTCCGTCAACCCGATCCCAGAGAATCGGCGGAGCGTATTTTGCGCAAACGGATGTTCGTAATCGGGTATTTTTTATTTGGATTGGCCGTGCCGTTAGGACTGATGTTGTTTTTGTACAGCATCACGCTTGAAACCGGATCGACAAAAATCCCGGTCGTAATTACAGGAGCAATACTCGGTCTGATCGGCGGTTTGATTTTAAGGCAAGCGGTTTTGATCTGCGGCGCACTGCCCACGTTGAATATAGCGGGATTCGAATTCCGCCGGATCCACCGGCCCAAGGAACCGAAGCCGGGTATCGGTATGCTTCCGCCGCAGTAGATTTGATTTTACAACTTAAGCGTCGATTCTCGTGAAAATCCATATCTATGGAGTTGAATGATTTTAATATGGATGAAAAAGAAAAACATCCTGAAGCGGTAAAATATGTGCGGGCCGACCGCATCTCCACCGGCGATAAGAAGAAAAAGGTGGAGGAAGAGGAGGTCTGCGTTATCGAGGAAGCCCCTTTGACTATCGAAGTGGAGGGTGTTGATTCCTATACGCTCTTAAGCGCCCCGCTCAATAAAAGAGCACTGGCGCTCGGTTTCCTTTTCGGCGAGGGGATTATCGAACGTATGGAGGATATCGCTTCGCTTAACGAATGCGAGGATGACTCTAATACTATCCGCGTTCATCTGAAGGACGATATCTCGCGAAGCGCCGGATCTGGTCGCAATCTTATGATTGTATCATCCTGCGGGGCCTGCGGCAGCGAGAACCTCCGGGAGCGTATTGAGGCGCTGCCAAAGTCCGGTGACAGCCTGATGATAAATACCGGCATGTTACCTTCGGTTTATAGCAAAATGCGCGAGAAACAGACTCTTTTTAAAAAATGCGGGGGGACACATGCGGCGGCGCTATTCGATGACGGAGGAGAGATTATCTCCTGTGCCGAGGATACCGGCCGTCACAACGCCCTCGATAAAGCGATAGGGAAATGCTTGCTTAACGGTATTTCTACGGCGGGCCTCGGGGTAGCGCTCACCAGTCGGCTCAGCTTGGAAATGGTCAGCCGGTGTGCCCGGGCGGGAATAGAGCTCATAGCCGCGGTATCGGCGCCGACGTCGTTGGCCATTGAAGTGGCTCATAAATGCAATATCACTCTCTGCGCCTTCGTGCGGGAAACCCGGGCCACTGTATTCACACATCCGAAGCGGGTAACAGCCGAAGGCGACTGAAAAATATATATTTCCTATTAAATTACATATTGCTTGGCCTGGCTGTTGAATCGACTGATTTCTACCAGATGCGGAGCAGTTTCCACCAGAGCCCGCCTATTCCCAGCCAGATAATAATATTCACCACGCTGATAATCGCTCCCAGTTTCCACCATTCGGCGAGCCGGACGTACCCTGCTCCGAAGAGTACCGGAGCGGGACCGGTGCCGTAATGGGTCATACTGCTGAAGAGATTGCTGAAAAAGGCCAGAACCAGCGCAGCCAGCAGAGGGGGTGTTCCCACTACCAGGGCGACGGCCAGGAACGCCGCGTACATAGAGCTTATTTGCGCGGTGTTTCCCGCGAAAAAATAGTGGCTGTAGAAATATACAATGCTCAGCGCCAGGAATGCGGGCAACCAGCCGGTATTGTGGAACAATCCCCCGACAACTCCGCTGAACCACGCGACCAGTCCCAGATTGTTGAGATAGGTCGCCATCATTACCAGGGTTGAAAGCCATATAAAGGTATCCCAGGCGCCCCTCTCAGCCAGTATATCTTTCCAGGTGAGCACCCTGGTTAAAAGCAGGATGGTCAATCCCACCAGTGCGGCTACCGCCGAATGGACCTTAAGCGCTTTGCCGAATATCCATAAAAACAGAAGCAGGGCGAAGGTAACCAGCATGATCCACTCATCCCTTTTGAGCGGGCCCATCTCGACCAGACGGTTTCGGGCGGTTTCGGCGGCGCGGGGGGTTTCTTTAATCAGGGGCGGAAATAGCTTATACAAGACTACCGGTACAATAAGCAGG
>CP070813.1:3739737-3743577 GCA_020344055.1 Candidatus Zixiibacteriota bacterium | reverse complement strand
GGTCTCGGGTCCCGGCTCCGCCCTTTACGGTCCCAATTCTGCATCGGGTATAATGCATATAATTACAAAATCCCCTTTAAGCTCAAAAACAAATACCGTGAGCGTTGGCGGGGGAGAGCGGGAAATATTCATCGGATCGTTTACCCATTCGAATCATTTTAATAACCGTGTGGGTTATAAGATCTCCGGGCAATACTACCGGGGCATCGATTGGAATTCGTACGATGATTACGAACCCGATTCCATCAGGCTTTACAGACCAACCCCTTACGGGCCGGTTTATGAAAGCGAGGTCATAGAGAATAATAGGGATTTCGATATAGAAAAGATTTCGGGGGAGGCCAGGGTCGACTACCTGATCAATCCTGATTTATCGATTGTCGCCAACGGCGGGATAAACAGTTCCAGTGATATAGAACTAACCGGCGTCGGCGCCGCCCAGGCGGTCGACTGGACATACTATTTCGGGCAGGTTAGAATGAACTGGAAGAATCTATTTGCCCAGGTTTATCTGAACGCCAGCGATGCCGGCGATACATATATCTTGCGCACCGGCCAGCGCGTTATCGATAAATCCAGATTCTGGTCGGGACAGATCCAGCATAATATTAAAGCAGGAGATAAAATAGACTTTGTTTATGGATTCGATTCCTTTTTCACCCGGCCCAATACCGAATATACCATAAACGGCCGGAATGAGGATAAGGATAATAGTAACGAATACGGGATTTACCTCCAGGCCGAAGTTAAACTTACGCACAAACTTAAATTTATCGAGGCCACGCGGCTCGATCTGCACAGCCGACTGGACGGCCTTATCTTTTCGCCTCGATCCGCCGTAACATATCAGCCTGACGATAATAATAATTTCAGGTTGACCTACAACCGCGCCTATTCGACTCCCTCCAACACCAATTTTTACCTGGATATGCTTCAGGCCGATGATCCTTTCGAAATCGGCGCCGCCCTGGAGCCCTTCATCGGATTCAATCCCGGTATCGACGTTAGAATCCAGGGCGTCCCGGAGAGCGGATTCCACTGGAGCGTTAATTCCAGCGGCCCTCAATTCCGATCATCCTTCGCTCCTCTCGATCCCCGCGGCCTGGGAGAGGACGATTTTATAGATTTTAACGACCCGGTTTTTGTAAATGTCATGTGGGCTACAGGACGCGATATGGTCATAGCCGGTTTTACGGATATACTGGCCGATTTTGGATTTCCTTCGAGCACCATTGACTCCCTGACCAATTCGATTCGGGCCGTATCGCCGGAAACGGTCTCCGGTGTTAATAACGCCTTGATGACCTTTGATCTAAGTACCGGTTCTTTCGAACCAACGTCCATCGATCAATTAACCGATATAGATCCCTTGGAACCGTCCTACACGAATACCTTCGAGTTCGGATATAAAGGTATGATGGCAGAGCGGCTCAAGGTGGCTGTTGATCTGTATTATACCCGAAGAAACAATTTTATTTCTTTCCCGATTATAGAGTCCCCGAACGTTTTTCTTGATCAGGCAACACTGGAGGATTACCTCGCGAATGAGTTCGGTTTGACTCTCTCCGATTCGGCGAATATTGAGCACCTGAACGTGCTGATTATGCTCGACCAACCGCAATATGGTGGGAACGGCAACGGTACCCCTGTCGACGAGTTAACCAATATTTTTTCCTACGGAACGGCTCAGATTCCCTTCGGTACCGTTACCCCGATTGAGGCATATGATCCGGAGGATATCCTGGTAACTTTCAGAAATTTCGGCAATGTATCCCTTTATGGTTTGGATTTATCGATCAATTTCGACCTGGACCGGAATTGGAGCCTGGGCGGGAATTATTCCTACATATCGAGAAATATATTCAAAAAATCGGAAAGCAGGATTCACGATATTTTTCTGAATTCGCCCCGTAATAAAGCCGCAGTCTACGTGCAGTATAAAAACGAAAGAACCAGTTTCGGATCTCATACCCGCGGCAGATATATTGACGCCTTCGATATGTACAGTCCTTTTGAGGGAACCAGAGTAAATTCCTATTTTATTATCGATCAGCATCTTATGTATTCGGTGGCCCATAATACCAGGTTGATTTTGACTGTCAAGAATATTTTCAATAATAAGCATATAGAATTTATCGGTGCCCCCAAATTGGGCAGGCTGACCATTTTGCGGCTTGTTCATTCGTTCTGAACACCATACTTTTCAACGACTTACGTTAAGGATTTTTATCCGCCCCTTTATTTTTTAGAACCTCCTTTTGAAATTTACGTATAGAAAGTAAAGTTGAGCGCAAAGCGCTCTAAGGAGGTTGGTCGCTTGTGAAATCATCGGATTTTTCAAAAAAAAAAGCATCGTTTATCCCAATTATCCTTTCATATGTTAAAGGAGGTATTGAGATGGAGAGAGATAGAAATTCTGTCATCGGCAATTATATATACGCGGCGATATCGCTATTTTTGATCCTTTTATGGGCGGGCGGATATGCCAAGGGGACCTTTCAGCCGGTCTATAACCCCACACTCGAGGTCAATAAAGCCGTCGATAAGATAGACGTCGATGGCGAGTTAAATGATCCGGGCTGGATCAACGCCAGCCGCGCGGATAATTTCGTGGAACGATTTCCGGGAGATATGATCGAACCGGAAGTTGAAACCGAGGCTTTTATTACATACGATGATGACAAGTTATATGTAGCTTTTAAATGCCATGATGACCCCTCGAAAATTAGGGCCACCATGTGCCAGCGGGACCAGTTCTACGGCGATGATGCCGTCTGTTTGCTCGTTGACACATATGGCGACGCCGCCTGGGCCTATGAATTTCTAGTGAATCCTTACGGCGTGCAAAAAGATTACCTGTGGTCAAGGGTACATGGAGAGGATCAGGGATTCGACCTGGTCTGGGAATCCGCCGCCCGTATTACGGATTTTGGATACCAGGTTGAAATAGCGATCCCCTTTGGAAGCCTGCGTTTCCCGGACTCAGACGCTCAAACCTGGAAAATGGATTTCGGGAGAAATAGGCCGAGAGAAAGCGATACTCGATATTCCTGGGCTGCCTATAATCGAGATGAGCAATGCTGGCCGTGCCAGTGGGGTACCGTTAACGGTATTAAAAATGTCCGTCCCGGGAAGGGTCTCGAGATTCTACCGACCTTTGTTGGCCATCAAACCAGCCAGATGTCCGATTTTGGCGATCCGCAATCGCCCCTAAATGATGGACATTTTGAGAAAGAATTATCGGTCGGCGGCAAATATTCAATTTCATCCAACATGACGGTCGAGGGAGCGTATAATCCCGATTTCAGCCAGATCGAATCGGACGCCGCGCAGATCGATGTTAATACCACTATCGCCTTGTTTTATCCTGAAAGACGACCGTTTTTCCAGGAAGGCAGCGATATCTTCCGAACCATTTTCAATTCGTTTTATACCCGAACCGTAAACGATCCCCAGTTTGCCGTTAAGCTAACAGGCAGGACCAATCGAATGAATATCGGCTTTCTTTCCGCCCTCGATGAAAACACGCCTTACATTATTCCGCTGGACGATAGAAGCATAATGGTAAACTCGGGTAAAAGTTACGTAAATGTCCTCAGGGTCTCAGGGGCTTTCGGCAACGATCATCATGTCGGATTCATCCTTACCGACAGAAGATTCGAAGACAACTTTTCAGGGGACGGAGGATCCGGTTTTATAGCCGCTATCGATGGCGATATCAGACTGTCGCAAAATTACAGCGTCGTGGGCCAATATTTAACCAGCCACACTAAAGAGCCCGTGGACACAACGATTACCTCCGGCCTGGAGGATGTCCTGTTTGATAATGACAGGTATACC
>CP070813.1:3735720-3739637 GCA_020344055.1 Candidatus Zixiibacteriota bacterium | reverse complement strand
CTATGGTAACGGGGGGGAAGACATAATACCCTATAGAGCGCGTCCATTTGAAAGAGCCGTCCTCGGCGTTGAGGGCGAAGACCGCCCCGGAATAATCGCCTATCACCAGTTCCGGCAATCCGTCGGAGTCGATATCAGCGGTGGCGGGGCCAGCGTACATCCAGTCGGCCGCCTGGTAAGTCCAGAGGGTATCGCCGTTCTGCCCCGAAAGGGCGTAGATCTTGCAGTCCCCACGAAACATGCCGATCACAATATCGAGGTGGCCGTCGCTGTTGCAGTCGACGATACAGGGCGCGGTCTGCACGTAGCCGTTGCCGCAGTATCCCCGCTGCCAGACCAAAGAGCCATCCTCGCCGTTGAGCACATACACCTTGCCGTACCAGGCGCCGAATATCACCTCCGGACGACCATCCTCGTCGACATCGGCTATCGACGGCGGCGAGTCTATACATTCTATCCAGCCGCTTGATGGATATACCCACTCCACGTTGCCGTCTCCCGAAAGGCAGTAGATCCGTCCCCAGCTGGCGGGCATGATCACTTCCAGCGAGTCGTCCTGGTCGACATCGAAGATTACCGGGGCGGCGTCCAGCGGCCCGCCGCCTGTGTAGAACCGCCAGTGCAAACTGCCGTCCTCGGCGTTGAGAGCGTAAGCATGCTCGTCGTCGAAATAGGTGCCGAATACGATCTCGAGGTAGCCGTCACCGTCGATATCGGCGCAGGCGGGCGAGCCGTAGCATTGCGATAACAGGTCGTAGGTCCACATGGTGTCCGGTGTCTGCGCAATGCCGACCTCTAACGCCCCCGATATCAATAATAATGGTAAAAATGGGAAAACTCTTTTCATATAGCATCCGTCCTTTATTTCAGCAAAATCATCCTATTCGTTTCAACCTTATCCTCCGCCCTCAGCACGCAGAAATAAACGCCGCTGGATAAATTCGAAGCGTCAAATATAATCTTATGGTTGCCCGGTTGGTGAGATCCATTCGCTAAAACCGCCACCTCCCGCCCCATCAGGTCGTATATCGATAGTTGGGCATGAGACGCCTCCGCCAGCATAAATTCGATGATGGTGGTGGCGTTGAAGGGGTTGGGGTAGCAGGCCAGGGACCTCATATTGCGCGGTATGGGAATGCCTTCGTTAACCGCCGTCATACTGTTGATCCATTCAATCGCTGCGTCAACCACGGTATCGTGGCCCTGCGCGACGTCCGCTTTTGTCAGCCAGACCTCTTCATCTACCTCCAGTTCCCGGTGGGTCAAGTAGTGATTGATATTATCATAAAGATAAGCTTCGAAAGGCGCATAAACGCAATTCCAAAAGATATTTCCGACATCAAAGTAAACAGGGGAATTAAACGCGGTGGAAGTCGATTTACCGAAGAACCTGGCCATGGGATGAAACTTAAATCGAAACGCCACCTGGTCGCCGGCGCTATAGGCGCCCGGCCCCGTTAATACCGCGATCGGTTTATCGTAATAGCTGGAAGGCGCGCCCGCGATAATATAATTGCGGTAATATCCGAATGGGCATAGAGCGAAATGATCATCCGGATCGCATCGCTCCGCGAAGTCGATGGTAATGACTTCCGTATTAAACAATAAAGACAGGGCCGGATCGCCCAAGAACATATTGCCGCCGAAGTTGGTCCTGAAATCGATGATAAGACCGGTGGTCTGATAATTATTCATCAAATCGTATACGGCGTCGTAAAACTCCTGACCGGCGCTCCCGGACCAGCCGATGACGTAGATATACCCGATCTGCGTGCCCTCTACAATACCGTAGCTCGCTCTCTGCCCGGTGTAATAATCGGGCATGGGAACGCCCCGTATGTCCATTTGCTCCGTACACCAAAGATCCGCGTTCAGGTTGGCCAATGGCTCCGTCGATAAATGCACGGTATCCCCGGAATTGTATTTTACAATATCAATGGTGTCGGACAGATGCCAGTTCATTCCAGCGGATATCATCCATGAGTGGGTAAAAGAGCTGGTTGAAGATCCCCACCAGTTACCGGTTGTTGGCAATTGAGCCTCCAGAAGCTGACGATACAAGTCTTTCCAGAGAATACCGTTATATCCCAGCACAACATCTCCTCGTTCCAGTCGTAAGGGATGATCCGGTATCGTTTTATAAACCAACAAGGTACTGTCTTCCAGCATCGTCAATCCGGCGCCAAAATGCCCGTTGTTGCCCCAGGCCCCCACATATAGAAGCGGAATTCCCGGCGCAAGCGGAGTATACCAGCTGATGGTTTTATCATCAATGCTGGTATGGGATTCTCGAAGCTGGATGGAGAGGTTATGCATGATGCCGGCGAAACGTCCCCGGCTTACACCGAAAGTTTGATGGCCGGTATCGATCTCTGCCCGGTAAATAGCCCTGAGGGAGTCCCAGTTTACGTTGATTCCGTTGAAACAGGCGAATTCTCGATCGATGATATCACAAAACTGATCGAGTATCCTTTGCTTTTCCGCCTTAGTTTCCCCCCAGCCCCAGGTCGAATCAATGGCGCCCTGCCAGTTGGCAATAATGGGATTGCCCGGGCCGATTATATTCCGCTCCGCTCTATAACTACGTTCTATGAACTGCCTTTTAAACGAAATCGGATCGTCGGGATAGATAACGGGAGAAGATTGCTGCGCCAATGATAGTGAAGCAGGCGTTATTAATAGGAACAAAATCGCCAGATTTATTTTCATTATACGCTTATACAGGTTTTTCATTTCAATCCGCCTTTTATTTCAACAGAACCATCTTTACACTCTTTGAAATACCCTCCATCTCCAACCTCGCAAAATATACTCCCGATGGAAAATCCTTCGCGCTCCATGTTGTTGAATAATCCCCGGCCGGTTTGCGCCCGTCAAATAGTGTGGCGATTTTTTGCCCGAGAATATTGTAAACCGATAATTCAATATCAACTGCCTCCGCCAGCATAAATTCGATGGTGGTGGAGGCATTGAAGGGGTTGGGGTAGCAAGCCAGAGACCTCATTTTGCGCGGTAACCGACTGCCATCGCTAACCGCCGTCATACTGTTAATCCATTCAATCGCGGCGTCAACCACGGTATCATGGCCCTGGGCGACATCACCCGGCGTCAGCCAGACCTCTTCATCCACCTCCAGCTCTCGATGCGTCAGGTAGTGATTGATATTATCGTAAAGATAAGCCTCGTAAGGCGCGTATCTGCAGGACCAGGAATCATTTCCGATTGCAAGAGAAGTGGGGGCGTTAAATGCGGTGGAGGTCGATTTGCCGAAGAACCTGGCCATGGGGTGAAACTTGAATCGAAATGCCACCTGGTCGCCGGAGCTTAACGCGCCCGGTCCGGTTAAGACGGCGATCGGTTTATCGTAGTAACTGGAGGGCGATCCGTGAATGATATAATATTGGTAATTTCCGAAGGGGCAAAGAAGGAAATGGTCATGGGGATCGCACCGGTCGGAAAAATCGATTGTTATAACATCGGTGTTGAATAACAGGGACAGGGCCTGATCACTCATGAACATATTGCCCCCGTAGTTGAGCCTGAAATCAATGATGAGCCCTGTCGTATTATGGTTATACATAAGATCGTATACGGCGTTGTAGAATTCCTGCTCGGCGTTTCCGATCCAGGCGATAACATAAATATACCCGATTTGCGTGCCCTCGACAATGCCGTAGCTCGCTCTCTGGCCGGCGTAGTAATCGGGCATGGGTACTCCCGGTATATCCAGTTGCTCCGTGCACCAGAGATTGGCGTTCAGGTTGGCCAGCGGCGCTGTCGAAAGATGCAGGGTATCGCCGGAACTGTATTTGACAATATCGATGGTGTCGGCCAGGTGCCAGTTCAATCCCGCGGCTATCATCCAGGAGTGGAAAAAAGAACTGGGAGACGATCCCCACCAGAAACCGGTTGTGGGC
>CP070813.1:3731379-3735620 GCA_020344055.1 Candidatus Zixiibacteriota bacterium | reverse complement strand
AAAAACCGACAATACTATTGCCGCAAAAGCAATCAATAGCGCTGGTTTCATTTGATCCTCCCGATCGTTACTTGAGAAGAGATATTATCGGTCTAATAAAATCAAAGCTGTCGCGCAAAGCGGGATATGTTAATTAAAATATAAGTATATAACATTAATATGCAAAGGATTTTTATGGATATGTAAAGCTATATTTACAAGGAATTAATTAAGCCTTTATTATCAAGCATAATAAAAAATCTTATATTTTATGCTATGGAAAAAGGTTGTGCTTCCCGAGACATGGTTTAACATCCGATTGAATATGGGCTAATTAATTAAATTCTCAAATATCTTTTCTTCTTTTAAACAAAGGCCTTTAGAATTTCATTTTGTAAACCCAGAAAGTCGGAATGGGCCTTGCTAATCTCATTCATTTTTTCCTGCAGCCTTTTGAGAAGCCGCTGTTTCTCCAGACCGTTTCTTATAATAATGAGAATATCGTCGTTGTCCCAGGGTTTCTCTATATACTGGAACAGGCCGACCTCATTTATAGCCTTGATAGCGTTTTCTTTGTCGGCATACCCGGTTAAAATTATGCGAGGAACTTCCGGCTGGATTTCGCGGACTTTGGCCAGGAATTTAATCCCGTCCATTTCCGGCATAAGATAATCGGAGATTACCAGGTCGATTTCGTTATTGGAAATATGATTCAGCGCCTTTTTTGCAGAATTAAAGGTGATTACCTCATATTCCGTTTCGAGGTCTAAAAAGGATTTAAGGCTCGTCAGAACCATATCTTCGTCATCCACCAGGATTATCGTGCCTTTGGATTCTGTGTTTTCCACAATTCACTCCCGTAAAGTCGTCGGTTAAAGTTCCCTAACAATAAACTGCGGGTAACGACGGGTCAAGTCTTATACGAAAAAAATCAGGGGCTGTTTCGGGAATCGGCCTCTTTGCCAACCCTTCCCACCAGGCCTCTGAGTCTTTTAACCATTTTTTTTAAAACGCCCTGGGTGATTCCGACATGATCGCCCAAAAGCTCGATAAAATCCTCCTTGAGAATTCGCAAGAGGCGGCAGTCCTCCACCGCGGTGGCGGTCACTACCCGGGGTTCGTCATCGAAAAGCGCCCAGGTGCCGAAAACATCCTTTACCTTTCCCTCCATAATCTCGATACCTTCGCGGCGCAGGCTTACGGCTCCGTCGATAATCATGTACATGGCGTCCGATATATCGCCCTCATTATATATGATGTTATTTCTCTTTACCTCGATCTCGGTGGTTATGGCGGCGATATGCGACAGATCCTCGGTTGATGTATATTCAAAGATGTCGACGTCCTGAAGGAAAATAACCTTTTCGATGGTTGTAAGCATAATCCACCTTGCCTAAAAGAAATTCAATTTAAAATACACATTTTAGGTTCCCGTGTCGATACGAAAATCATCGCTGCAATTTCCCCTTTTACCTTCCTTCGATCCTCTTGAAAGCATATTCCGCCGTTTCTGCAACAATCGGATCTATATTATTACGCAACTCGTCGATAGCATCAACGTAAGTATCCTTCTTCATTTCGCTTATGAAGTAAAGAGTACATATTTTCAGCCAGTTATCAGGATCATTCAATAGAGAGTTTATGCCGTGATTTTCGGCCGGGATCTGGAAGCGAAAAAGCTTTTCCCCGGGCACCACCAGCGACTCTGCGGAGAACGAATCCAGCATCGGAATGATATACTTTTTAAGTCCTGCAGAGATAATATTATCGATGAATTCGACCGAATTCGCCCTGAGTGATTGCTGGCTGCTGGTTATACCCAGGAAAGCGTTATAAATATCGCGGGCGTCATAGATGAGTCCTAAAAGCCGGAAAACGATTTCCTGCGCCCGATCCATTTTTTCCTGAATCGCCTGCACAAGAAGTCGCCTGGCCCGGGAACCGTAATATCGCCTTGTGCCCATAACAATTATGGTGGATGATCGGAAAGCCTTTTGGTTCAGCATATAGAGGATCGAATTCAATCGATAGTAGATCTCAATCTGGGTCAGGATGGCTTTTTCCAGGACTTTTTGATTGAATTTCATCATAGGGTAATTGCCCCTGATTAAGTTCAGGGCTCTGATTACCTGGTATCTCAATTGTTGATCTTTTAAGGTTAGAAACTCATAAAGCGTCGCTATGGCCCTTTTGGAACCGATAAGTGCGATCACCTTCGGAATTCGCTGCCTTATCTTCATTTCAACGGATGGATTTTGAAAGTGCTCCACAAGGATCTCCAGCCCGTCGTCCCCGTGTTCAGCCAGAGCCTCCCTGGCGTAAACGGCCACTTCCCTGGTTTTAAGATGAGAAATAAGCAGTCCCGAAAATTCGCGGGATTTTAATTCCCCGGCGCTTTTAATGGCCGCCTTCAGCACATCAATAGAGTCGTCCTCGAGAAGTTCCTTCAGCAAATGATTGAATTCCACTTTTTTTATGGTTCCGATAAACTCGGCAATATTTATTTTCAATGATTTTCTCAGATGCAGGAAATCGGTTTCTTTTGCGACGCTTTCGAGAAAATCCCGGAGGATCGATGTCATATCAAATTGTGATCCCATTTCAGGATTGTCTTTCATCTCCCTGGCGGCGCACATAACCGCCGCCGCCCGGATATGAGGATCTTGACTGGCGAGATATGTTTCCAGGGTGGAAGGTATATACCCGGATTTGATACAAAGGTACCTGATGGCTTCTATTTTGACTTCCTGATTTTTATCTTCAGTCAGTTTTTCGGCGCTTTCCCTGACGTCTGTTTTTTCATACCGCGTTAAAATTCTCAAAGCCCTGGCCCGGATCTCCGGTGAAGGGTAATCGATAAGATTTTGCAGATATGGCGCTATCCTGTCATCGGTCACATTCTCAATAAGATCCAGTATATGGAGTATTTGACGATCGTTGTCGCCTTTTAGATTTTCCAGGATGCTATCGAGTAGCGAGGCATCGTTAAGGTTAACCGACTGGTCATCGATATCGATGGTCCTTTTGTCGATGGCTTTTCTAAATGAGTTCACGTATTCATCGCGCATTCTTATAATGATATACCCCCAGACCGCCAAAAGGAATATTACGGCTATACTGATCTCTCCCACGGCAAAGCCGGCGAGGGAAATTAAGACAATAAGCAGCAAACCCCCGATCCCCGTGGCGAGGTTATCGACGAAGATATCGATAATGGATTTGGCCTGGTTTTTGACCAGGGCGGGAACCGGCATTATCAAGAGTTCGATCCCCGCTTTATTGATTGATTGCTTGAAGCTTCCTTCACTGACCTTTATGAGGACGGCGGACCAGAGAGCCGGGTTGAAAAGTACCGCCACGGCGCCGACCAGAATTCCCAGGGGAAGAAAGAATAGAGACTTGATGACTCCCAGCGATTTTAAGATGCGCCCGGTCAGAAGAATCTGGATAATTAAAGAAACGATGCTCAGGTTGGAAAGCCAGAAACCGAAAAAGGCGGTGAGCTCGTTGGGATCATGAATAATCTTCGAGGCGACGGCGCTATACTGATAGTCAACCAGATTCGCGACCAGCACCCCTATCCCCACCAGGAATGCCAGCAATCTGAGATGCCTCGATTTCAGAATCAGGTGAAACGGGTTATCGGCCGCCTCCGACTGCGTAACTCTTTTCTGCGCCGACATCCTTTCCCGATATCCGTATCCCGCGCTCTTTCTCCAGACAACCACCAGAATAAAAAGCGCGCACAAAAGAAAAAATACGCAGATAAACAGGAGATTCACCGATTTCAGAACGGGTGCGAGAAAATTGGTGAGATACCCCCCGAATATGCCCCCCGCCACGCCTCCGGCTCCAATTATTCCGTATAATCTTTTGGCCTCTCTGGCGGTAAAGACATAATTCGCCAGAAGCCAGAATTGAGTGGTGGAAATGACCCCGAAAAGGGAAACCCAGATATAAAAAACATACGGAAGCCATTTGCCCGAAAATTCCAGTTTGAAGATGCCCCAGAAACTCAGCAGGGTCACTATAAATATTATGGTGGTGAAAAAAATTAGATGATTGAGCCTTATTTTTCTCGAAAATTTCGCGTACAGATAAACAACCGCTCCGGAGCTTGCCGCCACCAGGACAAACATAAGAGGCAATTTCCCGATACCTATCTCGGTCAGGAAATAGGAATTTCTTATGGGCTTTACGATCAACAAAGAAGCGATGATTAGGAATATGTAGGAGAACATGAAAAGGGCTCTGAAACCCTC
>CP070813.1:3726892-3731279 GCA_020344055.1 Candidatus Zixiibacteriota bacterium | reverse complement strand
TTTATGTATATGGAAATGACGGCGACGCCAATTTCACCGTGATGGACTCGGTCGAATCCTACGAGATGCGGAAGATCTTCTCCGCCGATCTCAACGGCGATGGCTTTAACGATTTAATGGGAGCAAGTCAATATTTTTTCAATAATGGTGACGGGACCTTTTACCTGGCCTTTGAGGATACACTGGGTGGAGCCACCAGAGATATTTGCGCCGACGATTACAATGGCGACGATATCGTTGACATTGTCTATGCCCAAAACTACGCCAATACCGGAATATTCATACTATGGGGTCTGGGCGGAGGAAATTTCTCCGATCGCGATACGCTTGTTTTGGGAGATTTCAACTCCAGACTGGTATCCGCCGATTTTGACAACGACAACGATATAGACCTGCTTTATGGAAATAACTCCGGAAATTTCACCCTGTTGAACGATGGGAACGGCAACTTCACGCCGCTTGCCATCGATGGTCTGGCAATGGGTGATCTGATAACCACCGATCTTAATAACGATGGCATCGTGGATATCGCCGGTACGGGCACCCAGAGTTGTAACGGCATTCCGCGATATATGCTGGGCATCGGTAACGGCGATTTCGAGGAGATCCAGACCGCTTTTGTCATAACCGCCTACATCGCCTGTGCTATTGTCGCGGAGGATTTCAATCTGGATGGGTACGTAGATCTGGTAATTTGCGATAATGATGATCCGACTGTTTATTGTGGCTATAACGATGGTTTATTGGAATTCGGCAATCAAGACGCTCTTCCTTATGGTTATACGGGTGGACTGGGAATGGCGGCGGGCGATCTGAACGGCGACGGCGATACCGATCTGATTGTCGGCAACGCCGATGACAGTCTTACAATAGTCCTTAGCCTGGCCTCCGCGCATTCCAACAGGATACTCGTTCCCGATGATTTACCGACTATCGCCGGGGCGATCGATTACGCCTGGAATCTCGACACCATTATTGTCCAGCCCGGTACATACTCCGAATTATTGAATTTCGGTGGGAAAAACCTGGTGCTGGCATCGCAGTACATGCTGACAGGCGATCAGTCTTATATTTCAGCTACAATTCTCGACGGCGGTGGTGCCGGGATAATTCTGCATTTCGAAAACGGTGAGGATTACAGGTCGGTTGTCAATGGTTTTACAATCCAGAATGGTGACGGCGATTATCCCAGCGCCATAAATTGCTATGATGTGGCCAGCCCGACAATCGTAAATAATATAATCAAAAATAATCATTGCAACTATTCCGGGGGAGCGATGATCACCGGCAACGGCGGTTCGCCGTTGATCAGTAATAATCTTTTTATCGGCAATAGTTGTGAAACGTGGGGTGGTGCTATTTTTGTAACAGGGAACGGCGCCACGATTATCAACAATACTTTTTCCGGCAATTTCGCTGGAAATGACGGCGGCGCGGTTCATTTCGGATATGGCAGACCGGTTTTTCAAAATAATATCCTCTGGGGCGACAGCGCTGTTTCAGACGGCAATGAAATTGCTTATTTCGGCTCCGATCCGCCGGTCATCACATATTGCAATATCCAGGGTGGTTTCGCCGGCCAGGGTAACATCAATACCGATCCCTTATTCCGTGATCCCGCTAACAACGATTTCCACCTCAAGGCCATAGCCTGCGGAGATAACGCCGATTCGCCCTGCATCGACGCTGGTGATCCCGCTGTCAGCGATTTTCTCCTGGATTGCACCTGGGGACTCGGCGCTATCAGAAGCGATATGGGAGCCTACGGCGGCGGAGAAGATATGACAGTAGGAATAGAGGAGTTGCCGGAGGAACTGCCCAGGAGTATCTCCCTCTTACAGAACTATCCCAACCCCTTCAACGCCAGCACCACGATAAGATACATCCTGAATAAACCTTCCCCCGTGATCATAGAGATTTACGACCTCCTGGGACGCCGGGTTGATATAATCAATCAAGGCGAAATGTCCGCCGGAGAACACCAGGTGACCTATTACGCTGAATATCAATCATCGGGAATATATTTCTACAGGATTCAAGCGGGAGATTATACCGATTCCAAAAAGATGGTCCTGCTGAAATAGCTCCGGTATATTTTCCTGCAACCTGTTGTGAATTAGTTTATTACGTCGCGAATTCGTCGCCATCCAGTTGGCGCCGTACTCTTAAGCTTTAATATTATAACATGTAATACCGATAACCTTATTAGTGCCATATTCTTTGGTCTGGCGGGCCCGATAATTGAAATTCTCAGCCGGTCTTCCAATCGGAGGAGAGGAACTTTCTTAATGAACGACGATTTAAAGACGAAAAAAGAACTGATTCAAGAACTCGCCGGATTAAAACGGCGTATCGTCAGCCCTAAGAAGTCTGCGGTAAAGACGGATAAGAGAACATCTGCTCTTGAACGGGATGACAAACCCCGTTATATCTTTGAGAACGTCAACGACGCAATGATATACCTGGATAAGAAAGGATTCATAACCGAAGTTAATAAAGAGGCTGTAAGAATCTTTGGCGGTTTAAAGGAAGAATTGGTCGGCAGCCATTTCACCAACATCGGAATATTCTCTCCTGAGGATATTCCAGGTTTATTATCCAGCATTAAAACTGTTCTAAGAGGTAAGCATACCAACCTGAATTTACGGATAAAAAATAAAAAACAGGAAATCTTTTTCATTGAATGCTCCGCTTCTCCAATGAAAACAGGCGGTAAGATTGTCGGAATGATAGCCATTATTAGGGATGTTACGGAACGCATGCGGGCGGAAGAGGCGCTACGGGAGAGCGAAGAACATTACCGTCTGCTCGTCGAAAACGCCACTGAGGGAATTCTGGTCGCCCAAGACCGTTATGTAAAGTTCGCGAATCCTCGTATTGAAGAAATTACCTCTTATAGCCGCGAGGAATTACTATCAAAACCTTTTCTGGAGTTCGTACATCCGGACGACAGGGAATTCGTGATGGATAATCAGCTGAAAAGATTGAAAGGCGAACCTATTCCCGAAGCGTACGAAATAAGAATGATAAATAAATACGGTGAGACACGATGGCTCAAGATCGGCGGCGTCATTATTACCTGGGAGGGCAAACCGGCTTCGCTGAACTTTGTTGTCGATGTTACGGAGACAAAACGTCTAAGGGAATTGGAGTCGAGGGCTCAACGTCTTGAAACGGCGGGGCAGATTGCGGGACAGGTGGCGCATGATTTCAATAACCTCCTGGCTCCGTTGATAACCTACCCGGAGTTTGTCAGAAGAGATCTGTCGAAAAATCACCCCGCGTTGCCCTATCTGAAAGATATAGAAAAGGCGGCGCACAAGATCGCGGATATCAACCAGCAGCTTCTGACTCTGGGCAGGCGGGGTCATTATAACCTCGTGCCCCTGAACCTGAACGACGTTATCGGCGAGACTTTAAATGAGCTAAAGCCCTTCCCGAATACTCTTGTTATTGAGACCGAGCTGGCCGGAGATCTGCTGAATATCAAAGCCGGACGCGCGCAGATTCACCGGGTGTTATCCAACATGATTAACAACGCCCGCGACGCCACGCAGGATATCGGGCGAATCGTCATCAAAACTGAAAACTTCTACGCGGAAAACGTTGCCGTTGCCTATGGACGCGTACCCAGGGGGGAATACGTCAAGCTGACAATATCGGATACCGGACATGGAATATCCGAGGGAATTATCCAGAAAATATTCGACCCGTTTTTTACGACAAAGACCGCGGATAAAAAACGGGGATCGGGATTGGGCCTGAGCGTCGTCGACTCTGTCGTCAAAGATCATTTTGGATTTCTGGACCTTCGCAGCAAAGTGGGAGAGGGAACTTCCTTTTTCTTCTATTTTCCCATTACGCGGGAGAATATAGACGATCGAGTATCAGGGCAAATTATGGGCGGCAATGAATCGGTGCTGGTGGTTGATGACGATGATATACAGAGGAAAGTGTCTTTGAAAATTCTTGCCAGCCTGGGTTACACGGTTACCACGGTCGAAAGCGGGGAAAAAGCCCTGGAACTGCTGAGACAAAAACCGCATGACCTGCTGTTTCTGGACATGATCATGACTCCCGGTATTGACGGGACGGAAACCCTGCGGCAGGCCCTGGAGATCAATCCCCTGCAAAAAGCCATCATTATATCGGGATTCGCCGAAACCGAGAGAGTGCAGGAGGCCCTCAAATTAGGGGCGGGCGCTTTTATACGAAAGCCTATTACTATCAAAAAAATGGCCGCCGCCATCAGGAAAGAACTGGATAAAAAAGAAGAAATTTTCGTTTTTTAGACGGTTTCGGGCCTCATATCTTTATGAGCTTCACCGATATCTTCATATTTTTTCCGATGAAGATCCTGTTGCAGTCTCTTGATCGCCAACTCCTT
>CP070813.1:3721799-3726792 GCA_020344055.1 Candidatus Zixiibacteriota bacterium | reverse complement strand
GACTCCACTTTGATCGTGTCCGAATCGGGATGGCGAGGGAAATCGGGGAAGGGGGAACCTGAAATTATAAATGCCATGGTCATTACGTCGGCAATAGTTATAAGGTAACCGTCCTCGTCAACGTCCCCCTGATCCAATGTACATTGCTGCAGGCTATCAAAATCGCACCTATGCCCGATTATCCGTAACCCCATAACGAAATCGCCGATCTCAAAGCAGAATCCGTTGCAATTCAGATCACCACAGGGATCTTGAGCGAATACCGGGATCGTCAGAAAGATTATGGCAATAATGATGAGTCTATACATAGCCTACCTCCCTCAAAATATAAGCCAAATTTCGGGCGAAACGATGCAGCTCCAAGATATTAAGACCTGAATAGCCCTTCTACAAGTAAAATAGTTTTTATCATCTATTTGTCAAGAGGGAAAACAATAAAATATCCTAATTGGCCAAGTTGCCGCAAACACTCTATATGCCTCGAACTCACCAGGTTCGACCTGACGCTAATTTCTCAAACGCCGGGAGGCGAGTGACAAAGCCTTCAGATCAGCCACAGACGGCTAAGTCCGGGGGATCGGACTTAGGGATTTATAAAGAGATTGAAAATAAGGGGATTACAGTATCGTAGTCGCCTATTTATTTTGCAGAAAATCACTATTTTATAAGCAGCATTTTTTTTGTTTCAGAAAACCCGTCCGCTCGAATCCTGTAGAAATAAATCCCGGAAGAAAAACGACCGGCGTGCCAGGTGATCGAATGTGCGCCGGGCACCTGCTGCCCATTAAAAAGCGTTTCAACTTTACGGCCAAGAAGATCATAGATATTAACGGTAACGAAAGAGGGTTCAAGCAGATCATATCGGATTATGGTAGTGGAGTTGAAGGGATTCGGGTAATTGCCTGCCATTGCCTTCCGGATAGGTAATGGCTCCGGAATGGTTGTTTCCATCATCGAAAGCCTGAACGCAAAGCCATCGTTGGGCCAACCTAAAGAGGTGTCGAATGCAAACGGGGTGGCGAAATCGTAGGAATAGGTATATCCGGCTACATAAATATCTCCATCCTCGGAGACCGCAATGCCTTCGGCCTCTTCAGAACTGCTGCCGCCGACAAAGGTGCTGAACAGCAACGAATTACCCTCAGGCGAAAATCTTGTAATAAATACATCGGAAGGATCTAAATGATCATCGTAAGGATTGACAAGAGGAAAGCTGTCGGAACAGGTATATCCGGTAACGTAAGCGCTGTAAGTGCTGTCCAATTCCAGGCCGAATGCTTTTTCTTGACTTGACCCACCTAAGTATGTGCTATAGATAAGATTATTGCCATCCGGATTGATTTTGGTTACAAATACATCGGTGTCTCCGTTATATGAATTATCATATGCGTTAACAGTGGGAAAATCGGATTGCTCGGTGTATCCGCAAACATAGGCATTTCCCAGGGCATCGACCTCGATATCAATAATAACATCTCGTTCGCTTGTACCGAGTAAGGTGCTATAGATAAGATCATTGCCGGCAACTGATAACTTGGCTATAAAAGCATCGCTTTCACCTGCATGGGTGCTATCGAAAGAATTCACTTTTGGAAAGTCCTCAGATTCTGTCCATCCCCCCACATAAGCGCAGCCGTAAAGGTCGCAAGCGATTTCAAGCCCGATATCACTGGTACTACCGCCCAGAAAAGTGGAATAGATCAGAGAATCACCTGATTCAAAGAACTTGGCTATGAAGCCGTCACCCCAGCCGGAACTCGTATCGTTTTGGCTGGCATCATAAGCATTGACTGTCGGAAAATCCGTTGAACGAGTGCGTCCGGTCAAGAAGATATTGTTTGTATAATCTATGGCCAGACCGTATCCGACATCAATATGGCTTCCTCCCAAAAAGGTGCTAAAGACAATAGAATTGCCTGTAGGAGCGAGTTTTAATAAAAAGGCGTCGGCCCTACCATTAAAAGTAGAATCAAACGCATTGGCGATCGGAAAATCGGCGCCCCCCGCGTATCCGGTTATATAGACGCAACCAGACTCATCAACTTCAATAGCGTCGCCAAAGTCACCGCCATGATAGGGATCCGCGCTTCCTATGTAAGTGCTGTAGATGAATTGATCGCCCGCAGGCGAAATCTTAGTTACAAAAGCATCTGAATTTTGTCCAAGAGAATCGTCGAAAGGATTGACAGTCGGAAATTCATAGGATCTCACCATCCCGGTAACATAGGCGTTGCCTTTATTATCGATTGCGATATCATAAGCCTCATCGTTTCTTTCGCCTCCAATGTATGTGCAATAAACTAACACCGGATCAATTACCAGAGGTAACGAACGGTTATATTTATTGTCAAGAACAAAACCGAATACATTAGGCTCAAATATAACATGGCGGCCCGTTATTTCAGAACGTTCCCCGCCCTTCTCCTGATAAATAAACGGTGTATTCTCATGAATCGGCCCAAATCTGGTTTCAGCCTGCAGGCAGCCGTCATGATCGATTGTCAATTCGTCAACACCCTCATAGCGGATTTTTATCCGCGACAAGTCGGCGCCGGGGTTGACTGTAATATCATACTTCAATCCTTTACCGTCACCATAATACTTCAAATCTATTCCGGGATAGATATCTTTATATAATATAGATGAAAATCCGGGGATATCTGTCCGCCATTGCGAGGGATCGTTACCGTAAAAATAATTGCATTTAAAAAGTAAACGGTTTACGCCAAATGCCCCGGGATCAGGATTCGCGTTTACAAATTGCATTTTGATAACCAAAATATCTTTTTTAAATTGCGGGGGTATTTCGGTTCCTCTCAAATTTAGTGCCTTATACCGGCATTCATTATTTTGCCCGATCGATTCATCGGTATTTCTGGTTAATAGGCAAACGACCTCATTGGCGCAAAAAAAGAAAATTGAGCCGTTTACTTCGGCTTTAAACAGGACATCCTCATGCCATTGGCCGCGGTTTTCGATAAAGGTAAGCGGCATCGATGATAGGCTCGTCATCGCCATTTGCTTCTGATGCTCTTCATTATGAAGGAACTGCGCATCGACATTGCCTGCAATAGCAAATATTAACATATTTAAAATAGTAATAGAAAACTCCCGCATCTCTCTTCTCCTCAGAGTCACAGCGGAGCACTTTTAAACTTCGTTACCGAAGTGACAAATGAAGATGCAAATCAAAGAAAACCAATTCAACCCCGAACGCTCTCCGCAGGAAGCAAAAAAGCATTCAAGATGGAATTAAAATACCGTTATCAGATTTTAATGTCAAGTCCTGACGGCGGCTTTTCTCCTCCGCACTACTGCCACCGTCCCGGCGGCCAACAGCAAGAGTGCCATTATCAGCATGCCCCATTCGGAGAGGGTGGGAACCTGCTGGCCGCTCGGTCCAAAACAGTAGATATTGTTATCGACTGATCCTACATAGACTCTACCGTTTGCAGCAGACGGTGATGACTGTACGTTACCGCCTGTTGTATAGCTCCAGATGGAATCCCCATTTGAGGCACGTAGGCAGTAAAGATTGTTATCTTCAGATCCTATGTAGACTTTACCATCAGCAACAGCAGGAGACGAAATTACACTATTACCTGCCGAGAAGCTCCAGACAAAGTTTCCATTTGAGGCGTTCAGACAGTAGACATTATCATCATCCCCTCCTCCGATATAAACCTTGCCGTCAGCAACGGCAGGAGAAGACCACACCCCATAGGCTGCCGTTGTATAGCTCCAGACAGAATCCCCGTTTAAAGCGTTTAGACAGTAGATATTACCGTTATTTGATCCCACATATACTTTTCCATCAGCAACGGTAGGAGAAGAATATATTATTCCGTTCGTTGTATAGCACCAAATGGAATCTCCGTTTGATGTATTCAAACAATATACTTTTCCGTCAAATGAACCTACATAAAGTCTACCGTCAGAGACAGCGGGAGAAGACCAAACAACATGACCTGTTAAGTAAATCCAAATGAGACTTCCGTTTGAAGCATTCAAACAGTAGATATTACTGTTATTTGAACCCACGTATAGCCTATTATCTACAATAACCGGAGATGAGTTCACGGGGGAAGCTGTCGTAAAGCACCAGATGGAATCCCCGTTTGAAGCATCCAGGCAGTATACTTTGCCATCGCGTGATCCCACATAAACCTTTCCGTTGACAACAGCCGGAGAAGAGTATATATCATCACCCGTAAGGTAGCTCCAGATGGAATCCCCGTTTGAGGCGTCCAGGCAATAGATATTATTATCAAAGGATCCCACGTAGACCTTTCCGTTGACAACAGCTGGAGAAGAATGTACATCGCCACTTGTCGTGTAGCTCCAGTTTACTTCGCATGTGTCTGGTGCTGTTGAGGTCGAGTAGCCTGTATGGCACGTGTCATGGTGGAACATGGGCCACCAATCC
Source organism: Candidatus Zixiibacteriota bacterium (assembly GCA_020344055.1). GTDB lineage: Bacteria > Zixibacteria > MSB-5A5 > UBA10806 > UBA10806. Next base: position 3,722,366 of record CP070813.1, on the reverse strand, counting down.
TGAGCAATAACATTACTTGATAAAATGATAAAAATTGCCAAAAGAAAAACGACTATAAAGAAACTTTTCATTTTTCTCCTCCTCAGAATCACAAGAAATTTACATTTCAAATCTTTTTGAAGCCGGAAATAGCGATGCAAAGCAATGTAGGCTGATCAACCGCTCAAACACCCTCCACGAGGAATAAAGGAGCGCTTAAGATGGGATTAAAATAACATTATCATTTTCACTGTCAAGCTCTAACAGTCGTTTTTCTCCTCCTCACCACCGCCACCGTCCCTACAGCCAACAGTAACAGCGCCATAATCAGCATACCCCACACGGAGAGGGTGGGGACCTAATTTATCGGCGGACAATCTGGACACGGAATTAGCTCGGGATATTGGGGATTCATCTTTAGATATTCGACTCCAAAAGAAATATCAAGACCATTATAATTACAACTACCGTTGACATCACCTGCGACGTACCAGATATCACCCCAAGTACATTCGCATTCATACGGAGGTGGGGAGCCGCCCTTTAAATAATTAACACCATAGGTTATATCCAGACCGTTATAGCTGT
>CP070813.1:3716702-3721699 GCA_020344055.1 Candidatus Zixiibacteriota bacterium | reverse complement strand
TTGACATCGCCCAGAATATAATAGCAGCCGTATATGATATGGTCGGCCGCGATTATAAATCCGCCGTCATCAGTTAACGCAAGCGATTTTCCTATTGCGCCCTCAAATATCTCAGTCCATAATGTATCGCCGTCGAGATCTACCTTTACTACGGCCATTTCAATTACAACCGGCGCATGCCAGGGCTCATATTTCCCGCCCGTAGCCAGGAATTCGCCCGCAGCCGTTTGCTCCACATCTGTCAGGCCCCATGGCACATATGGCGATGTCCATTGTATGTTGCCGAGACTGTCGGTTTTAATCAGGTATCCCCAGCAGTCGGGATTCGGATCCGTCGAGCAACCCGTCGCCGCAATAACATAACCGCCGTCCGATGTTTGTTGAATATCATTGCCGAAATCCCTTAGTCCGGCGCCGTATGATCTCGTCCACAACGTATCGCCGTTTTCATCAATCTTTATGAGGTACAGATCGGTAGATATGGCGCCGGTTAATCCCGTAATAATATAGCCTCCATCGGATGTCGTCGCGATTGATCTTCCTTCCTGCCTTAAAGAATCCCCTATAGTTTTTGTCCAGAGCGTATCGCCGTCCATATCTATTTTAATCAAGTAAACATCATTAAAGCCCGCGCCGAATGAGGCTGTATATCCCGCGATTAAGTAAGCGCTGTCAGCCGTCTCAATGACGGAATATCCTTCGTCGTTATCCGCGCCTCCGAAGGTCCTTGTCCACAATGTATCTCCGTACTCGTTTGTCTTTATTATATAGACGTCCTTTTCTCCCGCGCCGTATGACTCTGTAGAGCCGACGATCAGATAATTATCACCGGACGTCTGTATGGCCGAATGACCGATATCTTCCTGGAAACCGCCATAAGTCTTTGTCCAGATTGTATCGCCGTTGTTATCTGTTTTTAACAGCAAAATATCATAGGGCTGGCCGTATATGCCCTCGCCTGAATATCCTCCCATTATAAAACCGCTATCAGCGGTTTGCTGAATTGAACTGACTACTTCATCGATGATTCCGCCGTATATCCGCGTCCAGGCGGTGTCGGGTACCTGGGCGAAACTGATAATCGATAACATTAAAATTAAAATAGATATTATCGCGGTAATCGTTATAGATCTTCGCATTTTTCCACCCCCAGTATAGATTTTAATGACATTCCAGCGCTGGAAAATCAATGCCGTTATGAAAAATATAATCGAAGCCAAAAATAAAGCAAGAAAAATCTAATATAAGCCCCTCTTACTCAAATATATTATGGGAGAAAACCTATTTCAACAGCACCATCCTCTTGGTCTCAACGGCATCGCCCGCCTGCAATCTATAAAAATACACTCCGCTGGAGAGGGGAGAAGCATCAAACGGAATTTTGTGTTTTCCGGCCGGTTTTCGCTCATTCAATAAGGTTTTTATTTCCCGCCCCAGCAGATCGTAGATTGTTAGAGTGATAAATTGCGGCTTATCCTGTATAAATTCTATTGTGGTGGAGGAATTGAAGGGATTGGGGTAATTGCCCAAAAGCGACATATAATCGGGAACGGGAGCCATCATTTCTTCAAATCCCACAGGGTATCCCAGCCTTAACAGCCAGATATCCATCCCGCCGATCCCGAATGAATTCGTCCAGCCGGTCATGATATAGCCGCCGTCATCGGTCTGCCTGACTTTGTAGCCAAAATCCCAGCCGTCCCCGCCGTACTGGGATTCCCACATCTCGTTTCCGAATGGATCGGTTTTCACCAGATAAAATTGCGCCTCTTCTATTCCCGGAGGATCTATGTAACCGCCAATGATATATCCCACATCGTGCGTTTCCTGGATGGAAAATGCGCACCCCATCTCGCCGTAACCGTAGTAACGGCACCAGACAGTATCACCGGCCGGGTCGGTTTTTACGGTCCAGAAAAAGAGGCCGGTTATGATATATCCGCCATCAGCGGTCTGCTGGGCGCTGTAAGCCTCCTCCGGGCCGTTAGACCCGTATGTGCGGGTCCATAGCGTATCTCCCGAACTGTTCGTTTTTATGAGGTAGTAATCGAACCAATTCTGCTCCGAATAGGCGGTGCCGACAGCCATATATCCGCCGTCGTATGTTTGCTGGACATAGATAGCGGCGCCGAAATTCTCGTCTCCATAAACACGGTTCCAGATGACATTACCGAGAGAGTCGGTTTTTATCAGGCATGTCCCCTCAACAGCGCCCCCGCCGACAATATACCCGCCATCATCCGTTTGCCATACCGAATTGGCGATTATTCCGTAATCCTGGCTCCATACCGAATCACCAAATTCGTTTAATTTTATCAGGTCGGCGAAACCGTCGCATGTGATAATATACCCGTCATCATCGGTTTGCTGAATGGAGGAAACCCAGTCCGGGCCGACGGCCTCAAAGGTTTGCGTCCAAATGGTGTCGCCGTTGGCGTCGGTCTTTATAAGATAAATATCCCACCATCCCGCCCCGAAGGTGCCCGATCCCGCAAGTATATAGCCGCCGTCCGAGGTCTGTTTCAGGTCATAGGCGTAATCATTATCGGTTCCGCCGTACGTTCTTGTCCACAGGATATCCGGCGCCTGAGCGACGCAAAAAGAAACGGTACCCAATAATATGAATAAGGCACAGAATATTATCGCGTTTTTCATATCATACCTTTTCTACTATTTAAGTAATACCATTCTTTTAATCTTGAATTCGTTTCCAGCTTGCAGCCTTAAGAAATAGACGCCACTGGACAGAGTAGGAGCATCAAATACGACCGAATGAATTCCAACCTGTTTATATTCATCTATCAGAGTCCCTATCTCCCGACCCAGGAGGTCGTAGACCGTCAACGTCACCCATCGCGGCCTGTTCAGCGAGAATTCTATGGTGGCGGAGGAGTTGAAGGGATTGGGGTAAACGCGGCTTATGGCGATTTTATCAGGCTCTCCAGGATCCCCGTCGATCGCGGTTATATCGTCTATAACGATCGGGCTAATCTGAAATTCGTAGAGAAGGAGTATATAACCCGTCGAATCGCTGAACTGCACGTTAACGTTCATTATCTCCAGGGTATCGTTGATATAGGAAGCGTCCAGAGCCATTCTTATCGTAAAATCGGCGAAATGGCCAACCGAATCGGGAGGGTTGTCGGCGGTAAACCACAAACTCTGCGCCGAGTAATCGGGGAACCACAGCGGGGGATAAAAATTGAATTGCCAGGGATAATGGAAATTGCCGTCCAGGCGCTCGGAGACCGCGTAATTGGAGGTCGCCAGGTTTATCGCTCCGGTCGAACCGTCGTATATTATCCTCAGCCAGAGGGGAATATCGACCACACCCTGATACGGAACATGAAACGGCGAGCCGTCGTTGTTGCCTACAAATAACGTATCACCGACATAAATCTGGCCTGAAGCCAGACACGTGAAAGACACCAGCAGGCAAATCAGGATTAGTATGATCTTGCGCCAGTATATAAGCAATCCAAACAATTCATTTCCCTTATTATTTCAATAGCACCATCCTCTTTGTCTCTACCGCATCCCCCGCCTGAAGCCGGTAGAAATACGTACCGCTGGATAATCCTGATGCATTGAACTTTATATCGTACGAACCCGGCTGCATCGTTTCATTCAGAATCGTGGTTACCTTGCGGCCAAGAATATCGTAAACTGTGAGAATAACATCGCTTTTTTCGGGGATCTCAAAATGAATGATTGTGGAGGCGTTAAATGGATTGGGGAAGTTCTGGGAAATACCGAAACTTCCGGGTAAATATATTTCCGGAGGATCATTTAAGCCTGTAGGAGTTGTAAGATTTAGCAATATTGAAATATCATCAGAGTCATAATTCGCAACCGCCAGGTCATTGTCGCCATCGCCATCAAAGTCTGACGCGAAAATTGAAATAGGCCGTTCACCGGCTCCATAATTGATCGGTTCTTGGAAAGTCCCATCACCATTGTTCAGTAAAATCGAGACATTGTAGGACGCATGATTGGCCACGGCAAGGTCGTTGTCGCCATCACCATCGTAATCAATTGCGAATACTGAATTAGGAGCATACCCTGCCTTGTAATTAACCGCCTCCTGAAAAGTCGCGTCACCGTTATTCAAAAGGACCGAGATATTTTGGGAGTCATAGCCAATATTAGCCAGGGCGAGGTCATTATCACCGTCGCCATCGAGGTCAATCCCGAATACTGAACAAGGAGTAGTCCCGGTCCGGTAATTTTCTGCCGGCTGAAATGTTCCATCCCCATTATTCAATAGGACTGAGACATTGTTGGATGAATAATTAGCCACGGCGAGGTCATTATCGCCGTCGCCATCGAGCTCAATAGCGACAATTGAGCAAGGAGCGCCTCCGGCCGCATAATTTACAGCCCCCTGAAATGTTCCGTTACCGTTATTCAGCAGGACCGAAACATTGTTGGACGTAGAATTTGCCACGGCGAGGTCATTGTCGCCGTCGCGATCTAAATCGACAGCGAAAATTGAAAAAGGAACACTCCCGGCACTATAATTAACCGCGTCCTGAAATGTTCCGTTGCCATTATTCAGGAATACCGAAATATTGTTATCGGCTCCAAGGTTATTAATCACTGCCAGATCATTGTCGCCATCGCTGTCCAGATCGACGGCAAATATTGAATTTGGAACATATCCAGCCGGATAATTGACCGCCGCCTGAAACGTCCCTTCACCATTATTCAAAAGCACTGAGACATCAAATGAATACTTGTTGGCAACGGCAATATCATTGTCGGCATCGCCATCCAGGTCAGCAGCAAAGACCGAACGCGGATTATCCCCGGTATCGTAATTAACCGCCGCCAGAAATGTCCCGTCACCATTATTATAAAACACAGAAACATTGTCTGACCAATAATTAGCTCCGGCCAGGTCGTTGTCGCCGTCGCCGTCGAGGTCAACCCCGATAACAGAACGAGGCTCATTTCCGGAATCGTAATCGATCGCCGCCTGGAATGTCCCGTCGCCG
>CP070813.1:3711595-3716602 GCA_020344055.1 Candidatus Zixiibacteriota bacterium | reverse complement strand
CCGGCATTTTCCTGCTGACCGGCGTGGAATACAGGTCTGTGGATGTAAACCCCGTATAGCCGATAATAACCAGCTTCCCGGTCAGTTCTCGTGGAGATACCATCTTGTTGATAATATCCGAGGCCGAGTAATATCTGAACGACTTTTCGGGACCACTATAGTTTATGCCCAGTTTTCCCGTACCATCAATCGGTATCTCGCGGTCGCCTATATAAATCGCTTTTCCCAATGCAACTGAGATATCGCTGGACTGCGCTCCCATAAAGGACGACGCCGCGGCAACATGGACTGAGGGATAAAACTCACCCCGATGGCCGACAATCAAGGGCTGCTGCCTGATATTGCGATCCCAATCCCGGTGCACGTTAAAAAATCCGAGCCCGGCAGCGGAATCGGCCAGCGCCTTCGTCGGCGGCGAAATCGAAAGGGCCGCAGGCGGGGGATATCTTGAAAATCCCTGAGGATTCGTAAAATTCCTGTAAGCGCTGGATATAAATCCCTCCGGCAAAACAGATCCGGGGATGGGGGAACCGCTCTGGGAATAATAATAGCCTAATATTACGTTTCCTGCCTTCTTAATCGATTTCGCAAGAGAATCGGTATATCCCGCCGCTTTCTGGTATTCATTGGGATCAAAAGTCAGGTTGACGAGAATAGTCCTGGGTTCCTGTGCCGATATGGCATCTATCAACCTGGCGGTTTTATTGCGATGCCAGGGCCACTCCCCGATTGTCTCCAATGTTTGATCGTCTATGCCTACAATAACGATGTCTTCCGGGGCTCTTTTATCCCCCCTGATGAGAAACATCTTATCCTGGAGGAACTGCTCAATTCGTTCAAGACTTTCATGACGGTCAAGGTAGAGACTCAATACCAAAATCGTAATCAAGACATATAGAATCACGCCGGAAAATTTTTTTACCATCTCTCCTCGTCTCAGGATGCACAAGGCTCAATTACCGGGCCCCGCAAAGTTTTAGGTATTCTCGCTCTTAAAAAGAATCGGCAAATATTCCCGAGAATTTAGATCTCTTTTGGAATTACAATGCAGAATAGAACAGGATCGGCGCTATATCTAATATTATAACATGTTGTAAATAAATGTGTTACAAACCAAGTTTCTCAGGCGGACGGCAGAAATCCCGAAATCAGGATCATCGCCACCAGAGCGAGAATAAAAATCGTTATTCTAACCGTAATAGACAAATTCCCTCCACAAATAAATTCTACCTCCCCACGGCGAGTCTGTCAATTAAGTATTCCGGCAATCCGATTTTTGCCATAACTTTCTGCGTGCTCTTGACATCATACTGAACTCTTTTGAGCCTTATCGATTCCTCCTCGCTGTCATAAATCAAATAGCAGCTTCTCGGATCGCCGTCCCGGGGCTGCCCCACGGATCCGATGTTGACCAGGTATCTATATTTACCTTCGATTACTACTTCCGTATCGTTCGAAAGGATGGCGTTCTCAGATTCGGCTTTATACACGATATAGGGCCTGTGAGTATGGCCCAGAAGGCATATCTTTTCGGTGAAGAAATCGAAATTCTCTTCGGCGTCCTCCATATCGAGAATATAATGCCAGTTTTCCGGTTCCCGGGGGGAGGAATGTACCAGCAATATCTCACCGATCACGTAGGCCAGTTCAAAGTCGGACATGATTTCAATGGTTTTTTCCGATATTGAATTTTTGGTCCACCCCATAGACTCGGCGGCATATTGATTGAAATATTCGGTCTCCATCAAACCCAGGGCGGCGTAGTCGTGGTTGCCCATGAGCTTGACCTCGGCTATTTCATTAATAAGCTTCACGCATTCATCGGGATTCGGCCCATAGCCGACGGCGTCACCCAAAAAATATACCTTATCAAGCTTTTCGGATCGAAAATCTACTATGCACGCCTTCAGCGCTTCAAGATTGGCATGGACATCGGAGAAAAAACCGTATTTCATTACATTCTGTTCTCAATAAAACGATAAACGGACTTTCCTACCTGGATAATATCATCGTTCCTGAGCTGGTATCGATCAATCTCTTCACCGTTAATTTTGGTTTTACCTTTTTTACCCAGGTTCACAATCCAGAATCCATCCTCTTCAAACACGATTTTCGCCTGAATACCCGAGAGGAAAAAGCCCTTGGCCTTAACATTGGCTATTGCTGATTTCCCGATGGTAATCACGTTTCTGTTAATGGCGTATTGATCGAAATCCACCCCGGCTTCTCCCAGAAGAACGGATGCTCCCGCCTCGGCCAGCAATTGTCGATTACGCTCATCTTTCGCGAGAAGTTCCCGCTGTTTTTTGGTTTGAAGAACCATGGTTCCGTCGGCCTCAAAAGGACTGCCCGATTTTTCCGCGTTGACATGGTAAGTCATGGTATATTTGCCGATTGTAATGGCATCGTTATCCTTTAATATCTCCTCCGATACTCGCCTTGAATTTACAAATGTACCATTCAGGCTCTCGTTGTCAATAATAACCGCCTGATTTTCACCGAACTCTATCTGGGCATGCCGGCGCGACACCCCCCGGTTATCGAGGACAATATCGTTATCGGGCGTTCTGCCGATAGTCACCCTCTTCTTCTCGGTGATGAACTTCTCAATTACCTTGTCTTCGTACTTCACAATTATCTCAGGCATGTTTCCCTCCCGTAATCAGGGAACCGTAGCATTTTGCGCTAACGGCGCTGATTTGTCAACAATTAGTTACTTATCTCGGGCATATTGCCCCAGAATGCTCTTGCAGGCCTATAGACCTTCATGTATATTGTCGGAATGATTCGGAACAACTTTAAACTGTCTAAGGCGATAGTATATGCTCCCTTAGCGGGAATAAGCGACTCTCCGTCCAGAAAATTGGCGGTACGGTTCGGCGCCGATATGACAGTCTCCGAACTGATTTCGTCTGAAGGGATAATCCGTAACAGCAAAAAAACGCTGGAACTCGCCGGGTTCGATAACTCCGAGAGACCCATAGGATTACAGCTTTTCGGAGCCAATCCCGATTCCATGGCCGAAGCGGCGAGAATTTTGTCCTCTTTAAATCCCGACTTCATTGATCTGAATTTCGGCTGCCCGGCCCGGAAGGTTGTCGGGAAAAACGGGGGAAGCTCGGTATTACGAAATCTGAAACTTTTCAAGGAGATCGTAAATCAGGTAATTAATGCCGTCGATCTTCCTGTCACCGTAAAAATGAGATCCGGGTGGGATAGCCGGAATCTGACCTATATGGAGGCCGGGAAAATAGCCGAAGATTGCGGGGCGGCGGCGGTGACTTTGCATTCCCGCACCAGGGCCCAGGGTTTTACGGGAAAGGCCGATTGGTCGCAAATCGCGCAATTGAAAAACGAGCTGACAATACCCGTCATCGGAAACGGCGATATCAAAAACGTTACCGATGTAAAGTTGATGTTCGACCAGACCGGCTGCGATGGCGTCATGTTGGGACGTGTTTCAATTGGAAACCCGTGGATATTTCGCCGGATTAAAGAGTATTTGAAAAGCGGAAATATCCCTCCGGAACCGTCTTTCAGAGAAAGGATAAATCTGGCGCTTGAACATTTTGACATGACCCTGGATGAGTTCGGAATACCTCGCGCCATCTATAAGATGCGATCCAGATTTGCGTGGTACCTCAAAGGTATGCCGGAAGCATCCATTATAAGGGCGAGGATAAACCGCTCCCGGTCCGTTGAGGAAATAAAAGAGATTATTTTAGGTTACTCCCTTGATTTGCGGAATAATACGGCATACCAGGAAGCGCCTGGCGGAACCACATGCATTCAAAGAAATTAAAAGAGATCCTTAAAAAGCTGGAGAAAGGCCAACTTTCGGCCGAAGAGGCCTGGAACCTATTGAAAGACTCCACATTTGAGGATATTCATTTCGCCAAGATCGATCATCATCGTACCAAAAGGACCGGGATCCCCGAGGTTATCTTCGCGCCCGGGAAAACTGAAAAACAGATCATGGATATTTTCAAAAGAATGTATGATGCCGGTTCGGATATCCTTATAAGCAAGGCCGACAGTTCCATATATGGCAAATTGAAAAAAGATTACAAAGGTCTAAAATATCATGACTCCGCCCGTATGGTAGTCAAAATTCAGGGCGGAAAACGAAAGGCTCCTTCCGGATTAATAGCGATCGTTACGGGCGGCACATCCGATATGAACGTCGCCGAGGAGGCGGCGGTGACCATTGAAACGTTCGGCGGAAAGGCGGACCGCATATACGATGTCGGTGTCGCAGGTATTCATCGCCTGCTGGCGTTCAAAGATAGATTGATAAATGCTGATATTATTATTGTCGTAGCCGGTATGGAGGGTGCGCTGGCCTCGGTGGTGGGGGGCCTGGTCTCCGTCCCGGTGATCGCGGTTCCCACGTCGGTAGGCTACGGCGCCTCATTCGGAGGGATGGCGGCTCTTCTTACCATGCTTAATTCCTGCGCGCCGGGAGTTACGGTTGTTAATATTGATAACGGTTTCGGCGCCGCCATGGCGGCATACAAGATGTTGAAAATAAAAAAGGTTCATTCACCATGAAGTTCGCCTTCTTCGATTGTTTCTCAGGCGTCGCCGGCGACATGATAATAGGATCGCTCCTCGATGCCGGCCTATCTCTCGATGACTTAAGATTGGAGTTGGAAAAACTGGGATTGAAAGGATACTCCCTCTCGGCCAATGAGGTTGTAAAAAATAATATCTCCGCCACCAAATTCGACATTAGCATACTGGAAGAACAGCCTCACAGAAAACCGAAGGACATAGTTGAAATCATAGGAAATTCAAAGCTCGACGATGAGGTCAAGCTGCAATCAATAGCCATCTTCAATCGCCTGGCCAAGGCGGAAGCGAAAGTGCACGGCGAGCCTATCGATAAAATCCATTTCCATGAAGTCGGGGCGGTCGATGCCATTTTGGATGTATGCGGGGCCGTAATCGGGTTGAAAATGCTCGGCGTTAAAAAAGTATTTTCTTCGCCCCTCTCTCTGGGCACCG
>CP070813.1:3706456-3711495 GCA_020344055.1 Candidatus Zixiibacteriota bacterium | reverse complement strand
TTTTTATGGATATGTAAAGCGATGTTTACAGGGATATAATAATATTATGCACACGCCTGCAGGCGTTTATATTCAACATATAAATAAACAGGGGAGCCACCGGGGCTCCCCTGACTTTCCGCCTCTTTCCTGCTGTTAGATATTGAATTACATTTCCTACTCTGCCATAGGCCGAAAGCCCAATCAATTTCCAGTTATATCATCCTGCGAGATCGCCGCGATCTCCACCGGCGGGCAGTCCGCGCAGGGGATAGGATCAGGCCCGCCCTTGAAATATGCCACGGCATAGGTAATATCGAGACCGTTATAACCGCAGCTCCCGTTAACATCGCCGGCAACGTACCAGGTGTTACCCTCGGTACATTCGCATTCGTAGGGAGGCTGGGGACCACCTTTGAAATAGCTGACACCATAGGTAACATCCAGGCCATTCAGCTCACCGCTGTCGTTGGCGTCGCCGACCACGTAATCGCATTGCGGGCTGAAAAAGATCTCGAATGTGTGAGCCCAGGGCGCGCCTATAAATGGGTGCGTTTCGACTCTGCCCGATGAATCGGCGGCTTTGATGTAATAAGAGACTATCGTCCCCGAAGACTGCGATGGAATATATCCGATAAATGAATCGGGATCCGGTGTGGAACTAAGAAGCGCGAAATTCCAGGGCCCGTCATCGACCTTATAATAAATCTTCAGTGAATCCGGTATCAGTCCCTGACCGGAGCAGGCTTCTATATGGACAGATACGGGGTAATCATCGGGAGTGTAATTCATATCCTGCAGGGGATCATGATCTACAAAAAGCATCTGCATATCCGGCACGCCCATGGTGCGGCAGTGGATAGCGTCGTTATCGTACCAGGTCCCCGTGAATCCCAGAACCTCATAGCCCGGCATGGCGTCGCGGTAAATCTGCAGGGCGGTGGAATCATAATAGCTTCCGAAAATCGGCACCAGGACCTTGTCGTTTAAGATCAGCGAATTGGTGTACGCGGTGCCGGTGGGGCAGAATACCCTGACGATATTATAAGGAACACCCCAGGCCGAGGTCTGCTGGGAAAGCCATTCAGCTCTCTGGTTCAGCAGGTTATAACTCGGATTGCTGGGGCTTACATCCTTGATCAAGATTGTGGAAGGGCTCAGGAATTTGGCCCAGCAATCTATATGGTGAATCCCGCCGGACTCTATATATTCGAGTACCGTGTAATCGTTACCCAGATAAGCTAACATAATGGAATCGACTTCCGCCGGCATCAGGGACGGGTTTTCATCATAAACAAGCCGCGTCGACATGGACATTCCCAATCCGTCGGACATGTGATTACCTCCGGCGGTAATCAGATTCATACCGTAGACATCTATGCCCCATTGCGTCCCGATGACACCGGGTATCAGGTCATCATAAGGCCGGGGCCGGTTATAGATATGATCGACGATTCCGATTTCGTTATCGGCGAAAATAAACCAGGGCCCGTAATCGCGGGTCCAGATACTGTTGGTGGGGGCGATAATGAACTGGGTGTTGCTCATATTGACTCCGCCCGCCGTGTATGAATTTATGGCTTGATTCTGCTCATAGCTGCTGCCGACGATAGTGGTAACCATCACGTCCTCTGACATCTCGGCGACGATCGCGATGGAGATACCGAGCGGCCATCTGATAATCACCCCTTCGGATCTTTCCCATTCAGCGGGATTGCGGATGACGCCTTCAGGGACGTCAGTAATAACATGGTTGATTCCGATCTCATGGAGACGGGTTAGCTCCTCTTCGGTAAGTCCGATGGGGAGAAAATCCTCTTCCACCCGGTCATCGCCATAAGCGTTTAAATTGGCGATAACGGAAATCAACAGGACGAAAGTATATAGTTTTTTCATGTTTTAACCATCCCGCGTTTATTCATCAGTCCAATCAAGCCCTATTGTTAGGAAGGTCGGCCGTCTCTATAAAAAACTAAATATGACGTGATCTGTCAATTAATATTTACGCTGGAACAATCTGCCAAAATGGCAGTTTTTTCTTGATTGAGATGAGGAATTCAAATAAATTTAGACCCCTATGATGGATAAAACATTAGAAAAAGTGGTCGAATATTTATCCGCCACCCATAACCCCCTGAAGATAAGAGAGTTGTCTAGGAAACTGGGAATTAAACCGGCCGAATATCGCAATTTTCGAAGAATGATAAAAGACGCGGTAGACGAGGGCATATTGGTCAGGGGCCGGGGCGGTAAGCTTACTGTCTCTCATAAAGAGGATTTTTATACCGGGAAACTATTCGTAAGCAGGGCGGGTCACGGTTTTGTGATAGCCGACCAGGAGATGGAAGACATCTTTGTATCGCAGCGCGATCTCGGCAGCGCGATTCATGGTGAAAAAGTCGAAGTTGTCCTTAAGCCGCTAACCAGGAGCAGAAGCCGCGAGGGCAAAATCGTGCGGGTTCTGGAGCGGGAAAAAGGAAGGATAGTCGGGAAGGTTTTAACAAGCAGATACGGAATGAGTCTGCGCCCCACCGATCCGCGGTTTCCCGAAAAGATCGAAATAGAAAACCCCAGAAAATTGGCGGTTAAAAAAGATATGATAGTCAGCGTAAGGCTGTATCCCTGGGAGGCGTCTTATCTTCCGCCGAGAGGGCATATCGAGGAGGTCCTCGGTATGGAAGGCTCTCCCGGTGTGGATATCGATTCTCTGATCATTTCTCACGGCCTATCGTCGGAATTCGATAAGAGGGTAAGACCGGAATTGACCGCCATAAAGAAAGCGGTGACTAAGGCCTCTCTCACAAACCGACTCGATTTGAGAAATCTGACCGTGGTTACTATCGATCCCGCTGACGCCAAAGATCATGATGACGCTGTAAGTATAGAGGATAACGGCAATGATCGGTTCAGGTTGGGGGTGCATATCGCCGATGTTTCCCATTTCGTGAAATATGAATCGGCGCTGGATTCCGAGGCTTTGCTGAGGGGTAATTCCGTTTACCTGGTTGACAGGGTATTGCCGATGCTTCCGGAGAAGCTCTCGGCTGACATCTGCAGCCTCCATGAAAAAAAGGATCGTCTCACCGTCTCATTCCTGGCGGAGATCGATACGGACTGTAACGTTTATGAATGGGAATTCCGGGAGTCGGTCATAGCCAGCTCGGCCTCTTTGAATTACGAGCAGGTTCAGGATTACCTTGACGGCCGGGGCGGATCAAGCATCAACGGCAATATCGGTTCGACGTTAAAGAAACTGAGGCCCATTGCCCGGGCACTCAGGGAGAAACGCCTTAAAAACGGAAGCCTGGATTTCGATCTTCCGGAACCCAAGGTGGTCCTGGATGCGAGGGGAAGGGTGCTTGATATCTTCACGCCGAAAAGGCTGGAATCTCATCAGATAATCGAGGAATTGATGCTTCTGGCGAACAGGCATGCCGCCATTTTTCTCCAGGGCGCGGGCGCCCCGGCATTGTTCCGGGTTCACGCCAAACCCGACAAGGAAAAGATCGAAAACTTCGTGGAGTTGATGAAGGAGATGGGGTTTAAATTCAGCTTCAAGGGCGAGATTACCCCCATAAAACTTCAAAGAGTATTGAACGCCGTCAAAGATAAACCCGAGGAGCAGTTCGTGGAGGAGATACTTCTTCGCTCGCTGGCGAAGGCGGCGTATCAACCGGAAAACATCGGCCATTTCGGGCTGGCTTTTTCGAATTATGTTCATTTTACGTCGCCTATTAGAAGATACCCCGATCTACTCATTCACAGGATTCTGAAAATGCTGTTGAATAAAAGGCTGGGTCCCAACATGGTTTCCAGTTTGAAGGCGACGTTGAAAAAAATCGGGCAGCATTGCACCGAAACCGAAATGGCGGCAGACCAGGCCGAACGGGAATCGCTGAAGATCAAACAACTCGAATACCTGCAGGAAAGGGTGGGGGGCATATACGACGGCATCATTTCTGGAGTTATAAGAGCCGGCTTATTTGTAGAGTTGCAGGGTTCCATGGTAGAGGGTTTCATCCCGTTTTCTACTATCAACGATGATTATTTTACTCTTGATGAGGGAAAATTCCGGGCTATCGGTAAAAGATCCAAAAAAATGTTTAAGCTCGGCGACAGGATTCGCATTATAGTGGTAAAAGTCGATCTCGAAAATCGTCGGGCCGATTTCGTTATTGCGGACAACAGGGAGAACAAGTTGGAAAGATCGGCAAAAAGGAGGAGATCGAGGAAATGATCTACATGTTTTCTCATGATATATCATTTTCGAAAAGGGTAATAGAGAAGATCGGGGAGGGAGAGATAATCTCCGACGAAACGCAACTGGCCTCCGCCACCAGGGAAAGAAAACCCGAAGGCATCATCTTCGATCTCAGGTCGGGAATAAGGCCGTTTAGATTCCTGGAGCGGATCTATATGGAGGAACCGGATATAACAGTTATCGTAATCCTGCCTGCTGTGGGGATCGCCGAGGAGGTTATATCCGATAAGGAATTTTACTGGCCCGTTGACGTCGAAAAAATATCCGATGAATTCGGGGCTTTGAAGACGGATAGGGAATTACTTATGGATCTGGGTATTGTCGGACGATCGGAAGAGCTGAAAAAGGCGGCCAAGGTCGTAAAGAAATTGGGGATCTCCGATATAAACGTGCTGATTACCGGCCCATCGGGTGCGGGCAAGGAAGTTATCGCCAGGGCCATACATAAGGAGTCCGGCAAGCCGGGGAGCCCCTTTATAGCGGTTAATGTCGCGGCCATGGCGCCGGGCATAATCGAATCCGAGCTGTTCGGCCACGAGAAAGGCGCTTTCACCGGCGCCTCCTCAAGAAGGATAGGAGTCTTTGAACAGGCCTCCGATGGCATTATATTCCTGGATGAGATAGGCGAGATTCCTCTCGAGATCCAGGCCAAGCTGTTGAGGGTCCTGGAGGAACGGTCGTTCAGCCGGGTCGGCGGCAGTATGAAAATAGAGGCCGGTTTCAGGCTGGTGGCGGCAACCAATAAAAACTTGATCGACGAAGTGAACGCCGGCAGGTTCAGAGAGGACCTTTATTACAG
>CP070813.1:3701239-3706356 GCA_020344055.1 Candidatus Zixiibacteriota bacterium | reverse complement strand
CCGCCAGGATCTCTCCCAGGGAACCCGCACGCCAGTCCAGCGGCCCGATTTTCCGCCAGTCGCCTTTCTTTGCCACCGGGAAACTCTCCGCCACCGGTTTTTCAAGCGGATCGGTGGAATATCTGAACCGCACTCCCCAATCTTCCACATGGTACGATGCCCGGGAATTGATCTTCATAAAATCCCAATCAAACTTTTTTTGAAACTCCAGCATGGAGGCGACCAGCTCATCTTTGGTGTTCTCCCTGTCGTAAAAATGCCTCCAGGCGGAGACTGCGGGACGATCGATCTCTTTCCCGCTCAGGTGCCTGTCGATCCTCTCTTTATGACTCAACATCAACTTATCGCCGGTCTGAAAGAATTAAAACAGCTTCTGTTATTCATTCCGTGCCATATAATAAAAAAAAAACCGAATGTCAATAGAGATAACGGCTTTGAAGTAACCGTTTATGGGCGGAAGGATATTCCCGTGATTTGCTGCTTAGCCTGCTATTTTTTCTTGATCGATTTTACGATCTCGATGCACGATTCGAAACGCCCGAACGATGGCATCAGGTATACGCCTTTTACCAAGGATCTCGATTTGTCTATGAATTCCGCGGCGATAGAGGCGCCGACACTCTCGGATTTATCGCCCGCCTTATTCATGATTTCCCTTATCTCACGCGGCACGGATATTCCGGGTACCTCGTTGTGAAGGAATTGAGCGTGCTTGTAGCTGACCAGCGGGAGAACGCCCACCAGGACCGGGACGGAATCATTATTGAATTTATCCAAAAATCGTTTCAAGGTATCGATCTCGTATAAAGGTTGGGTCATAATATACTGCCCGCCCGCCTCGATCTTCTGGCGAAGCCGTTCCAGTTCCAGGTTCAGGTCCTCGCTGGACGGATTGGCCGCCATGCCGATAGAGAATTGCGTCGGCTTGCCGATGGAATTCCCGGCAAAATCGACCCCCGAATTAAGTTTTGAGATAATCTTAATAAGCCCTATGGAATCGACGTCGAAAACTGCGGTAGCCTGTGGATAATCGCCCAGCGAGGGGGGGTCGCCCGTCAGCGCCAGGATATTCCTGATACCGGTGGCATGAGCGCCGATTAGATCCGACTGCAGCCCCATCAGGTTCCGATCGCGGGTCGTGAAATGAAGGATGATATCGATATCGACCTCGGATTGGATAAGATTCGCCGACGCCATACAGCTCATCCGAACCCGGGCCATGGGGGAATCTGCTATATTGACCGCGTCCGCGCCCGCTCGCTTCAAATCCTTAGCGGCCCGGATCATCTTGGCCGGATTAGTCCCTTTGGGCGGATCGATCTCCACCGATACCACGAAATCTTTCTTGAGCTTCTCCGTGAAGGGGGTCGAGACGCCGCCCAGCGGCATAACCGGTTCCGCTGCCTTGCCAGTCCTCTCTTTTACCCTGATTCTCGCTCTTCTATCGGCCGTTTCCGAAGTTAACGAGGCCACCTTCTTTATATGTTCCGGGGTGGTGCCGCAGCATCCGCCTATCAATCGCGCGCCCGCCCTGGCGAACAGCCGGGCGTAGTCGGCGAAATAGTCGGGCGACGACAGATAGATAAACCGGCCTCCGTAGTACCGGGGCAGCCCGGCGTTGGGCTGGGCGGAGATATAGGGGACGCCCAGTTCCGCCAGCTGCTCGATCACCTCCAACATCTTCTGCGGACCCACCGAGCAGTTGGCCCCGATTACATCGACCTCCAGCGGTAAAATCTTCTGCACCATCTCCGGCGGAGAACTGCCGAAATAGGTAGTCCCCTCGGTGGTAAAGGTCACCTGCGCCACGATGGGGAGATCGGAGACCGATTTTACCGCCTCGATGGCCACAACCATCTCATCTACACGGGATATGGTCTCGATCATGAACAGGTCCACACCGCCCTCCAGAAGGGCCTCAGCCTGCTCCCTGAAGGCCTCCCGGGCTTCGGCCAGGGTGATCTTACCGAAAGGCTCTATCGGCTTCCCCAGGGGGCCCATGGAGCCCGCTATGTATACGTCTACGCCGCTTATCTCCCGGGCTTCCCGGGCGATCTTGGCCGCCTTTATGTTTATGTCCCGCAACGAGTTTTCCAGGCCGTGGGTGGCCAGCCGGAACCGGTTGCCGCCGAAACTGTTGGTCTCGATAATCTCCGCCCCGGCCTCGATATATTCACGGTGCACCTCGCCCACCAGGTCGGGCATAGAGAGGTTGAGTTCGTCGAAACAGCGGTCGTAGGAGACCCCTTTCTGGTTGAGATAGGTCCCCATGGCGCCGTCACAGACGATAACCCCCTCGTCGAGCCGCTTCTTGAAATCGATAGCCATTAGATGAAAATCTACGGGAAAATGGGGATTGTGTCAAACAAACAACCGAATACATTTAGTATATAATTGCGGGCCCCGACACATCGCAAGAATAACTGCCATATTTAATTGCACAAAATGGCTTACAATCGATATTTGAATGATTTTTTATATTCGTCCATTTTCGCACCCTCAAGCTTTATTGTGCTGTTTTTTATGCGAACCCAAAATTCAATATCGTCGTAATAAAACCACCTGTTTGGTCTCTCATTAAACCATCCCAAATGAATAAGGCAAAGGTCTTTATTATCTATTGATAGCCGATTAATTTTTAGATAATTATGCGCGATAGTAGAGATATGTTCATTTATTAATTGAGATAATTTTAAAAGAAAACCATCCCATTGATTTTTGTCATAATCATTATTTATGCCGAATAATAAATATTTATCAGTTAATTCTATTAGTTTTTCTTTATTTCTAAATTTGCCTTTTTCAATTATCCCAATTATTATGTATTTGGATTGCTTCAGCTCCGAATTTAGGAATGCTACAATGGCTTTAAGCACTTCTTTTCTTAATTCTGGTTTTTTACTTTCCTCCTTATCACCATCTATATATCTCTTAATGTCAAATTCAAGAGAACCCTTAGCCTCAAACAATTCCGATTCCTCTAGATTTAGAATTTCAACCAAATTCCCTGCATTTATTTCCATGCTTTCGAAAAAATATGAATTTATTATCCCCTCAATTTTATTCTTAAATTCTCGATTAATTTTATATTCGTAACCTCCTGTGGTTCCCCCGGTAAACCTATTTTTAAAATCTTTGCGATATTTTTTAAGCAGTTTCTGTTCGAAAAGGCTATCGGCCCATTGAATTATATCATCCCTGTTTGCATTTATATTGAAATCATAATCATCAATTGATAAGGCCCAACCGGGACAATAATTGTTTACATTGTACGAAAATTGTAATATTTCTTTTTCAAGATTTTCCCCACTTAATCTATCGTTTACATCGATTCCCATAAGATCACCGAAATAAAATTCAAAATATGTTTCTGAAGGATAGTTTTTTATTTTTTGCAAAGCAAAATTTATGAGGTGCTTATGTAATTTTATTTTATGGTCTGCAAATAAGCCTTCCCACAATATTTTTTCTATATTTAATTTAAAATTAATTACATCCCATGGTTTGTCAGCAATACAATCGCCAAAATCATAAATGTAGTATTCTTCTATAAGTGGTTTTTCCACACCCGGCTTATATGAGTAAAACCTAATGCCAAACTTATATGGTCTAGAATTGATTAAGGTTATTATTTCACCGAAATATTGGTAGTTTTCCATATTATCCATAAGTTAATATTTAGATTTATTTTTTGACCGCCATATAATTGGAATTAAGTAATGTAGGAGTATCATGTAAATTATGGCCGTTCCGAATAGGATTATCCAGTTAAATGACGGTATTATCGACGGAATGTACGGAGCGATAATATTATCAATTTGCGATAAATAATCTGGCTCAAGGCTCCTTATTTTATTCCATACCTCTAAAGCAGCATATCTATATCCAACAATAATTCCGAAAATTAAGCACAATGCTCCTATAATCGGAAACGATGATTTTAAATACCACCTTCTAAAAGACCAGGCAATATAAGTATAGCCAGTGAAAAGGGCTATGAGAATAGCTGTAATTAAACCTAAATCCATATGCTCACAATAATATTATAAAATTTAATTGGTCAAGAAAAAATGTATAATTCATATCATTTTCAATAAATAATAATTAATAAAATGCCGGTTTTTTAGGATATCTACCCCTTTTCCTCTGGTTGCCAGGCGCCTGCTTGGCAACCGAATTTCTTTTTTGGTAAGCCGGACATTCCTGCCCGGCCGATCCTGAGGTACAATCTATAAAACGGTTCGGACAGACAAGAATGTCTGTCCTACCAATTATTGCCGTTGTGTCGGATCGTAGTCCCGACTCCAAGTCGGGCGTGATCCGACACTCTTTTGGTCAGGTCACGCCCTTCGGGCTACGACCTGACCAAACTATAAACGAGTTTGGGGGCGCCGCCCTCAGCAATAAATCTACCCCTTAAATAAATGCTTCAATATAAAGAGGATATTCTCCTTGCGCTCCCGGAGGCGGCGGTAATAGTAGGGGAACCAGTGGGTGCCGAACGGCACATAGACCAGCATCCCGTAACCCTCCCGCACCAGCTTTATCTGGCCGGAACGGTTGATGCCGTAAAGCATCTGGAATTCGTATTTATCCTTCCCAATACCTTTTTCGTCGGCATATTTTTTGGTGGCCTCGATCATGGCGTTGTCATGGGTTGCGATGGAGTGAAACTGGCCGCTGTCCAGAAGCGTTTTCATCAGCTTTATGAAATTCTCGTTGACCTGTTCTTTCTTCTGGAACGCTACCGATGCCGGTTCTTTGTAAGCGCCCTTGCATAATCGCACCCTGATACCCCGGCTGATAAGCTCTGCGATATCAACCGCGGAACGGTAGAGCATCGACTGAATTACCGTGCCGACATTATCGTATCTTTCAGCCCACCTATATACCAGGTCGAGGGTGCGCTGGGTATAATCGGAGCCCTCCATATCGATCCGCACGAAATTGCCCTTGTCGCCGGCCGCTTCGATTATCCGGTTGACATTGTCGAAACAGAAATCGTCGGAGATATCCAGCCCCATCTGGGTCAGCTTCACCGAAACGTTTGCCTTAATATGCTCATGATTTATAGTCTTCAGGACATCGATATATTTATCGGCAAGCTCCTTCGCCAT
>CP070813.1:3695927-3701139 GCA_020344055.1 Candidatus Zixiibacteriota bacterium | reverse complement strand
TTGGGATATGTCTTCGATGTCGCTCTCCAGGTCGGGAATCAGGGGGCCAGCGATATTTCCGCATATATGATGGCGGGCGATTTCTATTATTCCCCGAAGGACAAAATCATGTTCGTTCATTCAGAGGTGAGCAAAATAGGTATCGGTTTTGATATTACCTCCGGGGATGACGACCCTGGTGATGATGATATCAAATGGTTCGATAACCTCTATTACACGGGGCACAAGTTCAGGGGATATATGGACTATTTTATAGGATCGGATATACCGCCGGGACTAGGGAATCTGGGATTGATGGATATTTTCCTGCGCGGTTCTCTGGTGGCCGGCGATATGGGCACGATCGATATCGATATTCATCATTTCCGGACCATGGAGGACCATATCGATGCCTCGGATACAACCGCGACCCCCGGGAACTCAAAAGCCCTCGGCCAGGAAATCGATGTCACATATAAAAGTTCGATTCAGGAGGGTCTGGGATTTCAGGGCGGCATTTCCGCGTTTTTCGCCTCCGACGAGTGGAGGTACAATGTAGATCCGTCGTTCTGGATTTACTTTATGCTGACCGCGGGATTTTAACAAAAATTGAATTCGAGGGATTTTGGATTTAAAATAGTCTGGAGGAGAAAAGCAGCATGAAAAAATCTGTTTTGATATTTGCTGTCGTTTTTATCGCTCCGGGATTGGGATTATCATCGGCGGACGAATGTACTGACTGCCACGAGAACATTATGCCGGCTTTGTACCAGCAGTGGAATATGTCAAAACACGCATTAAACGAGGTAAGCTGCATAGATTGTCATGGCGCGGACGAGACGGACGTGGATGCATTCGAACATGAAGGCGCTACCATCGCGACTCTGGTAACACCGAAAGATTGCGGCGAGTGCCATGAGGCCGAAGCGCGGGAGGTGGAAAATTCATATCATGCGACGGCGGGATTAATCCTGGAATCGCAGGACGCCTACCTCGCGCATGTGGCGGGAGGACACCCCGCCGCGGTTACGGGATGCGAAAGCTGTCATGGAACCAAGGTTATAATAGATCCCGATTCGCCCAACAAACTCTCAATGAAAAATTGGCCTAATTCGGGGATTGGACGCTTGAATCCCGACGGATCCAAGGGTTCTTGTAATGCCTGTCACACCCGGCACGCGTTTTCCAAGGCGCAGGCGCGGCAGCCGGAAGCCTGTTCCAAGTGCCATCTCGGTCCCGACCATCCTCAGAAAGAGGTATACGAGGAATCCAAGCACGGGAACGCCTATTTCACCAATATCGATAAGATGAATCTCGGCTCGGACAGCTGGATTGTGGGAATGGATTATTACGAGGCTCCCACCTGCGCTACCTGTCATATGTCGGCGACGCCGACCATGGAGCTCACCCACGATGTGGGCACGAGGTTGAGCTGGACTTTAAGGCCGCCGATTTCGGAACATAAGGAGAACTGGCAGGAAAAGCGGGAAAGAATGCTGGCCGTCTGCAACAACTGTCATGGAAGAGTTTTCGCCATGGGGCATTTTTACCAGTTTGACGGGCTGGTGAATCTTTACAATGAGAAATTCGCCAAACCTGCCACCGATATTATAAATATCGTCAGGGAGCAAAAATTACTGGAGAATCCCGCCGGCTTCGGCAACAAGATCGAGTGGACTTATTGGGAGCTGTGGCATCACGAGGGACGGCGTGCTCGTCATGGGGCGTCTATGATGGGCCCCGATTACACCTGGTGGCACGGCATTTACGAAGTGGCCCAGCATTTCTATTTTAAACTGCTTCCTGAGGCGCGTGAGTTTAAAAATCCCGCGGTAGACGCCTATCTGGATAACCTTTTGCAGAACGACCCCATGCACGCCTGGCTGAGCAAGCAGACGGCGGATCTGAAAACAGCGATACGTTCCGGGGAAATGCAGAAGATTTACAAAGATCTCTTTTCGACAGAATAAGGCTGTCGGCAAGCGCTATAATTCGGGGAGCCATTCCAGGCTCCCTTTTTATGCCCCGGCTGTTCAATTCCAGGTGGCCTTCGATAATACGAGTTAACGGTAACGTAAGATTCAGCGATATAGATAATCTGAAGCGGTCTTCGGGGCCGAAAAAGCTTGCAAGACAGAACATATTTTATATAATATATATGATGATATCTGTCCGGCGGGCGCGGTTGGGTAGTGTGCGAAAGGAGTTCAGATATGGGTAAATCGAAAGATCGGCCAAAAAAACAGAAGAAAAAGCCGAAAAAAGAAAAGAAGAAGAAATCAGTCTAGTCCTGAGCTCTTACGAACTCTAACAATATAATTTCATCGGTTTTTCATGAATTACATGTTTTTGGGTAGTATATCATTAAAGGTATTCCCTTTCGTAAATATGCCGCCTTTATTCGTAAAGGGCCGCGATTCTCTTTCGATAAATGGGAATAATACGAATTATTAAACCAAAGCTTCCGGATCAAATATAGTAAGGCTTACTTTTTGTTCCGGGGGCGAGTTTTTGCTTGCAATTGTAGCCCAATGTGGAGAACTTTAACGGGCGATATGAATTCAGGAGTTTTCTGTTTCAGGCGACGGGCGATTTTGCGGACCGCCGGGAGATTCATGCTATTTATGATCCTGGTTTCGGCCGCTCAAACCGGGGGAAACGATCAAATATCACGAAATTGTCCTGGCAACGGACATCCCGAACCTAACGTCCTTGAAAATTCGCCCGCCATAGTCCATAACTGCAGATTATGGGGAGCGTTATCGGATAGCTTTCCCGACAGCCTGATTTATAATCATCTGGTCGCGTATCCGAGATCGTTGAAAAATATGTCTGGCGTTACCAATACCGATGGTTGGGGAATCGCCGATTATTCCGTTTTCGGAACCACGGCTGACGTTTGCCGGGGGGCGGTAAGAGCGATTAACGATTCACTGTATGACCGGCACGTAGAAACGCTCGAATCATCAAAGCCGGGTATAATAATCGGGCATGTAAGATTCTGTAATGTCGGTTGTTGCTGCCACGAATGCGATTCCATCCCCGATCCGCATCCCTTTGTAAGGGAAAAGAACGGGCGCTGGTGGACGTTTGCCCATAATGGCGGCGTTGCCAAATCCCTTCTTTACGATCTGATCGGCGAGGATTATCTTTTGAATAATCCACCCACCGGTTCGGGTATTCCGGAGTGCGACCCGTCCGATACCTCCATGATCGTGGATTCGGAGCTGTTGCTTATTTATATCATGAAGAGAATAGAGGAGACAAATTGGAACGTTCCGCAGGGACTGATAAACGCGGTTGTGACAATCTTTGTTAACGATCATACCTCGACAATGAATTTCATGTTGAGCGACGGCTACAGCCTCTGGGCTTTCAAGAGAGGATGGAACCTGTTTTATGTCTACGATCAGGTTGAGAATTATTCGGCGGCGGCGTCGCATATACCGTCTCTTGATCCCGGCTTATGGCAGCCGGTCGAGGAGTTTGAGCTTGCGGAGCTTAACGCGTCGGGCATGCCTCTTATTACCGATGTTCTTACCTATTTACCCGAAGGTTTTTATGTGCCGGGCGACGCCAACGGAAGCCTGAGTTTCAGCGGCCTGGATGTCACCTACAGCATAAATTATTTGAAGGGAATCGGCCCCGCCCCTCCCTATACCGTGGATTGTCCCGGTCATGGCATGATTGCGGCCGCCGCCGACGCTAACGGCAGTTGTTCTTTCAACGGCCTTGATGTCACATTTTGCATAAACTTCTTCAAGGGACAGGGCTACCCGCCGACGTATTGCCCCGATTGCCCGCCCGATACCAGCGGAATTTAATAGAAGGTTGATAAAATCATAATATATAGTTATTATTGATCGCGCGCGTTTGGACGATCAAGGCGGGATTTGAATTTCAATTGAATACTGGAGATGGATAAATGAAACTTCTGATTGTCGGTTCGGTCGCCGTAGATTCTGTTGAAACTCCATTCGGCAAGATGAATAGAGCTTTGGGAGGTTCAGCTACTTACGCCTCCATTGCCGCCTCCTATTTTACCTCGCCGGGAATCGTGGCGGTGGTGGGATACGATTTCGAACGCAGGCATATCAATCTTTTAAAGCGCAAGGGCGTCGATCTGGAGGGGCTTCAAATAGATCGTTCCGAAAAGACATTTTACTGGTCGGGTTATTACGAGGGAGACATGAACGCGGCTCATACCCGGGCAACGGACCTCAATGTATTCGAGTCTTTTAATCCGGCGATACCAAAATCGTACCGCGACACTCCCTTTATTCTACTTGAAAATATTCATCCCGCGTTGCAGCTCGATGTGCTTTCGCAGGTTCGCAAGCCGAAACTGGTAATGTGCGATACCATGAACTACTGGATAAATTCCGAACCGGATTTACTGGAGAAAGTATTCAGGAAAGTTGACGTTATCTGTATTAACGAGGATGAGGCCAGGCTATTCTGCAATACACCCTCTTTACCTGCGGCCGCGGGGAAACTACTTAAGCTCGGGCCCAAATATATAATAATCAAAAAGGGTATACACGGAGTGGTCTTGTTCGGCAAGAAGAGCTTTTTCGCCCTGCCCAGCATGCCCCTTCTGAAAGTGAAAGATCCTACAGGAGCGGGGGACACGTTTGCCGGCGGGACCATCGGATATATTGCGAGATCGAGCCGACTGAGCGAGGATCTGTTGAGGCGCGCGCTGGTGGCCGGGACGGTGATGGCGTCGTATTGCGTGGAGGATTTCAGTTGCCGCCGGACGGCGAGATTGAAGCCGGAGGAGATATCCGGCAGGGCGAAGCAGCTGAGAGAGTATGCCCGCGTTCCGGCGTTCAGGATGTGATTATATCTTAATTGAAATAAAATTAAATGGCACTGGTTGCCAGGCGGCGCCTGGCAACCAGTGAGCGGAATACCCCAACAACCTATAAAACGCGAAACCTGTATATCTCAATGCCGTAATTATAGGCGGGTCTAATAGGATCGAATTGGAGGTATTGTGAAAACAATAAAGATCATTTCAACGCTTCTGGTTTTGGCTTTCCTGATTGGGAGTTGCGGTAAAGACGAGCCCACCACTCCGAATGTGAGACCCTTCCCGTCGGAGCTGGTAGGCACCTGGAATTATCAAAGCGTAACCGTCGGCGGCCAGGAGCAGGTTCTAAGGCTGATTCTCGACTGGGAGGAGGAGACGGTGAGGGCGGCGTTAATAATCTCGGATGACGGGGAGTTT
>CP070813.1:3690603-3695827 GCA_020344055.1 Candidatus Zixiibacteriota bacterium | reverse complement strand
CCCGATACGGTTAATAGGTTCGGCACCGATTCGACTGTAATATCAGCCGATTTTAACGATACCGATCAGCCCGGCGTGGGAGCTTTCAATGTGACGTTCAAAATCAGAGAGTTCGATGACATCACCGAACTGACCCTGGTAGACAACCAGCCCAACGGCGGTGGCGGGCTCACCATCATCGACAACGGGGGCGGATCGTATACTGCAAGCTATACCTATAATCCCGATGACGCCCAGACACTTGGTGATTACGACCTTTATTTCGAGGTCACCGACGGAACCGATAACGCTATAGACGATTATGCTGATAACCTCAATGAATTAAATATAAATGAGGTCATACCCAACAACGCACCTACAGTTGTGGCCGGGGCAACTCAGGTTTCTCCTGATACGGTCGATCGTGTGGGAACCGATTCAACTGTAATATCAGCCGATTTCAACGATACCGATCAGCCCGGAATTGGCGCCTTTAATGTGACGTTCAAAATCAGAGAGCCAAACGACATCATCGAACTGACCCTGGTAGACAACCAGCCCAACGGCGGAGGCGGGTTGACCATTACAGACAACGGCGGCGGTTCTTATACGGCAAGCTATATTTATAACCCAGACGATGCGCAGACACTTGGCCCATATGATTTGTATTTCGAAGTTAACGACGGCGTTGACAACGCTGTTGATGACTACGCTGATAATCTCGATGAACTGGAGATAATCGATATTACCCCAAACAACGCGCCTTCGGTGATTGCCGGCGCGACTCAGGTGTCGCCCGATACGGTTAATAGGTTCGGCACCGATTCAACCGTAATTTCAGCCGACTTCAACGACACCGATCAACCCGGCGTGGGAGCTTTCAATGTGACTTTCAAAATCAGAGAGTTCGATGATATCACTGAACTGACTCTGGTTAACAACCAGCCCAACGGCGGCGGCGGATTGACCATTGTTGATAACGGCGGGGGATCATATACCGCCAGTTATACTTACGATCCCGCCTCCGGTCAGACTCTCGGACCATACGATTTATTTTTTGAGGTTACCGACGGCATTGATAACGCTGTCGATAACTTTACAGATAATCTAAATGAACTGGAGATTGTCGAAATAATCGTAAACGACCCGCCGACCGTCACTCCGGGAGCGACTTTTGTCTCCATCTCGCCTGTCAACAGGATCGGCTCCAGCACTACCACCATAAGAACGAACTTTTCCGATCCGGATCAGCCGGGAGCGGGAACTTTCAATGTTACCTTTAAAATCAGAGAGCCGGACGATATCGCCGAAGTTATCCTTGTAAATAATCAACCCAACGGTTCCGGAGGCCTTACTATTACCGACCTGGGCGGCGGATCATATTCCGCTTATTACGTATACAATCCCGACGATGCCCAAACCCTGGGTTTTTATGATCTTTATTTTGAGGTTACCGACGGGTATGACAACGTAATCGATGATTATGCCGCTAATTTGAACGAGCTGGAAATAAATGAGGTTATTGCAAATAACCCGCCTCAGATTACAGCGGGAACCACATCGGTAAATCCTGCGTCAATAGACAGATTCGGTTCTGCGACGACAGATTTCAGCGCCACGTTTACCGATTCCGACCAGCCGGGGATTGGCGCTTTTTATATCACCTTCAGGGCACGTTCACAATATCATGAGGCCTTTTATTATGTCTCCGATCAATTGCAGAATGGCCAGAGTGGTATGGTTATCACCGATAATGGGGGCGGATCGTACACCGCCACCATCGCCTGGGATCCGGCCGACGACGCCCTGCTGGGATATTACGACCTTTACTGTTTGGTTTCCGACGGTATCGATTCCGCCGAAGACGTCGCCGATAACAACCAGGACGAACTCCTCCTTACCAACGGCGGCGAGAACGTACCACCCATAATCCCGGGGGATAATACCGGAGCCTCGCCGGCCGCCGTAGAGAGGATCGGAGCGAATCCGACAACTATATCCGCGACCTTTTCCGATACGGATCAACCCGGGGTCAACAGCTTCCGGGTAACCATAAAACTGCGACATCCCGATAATTCTACCGAAACGATCCTGGCTAACAGCCTGCAGAACGGACAGGGCGGTTTGACCATATCCGACGGTGGCGGAGGTATCTACACGGTTTCCATCAGCTGGGATCCGCCTGATGCCCAGACCATCGGTTATTACGACCTTTACTGCCAGGTTACCGACGGTACGGATTTATCTATCGACGGTTATCAAAACAACGAGAACGAGTTTGAAGTTTACGACGCTGTTACAAATAACGCTCCTGTTATCGTGGCGGACACGACTTTTGCGTTACCGGCCTCCGTAAATAGAATCGGGTCCGAATATACCACGATCAGGACCGCGTTTAGAGATACGGATATGCCCGGCAACGGTGCCTTTATTGTTACAATAAAAGTACGCGATACAGGCTCCACAGAATACACACTCGTTAACGCCGCGAGGCATGGTGAACAGGGATTGAGAATAACTCATCCTTCGGGCGACGAATACGAGGCGACCGTGCTCTGGTATCCCCCTGACGGCCAGGTAACCGGCACATACGATCTTTACTTCTATGTGGAAGACAATTTCGCGGCCTCCGCCGTGGATGGTTATACGGACAACGCCGACGAGTTAACCGTCACCTCAACCGCCATACTGGGCGATGGAAATCTTCTCAGAAGAACCAATGACTCCGACAATTGCGGCGGGCCCAACTCGGCCTGCCATAATATAGCCAATCACCAGACATTCAATTGCCTTACCTGCCATACGCCCCACAATACCACCAACATCTACATGGTCCGCGACACCATACAGACGCCGAGCTCCGGAAATTTACCCGTAATATTTAAAACCCTTGGAATCGGAGATCCTTACAACGATCCCGATCCGGTAGCCGGAGATCCGACTTCAGGAGTTATGGCAGATTCTACTGACGGGGTATTTACCGGTGTTTGCGAGGTTTGTCACACGTCCACGGGACATCACCGCAATGACGGTTCCCAGCCCCCTCCCAACCATCACGATGCCGAAGACTGTACGGGTTGCCATCCCCATGCCGACGGATTCGCTGTTTCCGGCGGCGGCGAATCGTCCGGCGGCGATGGATGCAGTTGCCACAATGCCATAGTGACGCCGATGAACGGAAGCACGACTTCGTATCATCATAACATCACCAGCACTAATGCCGATTATACCATTTCATCCAGAACCTGCCTGACCTGCCATGTGCACCACGATATATTCAGGCCTGATATGAACAGCGTCGGTCAAAGAGCCAAAAATCTGCGCGTCGATATTACGTCCCCTATAGATACGGGGGACGCGTCTATTCTCGCGAATACTGATTACTCATCGAGCGGTACCGGCGGTATCTGCCTGTCATGTCATACGTCCGCCCAAACCAAGGGTTACAGCCCTCCTGACGGCAGCACTTCCACTGTGCCGATATCCAAAACCGACTATGACGCCGCCACCTCAACGCATAATTATAATGTATCTTCTACCTTCGGGGATGGATCGACCTTCAACGCCAATTGCGTAAAGTGCCACAACGACACCATGACCAAATCTTATCAATCGGGAACCAATAAATTCGGCACGCATGATAATCCATACGGACGGATACTGAATCCGCTGGGAGCTTCCTCACCATCCGATCCGCTGGAGGAAAAGATTTGCTTCGGATGCCATTCCACTACCTCGAACCCCAACGCCGGAACCAGCCAGGATTATTATGGCGCCAAGGCCATGTCAGCCGAGGCGTTGCGGGTTGAGGACGCATTCTCCAAAACATACGCGCATCCTACCGTCGATTCATCCGGGCTCCACGGCCCCAATGAAACCGCTTCAGATCTCGCAGACGGTAATCGTCACGCGGAATGCGGCGACTGCCACGGGGTCCATGTTGCCCTCCAGGGTACCCACGATGGTTCTTCCAACCTGGTATCTAACGCCCTTAAGGGCGCCTGGGGAGTGGAACCAGATACCGCCTTCCCGGATCCGCCCACGCCGACAAACAACGGAAACGTTTACATATCCCCGGCAACCGCCGATTACAACAGGGTGGAGCCTGCGCTAAGGGAATGGCAAATTTGCCTTAAATGCCATTCCAACTATACGACATTACCGTCCGGGAGCAGGAATCTCGCCGAGGAAATTAATCCGAAATACCCGTCTACCCACGGGATCGTTGAGGCGGGAAAAAACGCCATCTGTGACACCGTTACGATGAATGAACCATGGGGTTCCGCAAACATGGCCGCGTCGGGACCGAACTCCGGAATCGTATATTGTTCAGATTGCCATAGATCCGATGCTACCTCCGACCCCGAAGGTCCGCATGGCTCGAATTCCGAGCATTTGCTGGTCGCCACCACTACTTCCAACGACGTAAGCGGGACCCCTCTGTGCGATGTCTGCCATAAGGCAACCGTATACTGGGATGGCGACGCTTCCGCCAGCCGGTATCCCGACCACCCCGGTACCCAAAGCGCCCACCGCTTGCCTTACGGCTGTTTTTCTTGTCATATGTGGGATTACGCCAGCACCTCCGGGCTCGGTTTGCAGACTGTCGACGATCTCGCGGCCGGTGAAATACATGTCCATGGCATGAACAGAAAATGGGTCTATCTTGAAACCGACGGTACAGCCGGCTCCCAGGAGCCTGCCGACGCGTTTGTTAACGGTTATCTCGCCAATATTGACTATACTAACAAACGTTGCTGGGCTGAGACCTGCAAAAACCACTCCGATAAAGCATATTAGTTGTCGTCATGCATATACCCTTATTGCTTAATCCCACTTCCACGAGGCCGACTTTCTTTTTAATCGGTCTCATTCTATTAATTCTCCTTACTTCGGCGATTATACCTCAGCAGGGATTCGCCGAAGAGCAAATCATCGACTGGAAAAACGCCCTGGGAGATAAGTATGTTATCATTGAAAAACTGGGACTCGATAGAATTTACTATACCCCTTATTTCTATATAATCCTTTTTCTATTTTCGGTAAATCTCACCGCCGTCAATATCAAGAGATTCAAACTCGCATATAAGGTTGAAAGAACATTGATAAAGGCGAAATACCTGGGATCCATAATATTCCATTTCTCGCTTCTTCTGATAATCGCGGGAATTATCCTGAATTACCTTTATAAATTCAATGGTATTTACGCTCTCACCGAGGGACAAAAGGTATCCGATACCGAAAT
>CP070813.1:3685276-3690503 GCA_020344055.1 Candidatus Zixiibacteriota bacterium | reverse complement strand
TGAATGAGAAATTCCTTGTTGAAGCCGAAAGGGATTTACTGGGAACCGACCACCAGGAAATCGGCGGGTATATCGCCGAACGCTGGAATTTACCCTCCTCTTTAACGGATATAATCGGCAATCACCATCCCGCCGGCGAGAAGGATATTAATGATCTGTCTTTGCTGGCGAAACTGGTCCTCTTCGCGGATACTCTTTCCCCGGCGAACATAGAATTTCCCGACAACCTGACCGGGGCGGGTCACAGGATTACCATACTTGATGCCGCCAGCGACAAAATCGGCCTCTCGGCGGACGATGTCAAAAATATCTATTGCAGCCTTCCGAAAGAGGTGCTGAGAAACGCGGACGGCTTCGACCTGGATCTGGGAGACGCCTTTGAATACCTCTCGCAGGCCAACCGAAAATTATTCAATCTTTATCTTGAACTTGCGGGCGCTTTCAGGGAAAGGGAGGAGTTGTCTATAAAGCTTCTTAAGCAGGAGCGGATCGGGGGCATACACGAGTCCCTCAATATCGCGCTGGCGACTCTATCACACTATATAAACAACGCCACCATGAACATAAGCGGACAGTGCGAAGTTCTTCAGATGCTGTATAGCAGCAAGGATAAGGATAAAGTATACAATAAAATTCCGTCGACGATAGAATCGGTGCGGTCGTCCATACGTAAAATTTCCATAATACTCGAAGAGCTATCAAATTTGAGCAGCGTGGAAAATATTAATTATTTGAAAAATTCCAGGGCTATAAACATTGAGGCCGAGTTGAAAAAGCGTCTCGATCCCACGCAGGTCTTAAACTGATATCCTACTTAACTACGATTATCCCCTTTATAAATTTCGGCGTGACGGACACCACTCCCTTGGGCGAGCCAAGATATATATAGCTCTGACGCGGATCCTTCGTTAACTCGATTTCGTAGCTCCCCTTTTCGGCTTTTTTGCCTGCGGTAAAGAATATCTCAGCTATCTTTTCCGGCTTTTCGGGGGTGTAAACCGGTGGATTATCCTTGCCGCCCATATCGTATATCCCCGAAAGGGATACGAATCCGGTATCAATTTTCGGATTGGTGAATTTTTCGTCCCATTCGGTCAGGGTGTTCATGAAAACTACCGAATCAGCCACGAAAGCCTCTTTATCGTATTTTAAGGGAATACAGAAACTCCCGAATCCCATTTTTCCGGGCTCTTCACCCGGATCGATCTTGTCCGCTATGACGTTGACGCTGACGACGAACGATTTCCCCGCCGATACCTCCACAGAATCGAGAATAACGGTATGTTTTTCCGATTCAAACGATAATGCCGGCAAACCATACGTTAATATAAAAATTATCCCCCAGATTAATGACGATTTAGCTATATTTTTTCTCATTCTACCACCGTTCCTGATATAGGAATTGAAATTCTTGTCCCCGGTTTGCCTTCCGCCTCAATTGAAACGGACGAAATTATCGGTCCCGCGCCAACCTTATCCGATAAGTCAAACATTATTTCGGTTGCCTCTCCCGCTTTCAGGGCCGTCTTGCCCGGTTTGACCGTAACGACGTTTTCATCGGGCAGGCTCAACATGGTGAGGCTAAGATCGTCCGAAGCCCCGTTTTGCAGTTCTACCGCAACGGTTTTGCCTTCTCCCTTTAAGACGTTTCCGAAATCGGCTATGTTCGGTACCGGTATCATGACCTGTTTGGGATCGTTTATTACGGCTTTAAAGGATATTCTCAAATAAGGACTTATAGGATCGCTGCATTCGATATTGATAAATTTCCGGACCAGCCCGTGAAGCTTTTTGGTATTAAGTTGCACGTGTAGATTGGTGACCTCACCGGGCGCTATTTTATCCGATTCCAGAGGCGCGGTGGTGCAGCCGCAGGTCGGTTTAACGGCCGTGATCACCAGGGTATCGGTCCCTTCGTTTTTAATCGGAAAGTCGTGCACCACTACCGAATTGAGCGGGATGGAACCGAAGTCGAAATAATCCTCCAGGAATTTTATCCGGGCTTTTGACGCGGGATTGACCACGATCTCCTTTTTGCCGTCGTCGACCTGTTCTTCTTGCGCTGACGAAAAAGATATTGAAAATAGGATTATCAAAAGCAAAACCGAGAACTGTTTCATTTTTTTCTCCCTTTTTTCTCTGAAAGGTATTGTAAAATGCCCTATTGTCAAGGCCTATTAAGATACCCTTTTTCGATCATCCATTTGTCGCTGTAAAGCTTGGAGAGATACCGGTTGCCGGAGTCCGCCAGAATCGTCACCGGGCATTTGATTTCCGGATGGCTCTTCAGAACCCGTCTGCACGCCGCTATCGCCGCCCCCGACGATCCCCCGCAGAAAAGACCCTCCACTCGGGCAAGCTCCCGGGTGTTGAGAAAAGCCTCTCTGTCGCCTATGGTGACGAACTCGTCCACCACGTCGAAGTCCATGGCTCCCACAAGCTTATCGCCGCCGATACCCTCCACCTCGTAATGCTCCGGGGTAATTAATTCGCCCTTTTTGAAATAGGGGGCGAAAATCGAGCCCTCCGGATCCACCGCGATTATCTTGATATCCCGGTTCCGTTCTTTCAGGAATCGCGCCACTCCGGAAATGGTGCCGCCGGTGCCCGCCCCGATGATGGCGCAGTCGATATTGCCTTCGGTCTGTTCCCAGATCTCCGGGCCGGTGGTCTGGTAATGGCAGTCGATATTGGCGGGGTTGTTGTACTGATCCAGGTAGGTCGAATCGGGCGTCGTCTCCGCCAGCCTCTCGGCGGTCTTGTAGTTGGACCTGGGATCGTCCGGCATTACAGTATGCGGCGTAAGTACCAGCTCCGCGCCGTAGAGTTTCATCATGTTCTGTTTCTCTTCGGAGTTCTTGTCGCTCATCACCAGGAGCGCCCGGTACCCCTTGATAGCGCAGACCCAGGCCACCGCTATGCCGGTATTGCCCGACGTCACCTCCACCACCGTCCCGCCCGGCGGCAGGCTGCCGTTGGCCTCGGCGGCCTCGATCATAGATTTGGCCAGCCGGTCCTTGACCGACCCGCCGGGATTGAGCATCTCGGCCTTGGCGTATACGGTTTTGCCGAAATCCTTAAAAATCTTTTCAAGCGGCAAAAGCGGGGTATTTCCCACCCGCTTTAACAATGTATCGTGCATAACCTTAGCTTCGCCGACCAGCATATTACTGTATACTATTATCGGCCCCGAAAGTTCAAGTCTTTTGTTAAGTTATTGATATTAAATAATTAATTATCTGACGTGATGTCGGAAGTTACTTCCGGCATCGAACCGGAGTCAGAAGTAGCTTCTGACTCCACGGTATTTCGACTATTGTGTTTCGGGAACTACGATTCCCGAAACAATTGCTGTTAAGCCGCTGGAATCATAGTTCCAGCGGCACAGGGTATAAATTATAAATATATTGACAACGAATTATGTTAACTTATATTCTTATATAGACATAATTGTCGGCGCGTTCCGGCTTTGTTTTACAGATACAGGCGTCGCATATTGGGAGCTATTTTTCCGGGGGGTCGGTATGATTTTCAGGCTTTTAATTACATTAACTTTCATAATATCTCTTCACCCGTTATCCTCCGCCACCATCATCAACATACCCGCCGATTACCCCACCATCCAGCAGGGGATCGACGCCAGCGCCGACGGCGATACGGTGCTGGTGCAGCCGGGAACGTATGTGGAGAACATCAATTTCAACGGGCATAATATCGTCCTGGGTTCGCTGTTTTTGATTACGGGGGATACGAGCTATATCGAGCAGACGGTGATAGATGGGGGAGCGCAAGGCTGCGTATTGACTCTGACAAGTGGCGAAGATAGTACCACTGTTATTACAGGATTGAAGATCCAGAATGGTTCAGGATATATCTTCGGCGCCGGTATATTATGTCGGCCGGCCAGCCCTCAAATTATAAAAAATATTATCTGTAATAATAATTCCGGTGGTATGGGTGGCGGTATCTGTTCGTACTCAGGTCTCATAATTTCGGGAAATGTGGTTTATAACAATCATGCGCATACTGATGGGGGTGGCATCTTTGTCGCGGGTAATAATCTCCTTGTAGAATCAAACATTATATTTGATAATTCTGGCGGATTGGATTATACGAGTGTCGGCGGCGGAATGCTTGTAGCCGGCTCCGGGCTAGTAAAAAATAATATTATTTATAATAATGGTGGGACAAATGGGGGAGGTTTAGGTTGCGGTGGCGATAGTCTTTACATTATTAATAATATAATTATATACAATAGAACATCCGATGGCTGGCCGGCGGTCACGTGCCATAGTTATGGAAGTGACTCCGTATTTATTAAGAACTGCATACTATGGAACAATTCGGCCAGCGAATTGTATCACGGTGGATCAGGATTCCTGGACGCAAGCTACAATGTAATTAGAGATGGTTATCCGGGAACAGGTAATTTAAGTGATCACCCTCTTTTATTGGATCCCCTTCACAATAATTTTAATGTATGTTCTCAGTCTCCGTGCATTGATGCCGGCGATCCTAACATTTATGACCCTGACAGCACACGTTCAGACATTGGATTGTTTTTTCCTGAGCACCCGGATTGTTTTGCGGGAAACACCTGGAATGTCTCCATGGCGGGCAATGACACAACTGGTAACGGGTCGCCTGGAAACCCGTTCAGAACAGTTCAGCATGCGGTTGATGTTTCGCTTCACGGAGACTCAATTCTGGTCGACAATGGAACCTATATAGAAAATATCGAAATATTCTTTAAAAACATAATAATAATGTCAAACTATATCTATTCGGGTCAATTTGAAGATATTGAAAGTACCATTCTTGACGGCGATTCTCTTTCAGCAGTCGCGCATTTTGTTTTCACTGATAGCATGGCGGCGATAAAAGGATTTACAATAACAAATGGGGGAGCATCCGGCGTTTCTTGCCACTTTGCCGAACCCGTTATAAGCGGCAATATAATTAAAGAAAATTATAGCATGGATTGGGGGGGAGGTGGAATATTTTGCTCCGGTTACTGCAACCCGACGATAAATAGTAATATCATAGTCTTTAATAAATCGACCCCCTGGGGGGGTGGCATATATTGCGCTGGTCCGAATCCTGATATTATCAGTAATACCATATCCGGAAATTCACCGAGTGGAATCGAAGTTTCAGGAGATTATTCAGGCTCCATATCGAATTCTATCATCTGGGCAAATTCACCACGTGAGATAAATGTTCATGG
>CP070813.1:3679899-3685176 GCA_020344055.1 Candidatus Zixiibacteriota bacterium | reverse complement strand
ATAAACATCCCCAATGACTATCCCACCATTCAGCAAGGTATCTATGCCAGCGTAAACGGGGATACGGTACTGGTACAGCCGGGGACCTATGTGGAGAATATCAATTTCAACGGGCATAATATTGTGCTTGGCTCGCTGTTTCTGACTACAGGGAATACAAGTTATATTGAGCAAACGGTAATTGATGGGGATTCGGCGGGGACGGTGGTGACGTTTGAGAGTGGCGAGGACAACACCGCTATCATCGCCGGTTTTGTGATACAAAATGGATTCACAACGTCTCTTGGTGGTGGAATCACCTGCATAAATTCCGATCCTACAATTACCTTTAATTATATCAGAGGAAATTCGACGGTCGGGAGCATTATGACCGACGGCACCGGCGGGGGAATTTATTGCTCATACTCCGATGCGATCATCAGCCATAACACTATCAGCGGAAACCTGGCGCTCGGCCTCTGGACATACGGATTCGGCGGTGGCATATATTGCTGGACTTCCAATCCTGAGATTAGCAATAATTCTATATTCGAGAATCACGCCGGCGGTGAATTTGGAATGGGTGGTGCGATTTCCCTTTTACGTTCATCGCCAACCATTAATAATAACGTCATGGTTTCGAATTCAGCTCTTCATTGGGGCGGAGGAATCTATTGTTTTGAATCAAGTCCCATAATAATTAATAATGCACTCAGCGCGAATCGGGCCCTCGATGTTTGGGGGGGCGGGATTTATTGCGAGATTGTTTCTAATCCCGTAATAACAAATACCATTCTTTGGGCCAATAGCGCAGAATATAATCAAGAGATTTGGGCTGATACATCGTCAGCGCTGACAATTACATATTGTGATATCAAGGATACTCTCTGGCCCGGAGTTGGCAACATCGACCTCGACCCCCTATTCCGCGATCCGGAAAACGGCGATTTTCATCTCATGTCCATCGCCTGTGGCGATAGCGCCGACTCCCCCTGCATCGACGCCGGCGATCCCAATATCCTCGACAGCCTGCTGGATTGCTCCTGGGGTTTGGGCGGGCCGCGCAGCGACATGGGGGCCTACGGTGGCGGGGATTCGCTGATTACATCGGTATTCGGAAATATACCGCCGATACCTGATCAATTTATATTGCTACAGAATTATCCCAATCCTTTCAATGACCAAACCACTATTCGGTTTGTTTTGCCGAAATCGCAAGAAGTGCAATTAACCATTTACGATATCCTTGGCCGCCGGGTTGAGACCTTAATTGATGAATGCAGGCAAGTCGGGGCTCATGCCGTCACATTCGACGCCTCCCATTTCTCAAGCGGCGTCTATTTCTACAAATTGCAGGTGGGAGATAGGGTCGAAACGAAGAGAATGGTGTTATTGAAATGATTTCCGGATTGCGGTCACCGCAAGCGGTGACGCGCAGGCTGAGAAAGCGTCAGGAAGGGGTTCCTGACGCCGCATTAATAATAATATTATTAATTTTTGGATTAGCGGTGACTTCCTCCGCCACCATCATAAACATCCCCAATGACTATCCCACCATTCAGCAAGGTATCGATGCCAGCGTAAACGGGGACACGGTGCTGGTGCAGCCGGGGACATATTACGAGAATATCAATTTCAACGGGCATAATATCGTGCTGGGATCGTTGTTTTTGACCACAGGGGATACGAGCTATATTGGGCAGACAGTGATCGACGGGGATTCGGCAGGGCTCACAGTATCATTTGCGTCAGGGGAAGATCATTCTACCATTTTAAAGGGACTTACGGTAACAAATGGATACAGCCTGACCGGCGGCGGAATCAACTGTTCGTACAACTCCAATCCCGCAATCATGAACAACATTATTACCGGTAATTCCGCCTATAATGGCGCGGGGATTTACTGCTTTCAATCCGAGCCGGCGATTCTCGACAATTTAATCAGGAACAATACCGCCCAGAGTACTTACGGTCTCGGCGGAGGAATTTACTGCAACGAGTCCAATTCCGAGATCGCCAATAACATGATTATCGAGAACATCGGGAGCGGGATTACCTGCGAAGACTCCGACCCCTCCATAAGCGATAACGTAATCAGCGATAATCTGGGCGGTGGAATCGTGTGCAAAACCGGCTCGCATCCCGTAATCACAAATAACATCATCAATAATAATACGGCGTTGGGCGCCGGCGCGTATGGAGGGGGGATCTGTTGCGTGAGCTCTTATCCCACCATAGACAGAAATGAAATCTCGGGCAATTTCGCCGGAGAGGACGGCGGAGGTATATTTTGCCATCATAACTGCAATCCTGCAATTACCTACAATATAATACGCGGCAACACCGCCGGAACCCATGGCGGCGGTATTCATTGCGGCCTGGGCAGCAGCCCCCTGATTAAAAATAACACCATAATCGAAAATAGCGCCAGCTATGGTGGCGGCCTGTTGTTTTCCAATACCAGCCCCGTAACCAAAAATAACATATTATGGGACAACCAGGCGTTCATAATGGGACCCCAAATTTATACATATTATGGTTCCACCGCGGTTACCTATTGCGATGTTCAAGGCGGATGGAGCGGGGAGGGAAATATCGATTGTGACCCGCTGTTTTGCGATCCGCAAACCGGCGATTTCCATCTTGCGGAAAACTCATGTTGTGTCGGCGCGGGAGAGAACGGCGAGGATATCGGCGCCTTTGGAATTGGATGTAATCCTACGGATGTTCTCGATGAATTCAAGATTCTGCCGAATAAAGTGAGCATTATACAAAACTACCCTAATCCGTTTAACGCCCAAACTACCATCAGGTTCGTTCTGCCCGGGTCGCAAAATGTGGAATTGACCATCTACGACGTTCTCGGCCGCCGGATCGAGCTCTTATTTGATGAATACAGGGAGGCGGGAGTGCACGAAATCATATTTGACGCCTCCGGCCTTCCAAGTGGCGTATATTTTTATCGCTTGCGGGCCGGAGATGTTAATGAGACCAGGAGGATGGTGATATTGAAATAAACCGGGCGCAGGGGCGTATTGAATTATGCCCCTTGAATATAAAAAGGGCGAATATCAATCGGCACTCATGAGGAGAGAGATGAGAAAGATAGCTGTCGCACTAATGATCAACGGATTTACACAATTCGCAATGGCCGCCGTAATCAACATCCCCGCCGACTACCCAACAATACAGCAGGGTATCGACGCCAGCTTAGATGGCGACACGGTGCTGGTACAGCCGGGGACGTACGTGGAGAACATCAATTTCAACGGGCATAATATCGTGCTGGGATCGCTGTTTTTGACCACCGGGGATGAAAGTTATATCTCAACGACTATAATCGACGGCGATTCATCCGGCGCGGTTATTGCTCTTTCGAATTTCGAGAACTCCTCAACCGTTATTACCGGTTTTACAATTATGAATGGGGGCGGTGTCGATGGCGGAGGGATAATCTGCGATGGTACCGGCCCCGTGATAACGCGCAATTTCATTATGGGAAACTTCGGTCAAAACGGCGGCGGAATATTCTGCGTGGGAGCCGATCCAATAATAAGCGATAACTACATTTCCGGAAACACATCAAGCGGTATCGGGTGTCACCGGTCGCGACCTAAAATTATCGGCAACGAATTTATCGGGAATTTCGCCGATCTGGGCGGGGCCATATACTGCGAAAGCAGCCCCGAAGCCATTATTTCTGAAAATTATATCAGCAGGAATTTCGGCATTTCCGATGGCGCCGGAATCTATTGTTACCTGTCCGACGCGACCATAATCGGCAACACCATCTTCGAAAATATAGCGGGACGGGGCGGCGGGATTTTCTGCCGGCAATCTTCGCCATCCATAAAAGGTAACACGATCAGCAGTAATCTGGGAGATATGAACGGCGGCGGCCTCTTCCTTTATCAATCCGATCCCGTAACGGCAAATAATATTATAGAGGGCAATCTGGCCGGTGCTTACGGCGGCGGCTTATTTTTCAATCACTCTGACGGTGATTTCTTTAATAACACTGTAACAAAAAACATGGCCACCCTGGGCGGAGGCGGGACATACAATTTCTATTCGGTTCCCACAATCACCAATTCTATATTCTGGGCCAACAACGCGCCATCATGGCCGGAGATTTTCAATTACAGCGGCGCATCGGCGATTACCTACAGCGATATTCAGGGCGGCTGGACCGGCGAGGGGAATATCGATATCGACCCATTGTTTCGCGATCCGGGCAATGACGACTACCATTTGAGATATACTCCCTGCGGCGATACCCTCGATTCTCCATGTATCGACGTCGGCAGCCCGGCTATTATCGACAGCCTCCTGGATTGCGCCTGGGGCCTGGGCACGATCTCCAGCGATATGGGGGCGTACGGGGGCGGAAAACTGGAGATGCTGGGCGTTGGCGACAATCCCTCTTCGCTGCCGGATGAATACATGATCAAGAACTACCCGAATCCATTTAACCAGGTTACGTTAATCGAATTCGATCTTATGCATGACTGCTATGTAACAATAGACATAATAGATATAATGGGGCGAATAACCGCCGAGCTGGTGGACGGGTACAGGCCGGTGGGTAGAAATTTCGCGGCATGGGACGCGTCAAACCATGCCTCCGGAATATATTTTTGTCGGTTAGAGGCATGCGAGTTTAAAGAAGTCAGAAGGATAGTTTTAATAAGGTGAGGAAGCTATGTATAGGGCTATAGTCATTTTAGCGGTTTTGCTGATAGCCGGTTCCGCATTCGCGGACGACCCCGGCGACAGGGATAGCCTGATAATCGAGACCGTGTACGCGGAACTAGGTGATACCGCAGTTGACGTCAGAGCTTACGCAACTACTGATGACTCAGTATGGTTTTATAATTTTCCAGTAACGTGGAATTCAAGCTGCGGTGCCGGTATATATCCCTTTGATGTATCATATTATAATCTCCTAATACACTGGATGGATAATTATGATACTTTGCTGTACGATCAGGTTCTGTTAAGAATAGTCGGCTGGTGCGGAGATCACGACGAACCGCCTTTAATTACCAATAACCAGAGAATGCACTGCTGGACAATACACTTTTCTGTCGATTCGCTCGATTTGCCACAATACTTAGAAATCGATACAACATTTGATAATCTCCACGGCTCGCTATTATTCGCGCTTGGTGATGGGATTACTCATTTCGCTCCAGTCTTTATCCCTGGCGCCATCTACTATGGCATCACGACCGATGTCGATGAATACAATCAGAATCTCCCTGACGATTTCACTCTATTGCGCAACTACCCCAATCC
>CP070813.1:3674372-3679799 GCA_020344055.1 Candidatus Zixiibacteriota bacterium | reverse complement strand
TGGTGGAGGTCAGGCGGATACTGGTGGATGGCGGCTGCGTATATATCGGCGTGCCCAATGAGGATTCTCTTTTAAACGACTTCAAAAAAATCGTGTTCACTCTTACGGGGCATCCCGATTTATCCACCAGGGCCAAACCGTTTATGTCGCCGTATCATGTTGTGGGATTCAATAAAAAATCGCTGAAATTGATATTAAAAAACTGCGAATTCGACCCCCTCAGGCTGCGAAATTTCTCCGGCCAGTATGAATGGAGAAAGCATAAGGCGTTTACGCGGATGTTTCTCATTCAGCTGTTCCTGCTCCCTCTACACCTTTTATCTATCCCCCTGGGAAAGAGAATCTACCTGGACGTCGTGGCGCGAAAAATCGCCCAT
This sequence comes from Candidatus Zixiibacteriota bacterium, assembly GCA_020344055.1. Classification (GTDB taxonomy): domain Bacteria; phylum Zixibacteria; class MSB-5A5; order UBA10806; family UBA10806. The sequence continues at coordinate 3,679,422 of CP070813.1, read as the reverse complement.
AATAAAGGGTAAACCGCGCGAATAATTATCCGCCCCAAATTACATAAACCTCCTCATTCCCGAATTCCCTTGACAGCTCTATTAAAATAGCTTACTTTAATTACGGAAGGGTTTATCCTGATAACAGGTATCAAGGGCGGAAAAGGCTGTGCGCTCAAAGGGCCCAAATATTAAACTCATTCTATCGCTGATAGCTGTATTTATATCTGCTTCGATACCGAAATCCTCCGCCACCGACGTCTCCGGCGATGTCTGGGGGGAGTGGACCGCCGCCGGCAACCCCTACAACGTGATCGGCGACTTGCGGGTGCCGCCCGGTTCCACGCTGGTCATCGGGCCGGGATGCTATATAGAGTTTCAGGGGTATTACAGGTTTCTGGTAGATGCCTCGGCTGTTCTCCAGGCAATAGGTACTGAGATTGACTCAATTATATTTACTACCGCCGATTCAACCGTGACCTGGGATGGATTTCAATTTTCATATGCCGATACCGGATCGCAACTTAGCTATTGCAGGCTTGAACGCGGCCATGGGGCGGGCCATAATGATGGCGGCGCAATTCAGTGTAATGGCTCTTATTTGGAATTGAGAAATTCCTTTATCACCGAAAATATCGGTTCCTTTGGCAGCGCGATTCATCTTCAACCCGATAACTATATTATAGTTGAAAACAACCTATTCGTGGCGAACCGCGGTTATTCTGTAATCTATTCCGTAGGCAATGAATATATCAAAATAGCTGGAAATACGTTCACCGGAAATGATTCCACAACCATAATAGAGACTGCTGATCGCAATGATGCCATGAGTATTACGGAGAATATATTTCACCATAATATTTATTGCGGTATAGTTGAAATTGATGGAGGTGGTATAACAATAGAAAACAATGTCATATATGACAATTTAGGAGTAATGTTCATAAGCTGGCAGGGCTCCGGACCGACGTTATTCCGGCGAAACATTATATACGGTAACTATTGCCCCTGGAGTTGGGCAGGAGGTATATTTTTAACCGAAGACTCCTACTTTATTGTTGAAAATAACACCATCTGCAATAACTCTGGAGTATACCGATCATATCTCGGTATGATACTTGAAGAGCACGGTATAAACGGCCCGGTAATTTTCAAAAACAATATTATCTGGGGCAATTATTACACAAATCCTGAAGATTCTCTTATTTTAATTGACCCTGATATCAATTTTTCTCAAACCTACTCTGACATCCAGGGCGGCTGGGGCGACATGGGCAATATCATGACCGACCCCATATTCGTAGATACCGCCAACGGCGATTTCCACCTCATGCCCGGTTCGCCCTGCATCGACACAGGCGATCCCGCCTCGCCCCTCGATCCAGACAGCACCCGCGCCGATATGGGCGCCCTCTACTTCGATCAGACCACCGGGATAAATCTGCCGCCTCCGCTTCCGCGGGAGATTACGCTTTATCAGAATTATCCCAACCCGTTTAATGCTCAAACCGCAATTTCATTCAATCTGCCGTATGGAACCGAGGTTCTTATCGAGGTGTATGACATGCTCGGCCGGCGTGTTGCCGTGCTTGCCGACGAATATTATTCTGCCGGCTCCCGCGAGATCACATGGGACGGGAAACCGGCAAATGGAGACGGACTTTCGTCAGGCATCTATTTCTACCGTTTGCAGGCGGGAGACTTCGACAAAACAAACAAGATGTTATTATTGAAGTAGGAGGCACCGCCGGAATTCCGGGCCCGCTTCTGCGGAGCTTTTTCATGCGTTTTCAATTGATAGGTTGCCATTCGGCGTTCGCAATATTATCTTGTTTTAACGGAAAAAGAGATGGAAGCGGCATAATTTAAAAAGGATCCCTTATTGCAAAATCAAAAGACGACGGAATTCGATCCCCGCAAATACTGGGAAGATCGCCTGGAAGCAAAATTCGACCTCACCGGCGTCGGTTTCAGACGTAAAAGCGTTGCATTTAATAAGTGGACTTATAAAATGCGTGATGATGCTTTGAACGAGCTGATTAAAAGCGGTGATATTAACCCTGACGGAAAGGCGATTCTGGATATCGGTTGCGGTACAGGGTATTTCGTTAAATACTGGCAGAGCAGGAACGCGAGCCATGTGGCCGGATTGGATATAACCGAGATAAGCATCAACCAGCTGAAGACTGCAATGCCCGACACTAAATTTTATCTGGCAGATTTATCCGAGCCGGACCTGCGGCTTGATGAGCAATACGACATCACAAGTATATTCGACGTTTTGTTTCATATAGTCGACGATGATAACTTTGCGGTGGCCGCATCGAACCTGGCGAAAATCTCCAAACCTGGAGCACAAGTTATAGTAACCGATCTCTTTAAGAAAAAAACGCTTCATCCCATGCAGCATTGTCGCAACCGTTCCCTGGCGCATTACAAAGAGGTCTTCTCGAAAAACGGATTTGAGCTTAAAAAGATGATGCCCCTTTTCTTCGTGCTTCTACCGCCATCCGGCCTGAGCAACGGTTTTCTCCGCTGGACGGGAATATTGACCTGGGAGGCGCTCACGTTTGTCACCAGGTGGAGTTTTTTCGGGAATGTAATCGGATTTGTTCTTTATAAAATAGATACCGTTCTGAGAAAAATATTGACAGCGGGCCCCGGAGGACATTTAGCTATATTCGAATATAAGAGTACTTAGAAATAAAAGCCGATCTGATCAGGGGGTGCGATATGATCGGGCGAATTGTTCTATCAACTGTTTTAATATTTGCATTGTCTTCATCGTCTTTGTATGCCACCGACGTCTCCGGCGATGTCTGGGGGGAGTGGAACGCCACGGGCAACCCCTACAACGTCGTCGGCGACCTGCGGGTGCCGCCCGGCTCCACCCTGGTAATCGGGCCGGGGTGTTATATTGAGTTTCAGGGGTATTACCAGTTTTTGATTGATACATCAGCAGTTTTGCAGGTTTTGGGCACTGACCTGGATTCCGTTTACTTTACCGCAGTCGATACTACGACCGGCTGGAGGGGATTATTTTTTAATAGCGCCGATTCCAGTTTAATCAGCTATGGTAACTTTGAGTATGTAAAAGGGAATATGACGGTAAGCGTCATAAAGAACGAGCACTCGCACCTCACGATAACAGGTAATTCCTTTGTTTATAACGAGGTTGGCGATTTAATTAACTGCGGAAACGACGGTCCTGCGATAATTAGCGATAATCTTTTTGCCTACAATGAATGTGAGACTATAATTTTTAAAAATTTTTTTAATTCACTAGCTATCATTAATAACATATTCGAATACAACTATGGCGTACTAATTTACACTGCGGCTGATACTTCAGAAATTATTGGCAATATATTCAGGGGTAACTACGGTTTAGTTATATTCGGAAGATGGGCAGACGATATTAAGTTTCAAAGGAATTTAGTGTATAACAACTCGTTTTATGAAGGGCCGTCAGTATTTGTCGCGATGGATGCAAAATATACAATCGTTCATAATACAATCTGCAATAATATTTCACCAAATCATCCAGTTGGATATTTCGAGGAAGAGCATAACGGCCAACCGGTTTTAATGGTAAACAATATCTTTTGGGGAAACACGTATGGTAGCAATAGCATATTTTATTTTGATTTTGGTTTTTACGTAAATATATGTTATTGTGACATTCAAGGCGGATGGCCTGGCTATACAAATATGAATTCAGACCCTTTTTTCGCCGACACATCAATTGGCGATTTTAATCTATTGGCTAATTCCCCTTGTATAGATGCTGGAGCGCCCAATTTCCCCCTCGACCCCGACAGCACCCGCGCCGATATGGGGGCATTCTACTTCGATCAATTGACCGGGATCATACAGCCACCTATGCTTCCGCAGGATATTACGCTTTATCAGAATTATCCCAACCCGTTTAATGCTAATACCATTATCAGATTTGAGTTACCCGGTGAAAGCCGCGTATCGATAGATATTTATGATCTTCTTGGCAGAAGGGTATCTTCAATCACAGATGCTTATTACCGGCCCGGTATGCATGAGATCTTATGGGACGGATTGTCTCAATCGGGAAAACAGTTGCCGACCGGGATATACCTCTATAAATTGAAAAGCGACACCTTCGAACAGACCCGCAAGATGATGTTGTTGAAATAGGTTTTTCGGGGGAGGCCTTAGATGAAAAGCCAAATAGCGATTTTAACCATAATATTATTGACCGTTTCCTCTCAGATTTCTTACTCCACCGATGTCTCCGGCGATGTCTGGGGGGAGTGGACCGCCACGGCCAACCCCTACAACGTGGTCGGCGACCTGCGGGTACCGCCCGGCTCCACCCTGGTAATCGGCCCGGGATGCTATATCGAGTTTCAGGGGTATTACCAGTTTCTGGTGGATACGTCAGCGGTTTTGCAGGCGATAGGCACCGAGATCGACTCAATTATCTTTACCACGGCCGATTCCACCATAACCTGGGAGGGGCTATGCTTCCTCTACTCGGATTCCGGATCTCAACTTAGCTATTGCAGGTTTGAGCGTGGAAATGGTGTGATCGAGAGTGATTATTCTTATCTGGAAATAAGTAACTCCCTATTTCAAAATAATTACGGTTCCGGTGGCGCGGCCTATCTTCGCGACAACCATTATATAATCATTGAAAACAACTATATCAGGGCCAACCGGGGTTTTTCAGCAATATATTCTGCCCGTAACTCGCAGGTCGAATTATCAGGGAATATATTCACGAATAACGATTCCATGACCATAATAATGAGTGCTTATAATTATGATACTTTGAGTGTTACGGAGAATATATTTAGCGAAAATATTAGTTGCGTTATAGCCGAAATTGATGGCAGAGGTATATCAATCGAAAACAATTTCATATATGATAATTCAGCAATAATGTTTATATGCTGGCAGGGTTCCGGACCGACTTTATTCCGGCGAAACATTATCTACGACAACTATTGCCCCTGGAGTTTTGCGGGAGGCATATTTTTAACCGAAGATTCGTACATTATTGTTGAAAATAACACCATCTGCAATAACTCTGGAG
>CP070813.1:3668682-3674272 GCA_020344055.1 Candidatus Zixiibacteriota bacterium | reverse complement strand
GCGCCCAATCCTATCAAAATAGCCACATACAGGATGGTCTCTGTCAATGACACCTCTCTCGCGGGACAGATAATCGACTGCATGGCCTCCGGTGCCGATCCCTCGCACGGAGTAAGTGCCGTAAGCGATACGGCAGGCTATCGGCTGTCCTTAACGGAAATCTTCTGCCCTCTTTATTTCAGCAGCCCCTTCCTGGGGTCGATAGAGGGAATCGTAAGCGACATTAACGCCAACCCCATCGCGGGAGTCGCGGTGGAATGTATGGGGACGGGGATCGTTGATACAACCAACGGCCTGGGAGAGTATGTTCTGCCGGAGATCGATCCGGGAACTTATAATGTTTCCTTCACCCATCCGGATTATATGCCGGTGATTGAGTATAGCGTCGAGGTATTGGCAGGTCAGGTGACAGTTGTGGACGTTACATTAGCGGAAATAACAGGTGATTGTGTTTACGTAACGGGCGACGTCAACAACAGCGGGGCCTACAACGGTCTGGACATCACTTATGGAGTCAATTTCTTCAAAGGCGGCGCGGAACCGTTATATTCCTGTGAGTGCACGCCGGGGGACATCTGGTATGTCGCCGGTGACGTTAACAACAGCTGCAGTTATAACGGCCTTGACATCACCTATGGTGTCTCCTATTTCAAGGGCGGTCCCGATCCGATCCCCTGCGAGGATTGCCCGCCAGCAAGTGTTTCGATATTAAGAAAAAGTCAAATTGAGGTGAGTAAATAAAAAATGCGGTGGAATAACCCCGCCCAAGCTTGAAAAGAGGATTCTACCCTTCCATATGCCAGCTTTCGCGCTGGTGGAAAAACTCCTCCGGATTATCAAAATATAAGAGGCAGGATTCGACGATTTTAAAATGTTTCCGCTCCTCGCCCACCAGGAAACCGAAAAGTTTTTTCGCGCCGGGATCGGCGGCCTCTGCCTCGGCTTTTTTATAAAACTCGCCGCCCTTGCGCTCGAAGTCCATGGCGAATTTGTAAGCGTCGAGGTTGGTGCCTTCCAGGGGCACTGTTCCCGATAGATTTTTGAAAAGCTCGTTGATAGTTTGTCTGGGTCTGTTATCCTTCATTTCGGCAATCACTTCATCGGCGCTGGTATTCTCCCCTGAAAGGGATTCCTGACTGAATTTCTCTATCGCCTTGATATGATTCAATTCTTCGGCCGCCAGAAAGGTGAAAACCTCCTTGGCCAGTTCCTCGTCGGCCTTTTGCGCGGTATCCGAGAAAAACTCATATCCCCTTTTTTCCATTTCGATGGCGGCAGTCAACGCTTCCTTCAGCGACATATTCAAATCACCCATTAAATCTCCTTTCCATTGCCGCCAATAATGGAAAGGCTCTGTTAAAAGTCAATAGAAATACTATATGCAATAAAATACAATCCTCATTGCAACACGCTATAACTTTTTTACACTCAACCGGTTGAAGTTTATATTTATGGAACCGACCTGCGCTGTTCAAGTGTTGATCATATAGATATGGGGACAATTTTGTCTAAAAATCCTCTTGATTTTCAAGGTGTTATTAACGATCTATTAAGGTATTGTAATTAAAAAGGAGTAAGAAAAAATTTACGGGATCACCACGAAAACACCTAAGCCATTGAAAAAAACGGCATTAATTTTGCCATTTAACCAATAATAATAAAACAACGGTTCGATTGCAGGAAAGCTTTATGCGATATCAATAAGGAGACACAATGAGAGATTCTACGATTTTATGGTTGATACTATCGTTATTTGCGGTTACAGGCTTGAATGCAGCGATAATCGATGAATCGCTGCAGAATGAACTGAATCAACTTCCCGCCAGCAATTATGTTCGGGCTCTGGTGACTTTCGAACACCAGGCGGATATCGCGTCGCTTAATCAGCAATTAAAGCTTGAACGTGCCACGCTCGCCGAAAGAAACCGCAGGGTAATTCTGGCATTACAGGAAGCGGCTACTGAAACTCAACCCGAGGTTGTTTCGTTTCTGGAAGGCCTTAAATCTCAGGGGCTTGTGAAAGACTACCGCATGTTCTGGATAGCCAACCTGTTTCAGGTTGAGGCCACCAGGGCCGGTATTGAGGCCATAGCCTCCAGGCAGGACCTGGAAGCGCTTTATTCGGATTTTCCAATTGAGAATATCGCGCCGGTCAAGTCCGATCCCCAAAATACCATTGAAAGCGTTGAAATCGGGCTGGAGAGGATTAACGCTCCGGCCGCCTGGGCGCAGGGATGGACCGGCGCCGGAAGAGTGGTAATGAATATCGATACCGGCGTTGACGGGCTACATCCGGCCCTGGCCGACAGGTTTCGCGGGGACGTTAACGGCAACGGATTTTACGAGGAAAGCTGGTTTGATCCCTACGATACTCACTGGCCGTTTCCACAGGATGGCGGCTCACACGGCACGCATACCATGGGGACCATCTGCGGGCGTTCGCCAACCGGGGACACCGTCGGTGTGGCCATCGACGCTCAATGGATCGCGGCGGCCGCTATTGACCGTGGGGGCGGTATCGCGCGCACCGTGGCCGATGCCATATTATCGTTCCAGTGGGCCGTGGATCCGGACGGCGATCCCAACACCCAGGATAATCCTGACGCCTGCGGCAACTCCTGGGGGCTGGTCACCGCCCACGGTTACCCTCCATGCGATCCGACCTTCTGGCAGGTAATAGATAATCTCGAGGCCGCGGGTACTGTGGTGATTTTCTCGGCCGGAAATGAGGCATCGTCGGGACTCAGAAGGCCCGCCGATCGCGGGACCACTCCCTACAACTGCTTCTCTGTAGGGGCGGTTGACGGCAACAACCCCAACCTCCCCATCGCGGGATTTTCATCCCTGGGGCCCAGCAACTGCGGGCCGAACGGTGAAACCGTGATAAAACCGGAAGTTGTGGCGCCCGGCGTAGATGTTCGTTCCTCAGTCCCTAATGGTGGCTATTCGACCATGAGCGGAACCTCCATGGCCTCGCCGCATGTTACCGGCGCCGTGGCCGTTATCCGCGGTGTGAATCCCGATCTCGATGTCGATACCATTAAAGAGATCTTAATGTCGACGGCTCACGATCTTCCTTTGGGCAATCCCAACGGCGAGGACAACACTTTCGGACACGGCATTATCGATCTTTATGAAGCCTGTCTTGTAGCCCAGTCGGGTTACGGCCGTCTCCAGGGAACGGTTTCCGATTCCGTCGGTGCCGGCATTGATAACGCGTTGGTGGAGATCGTAAACAGCACCATATCTGCGCGGGCCGATGAAAACGGGTATTATATAATAGGATTGCCCGCCGATACGACCTATACCGTGCGGGCTTCGTTCTTCGGATATCTCCCCCAAGAGGATACGATATCCGTCGCGCCCGGCGATACCGCCACTCTCGATTTTACCCTGACGTTGGCTCCGTCGGGCAACCTTCATGGTTATGTTGTCAGCGCCGAAGATTCTACCGCCATTGCCAATGCCTCCGTTGAAGTTGCCGATTCACCATTGGACCCCGTTTACACGGATACAACCGGTTATTATATCTTCCCGGCCATACCCGGAGGGTCTACGTACCTGATCAGGGTGCGGGCACCCGCCTTCGGGATCGGAGAGGATTCGGTATTCATACCCTTGGGAGGGAATCCGGAGCTCAATTTCGCTCTTGATGCCTTCGAATCATTTGAATACGATGACGCCGGCTGGGTCGGTGAAGGCGTATGGGAATGGGGCGCACCGACCTCGGGACCGGAAGCGGCATATGACGGCACAAATGTATGGGCTACCATCCTTGGCGGACTGTACCCGAATAACGCCGATGACGGGCTGGTAACCAGATTCTATTTGATAGAAGATAATAACGCATCCATGAGCATCTATCACTGGTACGACATGGAATTGGGCTGGGATGGCGGCAATGTTTCAATATCCACAGACGGCGGGATGACATGGGAGCTCATCACTCCCAACAGCGGCTATCCCGATCCCCATGTTGTGGCACTCGATAACGATCCCGGCTTCTCCGGAACTTCCGGTTGGGCTCAGGCGATTTTCGATCTCAGTAACCACACAAACCAGATCGTTAAGTTCCGTTTCCGCTTCGGTTCTGACGGTTGGGGATCGCGGGTTGGCTGGTATCTGGACGTTTTTGAGGTCAACGGCGGGATTCTAATCGAGGAAGGCAACCCGACCATAGGATATAATCCCATGTCATTTGACGTGCAAGTACAGCCGGGGAACACTGCCGACCGGACACTTATGATAAGCAACAATGGCGACGGATATCTCATCTATTCGCTGACGCCGTTTACGGATTTATTATCATCCGGAGGCGGAGCTTTTACCCCCGCCGCCCACGATGCGAACATATCAGATCCTGATGGGGGCAAGCACATTATCCATGAGCAGGACGGCGACCTCTTTACGGTAACCTATAACGGGCCCAAAACCGATTCTCCGGATGGCGGATCCAATCCGCCCATGACCACCGATTTCGGCGGACCGGACGAGTTCGGCTATATGTGGTATGATTCAAATGAACCGAACGGACCGGTATTCAGCTGGGTCGACATTTCCGGAATAGGTCAGCCGTTAAGTTTCCGTAATGATCAAAACCAGGGGCCATTCGGTCTGGGATTCACGATACCGTTCTATGAAAATTCCTTCAACTCCATCCGAATATGTTCCAATGGCTGGCTTTCATTTACCAGCACCTCTATCACTTTTTCGAATAATGTCATACCACTTGGCAACGAGCCGAACAACCTGATCGCCGCTTTCTGGGATGATCTCGATCCCTCTCAGGGCGGTACCATTTATTTCTATACCGATAGCCTGGACACCGCGATCGTCCAGTACGATAATGTGCCACGTTATGGCAGTTCCGGCTTTTACACATTCCAGGTTATTCTAACCGCCGACGGCAATATCACATATCAGTATCTGAGCATGAGCGGGTTTTTGAACTCGGCAACGATCGGAATAGAAAACCATAACGGTACCATCGGTCTTCAGGTGGCATATAATCAATACTACGTGACCGACAATCTTGCCGTCCAGTTCAGATTTCCGAATTTCTGGCTTCAGGTCGATCCGACCTCGGGTTTTGCCATGGGCGGCGAAACCGATAATATCACGGTCACGTTCGATGCCACAGAGCTCGACGAGGGTGACTACTTCGGGCAAATTACGGTCGCGTCAAATGATTCCATTAATCCCACGGTAATCATTCCCTGCACTCTGACGGTATCCCAGATTGTAGGTATCGATGATGAAGTCAGGGGGAACATTCCTTCGTCGTTCGCGCTCGATCAAAACTATCCTAATCCGTTCAATTCCGGTACGAATATTAGTCTCGCCCTTCCGGCAAAAAGCGACGTCAATCTTACCATCTACGATCTTCTGGGAAGAGAGGTTCGGACATTGATTTCCGGCCCACTGGATGCGGGATACCATACGGTTACATGGAACGGAGATGATAAATCGGGAAGATCTGTTGCCTCGGGAATTTATTTCTACAGAATCGAGGCCGGCGATTTTAGTATGAACCGGAAAATGATAATGCTGAAATAAACGGCGAAATCGAACCCCCGCCCATATGGGCGGG
>CP070813.1:3662969-3668582 GCA_020344055.1 Candidatus Zixiibacteriota bacterium | reverse complement strand
CACCATCCCAGATATACGGATCCCGAGGCCAGGAATGCTGCAGATGACATTACAAGCTGGGGCCATACTAATACAGTAACATACCTTAATGCCGATCGGCTGGACGGATATGAAGGGGCATCATTAGAGGAATCAGCGGAGATAGATGCTGATATAGCCACACATGCTTCTAACGCCGGTGCTCACCACACACCAGTCACTTCGGTTAACGGCCTATCGGGAGGCACAATCACCAGCACTACTTCAGTGAATGGCCAGTTTTCTACATCCACAGGACAAGACATTTATTCAGGCGACGATGTTTACGTCTCGAACAATAAAGCCCTTTTGAGTTATAACTCAGCATATGGAGGATATGGAGGCTGTACAACCTTTAATCCGAATCAGTACAGGTTATGCTTGGTAGGTTTGCTTAGTGGAACAAGTGGCATGAATGGAGGATTCTGGGCTTACCGCGACGGGTCCAGCCGCGGGGGTTTTTATGCTGCTACCGATAATGGCGGCGATTTTTTTCTGAATAATTCTTCGGGCGCTAATACTATATTCATGGATGGTAGTACGGGGATAATTTACAAAATTCTAAACCTCTTTTGGGCAAACCATCCCCGGCAGCCTGATAAAATGATTACATATTCTTCCATCGAAGGTCCAGAGGCTGCTGCATACATAAGAGGTTCTGCGACGCTTACGGACGGGGCGGCATATGTACAGTACCCAGACCACTTTGTTTGGGTGACAAACGCTACCACCTTAACTGTCCACGTTACGCCGCTTTCCGGCGATTCTAAGGGCCTTGCCGTCATTAAGAAAGATGCTGCAGGTTTTCAAGTGAGAGAGTTGATGGATGGAAAAGGAAATTACGATTTTGACTACCTTGTTCAAGCGGTGAGAAAAGGCCATGAAGATTTTGAGGTTATTAGGGATAAAATCATTCCTGGCCAGCCGGAAGCTGCCGAAGTTGATTGAGCGTGGGATTTTATTGAAGCAATTTCGGCTGATAAAATTATTCGGGTTTAAGTAACTTAATGGGTCAGGTCATGTTACTTGATGGCACGAGGGATAAGTAATAATAGGAGAAAAAATATGAAAACCATCAGGATAATTTGCCTGTTGATGTTGATATCATCCTCAGCCCTTGCTCAAAATTATCAGATCGACTGGTATGTTATAGCCTCCGGCGGGGGCCAGATGTCATCGACCAACTTTAACGTCAACGGCACCGTCGGTCAGCCAATTATCGGGACATCCTCATCGGCCAGCTATACCATTGAATCCGGCTACTGGGTGGGAGCGGCCCCTCCGCCAGAATGCGATTACGTGGTCGGCGATGTCAACGGCAGCGACAGCTATAACGGGCTGGATATCACATACGGAGTCAACTACTTCAAGGGTGCAGGCGATCCCATGTGCCCGTACGGTTCCTGTCCTATCCCTCCCTGCAACAACTTTTTCTACTGCGGTGATGTTAACGGTAGCTGCAGCTACAACGGTCTGGATATCACGTACGGGGTCAACTATTTCAAAGGCGGACTTGGGCCGGTGCCCTGCGATGATTGCCCGCCCGGCGGCCCGCTGGTGACAGCCTTATCGGGAGAGGACAACGAGTCAACTAAGGTTGTGAAAAAGTAGTAGTTGTAGGTCGGGTTTCGAATCCGCCGAAGGCTGATGAGAAACCCGACATCCCAATCGTTGCGTCGGGTTTGTGAAAAAATCAAACCCGACCTACGGCTAAGGCGGTAAAAAAGCATTAACAGAGATAAGGAAAAATAGTATTCTACGGCCGGGCAGGAAGTCCGGCCGTTTTTTATCGCGTAACTTATCTATATATAATGAGTAAGCGATATAAAACCCGATTGACAAATAACAGAATTTCGCTATTTTGTATAATGATTGTAGGCTTCGCGAAAAAAAGCCGATTCAAAAGGTAAAGAAGGCACATTTGAACCGTTTTAAACGTATAAAAACAAAATGAGAAGAATTCTGCTGACGACATTAATTCTGACGCTTTTCTTCAGTATTTCGGATAGCCAGATTAACCTCGATAAAAATCCCTCGGCGGTCACGGTATCGCGGCTGAAATACGACGGCGGCGGCAACTGGTACTGGGGCCGTTCGGCGATCCCGAACCTGCATAAATTCCTGTCGGAAAACACCGCAATCGAGGTCCATGACGAGGAAGTTACCGTGACGGCGACCGATCCCCAGCTTTTTAAATACCCTTTCCTGTTCCTCACCGGGCACGGTAATATCAGTTTTTCCGAAAAGGAGACGGCGGCGCTTCGAACTTATCTTGAAAACGGCGGTTTTCTTTTCGCCAACGATAGTTATAGCCTGGCCGACGCCATACGACGGGAGTTCAAAAAGGTTTTTCCTGAAAACGATTTCGTGGAACTGCCGTTTTCGCATCCTGTCTACCATACGCTCTACGATTTTCCCAACGGACTTCCGAAGATCCACAAACATGACGATAAACCTCCACAGGGATTCGGGATTATGATAAACGACAGGGTTTGCCTGTTTTTCGCCTATGAATCCGATATCGGGGACGGCTGGGAGGACGAGGAAGTCTACAATGACCCGCCGGAAAAAAGGCTGGCGGCTTTAAGGATGGGAGCAAATCTGGTCGCGTATGCGTTAACTAATTAGAGAGCTGATGATGGTAGGAAAAGATAAAGAACAATATGTCAGCATAGTCTCGAGGCTCAAGGCGCTTGAGGGCAAACTCGCCTATCTCGATTCCATCAAGGGAATTGTGGTTGTGGTGGGAATCGCTCTCATCTGTTTCGGGATATTGATGGGAATAACGGTCTTCGGCTGGCCCGACAGTATCGCACGTCTCACCATAGACCTGGTGCTGTTGGCTATTATAGCGATATCGCTGTATTTCACTACTATCAAACCTCTTATAAAACGATCGGGATTGCTAAATGTGGCTCGTAAGCTGGAAAAACATTACGGGAAATTCCAATCCCGGCTCATAGGGGCCCTGGAACTCTACGACCGCGCCCGCCACAATCGCGAAAACTACTCTATCGAATTGATTGAAAAGACCATTGAAGAGGCGGGTGGAGTAATATCGGAGATTGATGCCGACGTTATCATAGATAAAAAACCGCTATTATCTACATCCCTGAAAACCGCCGTCATCGTCGTCGCCGCGATTGTCGGTTTTATTATTAATCCCTCCATAATAAGACAATCCTGGAAACTCTACGCTCATCCGTTGACCGAATATGTAAAGCCTCCCGAATTCAGGCTGGTATTGACTCCCGGAAGCGGGGAGTTCTTCAGAAACAGAGACCTATCGATTACCGCGAAAGCGGAAGGCAAAATCCCCCGAAGCGTAGATCTTTACTTTCAGTTTGAGGACGGTGAATGGGCTTACGAACCGATGGAAAGATCCGACAGCGCAGGTGTGCCGTTTTTCGTATACAATTTCAAGAAAATTAAAAGGTCCCTGGATCTTTACGCCAGATCGGGCGACGTGGAATCGGAGACGGTTCATATAGAAATCGTCGATCCTCCGAGACTGGTGGATATCAATGTCAAAATCGATTACCCCGAATATACCGGTCTGCCCGACGCCTCCGGCAATCCCAACGATGGAAACATATCGGCCTTGAAAGGGTCAAAAGCGACCATAACGGGTTTGGCGAATAAGCCTCTTGAAGATTCGTATCTGTTGTTCTCCGACTCCTCGAAAATCAGACTCGATATGGACGGAACAGCTCTATCCGGCCGTATGGATATTCTGAAGAATGACCGTTACACGGTCGCCATGCTCGATTCGGCGGGAAGAGCGAACCCGGAGCCGATCTGGTACGATATCCAGATCCTGGAGGATTATCCCCCCTCTATTGAGATAATCTATCCGGCGGAAAATATCGATCTCAGCGAGGATATGATTCTCCCCATAGATATCTTGATTACGGACGATTTCGGTTTCGACAAGCTCAATCTGGTCTGGTGGATAGAATCGGAAGGGCGCTCGCGGGAGCAGGTTACAATTGACATTCGGCTGGAGAATAAAAATGAACTGGAGAAGTGGGTAAGATATGCCTGGGATACCGAGGATATCGGCCCCATGCCGGGGGATTTGATCTACTACTACTGCGAGGTCAGCGACAACGATATCATATCCGGCCCGAAATGGAGCAAGTCCAAAACATATATCGCGCGGCTGCCGAGCCTGGATGAGATACTGGCGGAGGTCCAGGGATCTCAGGAACAGCAGATCAATGATATGGAAGAGGTCATGCAGGACCAGCGCGAACTGCAGGAAAAACTGAACGAGATCGCCAGGGAGATGCTCAAGGCTACGGAGGTCAAATGGGAGACTCAGCAGGAAGCCAGGGGCGCATTGGAAAAGCAAAAGGAGATCGCCGAAAACCTCGAGAAGCTCGCCGATGAGATGCAGAAAAACCTCGACCGGCTGGAGGAAAACAGGCTTATCGGCGAGGAGATCGCCGAAAAAATGAACGAGCTTAACAGGCTCATGGAAGAAATAGCGACTCCCGAGCTGAGGGAAGCCATGAAAAAGCTCGAGGAAGCCCTGAAGAATATGGATCCCGAGGAGATGAAAAAGGCCCTGGAAGAGTTTCAGATGACCGCCGAGGAGCTTCTCGAAAACCTCGATCGCTCTCTGTCTCTGATGAAACAGCTGGCCATCGAACAAAAAATGGATCTGCTGGCCGAGCTCGCTCAGAAAATCCTGGAGGACCAGGTAGAGATAAACGAGAACGTATCGGCATGCGAAAAATCCTCAGAGCTCGCGGACCTGGAAACTCCCCAGCAGGCCAATCAGGATCAGTTCAATTCCTTAAAAGAGCAGTTCGAGCAGCTAAAACAGATGGATCAGGATACTCAAATCGTCCCCGAGGATTCCAAGGCGGATGCGGAACGACAGCTAAGCAACCCGGAGATCCCCGAGGATTTCAACGGCATGAAATCATCCATGAGCCAGGGAAATAAGGGAAATTGCCAGTCGAAAGGAAAAAGGCTCCAGCAGAATCTTTCGGAACTCGCCGAGGCCATGAGGAGAGCCAGAGACAGTATGCAGCAACGGATGAGGGCCCAGATCGCCAAGAAAATCCAGAAGGCTGCTGAGGATCTTCTTTATCTGTCGAATCGCCAGGAATCGGTCCTGGATTCCACCCGCGCATATGACAGGACCCGGGAGATAATCAGGAGTTTCGCCCCTCAGCAATCCCAGATTGAATCGGCGGCCTTGAGATCGGCTGAACTGCTTTCCGAAATATCCGGAGAGACGGTTTATATAAGCAATCCGTTATTGAGGCTTATGGGGCAAATCCTGGAGGATCTCGCGGAAGCATCCCACAATCTCGACAACAGCCGTGCCAACGCAGCCGTGAAAAGCGAGATGTCCGCCATGTCCAACATGAATACGCTGGTTATGATGCTGTTGCAGGCCAAGAATAACGCCTGCTCCAGCAATTCCGGAAGCGGCATGAAGGAGATGATGGAGAGACTGGCTCAATGCACCAAGGGACAGCAGGGCATAAACAATCAGACACTGATGCAGTTGCCGAAACCGGGAATGTCCCTGAATCTCTCCCAGCAGCAGGCCCTGCGGAGGCTTGCCGCGCAACAGGA
>CP070813.1:3657102-3662869 GCA_020344055.1 Candidatus Zixiibacteriota bacterium | reverse complement strand
GCTAAAGGGGTCATTCAGGGTCATGTACAGAGCATGTCGACGGGTATGTTCTACGAACTGGCCCACGGCGGAAGCGGTTCGTTCGCCAATGGCTGTATCGGCGGGACAAGTTACGAATTTACGACCGCGAGTAATATTGAATCGTGGATCGCGTCCTACCCGAAAATGCGATTCGCCTTTATCGGAAGCTGCGGGGGAATGTGTAACACCGGTGATAACACATTCTCCTACGAGTTCAGAAAAGGGAGCGTTACCAACACCGCCACGGTGGGCTATTGCGGGATGGCGGAAACCTATTGCGCTCTCTGCTGGGATTATTCTATCTCCTGGCAGGACGCTCTTTTCAATTATATGTATCAGGGATGGACGGTAAAAGCCGCTTTCGACCAGGCCATGGCTGATTATCCCGCCTGCGCCGATACTAACAATTGCATGAGGTTTGCCGGGGATGAGAATTTCAGCGGCCCCTATTACAGAGTTTCGAATCCCGTTCCCACCCTCTCCGAATGGGGGATGCTGATATTGGCGCTGCTTCTGCTGGCTGTGGGGACGGTGGCGGTGGTGAGGAGGAAAAGAGTTGTAGCAAAAGTATAAAACGCGAAATTCTCCTGAAAAAGTGGATTAATGTGTTGACATAGAAAAGATATTAGTGTATTTTAAGCTTATTCCGAACGGTCCCTAATTTCCCCCCTGGGCGTTTGAGACTTGAATTACTGGCTTTGGTTTTTCCTCCGAATTGTAAATTAAAACTATAACTTGTTCCGGATTTGACAGTTCTGGCAACTCTGATCCGGGACGTGAAGATGAAGCGGGCTGCATTAAGATGAAAATCGGAAATATTATGGGTATAGGAACATGATTATTCTTTCAAGCGATCCGGGAGGAACACCATGAAAAGGATTTTGTCAACAGCGCTGCTGGTAATGCTATGTCAGCTTGCCGTACCGACAGCTGTTGCCCAGGTCGACGAATTGCTAAAACCGTATGAAACCGGTGACAAAGAATTCGAAAGGCATGAAATAGGCAAATTGATTGTCTTCTGGCATCAAAGAATGATAGGCGATGCCATTGTCGAAAAGGACCAGATAGTCTATCAATTCGATAAGGCTACTGAAGAGCTTCTGGCCGTAAAAACGCAGTGGCGTGATGACCTGACGGATATTGAGGCGCCAAATATATCCGAGGGGGAAGCAGAGGCGATTGCGGGCGGGGAACCATTGTTTTCCAATCTATATATTATTTCCCCGGAATCAGATGTAATCAAGCTTGATCCGGTTCCGCGGAATCCCTGCTGGGTGGTGCGGACGATTATTGACGATGTAACACATGCGGTTATTATTGACGCGGTAACCGGCGAATTTCTGGGTTACGCTATCCTCCCGCCTCACGAATCGTATTCGATGTCAGGACCCTGTTATGATAATCCTTGTTCATGTGCATGGGATAGCTGGTATTTAAATGCAAAATATTGGTTTAACCAGATGGGTTACGACTGTATCAGCGAGGAATGGCCCACCCGCACCAGTATTCAGAGTTATATTCAAAATAACCATGTCGGGATGTTTTATGAAATAGCACATGGAAATAGCTACGCTTTTAAAAGTGGATGTATTGATGGAACATCCTATGAAATGACGTATTCAAGCGATATTGAATCATGGATTGCCGACTACCCGGAAATGCGATTTGCTTTCATAGCGAGCTGCGACGGATTATGCGATACCGGACCCGGTTCGTTTTCGCATGCCTTTAGAAAGGGCTTAAATATAAATACTGCCACTGTTGGACCCTGCGGAATGTCGGCATCCCATTGTGATAATTGCTGGTATTACTTTTGGTGTTGGCAGCATGCCTTTTTTGGTTATATGAACCAGGGATGGACGGTTAAAGACGCATTCGATCAAGCCCAGGCCGACTATCCGGCATGCGCGGAGCCGGATAATTGCATGAGATTCGCCGGCGATACAACTTTCGCCGGACCTTACAACAGGATATCCGGGCCGTTGGCGAACGGTACCATTATCGGCACTGTTACCGATTCAAGCGGATCCGTTTCGGGCATACAGGTTATTGCCCGTGACCAATTCCTGCATGCCGGATTCGATACCACTGTCGGTGACGGCACCTATTCCATTACAGTTCCCGTAAGCGTTTATAACCTCTCTTTTTCTCATCCAGATTACAGAGATACGGTTATATCGGGTGTTTCAGTGACCGAAGACGATACGACAATCGTCGATCTGGTTATCGGCTACGCCCTGGGCGCTTGCTGTATTAGCGGGAATTGCTCCGTTACCAACACCGAACAGGAGTGTATTATTCTTGGAGGTTTATGGTTTAAGGACCAGGCATGCCTGGATCTCGGAGGATACTTTTCATGCCCGCCTGAAGGCGCCTGCTGCGTAAATGATACTTGCGTGGCGACGCTTATTGAATCTGCTTGTGATTCTCTTAGCGGCGATTGGTATCAGTATGAGGAATGCCCGGATGTCGGCGGGAACTTTGTATGTCCACCCCCTTCGGGCGCATGTTGCGTTTACGGCTTATGCGCAGGGACAACAAGTCAATCAGAATGTGATTCTCTTGGCGGCGAATGGTTTGTGGGCGAGTTGTGTCCCGATTCGGGGGGCAGCTTTGAATGTTCAGTAACCTGTGATGAAGATTCTATAAAAATCGAAATTTATACTGACTATTTTCCTGAAGAAACCTCCTGGGAATTAAAGGAGCGAATCTCTCATACAGTAATCGCCTCTTATGGTCCCCTCGAAGATTATCTGACTCTACATACATGGACTGTTTGTGTGGATGATGATGGCTGCTATGAATGGATTATAAGCGATTCTGACGGTGACGGCATTTGCTGTATCGTTGGTGATGGATACTTCAAGATATTCCTAAACGAGGTTTTGGTCGATTCCGGCGGTGAGTTCGGATCAAACTCGACAACACATATCGGTAGTGGTTGTCCGGAACCTGTGATAATTGATTTTGAATTTGATAATGGAGGTCTGACGGGCAACGGTGATTGGGAATGGGGCGTTCCCACCAGCGGACCTGATTCAGCTTATTCTCCTACTAAATGCTGGGGCACAAATCTGGACGGTAATTATTCATCGGGTCTCCACACGCTGGAATTCTGGATGAATTTAAATTTCCTTCCGGAGTTGGGATTTCGATCCTGGTATTATACCGAATATTATTTTGATGGCGGAAATTTCGCGATTTCGACTGATAATGGAATATCCTGGTCGATAGTATCGCCGGAGGGCGGTTATCGTCGCGAGTCCAGTTCATACAATCCTCTTTACCCCGATTCCCTGTTCTCGGGCCAGGATCAACAATACTGGGAGGAGGAAATATTCGATCTATCGTTTTACAGCAATAGCATGGTAAAAGCCAGGCTGGCCTTCGGTGCGTTCACAAGTAATTTTCCCGGATGGTATATAGATAACCTGACTCTTACCGATTGCACCATTGGCACGCCTGAGATTATCGTAACTCCTCCGGCCATCTCCGGCGCCACCGATCCCGGATTTTCCGACGCCGATACTCTCACCATATACAATTCCGGTGACGCCCCGTTAGAATATACTGTTACTTCCTATCAAGATCTGACCGCTATACGAGTCGGCGGTACGCCTGAACCTCTTCTCAAAACCGGTGGCTTTGTAGCGGAACGTCAGCTTGCGGGATATCATCCAATCGAGGAGAAATTTAAAGACGACCTTCCTGGTGAAAATGAGCTGGTCGAACCATACTTCCTGCCTGAACCGATGAGTACTGGCGGCCCCGATGTCTACGGTTATGCCTGGGTCGATTCCGACGAACCTGGAGGACCGATATTCAGTTGGATCGACATCTCCTCCATCGGAACCGTGATTCCTCTCGACTTCTACGATAATCAAGGACCGTTTCCCCTTGGTTTTACGGTAGACTACTATGGCAATTTGTATAGCGAAATCAGGGTTTGTTCGAACGGCTGGGCATCTTTCACCAGCACCTCGTTTTCTGGGAGCAATACCAACATGCCGACGCCTGGAGAGCCTGAAAACACTTTATCCATCTTCTGGGATTACTTGGATCCCAGCTCCGGCGGTAGCGTATATTACTATGCCGATTCCTTAAACAGCCGCTTTATCATCTCCTATGACGGTGTGCCTCACTATAACGGCACGGGATCATCGTTATACTTCCAGATAATTGTTAGCGCAAACGGCTCGATCTTATATCAGTATAACACAATGAACCATGCAGGGCACTATGTTTCCGCTACCATTGGTATAGAAAACGCCGACGGTACCATAGGATTGGAATATGACTATAATAGCAATCCGCCTGCAATTCACGATAGTCTGGCGATTCTATTCCATAAGCCCGTTTTCTGGCTTTCGACAGATATATCTTCTGGTTCTATACCTCCGGGCGGATTTCCGGATCTTGTTGAGATTTCAATGGACGCTCTCGAATTGAACATCGGTACATACACCGGTGGAATTGTGATAACAAGCAACGATCTAGACGAAGCGGTTGAAATAATTCCGGTTACTTTCGTGGTCGGCGGTACAGGTACCATTACCGGCACCGTAACCGACTCCAGCGGACCTGTCGCCGGTGTGGAAGTTTACGCTGATGACGGAGCCGGTCATACCGGCACCGACAGCACTACCGGTGACGGCACTTATTCCATGATTGTTGCCACAAGCGTATATGACCTTTATTTTTCTCATCAGTTTCATATAGACACAGTAATATCTAACGTAACGGTAACGTTAGATGATACCACCATTGTAGACGTGGAGTTGGAGGTAATCGAAGTCCCCATCCCCACCCTCTCCGAATGGGGCATGCTGATATTGGCGCTGTTGCTGCTGGCTGCGGGGACCGCGGCGGTGGTGAGGAGGAAAAGAGCTGTATCAAAAGCATAATACGCGAGAAATCTCCTGATAAAAGTGGATTCATGCATTGACATTATATTAATAGCAACATATATTACTCAAAATAGAACACATTTTGTTTTCAACAAAGGTGTTCAATTCAGATTATCCGCCTAACTGAACGGCGGGATTTGGAAAACAAAGACGGGCAGGGAGAGCTGATGAAATACTCGATTTTAATTTTCACCCTTTTGATACATGTCGTAATTATTCCAATAATGGCTTCTCAAGCATACGCCGAGTTGGATGATCTGCTGAAACCATACGAGACCGGTGACATAGAATTCGAACGAATGGAAATCGGTGATCTGATAGTATTCTGGCATCAGAGAACCATAGACGGCGCCATTGTGGAAAAAGACCAGATCGTCTATCAATTTGACAGCGAAACCGAACAGTTTCTCAGCAAAAAAATGAATTGGCGTGAGGATCTTCCTCGAAATATTACCGTTAATATCGATGCCGGGGAAGCGGAATCCCGAGTAGAGGGGGAACCGATCAGCTCTACCCTATATATCGTTTCACCCGAATCCGACGTTTATATAGTCGATCCGATCCCGGAAAATCCCTGCTGGGTGGTGAGGGTCATGAGAGACGATTATATGAGAATTGTTATAATCGACGCTGCAAGCGGCGATTCACTGGGATACGGCGTTCCGCCGCCGTATTCTTCCTTTTCGCTTACCGGCCCGTGGTATGATGATCCCTGCGAAGGGGCCTGGACTGCCTGGTATCAGAGCGCGGAATACTGGTTCAATTTAATGGGTTACAACTGTGAGGCTGTCGCATGGCCTGCTAAAGGGGTCATTCAGGGTCATGTACAGAGCATGTCG
>CP070813.1:3651177-3657002 GCA_020344055.1 Candidatus Zixiibacteriota bacterium | reverse complement strand
CCGAAAATATTCTGCAAAATGAGCTCTCCGCCAGAATTGACGATTCGGTGAAGAAACTCCCGGAAAGGCAGAGAATGGTATTTGTATTGAGATATTATGAGGAGAAACCGTATTCGGAAATCGCCCGGACGCTGGGCATAACCGAAGGCGCCGCCAAAGCCAATTTTCATCACGCCGTTAAAAAGCTGAAAGCGGACCTTGGCGATTACGTGAAAGGTGAATCGGTATGAAGTGCGAGGATTTCCGGAAACGAATCGATCTGGAATTCGGGGGCTCGTCGCTTGAGATAGATTCCGCGTTAAGGTCGCATATAGAAAGCTGTGAGAAATGCGGTTTGTATTATAAAGAGATCTTACGGCTGAGAGAGATCTTAAACAGTCAGGATTTTGAGGTATTGCCCGGCGAGCTGGATGATATCACCTTTGATAAAATAATTCAGTCGCCCGGTCGTGAAGATGTTAAAGCGGGAATACTGGAATCGATATTTTCATTGCGATGGGCCTGGGTGCCGGCGGCGGTGGCGGCGATCTTGGTTATGTTCGTCATATTTCCTAACAGGGTCAATCACGATACCGAAACCGAAACAGTCAAAATCATCGATTGGAGTCCTCCTTTTTCAACGTACGTCCCGGAGGAGCTGGATTCGAGGGTTTTGTCGTCTTTTGATAACATCGAAGATGATCTGGAACTCATGGAAGAGGTTCTATTATACGACAGCGGTGTTGACAATCTGATCGAATCTCTTTCCGATGAAGAGTTTGATATTTTATATGAACGATTAAATTACAAAAGCGGGAGCGCGTGATGAAGATTTTAAAATATTCTGCGGCGATTATTTTTACGGTTTTGGTATCAGTTTCTTACGGGCAGCCCGGTCCCGGGCCCTGGCATGAGGATGGTCCCAGGCGTGAAAGAATGCGTAAAAGGATAGAGACGGTTAAAATATGGCAATTGACTGAGGCTATAGGATTGACCACAGAGCAATCCGAAAAGTTTTTCCCCATTTATAATGAACATCAGAAGGCGCATGAGAAACTTATGAAAGATCGGAACGATGTTATTGAGAAGTTGAGCGGGCTTGCCGAAAAGGAAAATCCGTCGGAAAAGGAGATACGAAAGGCTATTGACGAGCTTACGGCGCTTGACAACCGGTTCGCGAGCTTGAGAGATGAGTTTATAAAAGACGTATCCGGAGTTTTATCGATAAAACAGATTGCGAAACTCCTGGTCTTCGAGGAGCATTTCAGACGAAGACTGCAGGAAAACATCCGCGATATCCGTCGCGGAATGGGTCAACGCAGAAGAGATGTATCCGAGTAAGGAGGATATCATGAAAAAAATCATTTTAGTCTTGTCGTTAATGTTGCTTTTCTCCCTGTCGACCGCCGGCGCTCAGCGCGGGCCGATTTGGCAGGACAAGGATCTCAATCTCACCGAGCAGCAACAGCAGAAAATGGAAGATCTCAGGTTTCAGCATCAGAAAGTGATGATACAGAAGAACGCCGCTTTGAAAGAGGCCAGGCTGGAAATGCGGAATATGATGCGAAAAACCGAGGTCGATGAGAAAGCGGTTCTGGGAAAACAAAAACAGATATCGGCGTTGAAAGCCGAAATCGCCGAGGCCAGGCTTAAACATCGTCTGGAAATGAGAAAGGTGCTGAACAAAGAACAACTCGAAAAAGTGATCAAACACGAGCGTAAAAGGGGTAAATCGGGAAGATTCCATGGTGACCGGGACAGGATGCAACACAAGATGCGTGACCGCGATTGCCCCGGCCCCGGAAGCAGCCCCGCCCCTGATAAAGGGCCAAGATAATATTAGCGGTAAAGACGCCATTAAAGCCTCGATAAAAGATATCGGGGCTTTTTTTATGGTAGGAGTGCAAATACCGGCGAAACTACGAAACGTAGGTCGGCGGTTTGTCTGCCGACGCCCGGTTATCGGTTTTGGGCGAGATTGTTCGCCAATACCGGCTTTCTTCTTATGATAGCAATCGTCCCCGCCGCCAGCAGTAACAGCCCCATTATCAGCATTCCCCATTCGGAGAGTGTGGGGATCGGTTGCTGGGCCGCCAATGAAAAGGTTGTTACCCCGTATATTCCCCAGGGACTCCCGATAGGTTCCCAATCGAACCAGTGGATTGAATGATCCCAGGTGTCGAAAATTCCATACTCCATCGTGCTATCGTTATAGCCGATGCCGGTGACAAAGTGGTCGGTATATCCATTCCCGTCTGTATCCACCAATAAGACCACGGGCCGTCCGGCGTTGATTTCAGCCATGTAATCGGCGAAAGAAAAATCGGGATACGCGAAGCTGTTCGCAGTCGGACCGTATGCTGGTGCGACAAGATTTACGTAATTTACGAAAGACGGTCCCACATCGAAAAACCAGCTCCAGCCATAATAGTTGCTTTCCGAACTCCATGAGGTCTCCATGAAATCCGCCACGCAGTTGCTGGCGTGTGCTCCCCCGGTTTCCGATCTGTCCTGCAGAATCGGGCCGGGTGAATAATCAAGGGGGCAGGAATAATCCTGGTAATGATCGCCGTCTGGAAGGGTGCAATTTGGATTGCCGCTGTCGTCCGCTATCATAGCGTTTACCGCCGCCGTTTGAGTGGACGCATCGCCGGGCACCAGATTCGGATACCCGTTGCCATCCCAATAACCGACCACCATGCCCACAGCAGTGGGGCCGCAGCCATGCTGCCAGATATAGGACGGGACCCCGGCAATGGCGATCTGCAGGCGCGTGACCGGTTTGATCCCGCGCTCTATACCTACGGGAGGCACGGGTCCCGTGGTACTCTGTTGAGCCAGCGCGAATTCGCCCGCAAACAAGGCGAAGCCCAGGACTATTGCCAAGATACTAAGTGTTGAAAAATTAGCTCGCATCTCTCTCCTCCTCAGAGTTACAGCGAATTTAATTTTCAATTAAATTTCAGAAGTGATAGATGGGGATGCGAATCAAGGTTGCTCAACCCATCGTCGAACGGTCCTCAGCAGAGATGGAAAGACGTTCAATACTAATGCAAGTTACACTTTTATTCTATTAATTTCAATACCAAAGTCCGATTTTTTAGCGACAATCCCATAATAAAACCCGGCGTCGGATCTTGGGATAAATTTAACCCGACCTACGGCTATATCCTCACTCCACCGGCGGGCAATCGCCGCAGGGGATCGGATCTGCTCCCCCTTTGAAATAGTTAACGCCGTAGGTTATATCGAGACCATTATAAGAGCAGCTGCCGTTGACATCGCCGCAATACCACCAATCGGGGCATAACAGGCAGGTATCACACATCGGATCGGAACCGCCCTTGAAGAAATTAACACCGTAGGTAATATCCAGCCCGTTGTAGCTGTCGCTGCCGTTGACATCGCCGACAACGTAATCGCATCCTCCGGCCTTGTTAAATAGAACCGAGATATTGTTGGAATTAAGGTTCGCTGTGACCAGGTCCAGATCGCTGTCGTCGTCAAGATCGGCTGCAAAAACATTGCCGGGGGAGGAGCCCACATCATAAGCGGTCTGGGTCGCGAAGGTCGCGTCGCCGTTATTCAAAAGAACCGAAACATTATCGGAACCGTTGTTCGCTGCGGTCAGATCCAGGTCGCCGTCGCCGTCAAGATCCGCGGCGATGACGAATCCGGGAATGGAATCGGCGGCATAGACGGTCTGCGCCCCGAAGGTCCCATTACCGTTATTCAGGAGAACCGAAAGGTCGTTGGAACCGGCGTTGGTTGTAGCCAGATCCAGATCGCCGTCGCCGTCAAGATCGGCGTTAAAAACGGAGGAAGGAATATATCCTGCCGTATAGACGGTTCTGGCCGCGAAGGTTCCGTCGCCATTATTCAAGAGAACCGATACGTCGCTGATATCCATATTGGCGGCGGTCAGATCCAGATCGCCGTCCCCGTCGAGATCGGAGGGATAAATAGAGAAAGGATAGGGCCCGGAGTCATAAACCGTTTGAGTCGCGAAAGTGCCATCGCCATTGTTTAAAAGAATCGAAATATTGCTGGAACTGAAGTTTCCCGTGGCCAGGTCAAGATTGCCGTCGCCGTCAAGATCGGCCGCAAAAACAGGGACGGGAGTTAAGCCTACGGCATAAACCGCCGGGGCCGGGAAAGTCGCGTCGCCGTTGTTTAATAAAACCGAAACGTTGCTGGAATTAAAGTTTGCGACGGCCAGATCCAGGTCGCCGTCTCCGTCAAAATCGCCGGCAAAAACAGTGACAGGAAAAGAGCCCACGGCGTAGGTGGAATGTGTAGCGAACGTTCCGTCACCGTTGTTCAATAAAACCGAGACATTATCGGAATTAGAGTTGGCTGTTGCCAGATCCAGATCGCCGTCGCCGTCAAGATCCGCCGCAAATACATAAGGAGGTCCGGCGCCCACGCCGTAATCGGTATGATCCGAGAAAATGGCGGACGCCTCCCCTGCCTCCAGCGTAAATGACCAGGCGAAACCGCTTCCCAGCGGAATTCCACCCACCGATTTAACTCCCTCTGTAAGAACCGCCGTTGCGATCTCGCCGGAAGCGAAGTTTTCCGCCGGATCGAATGTTCCCGTTCTGGTGAGTGAATCATAAGTCAGGGTTCCGCCATGAAGTCCGGTGCTCATACCGTTGATTACAAAGGTGGAATCGTTAATGCTGGCCGGGTCCATGTCCGTATCGAAGGTTACGGAGATATTCGTGGAATCGGCTACGTTCCGCTGGTTTTGCTCCGGAATGGTGGAAACCACCTGCGGCACCTGGGCAAATACGGAAGCCGGAACGAATAACAATACCGTTGCTAAAATAATAACCATGAAAAACGTTCTCATTTTTTTCCCCCGATCGTTCCTCTAGGAAAATCTTGATTGTATTACTACATCAAAGCGGCCGCCCAATGAAGAATATTTAAATTAAATATAAGCATACCCAATTTATCGGCAAGGCTTTTTTATGGATATGTCAAGCTACGTTTACGTCTATATTATAATATTATTTGCGGGCCCGCAGGCACTTTTACTCAACCCAAACTATGCTCGGTCCGCCGTATTATCTCATCCTGGAGATCGGCGCCGAAAACGTTGTAATTCCCACCGGCGGGCAATCGGCGCAGGGAAACGGATCCGCTCCACCCTTGAAATAGTTTACGCCATAGGAAATATCCAGATCGTTAAAAGAACAGCTGCCGTTAACATCGCCGCAATAGAAGAACGAGTCGCAAGGAGGAATAGGAAAGGAACCAAACGCACACGTCGGCTCGGAACCGCCTTTAAAGAAATTCACACTATAGGTGATATCAAGCCCGTTATAGCTGTCGCTTCCATTGACATCGCCAACCACATAATAGTATCCGGCGTTTAATAGGACTGAAACGTTGTCGGAAATACCGTTCGCTATGGCGAGGTCCATATCGCCGTCGCCATCAAGATCGGAGGCAAAAACAGAGGTAGGATAAATGCCAGCGGCATAAAGGGCCTGGGCTGCGAAAGTTCCGTTGCCGTAATTCAAGAGAACCGAAACGTTGTCGGAACCATAGTTCGCCGTGGCCAGATCCAGATCACCGTCGCCATCAAGATCGGCGGCAAATGCAGAGTGAGGACCAGACCCGGTGGCGTAAACGGTCTGGGCCGCGAACGTTCCGTCGCCGTAATTCAAGAGAACCGAAACGTTGTCGGAACCACGGTTTGCTGTGGCCAGATCCATATCGCCGTCGCCGTCAAGATCGGCGGCAAAAACAGACGAAGGAAAATTGCCTGCGGCATAAACGGTCTGGGGCGCGAAGGTCCCGTTGCCGTAATTCAAGAGAACCGAAACGTTGTCGGA
>CP070813.1:3645243-3651077 GCA_020344055.1 Candidatus Zixiibacteriota bacterium | reverse complement strand
CCGAATACCGTAATCTCTCTCATTGTATCAACCCCTTTTTCCGTCATCGGCTATTGTTTACCGTCTATTTCTTGGTTAGCAGGTGCCTGGCGATAACCAGCTTTTGAATTTCCGAGGTTCCCTCGAACAGCTCCGTAACCCTGGCGTCGCGATACATCCTCTCTACCTGGTACTCCCTGATATAACCGTAACCGCCGAGAACCTGTATGGCTTTGTGGGTTACTTGCGTGGAGATTTCGGAGGCGTATAACTTCGCCTGCGCCGCCTCCAGGCTGTACGGTTTGCCCTGGTCCTTTAACCATGCCGCTTTATACGCCAGCAGGCGGGCGTTCTCAATCATCACCGACATCTCCGCCAGGTGAAACTGGATGGCCTGAAAAGCCGATATCGGTTTCCCGAACTGTTCCCTTTCCTTGGAATACTTAAGGGCGATCTCGAAAGCGGCCTGGGCGATTCCCACGGCCATGGCCCCGCAACTCACTCTGCCGCCGTCAAGGGTGGACATGGCAACCCGGAACCCCTTGCCCTCCTGGCCCAGAAGGCTGTCTTCCGGGATAAGGCAATCGCTGAAAATCAATTCCGTGGTGGGCGAGGCTTTCAGGCCCATCTTTTTCTCGATGGTTCCGATTTCATACCCCGCGGTTCCTTTATCCACTATAAACGCCGATATCCCCTTGGGCCCCGAACCTTTCTTAACAGTGGCGAAAACGATCACGCTGTCCGCCACGGCACCCATGGTAATAAATATCTTCGTCCCGTTTAATACGTAACCACCGTCTTTCTTAATATAGGTGGTCGTAATGGAAGCTGCGTCCGATCCCGCACCGGGTTCCGTTAGAGCAAAAGCGCCCACCTGTTCGCCGCTGCATATACCCGGAAGGTATTTTTTCTTCTGTTCTTCGGTTCCGAACTCCAGCAGGGGGTAACCGTAGAGAGAATTGTGCAGGCCGATAACCGCGGCATGGGATGCACAACCCCTGGCCAGTTCCTCGGAGGCGATAACGTACGACATGGTATCCATGCCAGCCCCGCCATACTCTTCGGGAAGCGTTATGCCCATAAGCCCGAGATCGCCCATCTCCTTCAACAAGGACATATCCATCTTGCTCTCGGAGTCAAACTCCTCCGCCCGGGGTATGAGCTTTTTCTCGGCAAAACCCCTGGCTACCTCCTGTACGGCCAGCTGATCTTCGGTAAGTTCAAAATTCATATTTTCACCCTTTGCGCCGAAAATTAGCGCACTTTCATTCTATCCGATTGACTTTTGCCAACGAAATCGTCCACTTCCACTATTTGCTGTAATCGTAAAATCCGCGTCCCGTTTTTCTGCCATGATAACCGGCCTTAACCATGGCCTTTAAAAGAGGCGGGGCGGCATAATGATGATCCTTATATTCGTTAAACAGTATCTCGGCGATATAATAGGTGGTATCAAGCCCCACGAAATCCGTCAGTTCCAGCGGGCCCATGGGATGACCGCAACCGAGCTTCATACCGTTGTCGATATCCTCTTTGGTGGCGACTCCCGCCTCCAGTGTACGGATGGCGTCAAGAAGATACGGCACCAGCAGGCGATTGACCACAAAACCGGGGCTGTCGCCGCAGGAGACAACCACCTTACCCATCTTTTCCCCGAAAGCCTTTGCGGTTTCGAAGGTTTCATTTGAGGTGGCCACGGTTTTTACCACCTCCACCAATTTCATTACCGGTACGGGATTGAAAAAATGGAGCCCGCAAAATTGAGCGGCCCGATCGGTGGCGGCGCCCATCTCGGTGATTGAAAGCGATGACGTGTTCGATGCGAAAATCGTCTCTTTTTTAACCGTCTTGTCAAGTTCTTTATACAGCTTAACCTTTTCATCGAGATTTTCGATTATGGCTTCGCAGATTATGTCGCAGTCGGCCAGATCCTTGATATCGGTCGTTCCTTTTATCCTCCCGAAAATCTCTTTCTTTCCGGCCTCGTCGAGTTTCCCTTTGCTGATTGCCCTATCCAGGGATTTTTCAATACGCCCCATACCCTTTTTCAGAAAATCGTCGCTAACTTCCCGGACGACGACATTCATGCCTGCCTTTGACGCCACTTCCGCGATCCCCGAGCCCATCAGCCCGCAGCCGCAAATACCTACCTTCTTGATTTCCATCTCAAAACCTCACCTCAAAACATTTAATTACCAATAAAACATATTTTATTTTCATCCGGCAAAAATAGGCGAGCGCCGACGCCGCCTGAATCCATTTTTCCGCCGATCCAGACCGATAAGAAACGAAAATACCGGTCGAAGTTCAAGAGATAGTTTCGTGGACCTTAAATTACTTGTAGATCCACGAGGCAATTAATCAAAAGACGACGATTGATCTGAGCCCCTCGCCTTTTCTCAATAGGTCAAATGCGTCGTTTATCTTGTCCAGCTTGAACCTGGCGGTAACCAACTCTTTCACCTTGATCTTGCCCATCCTGCACAATTCGATGAGCTTGGGATAATCGACCGGCCGGCAGCCCAGCGATCCGACTATCTCCATTTCGCGGTACATGATCTTACCGGCATTCAAGGAGATATCCTTATGCGTGTACCCCAGGACAACCAGGCGTCCACCGCCGCGCAGGGAATTGAAAGCGGTTTCGATGGTGGTGGGAATTCCGATAGCCTCGATGGCGATATCGGCGCCGCCGCCGGTCATCTTCTTCACCGTCTTGGTCCAGTTCTCGTCCTCTCTGGGATTGATGGTAATATCGGCGCCCAGTTTTTTGGCCCATTCCAACTTTTCCGGCGAAATATCGACCGCGATAACCGAACCGCCCACAGCCGCGGCGACCTGCACGATGTTGATGCCGACGCCGCCGCATCCCAGAACCACAACGGTATCCCCCGGTTTTACATTGGCACGGTTCTTCACCGCGTGAAACGGGGTGGAGATAGCGTCGGCTATTATCGAGCCCTCTTCCAGGGGCACTTCATCAGGCAGGTGGAAGGTATCTTTGGCGGGAGCCAGCACATATTCGGCATAAGCCCCATCGATATTATTGCCGAACATAATCATGCTCTCGCAGATGTTCTCCCGGCCGGTCCTGCATGGTTCGCAATGGCCGCAGGTCAAGACGGCTGGCAGCAATATCTTATCGCCTTCCTTGAATCCGGTAACGCCGTCTCCCATACCGGCTACTATGCCCGAAGGTTCGTGCCCTAAAATAAGAGGAGGTTTTTTAAAGGTCGGGACCCCGTGATCTATATAATGCAGATCGGTATGGCAAACGCCGCAGGCTGCGGTCTTTATCAACAACTCTCCCGGGCCCGGCGAAGGGGTGGGAACTTCCTCTATCTTCAGCGGCTGGTTGGGACCATAAAAAACGGCGGCTTTCATCACTCAGACTCCTTTCATCACCCACAGCTGTAAGATCAAAGCGGGCTGTCATATTATTCATCAAACAGTTCATCATCTTCGGAACTACCCGATCCCCTGGTAAAAATCATCGCCGAATCATCCGATTCGTCCTCAAAACAGATTTTGCACCCCTCAGCGACAAGTTCCTTCACGGGAATCGTTTTAACCTCATATCCGAGGCTTTTATAGTTTTCAATAGCTTCAGCAAGGCGAGGGCCGGAGGCCGAGAACCTCGGCTCCCATCCTTTACCTCTCAATGATTCAATAATATCAAAAACCATCGCATTCTCTTCCGTCGCCCCCATTTTTACCGGCAACTGAAAATATAAAATTCCATTATAAAATGGTATTAAAAAAGGTCATCAAGATCGTCATCCGCACCACCACCCGGCATTTCGCCATATTGCTGAAGATACTGCTGTATGAGCTCGCTCTCGCGCTTGGTATACATGGGATCTTCCTCCCACTCAAAATAAACGGCGTTTCCGGGATTTTCCAGGCTCTCGAGCAGGTCATGTTTCAGATTGGCGGTCCCTTTGATTTTTATTACCTTTTTTTCGGCATCCAGCAATTGGAAAACTCCTTCTGTTTCCGGGGCTTTTTCGACATTTTCCATATCCAATGACAACCATAATTCCGGAGGCAATATTACCGGCGTGATTTGCTGCCTGAGGTGACACTGCAGACAGCGTCCGGCCTCGAGCCTGGCTACAGTTTCTTCCAATGTTTCTTCGATAACGCAAAATTCCTTTTTTCTCACAATTGGATCGGCGATCTTCCCCGTCCGCCTTTCCCGCAGGATAGCCTCGGGTTGCGACTCCAATTTTGGATCATCTTTTTCAATAAAAGCAGGCTCAGTCTCTATTAGCCCGCTGCCGCCCAGGTACTTATCGATAGCCTCCGCCGCTCTTCTCCCTACCGCTATGGCGTCAATAACAGAGGACGGCCCTTTCACCACGTCACCCGCCGCGAATACCCCCTCGATCCCCGTAGCGAAATCGCCGTCAACTCTGACGAGGTTGCCCGCTACGTTTTGTTGCTGTCTGATATAATCGACAACATCGCCAGCGGTTTCCTGTCCTATGGCGACCACGACAAAATCGGCGTCGATTTTTATAATATCATTCTCATCATAGGCGGGATTAAATCTGCCCTGCTCATCGAAAACTCTTGTACATTTCTTAAATTCGACCGATGAGACTCGGCCATTACCGGATCCGAACCTTCTCGGACCACGGGAATTAACTATTTCGACCCCTTCTTCCTCGGCCTGCGCTATTTCCCATTCATGCGCCGGCATCTCTTTCCGTGACTCCAGGCATACCAGCGTAACATTTTCAGCGCCCAGACGATACGATGTCATGGCGGCGTCTATGGCGACATTACCGCCACCGACTACGACCACCTTTCCGCTCAGGGCAGGCTTCTTATCAAACTTGGCCGATCTGAGAAAATCGAGGGCGGGATAGATGCCCTCGAGATTAATATTTTCAATATCGATCATCTTGCTGGCAGAGGTTCCCACGGCAATCAGAATAGCGTCGTAACCGGCAGCTTTTAGCTCCTCGATCCCGTAATTATCTCCGATTTCGTGATTCGTCTTGAAATTGATTCCGGCATCTTCGATAGTCTCAAGCTCTCGATCCAGTACCTCTTCAGGCAATCTGTATGCGGGTATTCCGTGACGAAGCATACCACCGGCTTTTTCATTTTCATCGAATATATCAACCTG
Source organism: Candidatus Zixiibacteriota bacterium (assembly GCA_020344055.1). Classification (GTDB taxonomy): domain Bacteria; phylum Zixibacteria; class MSB-5A5; order UBA10806; family UBA10806. The sequence goes on along the minus strand of CP070813.1, from coordinate 3,645,961 downwards.
ATGACCCGCTATATTAAGATAATAAGCAGCGGTCAATCCCGCCGGGCCGGAACCGACGACCGCCACCTTTTTGCCGGTATCGGGATTCCTGTTGACAGGAGTTAATTCATCCAGCGGCACCTCGTCCGCCACAAATCGTTTCAGGCTGCAGATAGCCACGGCCTGATCTATCTCTCCCCTGCGGCAGACATCCTCGCAGGGGTGGAAGCAGACATATCCAAGTATTCCCGGAAAAGGAACCCGAGACCTGATTACCTCCAGCGCTTCCCTATAGCGTCCCAGGGAGATCAGTTTCAGGTATCGGGGGATATCGATTCCCGCGGGGCAGCCGCCTACGCAGGGAAGGGCCGCGTCCCTGGTGACTTTAGGGACGTTTTCTTTATCCAGCAACGCGCCCGTGGGGCAGACCTCCACGCAGGCGCCGCAAAAACGGCATTCCGCTTCCTTGAGATGGCCTTCTTTCAAAGTTCCTACCCACGAGCGATCGTCCTTCCAGGCCGCTCCCAGGATATCGGCCTCCCGGACATCCCGGCAGACCCGGACGCACCTGAGACAGCCGATACAGAGGTTGTAGTCTCTTTCGAAAAGCGGATCATCCTTGATAACGGGGAGATTTTCGGGGCGGTATTTCGGGGTGTCTCCGGGAATACCGATATATTCGCTCACCTTGCCGATTTCGCATCGTCCCAGAAGCACGCAGCAGCGCTCTTCGACCGGC
>CP070813.1:3639301-3645143 GCA_020344055.1 Candidatus Zixiibacteriota bacterium | reverse complement strand
CAGTACAACTGGGTGGATATATCATCGATCGGAACGCCTGTGGTATTGGGCCTTGATTCGAATGTCGGGCCATTTCCATTAGGTTTCACGTTTTCTTTTTATGGTAACGATTTCACGTCGTATCGGATCTGCTCACATGGATTTCTTAGTTTCACTTCGACGTCTGTCCAGTGGGACAACGCGCCTATACCTGCTGCGGATGAACCCAATAACTTACTTGCCGGGTACTGGGATGATATTGATCCGTCAGGGGCACAGGTTTACAGGTATGAGAACCATGATTCTGTCGTGGTTTCTTATATCGATGTTCCGTTTACCGGTTATGGCGGGTCATGCACTTTCCAGATTATTATATTGGCTAAGGGAGAAATAATCTATCAATACGAAAATATAACAGGCCTTGTTGGCCAGGCTACCATCGGTATCGAGAACGCCGACGGGACAATCGGGTTGCAGGTAGCCTACAACCAGCCTTACGTTCACGATAGCCTGGCGGTTTTATTTACGTGGTCAAAATGGCTGTTTACTCTATCCGGAATTTCCGGCACCATAGCTCCCGGCGATTCCGCCGAGATCGTGTTCATGGCCGACTTCAGGAGTACGACTATTGTGGCTGACAGCACCTACGAGGCTATCGTCTATATAAATTATGATAGCCCCTATGAGATTCCGGCAATACCGTTCAGTATCACCGCAAGCGCAGGATCTATTGCCGGTACGGTTACGGATGCCAACACGACTCTGCCCATTGAGGGCGCTATCGTAACCGCCAGCTCGGTCACCGAAGCGATAATTGTGGATACCACGGATGCCGGCGGCAACTATCATATCGATATAGCCCCGGGGGACGTCAGCGTTACCGTGGAAGCGGACGGCTACGTTTCCGATACAGCTCAGGTGGCCGTTGCCCAGAACCAGACGACGACGCACAATGTCGCGCTTACCGCCCCGATGGCCACCGTTGACACCTCGCCGGTTGTCGATAGCGTTGCCGTCGGCGATACCGCGGTCTATACCAGGACGCTTTACAATACCGGCTCCGCCCCCATGTATTACAATGTCGGTCCCCAACCGGGCGGCGGCGCGCTTTCGGGATTTCCAAATAATTATAAGATTCCCGATATCAATTTTGATGGCGCCATGGAAAAACAGTACCCGTACGAAGACATTTCGAGGCCGGAAAGAGGACCTATAGAAAATTCGAACTTGTTTGACAAGAATGATCATAAGGCAAGTAAACGAGCCGTACAGGAACCCATCTACCCGCCTCAGATTTTGTCGCTCGGGGGGCCTGACGGGTTCGGTTACTATTGGATCGATTCCGACGAACCAGGCGGCCCGCAGTACAACTGGGTGGATATATCCAGCACAGGTACTCCTATCGTGTTAACGGATGACGATATCGCGGGACCGTTCAACCTGGGATTCGATTTTGACTTCTATGGAGAATCATATAGCCAGTTCTGGGTTTGCTCCAACGGTTTCGGGTCTTTCATTCCTATCCCCGATCCCGGCGGATATATATACTACAATAACTTGCCGATTCCGCAAGCGCCGATTCCAGGTGACGTTGCTGGAGCCGCGACATATGGTTTCTGGGACGATCTTGATCCTGAAACAGGTGGCGAAATCCGTTACTACGCAGCCAACGACTCCTTTGTAGTCTCATGGTTAAATGTCCCGTATTTTTGGAGTGGGGGTCCCTATACGTTCCAGATTATAATCATTGCCAATGGTAAAATTACCTACCAGTATCAGAGCATGAATGATCCTACCAACTCAGCTACGATCGGTATTCAAAATGGCAGCGGTACAATCGGGTTGCAGGTGGCCTACAACCAGCCTTACGTTCACGATGCTTTGGCGGTTTTATTCACTTCGTGGCCAGAATGGCTACCTATTCTATCGGGAAGTTCCGGCACCATCGCCCCCGGCGATTCCGCCGAGATCGTGTTCATGGCCGACCTCAGGGGTACGACTATCGTGGCTGACCGCACCTACGAAGCCGATGCCTATATCAATAACAGCGGTCCCTACGGGGCTCCGGTGATACCGTTTTCCATAACCTGCTTCGCGCCCGCAGTCGTCTCCGTCGCGCCGTCGCAGAGCGAGCTGGATGTCGCCCTTTCCACGAACATATCGGTTACTTTCAACACTGATATCGACCCGGCCACGGTCAACGATTCCACGTTCCTGGTGAGCGGTATGTGCAGCGGCCCGCATTCGGGGACGATCACCTATGACGCGCCCTCGAAAACCGCAACGTTCGATCCGGCGGTCGATTTTGCCGAGGGTGAGATAGTCACGGCGGTTCTAACGGATGGTATAGAATCATCTGTCGGTGTGCCGATTTCCGATTACGCCTGGTCGTTCACGGTTGAATCGGTTGTAGCTCCGGGAACGTTTTTTCTCGATTCGGCTTACGCCGTTGGAGCTAATCCGAGGGCGGTAATTTCGGCCGATCTCGACGGTGACGGCGATCTCGACCTGGCGACATGCAATAGCGACACTAACCGCGTCTCAATCCTATTGAACAACGGCGACGGCATTTTCGCCGCCTCTGTGACATATGAAATCGCCGGGGTGGCCCGCTCAATTTTCTCGGCCGACCTCGATGGCGACGGCGATCTCGACCTGGCAGCGGCGAATAACGATACCAACAGCGTCTCGGTAATTTTTAATAACGGCGACGGCACTTTTGGATCTCATTACACTTACACCGTCTACAGTCTTCCTCTAGGGATAGTCGCGGCGGATTTGAACGGCGACGGCTATCCCGACCTGGTGACTTGTAGTTATGATAACGTTGTCTCGGTTTTGATGAACAATGGCGACGGAACATTTGCCGCGTATGTAACTTATGCCGTTCATAGCAGGCCGATGTCAATATTCTCGGCCGACCTGGATAATGACGGGGACCTGGACCTGGCGACAGCAAACCGCTATTCTAACGACGTATCGGTTTTGATGAATAACGGCGACGGCACCTTCGCACTGCATGTTGATTACCCGGCCGGGGCTTTAACTTATTCGCTGTTTGCCGGGGATCTTGACGGCGACGGTTACGTTGACATGGCGGCGGCGAATCATGATGATAGCACGGTTTCGGTTCTTCTGAACAACGGTGACGGCACTTTCGCCGCCCAGTCGACCTACGATGTCGGGAACGGTCCTTTTTCAGTTTTTGCCTCGGATCTTGACGGCGACGGCGACTTGGATCTGGCAACGGCAAACCCCTCATCCTGCGATGTCTCGGTTCTGATGAATAATGGTGATGGGACCTTCGCCCCGCAATCCGCATATGCTGTAGGTTGCGAGCCGAACTGGATATTCTCCGCCGACCTTAACGGTGACGGCAAACTCGATCTGGCAACCAGCGGGTCCGATGGCGTTTCGGTATTATTTAATCTGCCGTTCCCAAAAATCATCTCCACCGTGCCTTCGCAGAATGAACTAAATGCGGCTATTTCCGCGGACATTTCCGTTACCTTCAACCTAAATATGGATGAGACCACCATAAACAGCTCCACGTTCCTGGTAAACGGCATGTGCACCGGCCCGCACGAGGGAATAATCTCATACGATTCGCTCTCCAGGACGGCGACGTTCGATCCGACGGACGATTTTGCCGAGGGTGAAATAGTCACGGCGGTTCTGACCGATGGTATAGAATCATCTATCGGTGTACCGATTACCGATTACGCCTGGTCGTTCACGGTTGAATCCGCATTCGCTTCCGCCAGTTTTGTTCTGGATTCAGCTTACGCAGTTGAGACCGGAGCCCCTTCGGTAATTTCGGCGGATATCAACGGTGACGGCCATCTCGATCTGGTGGCGGGCAATTTCGATTCTAACAGCGTTTCGGTTCTATTGAACAACGGCGACGGCACATTTGCCACCCATGTGGATTATGAAATCGGTGGGTATGCCCGCTCGACGTTCTCGGCCGACTTCGACGGCGACGGCGATCTCGACCTGGCGGCGACGAATAACGACACCAACAGCGTCTCGGTACTTTTGAACGACGGCAGCGGTGCTTTCGGCCTTTATTACACCTATGAAACCAGCCGCACGCCCACCTCGGTTTTCGCGGGCGATTTCAACGGCGACGGCTACCCCGACCTGGCGGTGGCCCATTACTACGATACTCTTGCCGTTTTATTGAACAACGGAAACGGCAGTTTCGCCACGCGCACGCTTTATCTCGCAGGCATTGGCCCCAATCAAATATTCTCGGCAGATCTGGATAATGATGGTGACCTGGACCTGGCGACCGGAAACCGCTATTCGGATGACATCTCGGTCTTAATGAACAACGGCGACGGCACTTTCGCATCGCGTATAGACTACCCGGCCGGTGATGGCACCTATTCAGTGCTTGCGAGGGATCTCAACGGCGACGGCTACCCCGACCTGGCGGCCCCGAATTATGCCGACACCAACATCTCGGTTCTTCTGAACAATGGTGACGGCACTTTCGCCGCCCAGACGACTTACGCCACCTGCGCATGGCCTTTTTACGCCTCTGCCTCGGATCTTGACGGGGACGGCGACCTGGATCTGGCAACGGCCAACGCTCAATCCGACAGCGTCTCAGTCTTGCTGAACAACGGTGATGGAACTTTCGCGCCTCAGCTTGCTTATGATATCGGCCATATTTCCGGCTGCGTATTCTCCGCCGACCTCAACGGCGACGGCAGAATGGACCTGGCTGTGTCTGCAGGAAATGTCGCGGTGCTATTTAATCTTGATAAACCTCGAATCGTCTCCACCGCGCCGTCGCAGAATGGACTTGACGCGTCGGTTTCCACAAACATTTCGGCCACTTTCAGCATAGATATGGATCCGACCACCATAAACGACTCCACGTTCCTGGTAAGCGGTATGTACACCGGCATTCGTACCGGGATTATAACTTATGATTCGCTCTCCAGGACGGCGACGTTCGATCCCTCCGTCGATTTTGCCGAGGGCGAAATAGTCACGGTGCTCTTAACGGAAGATATAGAACCGCTGGACGGGGTACCGCTTTCCGATTACATCTGGATGTTCACTGTAGAATCAGCCCTTGCTTCGGCCAGTTTCCCTTCTCGTGTTACTTATGCTACGGGCGATAACCCCACATCCGTGTTTACCTCTGATCTTGACGGTGACGGCGATCTCGACCTGGCCGCGGCTAATTACATCTCCGATAATGTTTCGGTGCTTTTGAACAACGGTGACGGCACTTTCGCCGCCCCTGTGAATTATGCCGTCGGCAATGGCCCCTGGTCCGTGTTTGCCTCCGATTTTGACGGTGACGGCGATCTCGACCTGGCCACGGCGAATCTCCTTTCCGATAATGTTTCGGTGCTTTTGAACAACGGCAACGGCACCTTTGTCCCTGCCTACTTTTATTTTGCCGGTTGGCAGCCTTTTTCGTTATACGCGGCAGATCTTGACGGCGACGGCGACATTGACCTGGCTGCGGCAAATCTTAATTCCGATAATGTTTCGGTGCTTCTTGGCAACGGTGACGGCACCTTTGCCGACACGGTGAATTATGCCGTCGGCAGTTGCCCCGTTTCCGTTTTTGCCGCCGATCTTGACGGCGACGGCGATATCGATCTGGCTACGGCAAATCTTGATTCCGATAATGTTTCGGTGCTTTTGAACAACGGTGATGGCACCTTCGCCGCACAGGCAACATATACCGCCGGCGATGGCCCCTGGTCCGTGTTTGCCTCCGATTTTGACGGCGACGGCGATCTCGACCTGGCCTCGGCAAATCTTAATTCCGATAATGTTTCGGTGCTTCTTGGCAACGGTGACGGCACCTTTGCCGACACGGTGAATTATGCCG
>CP070813.1:3633285-3639201 GCA_020344055.1 Candidatus Zixiibacteriota bacterium | reverse complement strand
ATCACCGCCGCTGAATACTTCGGGCGAACTTGAATTAATCGTAGAACATTATTTCAGCGTTTCTCCCACGGCGCCCGGCGGTATTTATCCTCTTGAGATAACCGTTGATCCTTATACCGGGCCGATTATTTTCGGCGACGTTCCCGGTTCTCAAGAGTGGACTCCTATATATCAGAACGGATTCGTTCGAATACTCGCTGATGTTGAGGATTCCGTTTACGTGGGATATGATTCGGTACTTGTCCGGGAACAGGTTGTAATACCGGTTTCGGTATTAAGCGATGAGGAAATAGATTATATCAATATACCGATTTCATACGATAATTTCGTATTATTTTTTGTAGGTTGCCAGCTATATGGAGACATTGTTTACTGGGACGATATATCGGTTGTGGACAGCAATGAAATAGGAATAGTGACAATTTACGGGGAGGCGGATACCGGAGGGAGCGCCAATCCGTTTCTTGATACCGGTGGAATTAGAGAGGTAATCGCGGAGCTGTATTTTGCCACAAACCCGGAGGCCGCTATCGGAACCTATCCTCTGGAAATAACCACCGACCCCGTTACCGGGCCGATTTCTTTCAGGGATAGTTCCGGCCTGACCTGGGCTCCTCCGTACCGGAATGGATTCGCATATTTGGACCTGCCTCCCTCATGCGATTTACGCTTCGATTATCTCTGGGCGCCGGGTGTTCCCCGGTCGCCCTCATCTGACCGTCACTACTATAGTGAGATTCGTAATGTCGGCTATATTGCGGCGGAAAACGTGGAATTGGTAATTACAATACCATCGGAGTTTGTATACCTGTTTAGCGTTCCCACCGCCTCCGAATTGAACGGTACAATGACCTGGAGTGTCGGGACAATTTATCCGGGCGAAGCATATCACGTCGAGTGGTTCGTTGAAATACCCGGCGGCCTGGATTCCATATTCGTCCATACGATTGGCGATATATACACCACGACTTACGACATCGTACCGGCAAACAACCACAGGGTTTTCGAGGAACAGGTCGGCCTTTTCCCGGGTCTTTCCCTGGATCTCGATCTGGACCCCAATGACAAGACGGTCGATCCCGTCGGCGTGATGGAAAATCATTTCGTCACCGGCGAAGCCGCTTTTCAGTATACGATTTATTTCGAGAACGAATCGTTCGCCGTTCCGTACGCCACGGATATGATAATAACGGACGCTCTGGATAACAATCTGGACTGGTGGAGTTTTCTTCCGGCTTTGATAAGCCATCCCGATTCCTGCTCCGCCTATATCGATCAGGGCACCGGCATTGTAACTCTCGATTGCGACAGCATCTTCCTGGAACCTGACTCAGGGGGATTCTTCCTCTTTATAGTGGATTCAAGATGGGATATATCCACGGGGACAACGATACAAAACGAAGCGTATATTCAGTTTGACGCTGTCGATCCCATTGTGGCTCCCCAGGACGGGCCGGTGTTTAACACTATAGATAAAACAATGCCGATATCTTTTGTCGAGGCTCTTCCGGATACCATACAGGATACGTCGTTTACTGTTTCCTGGAACAGCGATGATGGCGAAGGATCGGGAGTCGCATATTACGACATTTACGTTTCCGTCGATGGAGGCCCTTTCTCGCTCTGGCTCGATGATACTACGGTTACGTCCGAAATATTCACCGGCGAGCGTGAACACGAATACGCGTTCTATAGCGTCGCAACCGATAATGTCAATATTACTGAAATTCATCCGCCGCAGCCGGACGCCAGAGTCTTTATCGGACCTGAAACATATGTAGTTGGTGACGTGAATCATAGCGGAGAATATAACGGTCTGGACATTACCTACGGTGTGGCGTATTTCAAACAGGGCCCGGAACCGTTATGCGACAGCATCAGCTGCCCGCCTCATTCGTTTTTCTGGGTTTGCGGCGACGTAAACGGCAGTTGCAGCTATAATGGTCTGGATATCACCTACGGTGTCAATTATTTCAAAAACGGACCCGATCCCTATCCTTGCCCCGATTGCCCGCCGGCTGAATAAAAAAAGGCGCCGAATCGACGCCCTCGAAAATTTATTTTGAAATATTTTTATTTGACCCGCTTGGGTGCGCGTGTCTCCCATTCCACCAGGACCGGGCTGGCTACAAACACCGAGCTGTAGGTGCCGACCAGGATACCCATTGCCAGCGCCAGGGCGAAATCGAACAGCACCTCCCCGCCGAAAACCATTATGGTCAATACGACCGATAAGGTGGTGATCGACGTTATTATGGTCCTCGATAGAACCTCGTTGATGGACATATTGATGGTGGACGGATAATCGGTGCGCTTGCGGAACTGTTTGAGATTTTCCCTGATGCGGTCAAATACCACAACCGTATCGGTAAGGGAATAACCGGCCAGGGTCAGAAGCGCGGTTATAACCAGAAGCGATATCTCCCGGTTCAAGAGGAAATATATGCCCAGCACCGCCAGGACGTCATGGAAAGTGGCTATGGTGGCGGCCACCCCGAACCGGAAATCGAACCTGATCCAGATGTATATGAGAATCCCCAGAAGTGCGAATACGATCGCCTTGATGGCGTCGCCGGTGAGCTTCTCGCCCACCTTGGCGCTGATATTGTTGGTGGAGTCGAGAGTGAACTTATTTTCTTTAAATTTGCTTGTAATAGCGTCTTTAAGGAGATCGCCCAGCTCATCTCCCTCGGCGGCCACCATATTCACGACTATGTTGCCGTCCTCGGCGAAGGTGGTTTCGGGAATGGCGCTTTCTATCGATCCCTGCACCCTGATCATAAAGGAGTTTTCGAATCCCTCGCCTGTGATGCTCTGTATTTTGGCCTTTCCGTGACCCACTTCCGACAGCGCATTCCTCAGCTCATCTACCGATACCGGATTCTCGAAACTACCGATTATCTCCGCGCCGCCGGTAAAATCTATTCCCAGGTTCGCCTCGCCGATTATGATCAATACGAAAGCCAGGACGCCCAGGGAGAAAAGCAGACCGGAAAACATGAATGAGAATTTTCGGCTGCCGATAAAATTTATATTCGTTTCTTTAATTATCCTCATCATCGTTACATACCCCGTCAGATTGAGAGTCTCTTATATTTTTTGCGCATATCGAAAATGATCTTGGTGATGAAAAGCGCGGTGAACAGCGAAAGGAAAACGCCCACCGATAACGTTACCGCGAATCCCCTGACCGGTCCCGATCCGAAGATGAATAAGAACAGGGCGGTGATAAGCGTGGTCACGTGCGAGTCGATAATGGTCAATAGAGCGCGGTCGTATCCCGCGTCTATTGACGCCCGGACAGTTTTGCCGGTTCGCAGCTCCTCCCTTATCCTCTCGAAAATCAAAACGTTGGAATCGACCGTAATGCCGACCGTCAGGATTATCCCCGCTATGCCGGGCATGGTCAAGGTCGCGTTTACTCCCGGAATTACCATGAAGGCGAGAACGAACAGGATGTTCAACAGGAGGGCGATATCGGCTATCATACCGGAAAGCCTGTAGTACATCGCCATGAAAAAGACCACCAGCAGAAGCCCTATAATGGCCGCGGTCTGGCCTTTCTGGATGGAGTCTTTTCCGAGAGCCGGGCCCACAACGGTGCTCTGGAGTATCTCCACGTCGGCGGGAAGCGATCCGGCTTTGAGCAGAACCGCCAGAAGATAGGCCTCGCTTATGGTGGCGTCGCCTCCCATGGTGATCTGCCCGTTTTTGGCGATACGGGATTGTATCTCCGGAGCCGATTCGACCCTGCCGTCTATTACGATGGCCAGCGGCTCGCCTATATGTTTGCCCGTAAGGCTGGCGAATTTCCTGGCTCCATTGGAATCGAGTTCGAAATTAACCACCGGCCGCCGCAGCTGATCATAAGCTTCCTGGGCCGATACCAGCGATTCGCCGGTCATCTCTATATTCGAGTTCAAAACATATAACGTCTGGAAATCCCGGTCGCCCAGTCTCTCCGGCCTGGTTCCCCACATGAGAGTATGGTTCGCCGGGATCACCGCCTGAACTTCGGGTATCTCGAGGTATTGCTGGGCTACGTGAAAATTCTCCATGGTTATTTCGTACCAGGCGCCCGTAAAGCGGTCAAGAAGAGCCGAAAACGGCCTGGTCTTCTCGAATTCCTCCTCGTCGAGTTCGGCCGCCGCCGTGTCGGCCAGCTCTTCCCCGAAAAGGTCGACCAGGGCCTGATCGGTAGTGTCGGATTCGTCGGTCGCGGCAGCTTCCTCGCCAACCTCCTCCTCCCCGGTTTCGAGTCTTTCGGCCAGAACCGAATCCATGGCCAGAAGGAGCGCCTCGCACTCCTCCCGAGACCTTAAAAGATGGAATTGAAGCTGAGCGGTGCTCCCGATCAGCGTTTTCGCGGTGTCGATATCGGTATAGCCGGGCAGATCCACCACTATCTGGTCGGCGCCCGATTTCATGATCTCCGGCTCGGTTATGCCGTACTTGTCCACCCTGATCCTGATTTTCTCCAGCACCTGGTCCTGAACGTAACTGGAAACCTCGCCGCCCCGGGGATCCCTGACCTGCAATACCATGTGCACTCCGCCCTGCAGATCCAGGCCCAGCTTTAACGCCCTTTTCTTAAGCGAGAAAAATCTCGATGGGTCTTCCTGCCTGATGATTTCAGGATCGCCGGAGTAAAATGCTATCGATGGATACAATAAAACGAATGATATTATTATCGCCAGTATAACCACGACCATCCAGGTAAATTGTCCTCTTCTCATTTTCTGCTATCTCCTGAAAACGGAATTTCCCGTACACAAAACTTAATAAAACAAGCAATATAACCGTAATCGGCCTGAAGTCAATAAAATTAATCGGCCGGCTTTAAGCGAATCAAATCTTTGTAGTTATGGAAATTCAATCATACCATATTTTCCACTTTTTCCTTGACATAATAGTTAACCCCATCTTTTTTATAGATATAAATACGGACTTCGGGATTTTTCTCTTACAAACTAATATGGGGACGCGGTCGTGATTAGAAAAAGTCTGATTATTTGCGTTATCTTCATAATAGCCTTATACACGCCGGTCCCAGCGCAGCTTCTCGGCGACCTTAATTGCAACGGCTGGGCTTGGGAGATCGCAGACGCTGTACTTGCCGCCCAAATTCTAATTGAATCCTGTGATTTTGTCCTTCCGACCTGCCCGGAAAACAGCGATATTGACGGTGACGGACGAGCGTTTACCATCGGCGACCTCATATATTATTTTTATCTTGGCCATCCGCCGAATTACGGCAGACATCCCTTATTGGATACTATCGTCATAGAGTCCGTTATCGCCCACCCCGGCGAGGTTATTTCTCTGCCTGTATCGATTTCGACAGTCGATATTATAATGGGATTTCAGTTCCTTCTGGAGATGGATGCCGACTACCTGGCGTTCGATTCATTGACGGCGGATGAATATTTTTACCTGAATGATTGCATTTACAATGAGCATATTTATTTCAATACTCCCAGCCGTCAACATTTCCCGGTGATTGACGAACCCGGAGTTTACCATGTCTGCGATTTGTTCCTCACTGTTAGTGCGGAAATAACCCAGCCGGTAAATACCCAGATTCTATTCTCATCTATTCCCCATCAAGCCCTTTTCTCCGGCTTCGCCAATTCCGATTTCTTCCTGCCGGTCATGGTCGATGCCGAAATCGAGATTATACCATTGACCGAAATCGAATCTGAGGAGGAAATCATCCCGTCCGAGCTGAAGATCTCGGTTTACCCCAATCCCTTCAACAATGCGCTAAATATCTCGGTATCCTCAGATCAGCCGACCGAAATATCGGTCTATGACATTATGGGGCGGCCGGTTAAGACGTTCGCGATCGCGGCCGGAAATAATCTTGTTAAATGGAATGCCGCCGATGAAAGCGGACGAGGCTTATCAGCCGGCATT
>CP070813.1:3627164-3633185 GCA_020344055.1 Candidatus Zixiibacteriota bacterium | reverse complement strand
CCTTTATAAATATTCTGCATAATTCTTCGATCTCGGGCACGACCCCGACAGCCGCGAATTGCCAGGGCGGATTATTTTCAACCTTTAATAATAATTCATGAGTGTACGCAGTGCGTCGGCGGGCGGCATCGGGGGAATCGCCGAAATCCTTCAGGACCAGAGTCACGCTCCAGCCTATGCGCTCGCTTTCCCTTCGTTCGATTCCTTTTCCATAACGGTATATCTGAGGAATTTGAGCGATGTATCCCACAATTTCACTTTTTGACCGGGAGATGAATCTAAAACTCCTGGTCCAGAGATGAAGGTCCTTATTGCCTAATTCAGGATGCTCGGGACTATTATCATAAAGGAATTTTGAAAGTTCATCCAGCTCGTTTTTGCCGAATTCCTTTATCTCCGTAATCGCCATCTCCAGCCAGTTCCGACGCTATACTGCAATGTCAATTTCCCTGCAGAATTCTCTCAGCAGATTATAACCATCCCAGATCGACGAGAAATTCAAAGACCGGCCTACGGGGACTATTCTATTTACTCCGGGCGGCCTGTAGTTCTCCATTAATTTTCTTAAAGCCTCTTCAGAAACTCCGAAGACACTGATGGTCTGGTCTTTGGGCTTAATAATCTTCAGCAGTTCTTCAAGTTTTTCAATTTTGAATTCATAAAACAATCCTCCCCCGCAGTGGCCTTCCCTGTCAATATCGTCGGGATCGTTAATAAATATCCTGTTTATCAGGCTGGTATCGGATTCTTCCATTCTAACGTCGCCCCGGGAATTGATCGCCAGAGCGCATTCGGATACAAGTTTAGTAACCGCCACAGCCGGAGCATTTTCAAGCTTCTTTTTTACAGACACGCTCAAAAGACTCCAGAATTCTTTTCGCGCCTTATCGATAGCGTCGGCTTTACCCAGCCAGACAACCAACCTCGGCGAGGAACACGCATTCTGCCCGAACCAGTAGGCGTCGTTATAAAAATTGTTAATAAGCTCGCTTTTGGAATCGGAGGAATTAAATATGTCGGCGTTAATCAGACTGAAAGAGAATTTATCGGCGAAAATCAGCTCGGTGGCGGTCGGATCCAGCGGTATTTGACGGATTCTTTTGATGGTTTCATCCCCGCCCCATATTACCCTTACGTCGCAGGCGGAAGAGAAATGCCCGGTAATTTCGTCGTTACGCTCATACTGGATGATCAGGAATCGATTCTTAATCTCCGAGTATTCTTCTTTATTCGCGATTTTGTTTATCAAATCTATCAGCACCCTGACGGGTTCATTCAGCCTGCTTGATATTCGAACGATATTTATATTACCAACAAGCATCGACAAAAACCAGGAGTAGATGAAAATGGTATCGACATTGGATGGAGCGATATGAAATACAACTCCACGGGCCGACCACAGACGATCTCCTTTTTCGGTTTCGAAGTCGGTTTTAAGTTTCGAGATATTGGATTTTCTCATCCAGAAGGCCATGGCTACCAGTTCGGGATACCGTCGAAAAGACGGGTCCTTCAAAATGAGATTGGAGACTTCATTTATGAAAGCCAGGACGTTACTATCAAACGGTTTCAGGATTTTTTCTTTAAAAATAATAACCTCATCCGAATCCAGAGGGGCCAATATTTCGTAGGGAATCCCCGTTTTATTCTTCATAAGTATCGCTGCACCCTCTTATTTCGGCTTTCGGAATTCTTCCGATAATTCTGAAATACCTGCCCGATCTGCCGCATTTACAATCGTCCTCGCCGTAGATAATCCCGACGTCTTCGGTCAGCAAAACATGGCCGGGATAGCTATAAGGCAAAATCGACAGCACTTCAACAACGCCTTCTTCGCCGAAACTTTTCGGCGCCCAGTTATCGGCACTTCGAGTTACAACCTCCGAGAACGAAGGGGAATGGAAATAGCCAAATTCACATTCCATAAAGACCGAGCCCACCTGCTCAACCATCCCGTAGAAGTTATGAATTTTGGTTATACCGAAGGCGTCATGCAGCCTATTTTTGAAGGCCGTATTATCTATCTGCCGGTCGGCCAATTTTTTCCAGCCGCCGCTGTGTATCAGTATTGCATTTTCAAGATTAATATCGATATTCTTTCTTTTCAGCTCCTCATACAGGTTGAGCCAGACTATATAGGTAAATCCGAATATGAGAATTTTTTCATTTTTATATTTTTCAATGTAATTCAGCAGGTCATTCACCTTCAGTTTCAACTCGCTATCCAGCAAATAAAGATGATCGCGGCCGAAATTCGCCATTCCGAGAATGCCGGCTCCGCGAGCGGAAAAGAGCCTTCGGTCCTTAATTACGTTCTGAGTGTCTGCCAGAAGCATAGGAAGTCGCCTGGAGCCGATAAAATCCTGGACTATTATAGATAGAGCCTTTGTCTGGTATCTGGAGGTGGTTTTATCCAGGAATATCCTGGAGACCTTGCTCGACGTGGTTCCAGAGGATGTCAGGGTTTTTATTATCTCGTTATCCTTAATCGACTTTAATTCAAAATCCTTAAAAAGCCCGACCGGTATGGATAAAAAATCCTCTATTTTTGATTGTCTTTTTCCATAGGTGTCATAAGCTTTCCGGATTCTTTTGTATGCTTCGCAATTTTCGGAATGATGAGAGTTCAATCTATTGATATGATCCACGATGATCGCTTGCTTTTGGTCCTTTTTCAGGCTGTAGGGAGGTATATTGAAAATCTGATCCAATTCAGTCAATTGCCGATATCCTTGAATATTTTCTCATAAAGTATTTTACCGGAGGTGCTTTTATAAATCTCTGTCACCTCTTTTATCCTGAACGAGTTGGGGTGAAATCCGTATTTACCGGAAATGATATTTTTCACCGCCTCCGCTTTGCCGTTATCCGTTATGGCGATATACATCTGATCGTCTTTCCCCCCGCATACGCCGTTATATCCCTGTTCTTTAAGAAAATGCTCGATCTCATCCAGGTTCACTCTGTTCCCGTAGATCTTAATAAATCTCTTTTTTCGCCCGGTCACGTAAAAATAGCCGTCTTCATCATAAAACGCGATATCCCCGGTTTTCAACACTCCCTTGAGTTCATCGCCCTTCGCCAGATCGCTTACGCTTGTCGCATATCCCAGCATGACGTTGGGACCCTGATAAACAAGTTCCCCCTGAATATTGGGATCGTTAATCGTGTTGCCGTTATCGTCGATCAGGCTCATCGCGCCTCCGGGTATAGCGATTCCAATACTCCTGTATTTTTCCAGGGCATCCTCGGGCGGCAGATATGATATACGGGCGGTGGCTTCCGTTTGACCGTACATTATAAAAAAGTTTATCTTTTTCTCTTCCGCGAATTCGGCAAATTCCAATGCGTATTTGGGAGTCAGTTTTCCCCCTGCCTGGGTCATGGTCTTGAGGCTGCCCAAATCCATTTTGAAAAACTTTATCCTTCTTAAGATCTCATAATTATACGGCACCCCAGCTATGGAGGTGGCTTTGGATGAAAGGAAATAGTTCCAGAAAGGACGCGAGACCAGAGAATCGTTAGTCAAAAGAAGCGTCGCCCCGACTTTCAGATGGCTGTTAATAACCGAAAGCCCGTAAGAATAATGCATCGGAAGGGTGGTAATCGGCCGCTCGTCCTCGTGAAGCTTCAGATATTCAGCTATTGAGCTCGCATTTTCGTCGATATTCGACGCCGTCAGCCGCACCATCTTGGGGCTTCCAGTACTCCCCGAGGTAGATAAGAGCAGAACAAGATCAGAGTGGATTTCCTCATCGCGGGTAATACCGGTCCGCTCCAGAGAATAGTTTTTGAAGTTGAATACACCGTTGCCGGAATTTACGGGCCGCCATACGTAGTCCGGTTTATACAGGCCTGTAAGATTATCCAGGGAGTCTTTATCGATGGTTGACGGTAGAAGTATGCCGGCCGAGGCCGATCTTAGCGATCCGATATAGCCGACCAGGGCTTCAAAGCAGTTTCTGCATAAAATAAAAACAAGTTTTTTTTTCACGGTATCCAGATTTTCGATAAATCTATCGCTCTCCGTCACCAGAGATCTATAAGAATATTTTTCACCGCCGGGTTCAATCGCGACAATATTATCGCCGAATTTATTCAGCTCCTGAAAAAAGGTCAAATCAACATTCCTCCGTCAACACCGATTACCTGACCGGTAATATATGAGGACAAGTCCGAAGCGAGAAACAGGGCGCAATTGGCAACGTCCTCAGGGGTACCCAGCCTTTTCATCTTGATAGAGTCGAAACGTTCTTTGTACTTTTCCGGCGACAACGATTTTATCATATCGGTGTCGATAAAACCGGGGGCTATTGAATTTACCCTGATATTATACGCCGCCAGTTCCTTGGCCGCAGACCTGGTAATGCCAAGCAACGCCGATTTGCTCCCGCTGTATACGACCTGACCGGCGTTGCCCGCTACCCCCACTATGGAACTTATATTGATAATTGATCCTTTTTGGTTCTTGATCATTAACCTCGACGCGTATTGCATCACATAAATAGCGGCGAACGCGTTTACCGAAAAAACATCGTTTATTGTCTTTTTGCTCACCATACCCAGAAGGTTATTGACCAATACGCCGGCGTTATTGACAACAATATCAAGGTCTTTTGTAATTTTGATCAATTCTTTAAATGATTCTTTTACCTGATCTGAATCGGAAACGTCAAAATAAAGTGGATGGAATTTAATCCTGTATTGGTCTTTCAGTTCCGAGCCCAGATTCTCAAGGGATCCTCCGGTCCTGCTGTTTGCTATAATATTGCATTTATTTCGGGCGAAAATCTCGACGATCGCTTTTCCGATCCCGCGGTTCGCGCCGGTGATCAGGGCATATTTCCCGTTTAACATTTAAAACTCCACATCGTATTTCCCTAATATCTCTTTGGCTTTGGCAAATGAGCTCATATCAATAACGTCGTCAGTTTCCAGCATTATGTCGAAACCGTCGTCAATAGCGGCGACCAGCGACATGTGCGCTACGGAATCCCATTCCGGAATAGAATTATACTCCAGGCTATCTATCACTGTTTCAATCTTAATATTCAGCGCCTCTGCGAATATTCTTCTGAGTCTATCGGTATTATTCACAAATGAACCTCCGCTTCCTTACAGGGCGATATCTTTCAATAAGATATCTCGGATGTCGCAAAAATGTAATTTGTTCGGTATTTTCTGTTCCCATCTTCCTTATTCCCGCTAACTGACGTCATTTCCATAAGATACACTGACAAGCCTTGAAATTAAGTTTTTTTCTTTGTATTGTCAATTGAAATCTATACGGTTCATTAATTTAAGCTGCCTTTGATCCATTTTATTTTTATCGGTTAAAGTCCAATTTCGGCTTAATCAAAAATATATGGCTTGACAATGAGCAAGCCTGACCTATATTTTAAACGGTATAAGTTTGTCCATTATTGCCAAAAGGAGGAATTATGCGTCGCTTAATTCTGATATATGGAGTATTGGCATTGATGACGCCAAATTTATCGGGCCAGGTGACATTTCTGGAATCCTCATATGAATTGAATATGCTTCAGCACGATTTTAGTTCCGGGATATCGATAATCGATATAGATAACGACAACATAAATGAAATATTCCTGGTCAACTACACCGGCAATCATCGGCTTTACGTAAGGCAAGGGGAAATTTTTACCGATATGAGCGACTATTACGGGATAAACGGCATTAATAATGAATATCTAAACGTAACAGTGGCCGATGTCAACCTGGATTCATTGCCGGATTTTTACATTACGGGGGCAGATTTCGGAAACAGGGCCAGGCTTTTTGTAAATAATGCCCCGGATCCCTTTACTCAGATGGCTCAGCCCTATAATTTAAACGTTATTAGTTCTATCGGGGCTGCATTCTTTCAATTATCTCCATCACATGGGCTTTGTATTCTCAAAAGTGATAGATTGATGCAATATGCCGGTAACACGTTTATAGATATTACGACCGGATCGGGACTTGAGAATATCGAGAATGTATTCTGCCCGGTATTTTTCG
>CP070813.1:3621017-3627064 GCA_020344055.1 Candidatus Zixiibacteriota bacterium | reverse complement strand
GCTGTAGGTTCGGGGTTTATCCCCGAACACGAAGGCCACAGCGCGGCCGGATAAATCCCGACGGATCCGTATGGACCGACCGCCTACAAAAATCCCCGTCATTGCGAATCCCGGCGTAGGCGGCGGGGTGGCATGCTTTCCCGAAGGGTAAGCATGCTAATTAAGAACATGCTTATTCGACTTCGTTGAGAAAGCATGCCACCCTTGCAGTGCAGTCATAATAAATGCCGCGTTGTCGTCAGGTACGGAGACCTGACGACACCTGTTAAAACCTGTAGGCGGGGAACTCGTCTCCCCGCAGCAGAGCTTATGGAAATTCCACTTCTGGTTACCAAGCGTCGCTTCGCAACCAGAGCAAAATTTCCGTAGGGGCGAGGTTACCTCGCCCCTGCAACTACGGCCATACGCAAATTTCAATTGACAGGGCGCGCCCGGTTTGGTTAACCTTGTTTTGAGAACAGGGAGGTGGTATGGTATCCATCGAAACGATCATAGAGCGGCAGTTGAAACGCTGGGAACTTCAGCAGCAGATGCTCAAGGAAAAACCGAAGGAGAAGCCGCGGCTCCGTCCCATAATAACCGTATCGCGCGGATATGGGGCGCACGGGGAAGAGGTGGCCGGAAAGCTGTCGGAGCTGACCGGTTTTCAGCTGCTTGACCGGGAGATCCTTGACGCCATCATAAACGACATCGGCATACAGAACAAAATGGTGGAGCTTTTCGACGAGGACACCCGTTCCGAACTGGAATCGTGGTTCTACGGCATGATCACCGGGCGCATCGTAGATAAGTCGGATTACCTGAAATCGCTCGCCAAAATAATCGGCTCCATATTGAAATACGGTGAAACCATTATTGTCGGGCGCGGGGCCAATGTCATAGTCGGTTTGGACAGGGGATTCCATCTCCGGGTTACGGCCTCCATGAGAAAGAGAGCGGATACCATCGCCGAAAGGCTGGGGATCTCATACGAGGAGGCCTTCAAGCAGATAGAGGAAAGCGACAAAAGAAAAGCGGCCTATTTCAAGAAATCATTCGGTGTCGATATTAACGATGTCTCCCTGTACGATATGATAGTCAGTACCGATAACCTGACCGTCGATGACGCAGTCGAACTGGCGCTTCTGGCCTACGGCAAAAAAGAGAAGGCGCTGTGGGGTAAGGGATAATTTTTAATCCCTGCAATTGACCTTCCGCGAAATAAATGCAATACCGGATCCGCAGACTTACTATCGACGATTACGACGACCTAATCGCCCTCTGGGTGCGGTCCGATCTCTCACATCGCCCCAGAGGCCGCGACAGCAGGGAAGCGATGAAATTGGAGATGGATCGCGACGAGACCATCTTCCTGGGAATGTTCGATCCCGCCGAAGGCGGGAAGAAGATGATCGGCTCCATACTGGGCAACTCCGACGGCCGCAAGGGCTGGATAAACCGGCTGGCGGTCGATCCTGACTATCGGGGAAAAGGGCTGGCGGGAATATTAATTGAAGAATGCGAGAAGGCATTATATAAAATGGGATTGAAGGTGATCGCCGCCCTTATCGAGGGTGATAACAAATCGTCGGAATCCGCATTCTCAAAAGCGGGTTATAGTTACGGTAACGATATAAAGTATTACTCTAAGCGTTTTTCAGCCGAAGACTAAACTATATCAATCGATATCGGCTTTTATTAATGTTCAGCCGGTTCGTAGCCCCGCCGAAGGCGGGGCGTGAACCGGTTATCAAAACCAATGTCTGAATGTCAGGTCACGGGCTTCGCCCCACGACCTGACACAACAGTGTAGTTTATAATAAAAGGCTGGATATTATTTTATCCATAATCTTATCTTGCGAATTCTTTCATATCCCTTTATAATGCACCTCAAATTTTTTAATTGCTGTTGAGGACCGTAACCGGATAATCAATTAAAAGTTCGGGAATTTAAGACGAAAACAGGTAAAGATGCGCTGGACCAAGACATATATACCGACCTTGCGGGAAGATCCCGCAGATGCCGTTATCGATTCGCATAAACTGCTTTTAAGGGCGGGGCTGGTGCGACAGCTTACGGCAGGCGTTTACAATTATCTCCCTTTAATGCAGAAAGTCCTTTTAAAAATTACACAGATTGTCCGGGAGGAGATGGACGCCTCCGGGGCTATAGAGGTCACCATGCCGGTGCTACATCCCGCCGAGATCTGGCAGAAATCGGGCCGCTGGGAGGTCTTGGGCAAAGAGCAGATGCGTATGAAGGACCGTCACCTGCGAGACCTGGTGCTGGGAGCGACCCACGAAGAAGTGATAACCTCCATGGTGCGGGGAGAACTGAAAAGCTACCGTCAGGTGCCGTTGAACATGTACCAGATCCAGGTCAAGTTCCGCGACGAACCGCGGCCCCGTTTCGGGCTTATGCGCGGCCGCGAATTTATCATGAAGGACGCCTATACCTTCGATGTCGATGAAGCCGGGCTAAAGGTGGCGTATGATAAAATGGCCGACGCCTATTTCAAGATATTCAACCGCTGTGGATTCCAGATCAAGATGGTCGAATCAGACGTGGGCGCCATGGGCGGAACCGGGGCGCACGAGTTCATGGTGCTGGTCGATACCGCCGGCGGGGAAGAGGTGATCCTGGCCTGCGAGAGATGCGAATACGCCGCCAATATCGAAAGGGCCACCTCGCTGGTAATGTCGGACGAATCTTCGAGGGAAGCGAAGAAGGAGAAAGCGCTCGTTTACACTCCCAACATGAAGACGGTCGAGGAGGTTACCGGTTTTCTGAAGGTGGGCCCGGAAAAACTGGTGAAGACCTTGCTTTACCAGGCCGACGGCGAGACGGTGGCGGCGATGATACGCGGCGACCGCGATATAAACGAAGTCAAGCTGAAAAACCATCTCCGCTGCCTGGAGCTGGAGATGTCTCCTCCCGATATCGTTATGAAGGTAACGGGCGCGTTGGTCGGTTACGCCGGTCCCATTGGGCTTTCGGGAGTGAGAATAGTAGCCGATCCCGAAATAAAAACGATGGTGAATTTCGTGGTAGGTGCCAATAAGGACGATTCACATATAATAAATACTAATCTCGAAGATTTCAAAATCGATGAAGTATGCGAGATCCGCAAGGCCGAGGCCGGGGAGATCTGCCCCCGATGCAACCAGGGTCGATTGAAGGCCTATTCCGGCATCGAGGTGGGGAATATTTTCATGCTGGGCACCAAATATTCCGACGCATTGGACGCCAAATTTGTCGACGCCGAGGGTAACGAAAGACCTTTCGTAATGGGATCGTACGGAATAGGTATAACGCGTACCGCCCAGGCGGCTATCGAGGCGTTTCACGATGAGAAAGGAATCATCTGGCCCAAGACCATCGCCCCCTACGACTTTCATATTATCCCCATAAATATCGAAGATGAACAGCAAAAGAAGGTCTCATTCGACTTATACGAGCAGTTGCAGAATCTCGGCTTCGACGTCCTTATCGACGACCGCGACGAACGGCCCGGCGTTAAGTTCAACGACGCCGATTTGATCGGAATTCCAATCAGAATATCGGTGGGCGAGCGGGGATTGAAGGAAGGCGCCGTAGAAATAGTGATCCGCCGCACCATGGAAGTGGAAAAAGCGCCGGTGGAAAAGGCCGCCTCCCGGGCCGCCGAGATCTGGGAAATTCTTTAAAAAAGCTATAATAATGCTTGCATCCCCTATACATTTATTTCTTTGCCTTGACTTATTGCTAATTTTTCGTACTTTATGGAAGAGATCCATCTGGAGGATTGCCAAATGAAAGCCTTGGGGGCTGTTGCCGAAATTATATGCGTTTTAAGCTTTAGTATTGCCGTTCCGGTTTATGGGCAATGGAGCGAGCCGATCAATGTCGGACCTCCCATTAATTCCGCCACGCAGGAACGTCGGCCGTCATTGACTCCTTTCAGCGATATGATGGTCCTGAGAACCGGAAGAGGAAACTCCAGCGGTCTATTTACGTCCCATTTTACTAATGGACAATGGTCGGAACTTCAATATGTGCCTTCTATAGGAAATCCCCCTTCCCCTATAGCTCCTGCTTTATCGCCGGACGGGAACGAAATCTATTTCTCATGCTATTGCGGTGGATTCGGCGATTATGATATCTGGAAAGTGGTGTATGACAGCGTTTCAGGCACATGGTCTGACCCGATAAATCTCGGTCCGAATATAAACGACTGGGGCGGCCAAGGGGCGCCATTCGTCTCATATGACGGACAGAATCTCTATTTTATCGAGCACTCCATAAGGTTTGATGGACTTGTAGTATCTCATAAAGTAGGTAATGACTGGTCATACCCTGAATGGACCCACTTCTATTTTGCATCTGCCCAAAACGTATCCTTAACTATGGACGAGAGGACTTTGTATTTTGGTCAGGCGGTTCCGGGAGAATATTGGGCGGTCTTTGTTTCGCATAAAGACACCAATAATAACTGGACGGTACCCGAGCGATTTGATGAAATAAATAATTATGGGACGCCTGTATACCCAAGAGTAAACGCTGACGGGTCCCGGATATATTTCTCCAGTGAAAACATGGGCGGTATGGGCGGTTCGGATATATGGTACGTTGAAATGACGACAGCAATAGAACAGGATCTATATATAGCAGAGACAGGATTTTTGTCTGTCTATCCTAATCCTTCAAACAGCCGCTTTAATTTCACTGTTAATAATGGCGGCTTAAATTATGAGTTGACTATTTATGACATCGCCGGAAGAAAAGTAGTAATGTTTCAAACGGATAATACGAGTGTTAGCTGGGATTGCACGGACTCCGGAGGGGCAAGTTTGGGATCCGGCGTATATTTCGCAAGATTCAATTACGAATCGACCTCCATTACCAAGAAGCTCCTATATTTAAAATAGATTATTAAATCCAGTATTGACTCCTTTTTCCTTTGGCAAAGGTCTGCCACGATGCCCCTCAGATAGTAGGTCGAAACCTTTATGGTTTCGACACTTATTCTCCATATGACCCCTCAAAGCCGCCGGGTTCCTTTATTCCCCAATCCTCTCCGTAATACCCTTGCCTGTAATATTCCTTAAAAGAGCTATGTTCCCAATCACCGGGCCGATCTACAAGACCGTGCTTAACCGGATTGTAGTGGATGTAATCGATGTGATTGCGGAAATCGTCTTCGTCCCTTATCATATGATCCCAAAAGCGAAATTGCCAGATCCTGCCGGATTTAAGTTTCCATCTCGACCTGAATAAACCCGAGAATTTCATTTTAACGCGTTTCATCAAATACGACAGGTCGCCAGCGCCGGAGTCAATCATAAGATGAAGATGATCGGGCAAGATCACCCAGGCGATAAGTTCGAATTGCTTCAGGGTTTTTACAAATTTAACTGAATCGTGCCATAGATCGATATTGTCAATTAATAGCGGCTTTCGATTGTATGTTACATGGGTCGTGAAGCAGGGGCTTCCGTATTCCCAATATCGCCTGATGTTTGTCATTTTTATAATTGTATCAGATTATCGTTGAAACAGCAAGCCTATCTTTGTCGAAACCGCCCCGCCTTCGGCGGGGTTTCGACCTACTAACTAATGTTGATTGAATAATTGAATAACGGTCTGGAAAATAGCCTGTAATTTTAGCCAGCGCGATGATTATTAATAAATGATAAACGATTATGCCCAAATTAAGCGATTCCGTGCCGAAAGAATAGATTGTTGCCTCAGGAGTCTATATTTACTCGCCTTCCCGAATTCTTTAAAAAACGCTTGCACTTAATAAGTTAAAAGAGTATAATGTTAGGTTCGGGAGTGGGATTATCCCACTCTTTTGGCTATTGATCGGGAGTTTTTCGATGAGAATTCCGGACCTGGAATCGTTAAAAGAGAGGCTCGGAACAATCGTGGAGTCTTTGGGGTTTGAATTGGCGGAGATCTCGGCGCCGGTTGTGGGCGGGAGATTGGTTCTCAGGCTCTTCGTGCATTCGCCCGACGGAGTGACCCTTGATGATTGCGCCGAAATCAGCAGGTCCATATCCGAGAAACTTGACAGGGACGATCCCAT
>CP070813.1:3614837-3620917 GCA_020344055.1 Candidatus Zixiibacteriota bacterium | reverse complement strand
GCCCAGGCCCCAGTCGCAGTCGAGAAGGTAATCCTGAATGGCGGGATCGCCAACATCGATGCAGGGCGAATCGTAGGGATCGCCACAGAAAGTGGACACGAGATGGAAATCTCCATTGGCGGTGTCGCGGAATAGCGGATCGATATCGATATTGCCCACTCCCTGCCAGCCGCCCTCGACATCACAATACGAAACTTCTAAAGGCCTATTACCTTCATTAAAAATCTGAGGATTACTGGGGGCAACGTTTCCCCATATTATGTTATTTATTAGTATATTCGGGGATTGCATGGATGTGTTATCAATATATATACCTCCAGCATTAGAATAGGCCCAATTGTTGGCAATTACATTGTTAGTTAAGACGATATTTGTACCGAGTAAATATGTTCCACCACCGTAGGGCCAAACAGCATTATGCGCAATTATATTATTATTTGCTCTAATATTTGATCCGATTAAGCACATACCGCCACCCGTTCCACCCCCCGAATAAATATCACCATTATGCGCTATTTTATTGTTTGCCACATATCCGCTGTCATTTATCGTAATGTATAAACCACTCCTACCTCCCCATGCTATATTACTGAAAATAATGTTATTATTAATGGAGGCGAAATCCGCTCTAAAATAAATTGTGCTCATTCCGCACGACAAATTATTCCTCACTATATTTCCATTAAAAGTAAGTAGGGAACACCCTCTGCATTCCACTGGTCCAGAATCCTCTCCTCCTAGAGGATAATATGTTGTGTCATTTTTAAATAAATTATTAATTAGTATGGCGCTCCCATAATAAAAGTAAACTCCGGAACCTCCGAAAGCACAAAAATTATTGGAAATGTCACTATTCGATAGATAAAAA
Source organism: Candidatus Zixiibacteriota bacterium (assembly GCA_020344055.1). GTDB lineage: Bacteria > Zixibacteria > MSB-5A5 > UBA10806 > UBA10806. The sequence continues at coordinate 3,620,049 of CP070813.1, read as the reverse complement.
TCGCCATTATAAAAGTAAATCCCACCGCCGACGCCGCTTTCTGCCCTATTATTAGTAATACGACAATTCTTAATATCGAGATTTGTTTGCCAACAATAAATGGCACCGCCAGATTCCATGGGATCTTCAGTGGGGGCATATGATCTCTCCAACACGCAATATGAAAACTCGCATGTAGTATCGGCGAAAAATATATCGATCCCGTTCCAGACCCTGCCCGGCGCGGAGGTAAAAAAAACCGAATCTTGCTCCGTCCCGATCGCCCTTATAAAAGCGGCTGAAGTATCAACCGTGAGCGCGTAATAATCCTGAAACTCGATATAGCATCCCGGCCCGATAATAAGCGAGGAATCGGGCGGCACTCTGAGTTCGCCCACCACCTCAATCGGGTTCATCGTAGAATCCCAGACGCCCCAGACATCGCCGGAAACCTGGGTGCTGTTAGCGGCGATTGGAAATGCCAAAAGTATTATCGCAATTATTATCCGTTTCATCTTATCCGTCTATTTCAATAAAAGCATCTTTATATTTCTAGTATAACCACCCGCCTCCAGCCGCGCGAAATAGACCCCGGAAGGAAAATCACTGGCGTCCCAGCTTATGGTATGCGCGCCGGCTTGTCGAATGCCCCTATATAATATTGCCACCTCCTGCCCAAGGATATTATAGATGGTAATTGATAGGAATGACCGCCTAGATAAAATAAATTCGATATTTGTAGCGGCGTTGAAGGGGTTGGGGTAGTTTTGCAAAAGAATCGGTTCCGTCGGTAAAGGAGGCTGGCAATCTTCAACCGCCTGCAAAGTTGAATCGCCGCCGCCATACGCGCCCATGTCGCTTAGCTGCAAGCCCAGGCCCCAGTCGCAGTCGAGAAGGTAATCCTGAATGGCGGGATCGCCGACATCAATGCATGGAGAATCATAGGGGTCGCCGCAGAAGGTGGACATGAGATGGAAATCACCGTTGGCGATGTCGCGAAAGAGAGGATCGACATCGATATTGCCCACTCCCTGCCAGCCGCCCTGGACGTTGCAATAGCTGACCTCCAGGGGATGGTGTCTAATGTAAATCTGCGGCCAACTGGTGGCCGTATTACCCCACACAATATTATTAATCATAGTAATTGGAGTGAAGGGCGAGGAATTATCGCTGTATACGCCACCCGCGCCGTTGGCACTGTTGTAAGATATTACGTTGTTCTCCAGAGTCATATTTGTACCATTGATGTATACCCCGCCTCCGTCTGCATCCGCGATGTTGAATGCCAACAGATTTTGAAAAACTCGAATATAGGATCCCTGCAAATAAAGACCTCCTCCTCTCGCCACACGATTTTCTATAAATATGTTCCCGGTTATAACCGAATTTTCTCCCCTGAAATAGAGCCCTCCACCTGAGCCTGTACCGGCCCAATTGCCCTCAAACAGGTTATCCATTACGGAAGCGGAATCCTCAACGATCAAGATGAGACCGCCAGCCGCATGCCATGCGCTATTATTGATAAAATCATTAGAGGTAATTGTGGCCGTAGCGGACATTATTATGTTACCAATCATACCGGAAAAATTGTCTGTAAAGGTATTTCCACTCAAAACAACATCTTGAGAACTCTGACAGCCAATAGCCCCGGCCATTTCACCCCCCCATGGGTACCACGTAGTATCACTCTCAAAAAGGCTGTTTATTACGCTGACGTTACCATGTGAACTGTACAGTCCTGCACCCCCGAAACCACAGCTATTTTCTGTAAACTCGCATTCAATAATTTCGATATTCGAATTGCCAACGTAAATCCCGCCGCCAAGACCGTCGGGCGCCCGGTTGTTTCTTAATGAACAGTTGTTGAGCGTTAAATCAGTTGATATACAATAAATTGCGCCGCCGGAATTACCTTCTATGGCCATCCCCTTTTCCATAATACAATAGGAAATGACACATGCAGAATCGGCAAGATATATATCGATTCCGTTCCAAACTCTGCCGAAAGCAGATGTAAACGTTATTGAATCCTGCTCGGTCCCGATCGCCCTTATGAAAGCGGCGGAGGTATCAACCGTAAGGGCGTAAAATTCCTGAAACTCTATATAGCACCCCGGCCCGATAATAAGCGAGGAATCGGGCGGCACTCTAAGTTCCCCTATAACCTCGATTGGATTCATGGTGGAATCCCAGACACCCCAGACATCGCCGGATACCTGGGTGGCGTATGTAACCGCCGGAAATCCCAGCATTAAAATCGCGATTATAACCGGTTTCATCTTATCCCCCTTTTTGTTGAGTTTATCCTTGCCATACCCACCCGATAAATCCTGTCATTGAGCGGGTGGCATGCTTTTTCCGGTAAAACCGGAATAAGCATGTATGATCTTATCACGCTTATGCCTTCGGCCCCGCCTTTGGCGGGGCGTGCCACCCCTTGCGACAACGATTATTTTTCACTTCAACAATATCATTTTCATGCTTTTTGTTATATTTCCCGCCTCCAGCCGCGCGAAATAGACACCGGAGGGATAATCACCGGCGTTCCAAGTTAGGGTATGCACGCCGGGGGGTTTAATGCCGCTATATAAATTCGCTACCTCCTGCCCCAGGATATTGTAGATGGTAATCGATAAGTATGACCGCCCGGATAAAATAAACTCGATATTTGTAGCGGCGTTGAAGGGATTGGGGTAATTCTGTAGAAGAACTATCTCTTCCGGTAACGGCGGTATAACATCATCTACATCCAGCAAAGTCGAATCTCCGCCTCCGTACGCTCCCATATCGCTGACGACCGTTCCCAAACCCCAATTGCAGCTTAGAAAATAATCCTCAATGGTCGGATCGCCGACATCGATGCAGGGTGAATCAAGGGGATCGCCACAGTCGGCGTACATGAGGTGAAAGTCATCATTCGCGGGATCACGGAAAAGAGGGAAGATATCGATATTCCCTATTCCCGGCCAGTTGCCCTCAATATCGGAATATGCTATGTCCGGGTACGATGAGCCGGCCATGAGGATCTCGGACGGCAGATCGTCCCAGAAGATACAGTTTCTTATAGTGGGATTGGCCAGCCAGCAGTATATCCCTCCGCCTCCGCCGGCAACGTTTCCGTAAAATGCGTTATTAATCAAGACCGGATCCCCATTTGCGCAGCTTATGCCGCCCCCCATTCCCGCCGAAGAATTGTTATAAACGAGGTTGTTTTTGACCAACGGCGCCGACATCCCGCAGTATATACCTCCGCCGCGACCGAAATGCTCGATTAATGTATTGGAGTTGATGTCATTATACGATATGATCGGATTGGCATAGTAACAATAAATCCCGGCGCCGTAATTATACGCCATATTCAAAGTGATAATATTATTCGTGATAACCGGATTAGAGTACATACAGAATATGCCGCCGCCCTCCGGCGTGTTGCCGCGCGTTATGGTGAACCCTTTCAGTATCGCAGTGCTGTCCTCGTTGTTATCGAAGGTCACCACCGAACCGGAGGAATCGCCGTCGATGATGGTTGTGGCGATATATGAGTCATCGCCTGTTGTCAAAAACAGCGATCCCAGGACTATATTACGCCCGCTGAAATCAACATTCTCAATGTATAATCCCGGCTGAACCAATACCGTGTCGCCGTTGGTTGACGCATCGATTCCCTGCTGGATGGTAGGATAATCTGCCGGAATGTTTATGATGGTGGACGAACTTAATCCGACCCATCCAATGACAATTATTATGGTCAACAGCTTTTTCATAGTTTCCTCCAGAACAGTTTTATTTAAGCAAAATCATTTTAACGTTTTTTGATATGTCCCCCGACTTCAATTGCGCGAAATAGATGCCCGAAGGGTGATCACCGGCATTCCATATTATGGTATGAGAGCCCGGCGGTTTCACACCGTCATATAAGCATTCGACCTCTTGTCCCAGGATATTATAAATAGCGATTGAAACGGATGATTGCTCAGCCAGGACAAACGTGACGTTGGTTTGCGCGTTGAATGGATTGGGATAGTTATCTAATAAAACTGAATACTCGGGCAATTCAACTGTTTCCTCAAGATTGGTTGTCTGGTCAAAATATAAGGCTCCAATATCGGCTGTTGTGCCGTCGGGATCTAATGGAGAATCGGGGTCGCCCGAGTCGATGCAGGGCGAGTTGCCCAGAAGATAATAATTATTTTGCGAGGTATCTTCAAACAGGGGATCCGTATCGATACATCCTTCATTGAACCAGGGTTGTCCGGTACCATCGATAATATCGCTGTATTCGCATACGGCCACGCTGAAGAAATTGTCCGAGTTATATAAATTACCCATATTATTGAACGCTGAGATGGTATTGAGAACGTAGATGTCGGAATCGTAATAAATGTTGTTTATCCCGAAACCGGAATTGTTCGCTATGCTACAATGAATAACGGACGTATTGCTCGAACTGTAATTCCTTATACCGCTCCCTCCGTTATGATGAATTACCGATCGGGAGATGGTAATATCCGATGAAAGGCTTATCGATATGATGGAAAGACCGGCCGGATTCGAAACCGCGCAGGCGTTGTTAAAAATATTGCATCTCTCAACCAGAACATTATTCGTGCGATCGCCTACGGCTATGGCAGGCCCCAACGTAGATTCATTGTTGTAAATAACACAATCGAAAATGTTTGAATTCGACGAATTACAATAGATCCCGCCCCCATGGCTCAAATATCCGGTCGTTATGTTGTTGTGAATATAACAGTTTCCTATTTTTACCTGAATCGAATCGCCGGTATGAATACCGCCGCCGCGAACATCCGGCCAGTTGCCGTACCAGAACCCGTTGGTGATGCTGAGCCCGTAAATTTCCGCGGTAAAGCAACTGGTATCGTCAACGGTTATAACCGTATTGACGTCTCCGCCGTCGATAACCGTATTTTCAATTGTCGCCGGATTTCCATCGAAAATAAAATTGCTTGCCAGGATGATATCATGATTTGAAACGATAAGGTTCTCGTAATAAGTACCTGTAGCAACCAAAACGGTATCGCCTGAGGAGCTGGCGTCGATCCCCTGCTGGATGGTGGGGTAATCTGCCGGAATGTTTATGATGGTGGCGGAGGAGGTGGCTGCCATTCCCGAAACTACGAATACAATGAATATCCTTTTCATAATCGCTCCTTATGTCATCCCCGCGGAAGCGGGGATCCAGAACGTGGCCCCGCTTCTGGATTCCCGATCG
>CP070813.1:3608521-3614737 GCA_020344055.1 Candidatus Zixiibacteriota bacterium | reverse complement strand
CCCTGATGAATTTATGATCGTTGGAAAGTTCTTTACGTGACGACGGAGCCGAATGGTCCAGGAAAAATACAACCTTCTCGGGATTTGCCAGCTTGTCCGCTCCCAGTTTCTCGAGCTGCCTGATGGCCAGAGGACCGGTTCCGTCCTGAAAAAGGCAAAGATCTACGTTCGCAATTGCTATTTCTCCGGCAGAAACGTCCTGTCTCGCGTGAGAACCAAGGATTTTTTCAGCAAGAGTCTTGCCCATATTAGGTCCTCCTTGTTTTATGATAAAAAGATAGCGCAAATGCCGCCCCGATATTTCCCGGCGGCACTTATTCTCGTCTAATAACCGATAATCTTCAGCGTTTCTTTATACGTTTCCGCTGAATGCTGCAACGATTTCAGTTCCTCGTCATCCAGCTTTATTTCCAGAATCTTTTCGACACCTTTCTTACCGATGACAATCGGGACCCCTATATAAAGATCTTTTATACCGTACTGACCGGTCAGGTAAACGGAGCAGGGCATGACCCTTTTGCGATCGCTGATAATGGAATCGATCATCTCGACTGTTGCCGCCGCCGGGGCGTAATACGCCGAACCGGTCTTCAGGAGTTTCACGATTTCGCCGCCACCCACACGGGTCCTATCGGAAATCGCCTGGATTTTATCGGCGGGGAGCAATTCCGTAATCGGGATGCCGCCGACCGTGGTGTATCTGGGGAGCGGTACCATGGTGTCGCCATGCCCGCCCAGCACCATGGCCTGAACATCGGTAACAGAAACGCCAAGCTCCCAGGCAACGAAGGTCCTGAAGCGGATGGAATCGAGAATCCCCGCCTGGCCGAAAACCCTGTGATTATCGAACCCGGTGATTTTCCAGCAGTGATAAGTCATTATATCAAGAGGGTTTGCCACCATGATTACCAGCGCCTTGGGGGCGTATTTCTTAATATCTTTGGAGACGGCGCCGATGATATCGGCGTTCGAGGTTATCAGGTCCTCGCGGGACATCCCCGGCTTACGCGGCAGTCCCGCAGTGTGAACGACAATATCGGAATCCTTCATGTCGGCAAAATCATTGGAACCGGTTATTACGGTCTCATAATTACGAATAGGTCCCGCCTGGCTGAGATCGAGCCCCTTGCCCTTAGGCATATCCTCAATAATGTCAATAAGCGTAATATCGCAGATATTCTTCTCCGCAAGATACATCGCGGTGCATTCACCCACATGTCCGGCGCCGATAATCGTCACCTTCGGTCTCATCACATTCCTCCTTTTACATCGATCCTTTCAGGAACCAAAAAACAAGCATCTTTCAAGATGGTAATACTGGCCGTGCCGCCGAAATAATCCAGAGCGTCCTTTAACGCATCCTGCGGCGAACATTTCGGCACAAAATACACTTTTCCAACTACCTTGTCATCCAATTTCGTAACATACCAGATTTTTATTTTCTCAAGCCGCCTGGCGGTCTTAACAAGTTTGTGAATACCGAAGCGATTATCATTCAATGCAATATCCGATAGAGCTGCCTCAGGGGTTGGGTAATCCTCCGCCAGCTTCACGAAATACGGCGATCCGATGCCTTCTTCGCAAGCCCCAACCACAACCAGTATGCCACCTTTTGAAACCGCCTCGGCGCCGTGCTCCTGAGCCTTTTGCAACTGATAAAGATTAATGTCAAGGGGATATTCCCCGATGGCAAACACCACATCGAACGTTTCTCCAATCAGTATAGAATATACATCCCGGGCCAGTTTCGCGGCTTCATGGAAGCTATCCGTCAGGTCTCCACAAAATAGATCTATAATCTCGCCATTTCGCGATAAGACCAGCTGTATCGAAAAAAGAGGGGCCTTTACCGCCATTTCGGTCGCTTCCACCAGATCGATATGTACCGGATTGGTTTCGAGATTGAGACTCCTCGCCTCCGCGGATTTTGCCAGGCTATGATTGGCGATTACAGTATCCCGGCCCGCCAATCCCGGAATTATCGATTTTCTCCCGCCGGTAAATCCGGCTAAAAAATGAGGCTCGACCGAATTAACGCATATAACGGCTTCCGCTTCCAGAAATCTCCGGCTTATTTCCACGGGAGTACCGTACGACGTAATTCCTATCCTCTCCAGCATTTTTCTATCGTCGCAGTTGTGACATATAACCTTGCCATGCAGTCTCTTATAGGTATCGCCCAGAAGCTGCTTGAGGTCCTCTTCAGGTGGAACAGGATGAGTGCCGGTTGCCACGAGAATCTGGACCTTTTCAACCGGTAAAAAATCAAACAGGATTTTAAGGATTTTCTCCGTGGGGACTCTTCTGGTTAAGTCGTTAATAATAATTGATACTTTTTTCCCGTCGAAATCTTTACGACGGCTCAGATACTCTTTTTCGATTCTGGCGTATACCTCATTATCCGGTAATGCGTTATATTTATGGGCCGACAATATGACGGTCTCGTCGGGGAATTCCATCTCAACGATTTCACCGCCATATGGGAACTCTACTTTCATTTTTGATAGATCAGGAAAAGAAAAACGCTATTTCGGTTTTTGCGGATTCCTCGCTGTCGGAGGCGTGGACGGAGTTTTTGGTGACGCTAAGCGCGAAATCGTGGCGAATGGTTCCCGGCGCCGCTTTCGACGGATCCGTGGAGCCGATCAAGGATCTGACTTTCGATACCGTGTCGCCGTCGGATTCCAGAACCATGGCGACAATGGGACCGGAGGACATGAAACTGCATAATTCCTCGAGAAACGGCCGCCCTTCATGGACGGCATAAAATCTCCTTGCCTCTTCATAAGTCAATCTTACCATTTTCATGGCGAGGACTTTAAAACGGGCGGATTCGAAGCGGAGAATGATCTGGCCTGTCAGATTTCGTTCTACCGCGTCCGGTTTAATCAGTAAAAGAGACCTTCCTCTCATCCCGAATTCTCCTGGCTTCCGAACCCAGCTCAAAGCCAAGATCGCTGGCAAGTTTGTTTTTCTCTTCGGTTCCCCGGGGCGCACGGTCCAGGACCGCCTTCTCTATCGACTCTCTGGAACAGATTCCGGAAATAGCCGCGACCGCGGCGAGGGAAACTACATTGGCAACTACAGGAGTGCCGACCTTATCTCTTGCAGTGTTTATAAAAGGGAGCGAATAGGCTCTTTGGATCGGAAGCTGACGCACCCTATCGGAATCGACAATCAATATTCCTTCCTCCTTTAAATCCCCGAAATATCCATCGCACGATTCCTGAGTTAAACATAGTAGTAAGTCAAGTTCGGTTGTTTTAGGATAATAGATTTCTCCTTGAGAAACCACTATATCCGATCTCGATGTCCCACCGCGCGCTTCGGGGCCGTAAGATTGCGTCTGGGTTACGTTCTTCCCTTCATAGACGCCAAGAGCCTCCGCCAGTATTACGCCGGCAAGAACCAGACCCTGCCCCCCGGAACCGGAGAGCCGGATCTCGTATCTGCCGTCACCTTCTTCGACCTTTTTCATTATCTTCTCATTTATCCCGCGTGCAAGAATGAGGAAACAATAGATCCGTACGTCTTAAGATTCCTGCAACTGCTGATCTGATTTTTCTTCTCTACTGAATCTATCGATTGTTTTCTGATATTCGCTGACATATTCAGGCCTGAATACCTCGTGGAGCTTACCAATAACAAATTTCCCCTCCAGTTCCTCCGGAGACATTTTTGCGGCGGTGGATACCGGCACCGCACATTCTTTCTGCCATTGTATCATTTTAACCGCCGACCCCTCGCGATTGAGCCTTCCGTATTGAGTATGGCAGTTGGCTATTACCTCCACAAAAGAAAAGCCCTTATGCTGTATGGCCTGACTTATCAGGCGGGACAATTGTGAGGCATGGTAAACAGTACCCCTGGCGACGTAAGTTGCTCCTGAGGATATCGCCAGATCGGACGGATCGAACGATTGCTCAACCATTCCGAAAGGAGCGGTCGAAGCGTTTTTGGCGAAAGGTGTGGTAGGAGAATATTGTCCCCCGGTCATCCCGTATATATAATTATTTATTAGTATACAGGTTATATCGATATTTCTTCTGGCGGTATGAATAAAATGGTTCCCCCCTATGGCCAGAAGGTCGCCGTCTCCGGAGATGACGATAACATGCAGTCTGGGATTGCCCAGCTTTACCCCCGTGGCAAAGGCGATCGCCCTGCCATGAGTCGTATGCAACGTATTAAAATCCAGATACACCGGAATCCGGGCGCTGCATCCTATCCCCGATACAATGGACACCTCATTCCTGTCGAGCTCAAGTGTGTCTATGGCGCGAATCAACGCCCCCATGGCTATCCCGATCCCGCACCCGGGGCACCAGACATTGGGGAAGGTCTTTTTGGGCCTTAGATATTTATGAGTAACGTTGGATACCTGTTCCGCCATTAATGGCGCTCCTCTTTTATCTTCTCCACTATTTGCTGAGGGGTAATCAATTCGCCATCGAACCTGTTCAGCCCGATGATCCTGATATGGCGTTGACGCAGACGTTTGACCTCCCTTATGACCTGCCCCTGGTTCAATTCGGGGACTATAACAAGATCCACATTCTCGAGATACTCCCTGACGATCTTATCGGGGAACGGCCACATGATTCGAGGCTGTATCAGGCCGACCTTGAATCTTTTCTTCCTCGCGATCCTGATGGCCTGACGGGCGGCGCGGGCGGTGGAGCCGTAGGCAACAACCATAATGTGTGCGTCGTCCATCATCTCGACCAGGACATCGGTGAGCTCGTCCAGATGCCTTGCCGTTTTCAACCTCAATTTCTCAAGTTTCGTGATTATTTCGTTTCTTTTAGCCGTGGGAAATCCGTATTCGTCATGCGTCAATCCCGTCAGATGAAACCTGTAGCCTTCACCGAACGATGCCATGGGCGAAAGATAATCGGGAGTTACTTCGAAATGCTTATACCATTCCGGCGGCTCAAACGGTTTTGAGACGGTTACAATTTCCAGCTCGTCAGGGGGCGGTAAATTCACTATTTCCCTCATATGCCCCAGAACCTCGTCCGAAAGCAGCGTAACCGGCATTCTGTATTTTTCCGAGAGATTAAAAGCCTTGACCGTATAGTAGAAACATTCTTTCACCGATGACGGCATTAATACAATGGGAAAATAATCGCCATGGGTACCCCATTTTGACTGCATAACGTCGCCCTGAGCAACTTTTGTAGGAAGCCCGGTCGAGGGTCCTCCACGCATAACGTTTATTATGACGCACGGAACCTCTGTCATATAAGCGTATCCCAGGTTCTCCTGCATCAGCGAATATCCCGGCCCGGACGTCGATGTCATGGCTTTGGCGCCGGCGATGGAAGCGCCTATAACCGCGGCGATTGACGCTATCTCATCTTCCATCTGAATAAAACGCCCGCCGAACATCGGCAATAAACGGGAGAGCATCTCCGCTATTTCGGTCGAAGGGGTGATGGGATAACCGGCGAAAAACCTGCAGCCCGCGGCCAGAGCACCCAGCGCGCAGGCCTCATTACCCTGCATCAAAAGCGGGACATTTTCCTTATAAAACGGTCTTTTCTTTTTCTGATTTGTTTCAACTTCAGCCAAGTTCTGCCTCGCCGTTACGACTATTTCTCATTAGATGTTATGGCGAATTCCGGGCAATGCATCCAGCATATGGTGCATTGAGTGCAGTCAAGACCTCTTGATACTACGGGATAACCATCACGATCCGTGTCGAAAACATTTTTAGGACACATTTCGATGCAAATATTACAGGTCTTACACCATTTCTTGTAAATGACTACAGGATCCGGTCGTCTTTTCCATTTCTTTTTCTTGATTTCGACTTCTTCTGCGTCCGCCATCTGGGATACTCTTTCAACGGAAATCAATCTATTTTATTTCCTTCTTGCAGTTTTTTTCTTTTTTCTGACCGCCGTCTTCTTTTTCACTGCCTTTTTGGCCTTCTTAACCGATTTTTTTGCCTTTTTCTTAGCCGTTTTCTTTACAGCGGCCTTTTTCTTCGCTTTTTTCGCAACCTTTTTCTTTGCGGCCTCCAGTTTTTCTTTTAAAAGTATCGGCACCTGGGAGGGAATATCCGCCACAGGAACACCGACACCGTTCAAAGCTGCAATTTTATCGGCCGCCAGGCCGGATGAACCCGAAATAATGGCCCCGGCATGCCCCATTCTCTTTCCGGGAGGAGCGGTACGGCCGGCAATGAACCCGACGACCGGCTTTTTCATC
>CP070813.1:3602030-3608421 GCA_020344055.1 Candidatus Zixiibacteriota bacterium | reverse complement strand
GGCGCCGGCCGCGGCCACCAGGTCGGCGACCTTGAATGGCGGTTCGACATTTCTTTGAGGCGTGGTGGTGGTTTTCACTCCTACAGGGGTGGTGGGCGCTACCTGGCCGCCGGTCATGCCGTAGATCATGTTGTTTACCATTATAACGGTGAGATCGATATTCCTACGGGCGGCGTGGATCAGGTGGTTGCCGCCGATACCGACAACGTCGCCGTCGCCGGCGATGACTATGACCTTCATATCGGGGCGCATGATTTTCACTCCGGTGGCGAAGGCTATGGGACGGCCGTGGGTGGTATGGAGCATATCCACCTTAAAATGGGGGCTGGGAATCCAGGAGGAGCATCCGATCCCGGAGACGCAGACCATATTTTTAGGATCGATACCGAGGGCGTCGATGGCGTTGGTGAAGACGTTAAGCACAGTTCCGCAGCCGCATCCCACACAGAATCGATGCGGGAATAGCTCTTCCCGCAGGTAGTCCATGAGCCTGTGCCGGTATTCGTCCATCAGGCCACCCTCATGATTTCCGCATAGATTTCATCCACCGTATGCGGCACGCCGCCGATCTTGGAGACGGGGATAACGTCGCAATCAACAAAGCGCTCGATCTCCCTGGAAAGCTGTCCCAGGTTCATCTCCGGCACCAGGATTTTGTCAAGCTTTTTGGCGAAGTCTCGAACATGGTTTTTCGCAAAGGGCCAGATGGTAACAAGTCTGAGGAAATCGATATCCTTGCCCTCCGAGCGGGCTTTTTTCACCGCGCCGAGAGAGGGCCTCGATGACGCCCCGTAAGAAATGACCCCTATCCTGCTCTTGCCGCTTTGGCAAATGTCTTTTTTGACCTTTATTATCTTCTCGCGATTTTCATCGATCTTTTTATAGATCCGCCTGATAAGTGTATCGTGCACGCTCTGCGTGGTGACGTCCCTCATGCCGTTGGCCTTATGGGTGGAGCCGGTAACATGCACGAACTGCCCCTCTCCGTAATGGACTATGCCGGGCACAAGCTCCGGCCCGCCGAAAACGCCCTCGCCAGGTTTGGCAGGTTTTCTTTGGGCGTATTTAATAGATGACAGCTTCGGCATGGTCACGCTTTCCCGGATATGGCCTATCTCGCCGTCCATGAGGAAGATTACCGGGGTCCGGTAGGTATCGGCGAGATCGAAACATTCCTGAACGAGGTCGAAGCATTCCTGCACGGAGTTGGGTGCGAGGGCGATGATATTATGATCGCCGTGGGTGCCCCAGCGGGCCTGCAGGACATCGCCCTGAGCGGGCTTGGTAGCCTGTCCCGTTGATGGTCCCGAACGCTGGACATCGACCACGACGCAGGGCGTCTCGGTCATGATGGCGTACCCGATATTCTCCTGCATGAGAGAGAAACCGGGGCCGCTGGTGGCGGTCATAGAGCGGGCACCGGTCCACGCCGCGCCTATGATGGCACCCATGCTGGCCAACTCGTCCTCCATCTGAATACAGAATCCGCCAGCCTTGGGGATTTCTTCGGCGATTCGCTCGGCTATCTCGCTGGCGGGGGTGATGGGATATCCGGCGAAAAAGTCACATCCGGCGTAAATGGCGCCGAAGGCGCAGGCCTCATCACCGAGCAGAAAGTAGTTGTTGCCTTCCAGCCGTTTCAGGTAATGTATCCTATTTTCGCTTAATGACATTTTTTTCTTTTTTCTTTTCTTTTATTAAGATTATGGCGAATTCCGGGCAAAGAAGATCGCAGATACTACAATAGTTGCAGTCTTCTTCTCTCGCGACATCCGGAATGTAGTAACCCTTCCTGTTCATCTTATCCGAAAATTCGAAGACATTCAAAGGGCAAAACTCGATACAGATATTGCAGCCCTTGCAGAGGTTGTCGTTAATCCTTATCAATCCGGGTCTCCCTGCAATAATTATCGATAACTTCTGCGGATCTATGAAAGGAAGAGTATAGAATTAATTCGCGGGAAACGATTATTTTTCGCAAGCCAAGTTCTTTCTAAAAATCTGCCTGATCAAAAGCCCGATACCATCATAAACAAAGGAATTATTATAAAGAATCTCAATCTATAATCAATACAATTTTTAATGTTTAGATCATACAGATAATCGGCCCATGATGGCGGTCGACGCAACTATGGCGCTCGATTTTTTGGGGTTGCCGCTTGCGCGATAATTTAGCATATTCAAAAGTTAAATATTTTGCCGGGAGATTTGTGAGAATGATTACATTAGAGGAAGCATTTGAGATAATAGAAAAAGAGGTTACCGAGCTCGAGCCGGTATCTGTCCCGCTGCTTGAAGCGCCGGGGTGCCTGCTGCGCGAGGATATTATATCGCCCATAAATGTCCCGCAATTCGCGAATTCCGCCATGGACGGGTTCGCGGTACGGATTTCCGATCTGACCGGCTCCGGGCCGTGGCGATTGCCGATCCAGAAGATAATCGCCGCCGGGGATTCATCGGACGATATCCTGAAGGAAGGATATGCCGCCAAGATCATGACCGGGGCGCCGCTGCCGGAGGGTGCGGACTCGGTTATCAGGATCGAGGATGTTTCTATCGACGATGATCACGTAATAATCGAAAAAAAACCGCCCGAAGGAGACTTCGTTCGCCCCGTAGCGGATGATATAAAAAAAGGAGAGCTGCTTTTTGAAAGAGGGGTATCGCTCGATCCTGTCGCCATAGGAATTCTGGCATCCATTGGCCGGGCCGAGGTGAAAGTTATTCCCAGACCGAGAATAACGATTTTATCAACCGGCTCCGAACTGGTTATGCCCGGGCAAGTACTTCCTCGAGGAAAGATATACGGCTCAAATGATTACGTGTTAAGATCGCTTCTGAAAAAGGATGGTTGTGAGGTTTCTCAAAGCTTTAATATCTCAGCCGATGAAATTGCAGATTTATGTAAAATTATAGAGGATTGTATATCAAATTGCGACCTGTTGATAACATCAGGCGGGGTTTCCATGGGGGATTTCGACCTCGTTCCCGACGCCGTGGAAAAAATCGGAGGGAAGATACTCTTCCACAAAACCTATGTAAAACCGGGGAAACCGGTGCTTCTGGCCCGGATAAAGGGTAGATGGCTTCTGGGTTTGCCAGGCAACCCGGTAAGCGTTGTTGTGGGGTACCATCTACACGCAAGAAGGATTATGGCCAAGCTCAGCGGGCTTGATTATCGCCCGCGCAAAGTCAAGGCCGTATTGGGGGGTGACTTATCTATAAAGGGGACCCGTTTTTGCGTTATTGGCGCGCGCCTTGAAGAAAACGAAAACGGCGTGATAGTTTTCCCCTCCATACATCAGCAATCGGGACGGCTGTCATCGATAAAAGGGATAAACGGTTTTATATTTATTGAAGGCGGAACCAGGACTGTAAGTAAGGGCACGGAAGTAAACGCGGAATGGATGGATTAGGCCGAAAAAAATCTAATATTACCGGTTTTATTATAGCCGGCGGAAAGAGCGAGAGGTTCGGCAGAGATAAACGCAAACTCCTGATCTCGGGTAAAACGCTAATCGATAGGACAATCGGTATTCTGGAAGATATTCTGGGCCGGCATCCCTTTGTGGTGGGGGATAACCTCGGTGAATTTCAAATCGATCCCGAATTCGTGATAGGCGACGCGCAAAAAGATTCTGGGCCTCTTGGAGGGATTGTGGCTGCGTTGGAAAAATGCGAGACCGCCTGGGGTTTGATGCTGGCGGTCGATCTACCCGATATCACGGTCCGGGATCTGGAATCGCTGGTGACGGCGGCCGATGAATCCTTTGATTTCATTTCGCTTTCGGCGGGTGAGAAGTCTGAGCCGTTGATCGCGCTTTACCATAGCAGGACTGCTCCGTTCTGGCGAAATCAGTTGAATAAAGCGGAGCTGATGATTGCGGTGGGATTGAAGCGTTTAAGATGCAAGTCGATTTTCCCGGATGGCGGTATCAAAAGCCTTAGAAACATAAATGAACCAGACGATATTGTAGCGGGTTAAAACCGACTATGGCGAAAACGCTCAGGATTGTGGGAAATAAAAAGAGCGGGAAAACCGCCCTGATAGAAGCGCTTTCCAAGGAGTTTATCAAGCGGGGTCTTAGAGTTGCCGCTTTGAAAACGACCTCACACGATCACGATTTCGACCGTCCCGATACCGATACCTGGCGGTATCGCAAGGCGGGATGCGAATCGGCGGTGCTGGTATCGCCCGGCGAGTTTGTCTGTCATGCGGGCGGTTTGGATGAAAATGACAGAATGAGGATCTATGATATTATTTATCGAGGGATCGATTTGTTGATACTTGAAGGGGCCGGGGAGTTTGACGCCCCGACGATCGAATGCGTCGGCCCCGACGGAGAATCTCGTTATGCGAGGGATTCGACGCTTTTCGCGATCGTCGGCGACGGCGCCGCGGTTCCCGGAATAAGAAATTTCAAATCGGAGAATATTGCTGAACTGGCGCAATTCATAATCGAGGAGTTTGATATAATTAAAACCTGACCCGATCTAATTTATAATAATGTCGATTTAATTCAATCAGGCGGGATATTTTCCCATGATATAATCGCTCAAGTACCTGTTTTCGGCCTTTACGTCTTTCAACTGGGCTTTGACTATATCACCGATTGATATTATGCCGGCGAGTTTGCCATCATCCAGTACGGGGATATGCCTGAACCGGTTCAGGGTCATAAGCGACATTATATATTCGACGTCGTCATCGGGAATACCGATTATGAGTTTGGTGGTCATGTTCTCGCTGACGGCTAAATGGCGCCAATTGTCGTGTTTGCTTGCCAGAAATAAAACATCCTTTTCAGTTATGATACCTATTGGATGTTGAGTATCATCTAAGATAACCAACGCCCCAACCTTGTTTTTAATCATAATATCTAAAGCTTCCTTAACCGTGAATGAGGGTGAACCGGTATAAACCGTGGAACCCTTTTTGGCGATAATGTCTCTGGCCTTCATATCGTCTCCTTTCCGTGGTGCTTCCCCTTGAATTCGATCAAGGCTTCGGAATAGATATAATAAATAGCTATGATTTTTCGGTAAATGTTCCCGGATAGAAATAAATTTAAATCTATTTTAAAAAATATCGGAAAATCGATTTTTTTCTCAACAATCTGCTTTTTATAACGTATTTTCAGACAAGGCTAATGACGGGCGATTGAGAGGTTATTATGGACTACATGCAACTCGTTAAAACATCTATTGTGAGAGCCTGGAGATACAGGTTTCTCTGGTTTTTCGGATTTTTCGTGACAGTAACCGATGGATTCGGGGGATTTCACTGGCTGGATGACAGGTTTGATAAAATCGATCGCTTCCACAGGTTCAGCAGGTTCGAAGATCTGAGTATCGAATTCGATCCGGCTTTTTTAATAATGCTGGGGCTTCTTGTTTTCTCACTGTGGATAATATTCTGGGTTATGAACGTTATTTCGGAGGGTTCCCTCATACATGGAGTATCGAGGAAAGAGATGAACCTGGGGACGAGTTTCTCAGAATGCTGGTCAGCGGGATTGAAGAATTTCCTGAGGCTCTTCGGTATTATCCTTTTGATAACATTGCTGACAGTGTTTGTGATTATTGGATCGATACTCTTTATTATTCCCGCCTTTATTTTATCGGTTCCTCTCGGAGTTGTTCTGTCTCTTTTTGCCCTTCCGGTCATATTCGCCGTAGTGGTGGTCGCGGTTTCGGTGGAGGGGTGGGCTATTCGATACGCCGTGCTGAACGACGAGCCATGGCTGACGGCTATTAAGAAAGGGTGGTTTCTATTCAAGGACAATATCTGGAAGACGGTTGCCATAGCATTGCTCTCGTTCTTTACTCAGCTGGTTCTGTGGTGCTTCCTGGTTATCGTTATGGTGATACTGGCGCTTCCATTTATCATTATGGGATATGTTTATCTATGGCTCGGCCTGATCCCGGGGCTTTTCACCATCAT
Source organism: Candidatus Zixiibacteriota bacterium (assembly GCA_020344055.1). Taxonomy (GTDB): domain Bacteria; phylum Zixibacteria; class MSB-5A5; order UBA10806; family UBA10806. The sequence continues at coordinate 3,602,477 of CP070813.1, read as the reverse complement.
ACTGGTAATAATATTGTCCGCCGCCTTTTTCGGCGTTTTCGCCAGCACCATCTGGACGCTGGGCTTTATGCGTCTGACCAATTATAAGGGATTGCAGGTTGAAGAGAATGTCAATTACGGATCATCGACCTTGTGATCGACTTCTGTTTAGCTTTCCCCTGGCCAGGGAGGCGAATATTCCTCCAAAACACATTACGGCGAACAGGGCGAACGAGATTTTCAGGCTGGTAACGAAAGCATTTTGATTATTGGCGGTGATTTCCGCATCGCCAAGAAACAGCGCCAGGAACATCATAACTATTCCCATGGAAAACATCATACCGACCTGCCTCATGGTGCTGACCATGGCGCCTCCCACGCCGAAGTAACGTCTTTCCACCGAGCTCATGATGGCGTTGGTGTTGGGCGAGGAAAAGAAGGCGAAACCGAATCCCAGGACTATCAGGC
>CP070813.1:3595533-3601930 GCA_020344055.1 Candidatus Zixiibacteriota bacterium | reverse complement strand
TACCATTTGTAAAACCGGCTTGAAAACTATGTGTAACCAATGTCCTGATACAAACTGTAAACTATGTCATGAGATTATACAATTAATCAAACCCCTACAAAGTGGATTTTGATGCAAAATCCGGCGCTAACCTTGGGCAAAATTATACGTCGTTTTAAGGCATAGGCTTCGTATTTTATTCATAAGGCCGGTTTTATTGATTTCGGATGGCAGAGAAATTATTACGAGCATATCATACGTAATAATAATGAGTTAAATAAAATTCGGGAATATATAATAAATAATCCGGCAAAATGGGATCTGGATAGAGAGAATCCGCGTTCAGAGAATTTTGAGGTGGATCACGAAATATATTTCAAAGATATAATTGGGATTTAGGACGAAAATTCGCCAGAGCGAGTCACGGCTTACGGTGATCGCCATCTCACTCCCTGGTTGCGAAGCGCCGCCTCGCAATCAATCGAATAGCTTTGATCAAGCGCCATATGAAATAAGTCTTGACATCAAAATCTGCATATATATTTTAATACTATAAACAGGGAGGTAATATGCTTTCAAACTATGTGAAATCCTTTATGGGATGTCTTATTGTCTTTATCTCGCTTGTGTGCGGCTCGAATATTGGGGCCCAGGAATGGTCGACTCCGATTCGTATTTCCGAAATCGCCGAAGGATGGTATCCTCAGTTAATGGCGGAGGGGGATACGGTTCATGCGGTATATGTGAATAGCATCTATGACCAAATTCGTTATAACAGCAGCGTCGATGGCGGTGAAAACTGGAATGTTCCTCGAGTGTTATCAGATACGTTAGTATATAGTATTGGATTTACCCAAATTTTAAAATACGGTACTAAATTAACGGCTCTCTGGCGTGCAGAATTGCCAGGTACTTCTCCCATCAGTTCTAATATAGGCTATAATATCTCGACCGACAACGGACAGACGTGGTCAGTCCCTGCATATGTTTTCTCTTCGAATTGGCGTGCAATGGCCAAAATTTATATTTCTAATACAGGCCCGATAATAAATATTACGATAACTTCTAATGGAAATGGTCTTGACATATTCATATATAATGTCAGAAGTACCGATTTCGGTGAGACCTGGTCTGAGCCGGACTTGATATTTCAACCTGCCCTTATATCTGGCATTGGCGATCAGGTTTCATCTGGAAACTACGTGCATTTGGTATGGACGGGCTCAGTTATCGACTATTTACCACCTGTAAAACCGAATTACACTAAAAGTACTGATGCCGGCTTAACCTGGTCGGATAACGTAGAGCTCGGTGTATGTGGTACTGGGAGTCAATATGCGGCAATATCTGCCAATGATAAGGGAAACGTGGCGGTTCTCTGGATCGGCCAAAGTCATAATGTCAATCTGCGGGTAAGCCATGATTTCGGAGATACCTGGGAACCGGCTGTTGAAATTACGTCAAATAATACAGCCCGTAGAACCTGCGATATCCGCTTGACCGGAAATAGCATTCTGACCTGCTGGCAGGATTATAGGTATGACCCCGATTTGGGCGCCATATATTTCAAAAAAAGCCTCGACGGCGGGCAAAGCTGGGAGGACGAGTATTATGTTGACAGGAACTCCGACCATTCCTGGAATCCGTCATTAACCGGAACTGTAGACAGACATTACATGATCTGGTACGACGGTCGTAGCGTCGGCGGCCCCGGGATCTATTTTTCCCGCTGGCCGGATGAGATTACTTCTGTTGATAACGAGGATAGAATATTGCCTGAAAAGATTTCTCTCTACGCTTACCCAAACCCTTTCAATTCTTCGACAACTATTACTTATAACGGCCTTGCCCCCGGTTATATCGGCATTTACGACATAAGAGGCAGACTGGTTAAGAGATTGCAGCTAAGCGATCGAACGAAAAGCATTACCTGGGATGCTTCTTCCGATGATGGCAGCTGGATCACGTCGGGAGTCTATTTTATTCGTGCTATTGATTCTGAGCATGATTATAAGGCGTGTATTAAGCTTTTATATATAAAATAATGTATTCCAATTGCAGTTGCCAGGCAGCGCTTGGTATCCGGGCCAGGGAGCCAGCGCGTCACGGCCCCGCGTAGCGGGGCTATGACTCGCAGAAAAGCGCATCACGGCTTACCGTGACCGTAACTCGATACCTCTCTGGTTGCGAAGCGCCGCTTGGCAACCGCAACAAATGCTTGATTTCCAGGAGAAAATTCATTATACTAAACCAAAATATGAATATCCCATCCGCTCGCGTGTATTGATTCATTGAGGGATCAAATTCGATGAACGGGGGTTTGAGATGAGAAAACTTGGCATTTGCATATTGTTGGCGTTAACGGGATCGCTGTTCCTGTTTGCCTGCAAAGAAAAGGGCAACGTCAAATATTTCCGCCACCTGCGTCTGTTTAAAATCCATGATCTTATGTTTTCGTATCCTGTTGATCCTAGTGATTACAAAAAATATAATTGCTATTCTGTTGAATATGACCAAAATAAGCGAGTTGTAAGAGTAACATATCTTAGGAACGGAAAACCTGCTTTTGATATTTTTAATCGACTAGCAAGTATTAATATCGTTTATACCATTGAAGGCGAGAAATGGTATAGGCTTAATTTGGAAGGTGAGTCTATTTTTAAAAACGTCGCGTATGAGTACTATAAAACTGATAGTTCCGGAAGACTTTTATCACACACGAATTATTCTATTGATAATGCAGTCATAGAAGACACTGCTGGTATAGCAACATATCTTTATACGGTGGATAGTCTAAATAACGTATTAACGCGTATCGGTTTGAATATTGATGGGGAATCGATTGTAGATAACAACGGATATTATAAATTAGTCTATAAATATGATAAAAACAATAATTTTATAGAAAACGCGAATTTAGATAAGGATAATCTATATTTTCAAGGTAAAGAAGGTGTTGCTTTGGCGCGATATAAATACGATGATTACAACAATTGCACCGAGGTCAGCTATTATGATTCTACAGAATCCCCGGCTTATAACAAGGAAATAGGAGCTTTTAAGATATCATATCAATTTGACCAAAATGGAAATATGGTACGAGATGAATTATTAGATGACAATGACAATCTACTCTACAATAATGAATTGGGTTACGCATATTATGATATTAGATATGACGAAAGCGGCGATATTATCGATGTGATTAATTATTATTATGATAATACTCCTACTATTATAATGAAATTTAATGATAATGGAAATCTAGCAAAGAAAATTAAATACGCTATCGTCGGACGTATTGAAGGATTTGAAGATGAAAATTATGATTATCATGTCATGGATTTTAATAATATGGGGAATGTTACTAAAGTTGCTTTTTTCGATTCTGCCGGGAATCCCTATGAGGTTAGTGGAGGATTTGTATCGATTAGACAGAAATATGATAAAAGAGGGAATAGAATTGAAGATAGTTATCATTCTAGAGATGGAAGATTGACGGAAGACAAATACACAGGTATAGCCATTTATAGATATAAATACGATAAGTTTAATAAAATATGTGAAACGACTTATCATGGAGTCGATGGGAAATTGAAAAATAACAACAATACCGGCGTGGCTAAGTATATAACCAAGCGAAATAATGGCGGGGATATAATTGAATCGGCTTCATATGACGAAGACGAAAATCTCGCTGTTCCAGCATACGTTAATTACGCGATAATAAGGAATTCCTTTGATGACCAAAATCGATTGACGGGAATGAGTTATCATGATAGTGGTAATAAATTGGTTATGAGTTACGATGAAGGATTCGCCTTCACGAAAGTAGAATACGACGGATTAGGATTTGATAAAAAAGTAAGCTGCTACGATCCAGATAGTAATTTGATGGTATCCATAGGATTGGGTTTTGCCATTAAAGAAGTTGATTTTGACGAAAATGGTGAAATTATTGAAGAGCGTTTATTCGACGCCGACAGCAACCTGATCAGCAAATCAACCAGGTAACTCTTTAATATTACACGTCATAACTCCTTCCCCACAAACACCTTACTCCACCCAATTGACATTGACAATCATAGCCAGATAAACCTCACATTTTTCCCTTGACATGCCTCCCCGGCCTACCGATATTAGAACGAACGTTCGATTTATTTTAATGACACCGGAGGATCTTTTGCCCGTAACAAAGACCGAACAGGCCAATATCAGGCGCAACCGCCAGTACGAAAAACGGCTGAACTCCATCCTCAAAGCCGCCTCCACCGTCATCGCGCGGGACGGCTACGAAGGGGCCTCGGTGCGCAGGGTGGCCGCGAAAGCCGGCGTGGGGCTTTCCGGGATCTACTATTATTTCACCAATAAGGACGAACTGCTCTACGCCATCCAGAAAAATACTTTCACCACGCTCGTGGAACTGCTCAAGGAGAGGTTATCGCAGTTGAAGAAACCGGAAGAAAAGCTCCGGGCTGTGATCGAAAACCATATCGAGTTCTTCGTGAACAATATCAACGACCTCAAGGTCTGTGTCCACGAGATCGAGTCGCTCTCCGGCGCATACTACAAAGAAGTGCTGCAAATCAGGCGAGAGTATTTCAGGCTGGTCAAGGACGTCGTTTCTGAGAATCTATCAAAGGGCCAAAAGCTCGATCCGGCGCTGGTGTCGCTCTACCTGTTCGGATCGTTGAATTGGATCTACATGTGGTACAACCCCCAGATAAACTCGGACGTCACGGTTTTGACAGATAATTTGATGACAATTTTTACCAAGGGAATAAAAGCAACTTAAGCATTGAAGGTGGCCTATGTTTTCAAAATTTTTCGACTGGTACGAAAACAGACATGACTACGCCAAAGACTGGATAAAAAAGACCGGCGGCGAGGTGGTGGGCTGTTTCTGCAGTTACGCGCCGGAGGAGATCATCTACGCCTTCGGGCTTCTGCCGCACCGCATGCTCGGCTCCCACGAACCGCAGGACGTTACCGAACCGCATATTTTCGGCATGTACTGCCCGTTCTGCCGCGACGTCCTGGCCCAGGGCCTCAAGGGCCGTTACGACTACATGAAGGGTATCATGCTCTCGCAGTCCTGCCTGCATCTCCGGCAGTCATTCACCTCCTGGCATAATCATGTTCCGGTGGATTACGCCTATTACCTCTATATGCCGGCCAAGGTCCAGACCGAGCACGCCCGGCCGTACCTGAAGGGTGAGCTGGAGAAATTTGTTAAATCTCTGGAGGAGTGGACCGGAAAAACCATCACCGACGATCAGCTCAAAGAATCGATCGATCTTCATAACGAGAACCGTCGCCTGATGCACGAGGTCTACGACCTGCGCAAGGGGCCGAATCCCCCCGTCACCGGTCTTGAGGCTATGGTCATGGTGGCGTCTTCGTTTTTCGTGGACAAGAAAGATCACAACGCCGAATTGAAACAAATCCTGCCGGAGTTGAAATCCCGCTCTCTTGATCGCGAGACCGGCGCGCGCCTGATGATCGTCGGTTCCGAGGATGACGATACCGAATTCGTCAAGATGGTGGAATCGGTGGGAGCGACCATAGTAACGGACGATCACTGCACCGGCTCCCGTTACTTCTGGAACGAAGTCGAGCTTAAAAACGGCGATCTGCTACAGGATATCGCCAACCGGTATATCGACCGGCCTGCCTGCCCCAGCAAGGATTGGGAGGAACGGACCCGTTTTCCGCACGTTTTGCAGATGGCCAAAGATTTCAATGTCGACGGGGCGATTTTGATACAACAGAAATTCTGCGATCCGCACGAATGCGATATACCGATGTTGAAGAAATACCTCGAGGATAACGGGTATCCCTCGCTGTTTCTGGAATTCGACGTTACGGTTCCCCTGGGGCAGTTCAGGATCAGGACCGAGGCGTTCCTGGAGATGATCGGCGAAGAGGACCTGTTTTAAGGATAAGAATAAGAAGGAGCGATTATGGCTGTTTATAAAACCGAACCGTTAAAATCCTGGACCAGGGCGAAAGAGCTTCGGCAGAAGTATTACAAGGATTACCAGGAGGCGCATAAAAACGGCGGCATACGCTATACCGGGGGCGCCTGGGCGTTCGACGCTATCCCGGCCGGGCTGGGGCACGACGTCTATAACATAACAGGCGAACCGTATGCCGCGTCCATAGCATTCGATCACAAATTCTCGGAAGAATGCATGGAGGCCACGGAAGCCAAAGGCTGGGCGCGCGATCTGTGCAGTTACATGCGCAACTACTGGGGCTCAATGTATCTGAATAAATACGCTTTCGGCGGAGAATATCCCAAGCCCGATTTCTGTTACCAGGACCATATCTGCTGCAGCCATGCCAAATGGTATCAGCACGTGGCCGAATATAAAAACCTTCCCTATTTCTGTATCGATGTTTCGGTCGGCCCCTA
>CP070813.1:3588712-3595433 GCA_020344055.1 Candidatus Zixiibacteriota bacterium | reverse complement strand
AAGCCAAAATGCCGGAGGCCGGAATTGAACCGGCACGGATGAAACCATCCGAGGGATTTTAAGTCCCTTGCGTCTACCTATTCCGCCACTCCGGCAAGTTATAGCCTTGCGCTAAATTACAACAACTACAGTCAATATGCAAGGAGCTTTTTATGTCCTTTTTATATCGACAACTTATTATAATTTAGTTACTTTTAAGAAACCCCCGGGGCCTGACTAAAATGCTGCGATCATAGCCAGACTGTTGGCGAAGCGATGTCATTTTATTGGGAGCAATGGATGTTTAGCATTGGAGTATCCATAAAATGTGAGTATAGCTCCTTTTGGATACTTTCAATTCGGTAACGTCGCTACGAAAAGACTGATACTTTTAATATCCAGCGTTGACCGACCACAATCAAAGAGATCATAATTCACAATTCTAACGAGTGGATTTCATAGTATGTTTCTGGAACGCGCAAAGGGTTAAAAGTCCATTTATTTGACGGGCTTGACTTTATCGTAAATATGGTTATTTTCCGCTGATGTATTAAAGGTGTTGAAGGGAAGATGAAGACTTTTTATTTAACCCTGGTTTCTATTATTTTGATGTCACCGGCGGTTTTCCCGCAACAGGCAGATAGTCCCGGGATTATCAGGGTAAAAGTAGATCTGGATTCGGTAACGCTGCAAATAAATAGCGAAACTATCGAAAATGATTCTTATGGAAACGCCCTGATCCCGGACGCCTGGTTTATAATAAATCTGCCACAAGGCGATTATGAATTCGTATTTCAGAGAGAAGGATATATCCAGATTGATACTAATATCGCAATTTTGCCCGGGGAGGTATACACTTTTGACGTTCGATTCCTTGTGGTTGAGGAGGATACCACGGAGATATTATCCGGCAACGCAACTCTGGATCTAACATCTGATCCCGAAAACGTTAGCGTTATCGTTGAAATGATACCGGACACGGTTATCGCTCCTTCGACGATCAATATTAAGGCGGGCGATCATTCATTCAGGGCCCTGGCCGACGGCTTCGAGGAGCTTTCGCACGAAATGGCAATCGATGCTGATAATACTATTTCCCTGAAATTCATATTGGCATTTTCCCGGCCGGCGGGCCTGACCGCCGAGGATCTCGAGCTGGAATACAAACCGTTGATTCCGTTGAGAGATGAGATGGAGGCTACAAACCAGAAAAATATGTTTAATAACCTGACGGAAACATTCGCATTGATTCCCCTGGGGCAGGGTATCCTGGCCCGGTTGCTTCTGGGCGATGAAACCGAGGCCGGAGCGAATATTCTTATAGCGGTGGGAGCCGGACTGACGGCGGGATCATATATCTTGGGCCAGATTATTCCTCGCAGAAAACTTGCCAAAATACGTGAGTTCAACGAAGAAGCGAACCGCATCAACAGCGAGGCGAACTATCACAATAAGGAAATCGATCGTGAGCTGGAGAGGAACAATAGCGAACTGCTTGAGAATTGGATGCTTAATAACCAGAACAGGGGTACGGTTGAAGTCACCATCGAGTAAATTAAGTCCCTGAAAAATCATCCTGTCTGGTTTCATAACGTAACAATTTCTGGAAATATTCGATATTTCGAAGTTTTTTAATCCAAAAAAATAAAAAAACGGTTATAGTATAAAGCAGGCTTTACGTTTTTATCAGGACCAGAATAATAAAGTTTGATATTATTATCATTTGTATTGGGCAGAGCCCATATCCCCGGGATCCTGCCCTATAGGATCTGTCTTTTCAAATATCTTATCCATTACTATAAAATGAGTTGTAAATGGCGAAATCATTGCTAATAATTACGGCGTAATAATTCGAAACATCCTCTGCTCCGGGAGTATCCAAGGGCAAATGAAGAGTTCGGTTTATTGCAATGATCGAGGATCGGGATGGTTTCGGTTGAAGGGTTAAATTGGAGGGTTGTCATGCGGAGATTAATTGCGGTTTTATTCATGGTATTTCTGACGGTTTTTTCGGCGGCGGCTTCGGGTAATCAAAAAAATACAAATGAAATTGACTGCCTTGAGTGCCATAATTCAGTTTTAGCAGAAAATAAAGGTCACTTTCCTCAAACCGGTGAGGATTGCCGGTTTTGCCACAAGGGTGTAATGCGCGGTGATATTCACGACATATCAATAAACGCCGACGATCTGGTTTGCATTTCCTGCCATTTTGACGGGCCGGGATACAGTCAGAATCCCGCTCATAACGATATAATGTGCGTCAACTGCCATTGTCCGCACGGCTGCGGGGAGGAGTATATGATTTCTGCCGGCGTTATAGAGACGTGTACCGAAAGTTGTCATAACTTCGAGGATATCGGTATCTCTCACCCCGTAGGACATGATACCGCGGATAGAAATACCGGGATGGAAATAACGTGCGTTTCCACCTGTCACGGCATTCACGCATACCGCGAACCGAAACTACTTCAGCTTTCGAGTACCAGGTTATGTCAATGTTGCCATGCGGAAAAGTTTTAGCTTTTCAGTATGCTTTGCATTAACGCCTTGGGTTTGATACCCAGGCGGGCGAACTTGGATTTTAAAAAAGAAGATTTCATGATAAGCCCGGTCGAGGATACCAGGTAATCCCGGCGAAACTTATCCTTAATTTTGCGAAACTCCATCATCTTCGGCATATAATATCGTCTATAACAGTCGATAATAGCCAGGTCGATATCATTAAGTGTCATTCTATCCGGTTTAATGATCGGTTCTATCAGGTTATACTTGCGATAATCATTGATCGCTATGCGGTCCTTCACTTCCTGGTAAAAATCGGAATAGGGCCAGGGCGTAATGGCGAGGAAATGGGCGAAATCGGCATTGAATTTCTTCGCCTGCTGAAAAGTGTTTTCGATCGATTCTTTGGTTTCCTCAGGAAAACCCAGTACGAACGATGTTTCTGATATCATCCCGTGCTCGGCGATCAGTTCGATAGCCAGGCCGGAATCCGAAACCGTTATCTCTTTATTAATTTTATCCAGGGTTTTCTGATCGGTAGCCTCGGCGCCCACGTAAATATGTATAATGCCGGCCCGCCTGTATTTGGAAAGTATATCCCTGTCGCGGACGATATCCTCTACCCGGGTTTCTATCAGGATATAGATATCGAGTCTTTCGGCGATAATCCGATCCAGAATCTCTTCCCAGCGGTCACGATCGTAGGTGGGGTATTCGTCGGTGAAGAGAATGACGTTCACGCCGTATATTTTATGTATATGTTTAATCTCCTCCACCACCTTTTCGGGACTGCGTCCGCGCCAGATCTTTTTCCAGAATTTTTGCTGGGAGCAGAAAGTGCAGCCGTGGCTGCAGCCGCGCGACGTAGACACCGCTCCCAGGGTGGAACCGGGAATAACATAATAGGTGTAATCATCCCAATTCAAAAGATTCCACGAGACCGGGAGTGAATCGAGATCGTCGTTGAGGGAGAGCGCGGGATTGACGATTACTTCATTGCCGTCCTTATAGATCAGATTGGAGGTTTTTAGTCTTTTGGCGACATGGTTGAAATTCGACAGAAAATTATAAAGCGGAACCTCTCCTTCGCCGGCTAAGATATAGTCGATCCCGTTTCGGTTATCGCCGAGGATATCCTCGAAACAGAAGGTGGGATGTACCCCCCCGATCATGGTAATACATTCGGGATTCACTTTTTTCGCCAGGCGGCAGAGTTCCGCGGCATCGGGGAAGGTAGGAGTGATCGATGATGTCGCCAGGATATCGAATTTACGATTTTTCAGTTCGGTTTCGATCCGGTCGAAGTCATGATTGAGGGTCATGGCATCGTACACGGCGGCATGCCAGCCGGCCCTCTCCGCCTGGGCGCCGAGATAGAGAAATCCCAGGGGCGGCCAGCTTCCGGCAACCTCTACGACACCGCAGTGATACGGAGGAGACACAAACAGTATATTTTTATTCGCTAATGCCATATCTTTTATGATAACGTATATGACCAATAATTCCAAACGCTGTTACGGTGAAAAGTATAATGTGCTTTATTATCAGCGCGGTGACCTGGCCCTTCCCGACCGCGGGATTCCATTCGAAATCCATAAAATTGTACGCTCTTACGGCGCCGCCGATTATAATATAGGCGAAGGCCGCGTAGGTTACCAGGGCCAGCTTTTTGAAAAGCCGGGGAACGATTTTATCTTTTACGGGATTTCTGTCCAGAAACCTCCCGGTGATATAAACGGCGAAGATGTTTGCGGCCAAAAGGGCCACGGCCAGATCGTGAAAATAGTTGCTGATCATTAAAAGTATTTTGCCCAATTATATATCCTCGTATTCGTAGATGAAAATCCGTTTCGCCCGGGGATCGGCGATATAAATTTTTCGGGATTTGCTATCTATGGCGATATCGGACGGTTTTACCATCTTTTCATCCGGCTCGTATGACGAAACATATTTCCCCACGGGATTAAACATATGAACTGATCTGTTGTTGGGATCGACGGCGTGGATCCTTCCCATTTCTCTGATACCGCTGGGATCGAAAGATGAAACATCCTGCATGGAGGGATCGATTTTGCTGTCGACGGCAAATCCCATGGGAGAGAAGGGATTTTTCGCCGGGACCCGGTCGAAATCATAAATGTATTGGCCGTCGCAGGTGAAAACCTTGACCGAAGATTCCTCAGCATCTCCGACAAAAAGCCTGCCCTCGAACGTAACATAAATGCAGGCGGGGAATCCGAGTTTCATCTCGTCATCGGCGGGGATATCGAGAACCAGCTCGCCCGTTTCAGTAATTCCGGCGGCGTCGGCCATGGAGATAGCCAGTATTTTCCCGATACCGATGTCGGAGAGATAAAGCACGCCTCCATAGTAGGTCAGATCGAAAGGCGAAAGTTGAGTATTGCCGTCGGGGAAATACCCGAATGATTCTTTAAGGGAACCGTCCCGGCCGTATATCATCACGACTTTCCTGGCGTGATCGCTGGCAATTATAAAGGAGTCGGCAACCGCGAAGGAGGTGGGAAAAATCGGCTGGGGGTCCACGAGAAATATCGAACCGGATTTCACGAAGTTGCCGGTGAAAACATCGATTTTATGATGACCCAGGTAGCTTACGAAAAGAGTATCCTTGAACATCTCCAGTCTTGCGGGCATCAGGGTGTCGCCGTTTTCTACAAAAACCTTCGAATCAAGATATGTTGGCGGTTTTTTAAACGCATCTAATTTTCCGTCAGAGGGCCCGCAACCGATAATCAATGCGAAGGTAAACGATATTGTAAGGATTTTTTCTCGTATATAATAATTCATGCGGTTTATCCGTAGGTATGGATTGTATTATATATATATTGAACGCCCCATAGGGAAAAAACAATTGTCACGGCGGCGATAATTGCGGCCCAGCAAAAGACGCGTTTGGTAAGTCCGAAAGCGAGATGAGCGTGCAGTATAAGGCCATAAAGGATCCAGCTGATGAGGGACCAGAGTTCGATAGGATCCCAGGCCCAGTACCGCCCCCAGGCGATATGGGCCCAGATGGAGCCGGAGACGATCATAACCCCCCAGAGTATCAGTCCGAATATCATGAAATTTTGAACTCCTTTGGGGAGGTTGTTGTATATGGGGACCTTTTTGGCGACGACCTCCATGGAGTTGATTTTTTTCTCGCCCATAAGATAGAGCGCGGCCAGGGATGCGGCAATAAGAAAGGCCGCAGCCCCGGAAGTGGCGAATGAGGCGTGAATGAAAAGCCAGACATTGCTCAATGCCGCCGAAAGAGGAGTGGCGTCATGGGACAGGGATGAAGCCCATCCTATCATCAGGAAGGATACAAAGGATATCGGTAAAAACAAGATGGAGATACAATCGAATTTCAATCTGAATAAATGATAAATGAGCGCCACGAACCAGATGGCGGTTATCATGGATTCAAACAGGGTAACAAAGGGGGGGTGCCCGGTTCTGGCCCAGCGGATTATCCCGAATGCGGTTATGGCGATAAAACCGGCGAGGTATAGCAAGCGCCCGATGTTAAAAGCCTTCGGTTTTTTAAAGACGGCCGACAGCAATCCCATAAAGAACGATACCGCCATAAACAGGGCGGTAGCCCAGAAAAAAATCGCTTCTCCTGTATTCATTTCGTTTCCCTCATTTGATCGATAAACCGGGGTGCCAGCCCGATGGCCAATCCCCCGATAGCCGTCCAGAAACCGGCGAAAACCAGGGTCAGAAACGGACTTTCCACAACGTCGATATAGCACCATCGACGGAGCCGCGGTATCGTCAGAACGTAATCGTCGAATATCGCGGTATCTCCATCATTAAGAACGCTTTCAAACAGTATGTCGGTTTCGCCGGCGATACTAATTTCATATTTTGTCCTGTCGCCGGGAATTACCTCGATCTCCAATTTGAGTTTTCGCTCCGGAACGATTATATAATCCGAATACTGATATTCACCGTCTATTTTTGTGGAGGCAAGCCGGACGAAATTCCTGAATAAATATTCTCCCGAGGAATCCTGAAGGACTACTTCGGGAGAGTAGCCGGTAATTAGCCCGAAATGGAATTCCAGATCGTTCCATTTGAAGGGCCGGTTGGTGAATACAGGAGCCGTCAGAGGAGATCGGTTTCCCGTCGCCGGTATCAACGTTATTTCGGCGGCCTCCGTTTCGGAATTTTCAATTTTATAATCTTCGTGCACTTTTTCAAGGGTCAGATTGAACCTGTTGAATTTCTCCGG
>CP070813.1:3581714-3588612 GCA_020344055.1 Candidatus Zixiibacteriota bacterium | reverse complement strand
TCCAAAAATTAATAATATTATTATTAATGCGGCGTCAGGAATCCCTTCCTGACGCTTTCTCAGCCCGCGCGTCACCGCTTGCCGTGACCGCAACCCGGAAATCATTTCAATAACACCATTCTTTTCGTTTCAACCGCATCGCCCGCCTGCAGACGATAAAAATACACGCCGCTTGAGAGGGAAGAGGCATCGAAAGTTATGGTATGAACTCCCGCTTCCCAGTATTCGTTAATTAAAACCTCGATCCGGCGGCCGAGAAGGTCGTAAACCGTTAATTCAATGTCTTGCGATTTCGGTAATACAAATCTGATAGTGGTTTGGGCGTTGAAGGGGTTGGGATAGTTTTGCGACAATTCAAATTTGCCCGGGATAGCGGGATCAGTATCGATTCCGGTCTGGACAACGTATACTGCTCCATCAACAAGAACCGGAATTATTAGAGTGTCACCGGCGGCGTTAGACAGCTGATTATCATAAGAAGTCGAGTCTTCGTTCTCAAACCTGATGTCGTGATATCCTCCCGGAGCCGTATCTTTTAGGTACAAATTAACTATCGATATGTAACCAGATCCCGGCGGTATGGTGTTGTTTTCCGGATTAAAGGTTGTCGCCAGAAAACGGATAACTCCAGGTTCGTCAACATTGAACAGGTTGTAATCAAAACAACTTGATCGGGACGTAGTGTCAACAGAGATCGCCTCAAATGCAACGGTATCATATGTTATACGAAATATATATCCGCCGACAGGAAAGGTGTTTATCAGATTAATGGGAACTGAAATCGTGTCTCCTAAGCCGCCCAGTATCGAAACGACGTCGACTGTATCATCGTCGGAAAAGATTTGGGCCTTGGCGGGAAACGTTACCAATAGGATAGTTAAAACCAAACCTATGTAGATTATTTTATTTATCATTTTGTCCTCCTTTTTGAAGTATCTAAAACCCGTATTATTCCTATTTCAAGAGGGTCATTAATTTCTTGGCTGCGACCTCTCCTGATATGCTCAAGCTGCAAAAGTAGATTCCGGAGGTTAATGGTTTACTACAGTTATTTTTACTATCCCATATGATATTATGTTCTCCGGCAGGAAGGTAACTCCAGTAAGAGCTCCTTACAAGCCGGCCCATTATATCATAAATATTCAATTCAATATCCTTTGCGTCCTGAACGAGAATAAAACTTATTCTCGTTTCATTATTAAAGGGATTGGGAAAGTTTTGCAGTAGTAGATACCTGTCCGGCAGGGAAGAAAGGCTATCGAATATTCCCACTATAGCCGAATCCCCGCCGCCATACGCCCCCATATCGCTGATCGTTGTACCTAACCCCCGGGAACAATCCAGGAGACTATCGGCGTAATGCGGGCTGCCGGCGTCGATGCAGGGGGAATCTAATGAATCCCCGCAAAAAGTATACATTAGATGAAAATCTCCGTTTACAGGGTATTTGAAAAGGGGATCGATGCTTATATTACCTTCGCCGGGCCATAATATATCCTGAATATCACAATAATTTATGGTTGGCCAGGATGCGTCGTCCCCGAAAATCTCGTTGCCGTCAACAGAGGCGCTATCACCCCAGAATATGGTGTTAGTTATGATCGGATAGGAAGTATAAAAGGTAACAATCCCGCCGCCATTCTGGGCATTGTTCAGGCTGATTGTGTTGTTGATAATTGCCGGCGCGGAATTGCCGCAATAAATCGCTCCGCCGTAATCATCGGCAACGTTTCCATGGATCGAATTATGGCAGATTATGGCATTGGAATTATCGGTGCACGCGATCCCGCCACCGAATCCGAATGCCCACATACCCCGAGAAGCCAGATTTCCATTGATGATATTATTTTTGATAATTGCATTGGAGTTACTGCAATAGACTCCCCCGCCGATACCGTCCGCCCATTGACTGCCGATAGCCACATTTCCGGTTATCATATTGTGGGTAATTGTAGGGAAAGAATTATTCTTACAGGTAATCCCCCCGCCTGCGCCGTCGATCTGACTATAACCGAGACCATTCTGGATAGTAAAACCGACAGTAACGGCGGTGCTGTCCTCGCCGTTTTCAAAAGTCAAAACTGTTCCGGACGAATTACCGTCAATAATCGTGGTCGAGATATACGACGTATCGCCGGTGGTAAGAAACAGCGACCCCAGAACGATATTGTGCCCGTTGAAATTGATGTTCTCGTAATACATCCCCGGCTGCACCAGCACCGTGTCGCCGTCTGCGCTGGCGTCGATCCCCTGCTGTATGGTGGGGTAGTCAGCGGGGATATTGATGATGGTGGCGGAGGAGGTCACCGCTATTCCTAGTATTATTAATGTGATGATTATCTTTTTCATGTCAGCCCCTATTTTGTTGTCATTGCGAGCCTCGCTGAAAGTGGGATCACGATGACGGTTAATTATTACTTCAATAACACCATTCTTTTTGTTTCCACCGCATCCCCCGCTTCCAGCCTGTAAAAATAGACGCCGCTGGAGAGGCGGGAGGCGTCAAAGGTGACGGCGTGAACGCCTGCCTCCTTGTATTCATCAAATAATATCTTTACCCGGCGGCCGAGGAGGTCGTAGACCGTTAATTCAATATCTTGCGATTTCGTTAAGATGAACCTGATAGTGGTTTGGGCGTTAAAGGGATTTGGATAATTCTGCAAAAGCATAAATCTATCAGGCGGGGAAGAGGGGGAATTGAAAATGTTTACAAAGGCCGTATCTCCTCCGCCGTACGCTCCCATGTCACTGGCGGATGTTCCCAGTCCCCACGAGCAATCAAGAAGACTATCTGAATAATATGGGCTGCCGGCGTCGATACAGGGCGAATCCAGGCTATCGCCGCAGATCATTGCCATCAGGTGAAAATCGCCGGCCTCCGGATTTCTGAAAAGGGGATCGACATCGATATTACCGGTTCCCGGCCAGCCGCCCTGGATATTGCAGTACTCTACTGTCGGTGAACCGCTGTCGGCGAATATCTCGTTCGCTTCAATCGGATCGGGCCATCCGATACTATCAGCCCAGAATATATTGTTAATCAAAGTCGGATATGAATCGAAGCTGAACAGGCCACCGCCCACGGAATCGGCAATGTTTCCGTAAATGGCATTATTAATTATCCTCGGATTTGAATTATCGCGGCAGCCGATCCCTCCACCGGCTGTATACGCATAATTTCCATAGATTACATTGCCCTCGATCAAAGGACTGGAGTTGATACAGGCAATTCCTCCGCCTCCGTATCCGTTAATTTGGTCCATTGCAGAATTATTAATGATAGTGTTGTTGTAGATTATTATCTCATCCTGGCTATATGAGCATATTCCTCCTCCGAAATATGCAGCTGTATTATCTATGATTTCATTACCGATGATAATTCCGCCGGAAAACAAGCAAATTCCTCCCCCAAACATAAATGTTCCGTTATTGGTTATTCTATTATACAGTATTTCCGGATTCGAATTGCCGAAACTGCTAATGCCTCCGCCTACGTCCCCGTAATTTTCAGATATTATATTTTCCATGATAATAGGATTAGAGTGACCGGTACAATGTATGCCTCCGCTGATATTCGACATTGTTGAGGAATTATTCATAATTATATTATTGCTAATGATAGGGTTTGAGTAATTTCCGCATTGAATTCCCGCCGCGAAAATTAGAACATCATTATCCCGAATAATGTTATATCTAATTGAAGGGCTGGAACTATCGCAATATATTCCACCGACACAATCCAGGGAATAGCTATTTTGTATGGCAAATCCGGTAATTATCGCTGTGCTGTCTTCGCCAGAAGAAAAACTAACTAGAGGGGCGCCGGTCCATCCAAAATCCCCATCAATCACCGTCTGCTCGATATAGCTCGTATCCCCGGTGGTCAAGTAAAGCGACCCCAGAACGATATTGTGCCCGTTGAAATTGATGTTCTCGTAATACATCCCCGGCTGCACCAGCACCGTGTCGCCATCGGTGCCGGCGTCGATACCCTGCTGGATAGTGGGGTAGTCGGCGGGGATATTGATAATGGTGGCGGGGGATGCCGCTGCCATTCCCAAAATTACTAGTGTGACAATTATCTTTTTCATCTTTGCTCGTTTACGTCATTGCGAGGAGTCCCGACCGCAGGTCGGGACGACGAAGCAATCCCATACATTATTCGGATGAAGGAGATCGCTTCGTCGCTTCACTGCGTTTGCTCCTCGCGATGACGGTTAATTATCATTTCAACAGCACCATCCTCTTTGTTTCAACCGCATCCCCCGCCCGCAACCGGTAAAAATATACGCCGCTGGAGAGGACGGAGGCATCAAAGGTGATTTTGTAAACTCCAGCCTCCCTGTATTCATCAATCAAGACCTCGATCCGGCGGCCGAGTAAATCGTAAATTGACAATTCTACTTCTTGCGATTTTGGCAAAACAAACCTGATTGTGGTTCGAGCGTTGAATGGGTTGGGGTAATTCTGCAGTAGCATTAATTTTTTTGGGAAAGACGGTAAATCATCATAAATCGCGGTAATCAGCGAATCGCCGCCGCCAAAAGCGCCCATGTCGCTCCGCGGCCCGCCCAACCCCCAGGAGCAATCCAGCAGGTTGTCGAGGATATTGGGGTCGCCGGCGTCGATACATGGGGAGTCGTAGGGATCGCCGCAAGCGGTGGACATGAGATGGAAATCTCCGCCGACAGGATCCCTAAACATAGGATCGGCCTCAAAATTACCGATTCCGGGCCAGCCTTGCTGAACATCGGAATATGTCATATGGAAATCAATATTGTTGTCATAAAGCATAAGTGTATGTTCCGGATTCGGATAATAGTTGTCCCATATTATGTCATTTTTGAAATCGATCGGCCCGGGACTGTGATGCTCCTCATAGAAATAGCCCAGGTATGTCTGGTTCACGCCGGTGTTGTTATAAATTATATTGTTTTCAACTAAGAGATGCGAATCCTCCGCCGAAAAAATAGCGCCGCATAAAGCCCACGGACAATGATTATCATAAATTACATTTCCCCGGAAAATCGAGGGCCCCGCTATCATCCAGCAATAGAATACCATGCCGATATTATCGCGTACGACGTTATTTTCAAAAATCGTACCATTGGTGCCTGAAAACATAACGCATGTATTAATATTGCCGTAAAATTCATTTCCCTTTACAATAAGCCCGTCGGTATAATCGTTAGAATCGATAATTTGCGCATTGATATTATCTCTGAATTTATTCCCCAAAACTCTAATTTTCGAATTATAACCAGTTGTGACAATAAATCCGTAAGGCGTAAAAGTATTTTGCTCAAAAATATTATTGCTAATTATGACATTGTCGCAATAGCGGATAGTGACAACCGGATCTCCGTGAATGAACGTAAACCCAGTCAATTGGGATAAACTGTCGCAATGATAGATCGTCAGGAGCGCGTCGGTATTGTTTCCATCGACTACGGTATTTAATATATCGAGCGTATCGGCTGTGAAAATATAATTCGAGGCTAACGTTAGATTCTTCGCGCCAACAAAAATATTTTCATTATAAACGCCCGGTAAAACAAGCACCGTATCTTCGAGATAGGATAGGTTCACGGTATGCTGGACTGTACGAAATGGGTTATTCAGCGATCCGTCGCCTGTGGTGTCGTTACCGCTGACCGATACATAATATAAATTACCGGTCGAGCAATCCGGATGTGAGGGATAGTAAAGGCCGATATCCGACCTGGTCCCATCAGGATCCAAAATAGTGGGATCGCCGGTATCTATACAGGGCGACTGACTGCAGATATTGAAATCGAAATTATAAGGATCTAAAAACATAGGATTGATGTCGATATTTCCGGGTCCTGGCCATCCGCCCCTCACGGCGCAATAATTGACAAAAGGAGATCCCCGGATTTCCTTCCGGCCATTATACCAGATAATTGAGTTTTTTATTTCCGGGAACGAATCATAAGATATAATTCCCTCGCCGTTCAGACTTATGGTATTTTGAACGATGAAAGGATTTGAGGAATTTCTGCAGGTAATACCTGCTGAATAGTTGCTATAAATTAGGTTGCTTTTTATTCTGGGGCTGGCGTTTCTGCAGAAAACGCCGGCGCCGATCCCGTATTTATTGTGGTTGTTCCTTATCACGTTATTGACAATAGTGGGTGTCGAATTATAACAGAGAATTCCTCCTCCGTTTATATCTCCCTGGTAGGCTTGAGCCAAGCCGTTCTGAATTGTAAGTCCAGTTACGACCGCAGTACTATCTTCGCTATTTCCCAGGATTATTACCGATGCCACAGAATCCCCGTCTATCGCTGTCTGCCTAATATAGCTCGTATCGCCCGTCGTCAGAAACAACGACCCCAGGACGATATTATGCCCGTTGAAATTGACGTTCTCTACATACGTCCCCGGCTGCACTAGCACGGTGTCGCCGTCGGTGCTTGCGTTAATCCCCAGCTGGATAGTGGGGTAGTCGGCGGGGATGTTGATGATGGTGGCAAAAACCCAAACTGGAGAAAAACTCAATACCGCGGCAACGATTACCGTTTTTCTCGTCATAAAATCCCCTTTATAAAAGATCCGCAATTAACCAGCTAAAGATGCCACATCACTCCAAAATAATATAGAGGGCATGCTACTCGATGTCAAGTTATTTTTTATCAATAAGTTGCGAATGTAATCCCGCCATTCGTAACCTGTTAATACGGCCTGAATTTTTTTCAAAAAAAAGCTTGACACCTGCACGAATGTTCAGTATATTGGGTTCGGAAAAGAGATAGAGGAGGGCTGGAAAACCCGGGCCCTTGAGGCCTGCTGATTGAAAACTCTATATGAAATACGCGATTAACACAAAACGGGAGGGCAAAATGACCAGGACGCTGGAATACGATCTTTTCGCCGC
>CP070813.1:3574304-3581614 GCA_020344055.1 Candidatus Zixiibacteriota bacterium | reverse complement strand
GGGGCGATATCGACGGCGACGGCGATCCCGACCTAGCCACGGTACATTTCTCCAACGGCCATCTGCGGATCTATCTGAACGTCAACGGCACCCTGGAGTCGACGCCGTCATGGCAGCATGACGGTTACCGGGGGACAGCATTAGCCTTCGCCGATATCGACGGCGACGGTCATCTCGACCTGGCCATGGGAGAATCGGGAAATCCGTCAGTGAAGATATTCCTGAATACATCGACCACTGCGGTTGACGATGATATCGCTCAACCCGATAATTTCGCCTTAAAACAGAATTATCCCAATCCCTTCAACGCCTCCACCACCATCGAGTTTGAGTTGAGTCAAGCAGAAGATGTGACAATTTCGGTATACGACCTCCTGGGGCGGCAGATAACAACGTTGGCGAGTGGCGAATATTCCGCCGGATCGCACGCCGTTACCTGGCACGCGGATGACATAACATCGGGGATATATTTCTATCGCCTCGATGCGGGTGATAGAACTGAAACCCGGCGGATGGTGCTTTTGAAATAGATTTGAAATGTGGCGTCGGGTCACCCGACCCGGCGCTTTCATTATTAGGCAATCGAAAGGAGCTGTCGGGTCAGGTGACCCGACAGCACGTTTAACCGTAGGGGTCGATCTAAGATCGACGCTTTTATTTTATTAATGTCGGGTTTCTCATTTCGTCCCGCCTTTGGCGGGACTCATTCGGAACCCGACCTACAAAATTTTATAAAATTACCCCACCCTCTTGGTAAACAGCGGCATCAACCATTCGATACCCATCACCATTACGGTCGTTACTATAATACCCGATATAATCACTCCCGCCAACACCGCCAGCATGGTCCGCTTGAACTCCACGTTGAAAAGCCAGGCGGCGAAGGTGCCGGTATAGGCGCCGGTGACGGGCAGGGGGATAGCCACGAATATTGTGATTCCCCAGAAACCGTATTTCTCGATCAGGTGCGTTGTTTTTCTGCGTACCCTTCTCTCGAACCAGTCGAATAGCTTCTTGTAGATGGATATATGGTATAAGATTCGGTGGACGGTATGGAGGAATACGAACACTATCGGTCCAACAAAGAAATTGGCGATTACGCAACCGATATAGCTCGACCAGACCGGGTATCCGCTCAACAGAGCGAAGGGAATACCGCCCCTTAATTCGGCGATGGGCAGGAGCGACAGTATCAGGGCGTAAAGGTAGTTCGACATATATTAACGGCTTTATTGGTGGATTTGAACATGTGCGACGGCTTATTTAAAATAGACAATCTTCCAGCTGCCATCCGGCTGTTTTTCGAGTTGAATTTTGGTATAGAGTAAGACTCCTGTAACTCTATCGATGAAGGAGACGTCAACCTCGGCGAAATCGCCTTTGACATGTTCTTTGTTGACCAGGATTTGGGATTTTGTCCAGAAGGCCCGCTTCTCGCCGTCGCCCAGAAGCGATTGGATTGTCTTGGTGCGGTATTCTTTCAGAACCAAGGCTGAATCCTCGGGCGACATCTCCACCATATGCATCCGGGTATAAGCGTCAACATCGAGTATTTCCACGATTTTGGTGGAGTCGGAATCATAAACCGCCCTGATAAACTCGAAAACCACGTCTTTGGGGCCGGGTTTGCCGGAACAGACCAGAAGCCCGAAAGCGAGGACAAATGATAATTTTCTCATGCTGAAAACATACAATTACCGATATAATCTGGCAAGATCAATTTGTGTTTTTGTCTCCCCGGCTCTATGAGAAAAATTCCCATATTGAGAGGTTGGGCTTGACATTAATAAATTTACGTTATTATTTCCCCGCATGGAAATAAATGGGTCTATCTTCAAGGCCTATGACGTCAGGGGAATCTACCCCGATCAGCTTAACGACAAAACCGCGTATGCCATCGGCCTGGGTTTGGCTGCCCTGCTCAAACCGAAACGGGCGGTGATAGGCCATGATATGCGAAAATCATCGGATATTCTGAATTCCGCCGTCATCAGAGGGCTTGCTGAGGGCGGGGTGAATGTCGACGATATCGGTCTTATCTCTACCGACGGGATGTATTTCGCAGTGGGAAAATATGGTTACGATTGCGGTATTATGATCACCGCCTCCCACAATCCGCCGGAATATAACGGAATGAAGATCTGCGAGAAGGAGGCGGTTCCGCTTTCCGGCGACGGCAAACTGGGCGAGGTTAAGGAGATAATCCTAAACGACAGGTTTGAAAAAGCTCAAAAACCCGGTTCGGTTGCCGGAAGAAGAATAATCTCCGATTATGTCGATCATATACTGAGTTTTGTGGATATATCGAAAATCAAACCATTCAAAATAGCGATAGACGCCGGCAACGGCATGGCCGGTATGATTATTCCCGAGATTTTTAAAAAGCTGCCCTGCGAACTGATCCCCATGTATTTCGAGCTTGACGGCAGTTTTCCCAACCATCCCGCGAGCCCCATCGAGCCCGAAAACGTGGCCGATCTCAAGGCGAAAATAAAGGAGACAGGTGCGGATTTGGGAGCCGCATTCGACGGCGACGCGGACAGAGTTTTCCTGATCGATGAAAACTGCAAGACGCTTGGCGGAGATATGATGACGGCTCTGGTAGCGAAAGCGCTTCTGAAGAAAAGCCCGGGTTCGACGATTCTATACAATCTTATCTGTTCGAAAGCGGTACCTGAAGTTATCGAATCCTCGGGGGGAGAGGCAATTCGCACCAGGGTGGGGCACGCGCTCATAAAACCGCTCATGAAAAATCATAACGCCATTTTCGGAGGGGAGCATTCCGGGCATTTTTATTTTCGGGATAACTGGTACGCCGATTCGGGCCTGATAGCCCTCCTGGTTTGTCTGGAATTGATATCGGAGGCCGGTTCGCCCCTGTCCGAACAGGTAGCGGTATTCGACCGTTACGTTCGTTCGGGTGAGATTAACAGCAGAGTTGATGATATCGAGGGAAAACTCCAGGAAATCGAAAAGGAATTTTCGGATGGGCAGATAGACAAACTCGACGGTTTGACAATAGAGTATGATGATCGATGGTTTAACGTACGGCCATCCAATACCGAGCCGCTGCTGCGGCTGAACGTGGAGGCGGATGACCAGAAACGGTTGAATGAAACCACCGAATCGGTGTTGAATGTTATAAGGAGATGATGGAATTACCGGCGTTCGAATACTCGATAAGAATCCTGCTTGTCGGAGAAGATAAGGATGCGGAGGAGTTGTTAAGCGACACTCTTATGGCGGTCGGATATAACATGATTATGGTGGATTCAGTCGACGAGGCGGGGAAGGCGTTAAACGAATCCCGGATAGACCTGGTTATCGCCGACCCCGGGCGTTCTGTGGGATCGTGGCAGGAGTTTCTCGATCGGGCCAAAAAGGAGTTGAAAATACCGATTATCTTTATCACCGATCGCGACGACCCCCGGAAAAGTAATTACATCGAAATGGGGATCGATAGCGTCCTTACCCGACCTTTCCGCATCGAAAAAGTAGAGGAACTTATAGCGGCGACGTTACTGGATTATGATAAGTCGTCAATTATCGTGGAAAAAAAATCAAAAAAGATTATTATAGTTGACGATGACGATGCGATGCTCTCGATTTTGAGCAACTCGCTGTTGATTCTCGGTTATGATGTTGTATTGGCCCGTTCCGGCGAAAAGGCTCTTGAGGAGTTTTATAGAAGTAAATTCGATATGTTAATTACGGACTATATGATGCCCGGATTGTCGGGGAAAGAATTAATTACGGCCGTTAAGAAAATACAGCCGGATATTCCGGCGGTAATTATAACAGGATATCCGCTTGCCTATCCGCCCGGCGTCGCCAGATCGGAGGGCATAGACGCTTATCTCTTGAAGCCTTTTCGCATCAACCAGTTGATGGATGTGATTTCCGGGCTTTTGCCCGACGACAAATAGGCAACCAATATTATATATGATATATCAACGAACGCCACTTAGTATTTCAAGCATCTGCGAATGAATCCGGCCGTTTGAGGCCAGGGCTTCGCCGGTAAAGATGTCGCAATTACCGCCTTTGAACGACGTGACCGTTCCCCCGGCTTCGGTAACCATTAGAATCCCGGCGGCCAGATCCCAGGCGGAAAGCTTGAATTCCCAGAATCCGTCGAACCGTCCGCAGGCCACGTAAGCCAGATCCAGGGCGGCGGAGCCTGCCCTCCTGACAGCCCTGGCCGATTTCGCGAAGGCCGAAAACTCCCTTATATTATCATCATCCGATTCCCTTATGTCGTAGGGAAATCCGGTCGCCAGCAGCGATTCGCCGAGTTCAACGGCATTTGAGACTTTTATGGGGCGGCCGTTGAGACAGGCTCCTTCTCCTTTGATAGCGGTAAAGCATTCGTCGAGGTTCGGATTGAATATGCATCCGGCAATAATCCGACCTTTTTTCAAAAGCGCGATGGAGATACAATAGACCGGGAAACCGTGAGCGTAGTTGGTGGTGCCGTCCAGCGGATCGACCAGCCAGAAATATTCCGAATCGGTTACCGATTTCTCGCCCTCCTCGGCCAGCAATCGGTGGTCCGGGAATTCATTTGTTATAATATTTTTAATTATTTTTTCGGATCCTCTGTCGGCATCCGTTACGAGGTTGATATCGCCTTTTTTCTCGATCTCCAGAGAATCATGGAATCTCTTCGATAAGTAATCGCCGGAGGTTCTGGCCGCCTTTTCGGCGATCTCCAGATATTTATTCATGCCACCTTTCCCACAATTTCCTGGTCTTTGTATTGCAGTTGATACAGACGGTGATATATTCCACCGAGCGCCAGCAGGTCGGAGTGGGTTCCCTCTTCTTTGATCATCCCTTTGTGCATGACGATTATTCTATCCGACCTCTTTATGGTCGACAGGCGATGTGCGATAACTATGGAGGTTCGTCCGGACAACAGTTTTTCCAGCGCCTTCTGGATCAGGATCTCCGTTTCGGTATCCACCGAAGAGGTTGCCTCATCGAGGATAAGGATACTGGGATCATACGCCAGCGCCCGCGCGAACGCCAGAAGCTGTCTTTCCCCGACTGATAAATTGGCCCCCCTTTCGGTAAGCATAAAATTGATACCTTCATCGAATTTTTTTACGAAACCATCGGCGCCGACCGTTTTCAGCGATTGAATAATCCGCTCGTCGGTAATGCCTTTCTCGCCCAATCTTATATTTCTGGCTATGTTGCCGGAGAACATGAATATATCCTGCAACACCAGGGCAAAATTCGCCCGGTATGGTTTTATATTGATATCTTTAATAGATACTCCATCAAGGTAAACATTTCCCTTTTGAAATTCGTAGAATCTCAAAAGCAGGCTGACCAGGGACGTTTTTCCAGCCCCGGTCGCCCCCACGATGGCGATTCTCTCTCCCGGTTTTATATTCAGGTTAATATCCTTCAAAACCCAGTCTTCGTCTTTGTAGGCGAAATAGACATTCTCAAAGCGGATCCCGCCTGAAATCATATCCGGCATTCTGGGCGTCTCCGGTTCTTTTATATCCGATCTCTCGTCGATAAGCCTGAATATGCGTTCCGATGAGGCCATGGCCTGCTGGAGGATATTGTATTTTTCCGATAGGTCCCGGATAGGATAGAAAAACCTGTCGGCATACTGAATGAACGCCACCAGCGCGCCGAAGGTAAGCGTTCCCTGGATTATCTGCCCGCCGCCGTACCAGATTATCAGCGCCAGGCTAACCGCGCCGAGTATCTCCACTATGGGGAAAAAGGTGGCGAAATAGAAAACAGCCTTAAGATGATGGTTCCTCAGGTCCCGGTTTATGAATTCGAATTTATCGAACGTATTTTTTTCCGCCGCGAAACTCTGCACCACCCACATTCCAGTTATGTGCTCCTGCAGAAAGGCGTTGAGTTTCGCCACCCGGGTACGGATGGCCCTGAAGGATTTTCTTACCTTGATACGGAATATTATGGAGGAGACGAAAATAAAAGGCAGGACGATCATTGTAATCAAAGCCAGTTTCCAGTTTAAATAAAACATTACCGCGAGAATCCCTATGAGGGTAATTATATCGCCGAAAATAGACACGACGCCCGAGGTAAAAAGCTCGTTTAATGCCTGAACGTCGCTGGTGGCGCGCGTGACCAACCGTCCCACCGGGTTTTTATCGAAAAACGCCAGTCCCAGGTGCTGGACATGAGCGTAAATTTTCATCCGCAGATCATACATGGTTTTCTGCCCGACCCATTGCATGATGTAGATCTGGAAATATTGCAGGACAAAGTGGAGAAACAAGACGGCTATAAACAATAAAACTATTCCGAAGAGTCCCGATATGTCCTTGTTTGCTATGTAATTATCGATGGCGATCTTGGTGAGATAGGGACCCGCCAGCTGGGCCAGCGACGCCATTATCAGAAGAATAACGGCGAGCAATATATGGTAGCGGTACGGCTTTAGATATTTGACCAGGCGTCTTATGAGGCGGGAATCGTAAACCTTTCCCAGCGCTTCTTCTTCGGGTCCGTAACCTTCAAGTCTCATTTATTCGATTTCGCCGGTTTATGTTATTTAAGGAAATAAGTAACGATAGATTTGGCCACCAGGGTTCCGTCGGATTTGGAAACGTCCACCTCGCCCACCGCCGTGTGATTACCTTTATGAATTATGCGGGCTTTGGCGAATACGTCATCATCGGCGGGAGCGGTGTAATTGGTTTTGAGTTCTATAGTCAACATATATTCGCCCCTGTCGATCATGGTGGCGAGGGCGAGGGCCACGGCCGAATCGCATATTGATGTTATGGCGCCTCCATGAAGGTAGTCCTGACCCTGCGTCAATTCCGGGCGGAAAGGCAGTTTTATACGGGCCGATCCGTGTTCAAGGCTTTCAACCTCCACACCTAAGAGAGCCGGGAAGGGGAACTTGCCGAATTCCTCTCTGATCCTTTTTTCTTTTTCTGCCGGTATTTTATTCGTCACGCAGGCAAATATATGAACGACAGGTGCAAAGTCAAACCGTTTGGCAAATCTGGAATTCGTCCGGCGATTGGCAGCCGGGATATTGGAATATTATTACGGAGGCCAATCGATTTCTTGAAAATTGCAGGAATTTGATTACATTTAGTGGCTATGGATACGGATAAAATTAGGAATTTCTGCATCGTGGCGCATATAGATCACGGCAAATCGACCCTAGCAGACAGGCTTCTGGAGCGAACCGGGACGCTAACGGCAAGGGAGATGAAAACCCAGGTGCTGGATTCCATGGATCTTGAACGGGAACGGGGAATTACCATTAAATCTCACGCCATAAGAATGAACTACCGGGC
>CP070813.1:3566830-3574204 GCA_020344055.1 Candidatus Zixiibacteriota bacterium | reverse complement strand
GCAAAGCGGGATATGTTAATTAAAATATAAGTATATAACATTAATATGCAAAGGATTTTTATGGATATGTAAAGCGATGTTTACAGAAACTATCCTATAGAGTATGATACCGTTGCCCTTAGTTTATCTTAATATCATCCGAAGACAAAGATACTCCATGATTGCGGCTTGAAAACCGCCTCCAATAAAAATATATTCCATATGATGATTACATTTAAGCCTGAATTGAAGCCGGGGCAAACGTCATGAGCGATCAGATCGTAGATAGCCTGATCGTCGAGGCAGGAGAGTATTCAGTGCGTGATTTCGCCATATATCGTCATACCGTCTACATTGACAGCATCAATGTGGGGCTTGCTTCCACCGCCGATGCGGACCCCTGTGCCGAAATCGCCAACACAGGCAGGATGCATGAAATGACCACCATAGAGCTTGCCCAACTCCTACATTCCAGCGAAATTCTCGAGGCCGCCGTCGGGCTTGCGGCAATAAACGCCTCTCTTGATCTCAATAAATCGAAAGACGGACTGGTTCGTAAGAACGCCGTCAAAATCCTGCGCGAGAAAGGCGAGGGCAAAAACGTCTCGATTATTGGCCATTTCCCCTTTGTGGAAAGCTTTATAAAGGACGGCGCTTGCGAGAACGTATGGGTGTTCGAGCTGAATCCCCGAAGCCCCGACGATTTATCATCGGATCTAATCCCTAAATATGTTCCGCAATCTGATGTCGTCTTAATAAGCGGGACAACACTCATAAATCATTCGTTTCAGGGCGTAGTTGAACTGTGTGAAAATAGTTATAATATAGTCCTGGGTCCCAGCACGCCTCTTACCCCGATTTTGTTCGATTTCGGGATTGACGTAGTTTGCGGCGCAATTGTCGCCGATAAGGAAAAAGCGAAGCTGAGCTTCGCGCAGGGAGCCCGGTTCAGGGAAGCAGCGGGACTGGAATTTGTATCCTTAATGAAATGATGAACAGCCGATTCGTTTATTAGATTCCTAAAAATAGAAGGAGAAAGTCATGCCGAGAATTGCCATACTTTACTGCAAGCGGATTAAGGATCATTCATGCATCGCCTGCGCGAAGTGCTTTAAAGGGATTGCGGAGAAAAACGCGGAGTTCGCCAGGTATGACGATATAGACCTGGTGGCCATGACCGATTGCGGCGATTGCCCGGGTCTTGTGGCCTCGAGGATAACGCTTCTAAATGAAGTTACAACCGATCTCGGGAGGCCGATTGAGACCATTCATCTGGGGACCTGCATGAAAGCGGCCATGGAAACATCGGAGTGCCCCATCGATTTTGACGATCTCAAAATCATCCTCGAAAAGAGACTCGGCGTAGAGGTGGTGCTGGGAACGCATTCTTATTGATATAATAATATAGGCAAATACCAAATCACGGATAAGGGAGTACGCTCAACAGAATAATTAAAAATTCGTCCAGCCTTTTTCGTTGAAATAGAATATTTTGGGCAGACAAACCTTATCAGCCTGGTGATCATAACAATCCGCAGCCATTACCCCATCCATAAAGGAACCGTCATAACAGACACCGCGTTTAATATTACAAAATGATAACTTCAACAAATCAAATTAAAGGCTATAATCTAAACGATAAGGGGAGCTCATGACAAGATTTTGGGATTGGATATTGAGCCGCAATATCATAGCGGGCGGCGGTACCTTAACATCAATCGGGCTTCTGGTATTGCGAGTGACGGTCGGCTTGATGATGGCATTCGGTCACGGTCTGGGAAAGCTGGTCAGTTATGGAGTGCGGGCTGCAAATTTTCCCGATCCTTTTGGGATCGGCAGTCCGGTTTCATTGGGTATGGTGGTGTTCGCGGAATTTTTCTGTTCCCTAGCCCTGGTTCTGGGATTTCTTACCCGGAGCGCCGCTATTCCGCTTATCATCGCCATGCTGGTGGCGGCCTTCGTGATCCATGGTGACGATCCGTTCGGCAGGAAAGAGCTGGCCTTAATGTACCTGGCATCTTTCGTGGTGATCTTAATTGCCGGCCCGGGTAAATATTCTCTCGATAGGCTGTTTTCTCGAAAACAAATGCCATAATCAGCCCCGAAGAACATCATCCTCATCGATCGTAGTCCAGAAAGTATCATATCTCCCGTTGCTGAAATAAAAAAGGGAGGATATCGATCCTCCCTTTAATCCGGATTTTATCCAGATACTATTTTAGTACATCATATGATATTCATCACAGCTGCCCGGACCGATTTCCCCTTCGTTGTAATCCTCGAGCATATCCTTCCAGCCGTTAACCATCTGGCGGTCGTCCTGGCCGAGATCATCCCAGCTTTCCCAGTCGTGGTCACCGAGAAAAGCGTCGGCGTCGGTGATAGTCTGAGCGATATCCTCGTCGTCCGCGCCGTTGGCGATATTCAGCTTGGCGGCCAAAAGATGCGCGTAGAGCCTGGTTATTCCGTTCGAGGGATGCCCGTATTCATGCTGTTGCAAAATATCATACGCCATCTGAGCGGTTGTAACCTCCATACTTAACGAGTCGTCTTCATCCCCGAGCCAGAGGGGCAGAAGATCGGTAACCAGATCCGGCTGAGGACCGAGGCCGGTGTGATTTTTCCAGAAGCCCTTGCCCCAGGTGCATCCCTCGTCCATATACATGCCGGCGTCGAGGGTCATATTCGACTGATCTTCAGTCAGGGTAAAGCAATCGGTGGTCCCGGAATCGGGATCGACATCGCTGTCCAATTCATCGTCGCTACCCTGATCCATCAACGTGAAGACATAGCCGTCGGGCAGCTCGAATTCGAGGTAATAATCGCCCGCGTCCAGCGAATCGAACATATAGTAGCCGTCCTGGTCGGTCGTGGCGGTAGCGACCATGGTGTCGTCGCAGGTGTAAAGGTTCACGACAACATCCGCGATACCGGTTTCGCTTGTATCCTGGATACCGTCCATGTTGACATCATCCCAGACAAAGTCTCCGACGGCGGCCTCTTGCAGCGGCGAAAATCCTGCCCTCTGTTCATCCTGGGCGGTCGGCTGTGTCAGATCGGAGCCGCCCTGACATCCGACCAATAGCATCATTGCCACAGCCAGCAAAGGAATAAGAGAATTTTTCATTTTACTCCCCTGGTTAAGGTTTTCTTATTTTTCCAAACAGTAAATTCTAAAGAAGACACTTAAAACAGAACGAAATTATAAAAATCCAGGTTTCACAATTCGTTCTGTGGCAAATTAAACATTTATTGGTATTTTGTCAACATTTTTAAAAATCAAAGCCCGGGCTTTGCAACTTATTGATTATCAATAAATTATGGCTTGCGCCAAGTTCTGCATCCAATATGCCGGCCCGGTCGGCTTTATGCTCCTACATTTTTCCGCCCTTTTCGGTTCGGATGAACGTCGAACATAAACAACGATTTATCCTGAAGGAGATCTTGTCTGCATAAAGACCGGCTTTTTCCTGTGATAAGGGTCACCCAATAAATTAAAGTTTGATTTTGCCGAACCCTTTAATTAACATGTATATTGATAACATATTAACCGCCGAGGTGACTTATCGTGTTCGCTGAGGAGAATGGAAGCGAATTTACTAAAGATACTCTTATATCCGACTATAAAATAATAGAAAAATTGGGTTCGGGGGGCGCCGGCGATGTTTATCTGGCGTATGATACCAAACTGGAACGCAAGGTCGCTTTGAAATTCCTCCCGGCGATAACGGTATCGACCGCTGAAGGTCGCGGGAAGTTGCTGGAGGAGGCCCGGGCGGCATCGAGAATCAAACATCCTAATATAATATCTATACACGCTTTTGAAGAATATGACGGCCGGGACTTTATAGTAATGGAGTATGTCGAGGGAAGTTCCGCGAAAGAGCTGGCCGAAAGGGGCGATTCATCCATAGATAAGGTCATATCTATGGTCCTGCAGATTTCGGAGGGCCTGAATGCCGCCCACGAGGCCGGGCTTGTCCACGGTGACATAAAATCGGAAAATATAATTGTTGATAACAGCGGTATGGTAAAGATAGCTGACTTCGGGCTGGCGAGGTTCAGGGAACATCGCGATTGCAGGGAACCGGAATCGATTTCCGGTACGATTCCCTATATGTCGCCGGAACAGACTCAGGGCGACCGGGTAGACCATAGAAGCGATATTTTTTCTCTGGGCGTGGTGGCCTATGAACTCATTTCGGGTCAAATGCCGTTCAGGGGAGAGTTCGTGGCATCAATAATCTATTCCATCGTCAACGATACCCCGGAACCTCTCAAGAAATTCAGGGACGATATTCCTGAAGGGCTACAAAAAATAGTATCCAGGATGCTGGCCAAGAAGCCGGAGGACAGGTATCAGAATGTATTCGAAATAATTGATGAAATAAAACAGATTCAGAAGGGCCCGGTTTATAAAGACGACATCGGCGCGGATAAGGCAATCGGAAAGAGAGCTATGTTCCTGACGGCCACGGGGATACTCGCCCTGGCGCTTCTGATCTGGATATTCAAGCCCTTCCGGGAGAGGCAAATCCAACCCGTGCACGCGGAAAAGACGATTGCGGTTTTACCCTTCGATAATCTCGGTAGCGAGGAAGATGAGTTCTTTAGCGATGGGATAACCGACGCCATAATAACCAACCTGGCAAAGATCAAAGGCCTTAATGTTATTTCGAGGACCAGCTCCATGCAGTATAAGGAAAGATCAAAAGCCCTGCCCGATATAGGCGCCGATCTGCGGGCAGGTTTTATTCTTGAAGGGGTCTCTTTCTGGGATACCTCCGGCGATTCCGATATGGTGAGAATCAGTTCCCGGCTGATAAAGGCTCGCGATGATATCCATATATGGGCGAGAGAATACAATCGAACCGCGGAGAATATTATCCTGCTGCAGTCGGAAATCGCGCGGGACGTGGCGTTCCAGGTGGACAGTACCATCCAGGGGCTGGATCGGATAAACCTCGAGGCCGGGATGCCGACCAACCTGGAAGCCTATTACAGCTATCTGCGCGGCAAAGACTACTTCAACAGGAGCTGGGATGAAGACGATATCAGAACCGCCATAGATTTTTATCAGGATGCCGTGGGAAAAGATACCGAATACGCCGTGGCTTATTCGGCACTCTCCATCGGCCATTCCACAATGTACAGCGAGTTTTACGATAGAACTGATAAACGCCTGACATCGGCGAGGGAGGCGGCGGCCAGGTCGCTTGAACTAATCCCCGGCCTGCCGGAAGGCCATTATGCTATGGGAATGTATTATTACAGCACGATGATGTATGATTCAGCCATGACGGAATATGATACCGTCATGAAAAATCAACCGGGTAACAGCGACGTATACAAGGCTATCGCTGGCGTGCAAAGGCGCCTGGGCGATTTCGACAACGCCGTCAATAATTATATAAAGGCCTTTGATCTCGATCCCCTGTCATATCTGAAGGCATTTGATATCGGTCTGACATACGGTCTTTCCAGGAATTTCACGGAGGCCGTAATTTATCTCGATAAAGCCATATCGCTTTCACCCGACCGGCCCCTTCCTTATATATATAAGGCCTGGCTGGCTATTTTCAGCAAAGGCGACAAACGAAGAGCCTCGGAGATTATTGAGAGCGCCAGAGACAGGTCGGATCTGGAACGTTCCGAATACCAGGAGTATTACTGGTGGCTGTCGAGGATAATAGATGATGATTTGCGAATTACCCTCGATCGTATCAAACCGGGATCCGATACGGCTTCCTGTTACCTTTACAAGGCCCAGATCTATCGCTTGACCGGAGAAACTGCTGAAAAGGAAGCCTACAGCGATACGGCAAGAATTATTCTGGAGCAGAAGCTTAAGGTTCGCCCTGACGAGGCCAGGTTTCATAGCCAGCTGGGTTTAGCCTATGCCAATCTGGGTAAAAGCAAAGAGGCCGTGGATGAGGGAATGAAGGGCGTAAAGCTGGCCCCCATTTCAAAAGAGGCGTTCTATGCCCAATTCCTGGTTACCAATCTCGCGGAGATCTATGTTATAATAGGCGATTATGATTCCGCCGTAGAACAATTGAAGATACTTCTTTCCATACCCGGATTTGCCTCCGTGCCCTATCTAAGGCTCGATCCCTTATGGAAACCGCTTTATGATCACCCCGGGTTTAAGGAACTGATAAAAGAACAATAGATCTTTTCTAATTTTCCGGTTTTCTTATACCGTACCTGGCCATCTTATCCTTGAGGCCTTTGCGGGTAAGCCCCAGATGCTGAGAGGTTTGAAGGATATTCCAGTCGTTCTCGACCAGGCTGGACGAGATAACCTCTTTTTCTATTCTTTCTACGGTATCGCGGAGTTTTCCTTTATATTTCAAGATCCGGCCGTCCGCCGAATCCGAGGAAATGATCTCGGAGGAAAGATTAGCCACATCGATAACGTTATCGGGAGAGCATATTACCGCCGCCCGCTCCAGCTCATTCTCAAGCTGTCTGATATTTCCGGGCCAGAAGTAACTTATCAAAGCGTCCATAGCCTCCTTTGATATAGATAACTTTTCATTTCCGGACTGAATTCTCTGCTTCTTAATGAAATGATTTGCGAGCAGAGGGATATCATCGCGCCTCTCCCGAAGCGGCGGCAGCTCAATCAGGAAGGTACTGAGCCGGTAGAACAGATCCTCCCTGAAATTCCCTTTTTCTATCTCGTCTTTGAGGTTTTTATTGGTCGCGGAAAGGACACGCACGTTTACGATCTCGGTTTTCGATGACCCTATAGGCCTGATTTCGCCATGCTGTATCACACGAAGTATGGCGGCCTGAGTAGACAGTGACGCGTCCCCGATCTCATCCAGGAATATGGTTCCGCCGTCGGCCTCCTTAAAAAGACCGGTTTTGTCCTTCACCGCCCCGGTAAATGAGCCTTTAGTATGGCCGAAAAGCTCCGATTCCAGAAGCTGCTCGGTTTTGACACCGCAATTTTTTATAACGAACGGTTCGTCTTTTCGGCGGCTGTTGTAATGGATCGCTCGGGCGACCAGCTCCTTCCCGGTGCCGGTCTCGCCGGTTATCAAGACCGGGGAATCATTTTCACAGAATCTGGAGATCAGGTTAAGGACTTTCCTCATTTCAGCCGATTTTCCTATGATATTCTCAAATCCATAGGTTGTCTTAAGTTCACCCTGAAGCCGGATGTTTTCATCCTTCAATTTCCTCTGCGAAATTTCAAGCAGCTCATTTTTCCGGGCCAGTTCGTCGAGCAGTAAGGCATTGCTTAGAATCTGCGCCGACTGCGACGCCAGGATCCCCGCCAGGCGAGTCTGGTCATCCGTAAACGGGGGTTTTTGATCGTTTCTCACCAGCGTCGTTATACCTATTATGTCTTTACGGGACATCATCGGGAAACAGAGGATCGAT
>CP070813.1:3559331-3566730 GCA_020344055.1 Candidatus Zixiibacteriota bacterium | reverse complement strand
ATCTCATAGCCGGGCGGAACGGTCAAATCACCGGCCCAAATCGGGCTCCCGAAAAGCACCACTATTAATATCAGCGTTTTCAAACCGCCTCCTGATTACGGAGTCAAAATAACAATTAAAAAATTACTTGTCAAGCAAATAAAAAAGCCCCGGTCGATGCCGGGGCCTTGTGATATTCGTCAAAAATCGCGGTTCCGTCAGGTCGTAATCCGCCGAAGGCGGATGTGACCTGACGGTATAGAACCAAATCGGCAGGTCACCTCCCGATTAAAAAACCGGGACTACGACCTGCCGAAACATAAAACTACTTTATCAACAGCATCTTCTTCGAAGCGTGGTAATCGCCGGCCTCGATGGTGTAGAAGTAAATGCCGGATGATACATTGCTGCCGGAACCGTCTTTACCGTTCCATATAACCGACTTGTAACCCGCAGTCTGGTATTCATCCACAAGTGTTACAACCCGCTGTCCCAGAACGTTGAATATATCGATTCTGACATCCGAACCGACGGGCAGCCCGTAAGAGAGCGTGGTGAAAGGATTGAAGGGGTTGGGATAGTTCTGGGAGATGAAGAACTCTCTCGGCACAGCCTGGTTTTCATCGCCGACGCCGGTTACGACATCGCCGGAGCCATAGGCCTTCTCGGAATCGACCGATTCGGCGTCGCCATAGCTTCCCGAATAAACTGCCGTAACCACATACCAGTAGATATCGCTGTCGGGTATGTTGTTGTCGGTGTAGTTGGTGACAGCAACGGGATCGACGTTCAGCCTGGCATAATCGCCGTTCTCCCAGTCGGCGCGATAAACGTTATATCCAACCAGGTCGGGATGCGAGACGGCGTCCCAGGTAAGCTCGATTCTGTCGACGAGCCCCTCGGAGGCGTCGAGGTTTTCCGGGACATCGCACCGGGTCATGCTGAAGTTGACGTCCTCGGTGATATCGTTGGCCAGGACGTTAACGCCGCTTACGGTCACGGGGAACCATCCCCGGATCGTGGCGGTAACATCGACCGCGCCGGGCGGTACGTTCCTGATCCAGTAAGAACCGTCCTCCGCCGTAATGCGATACCTTCCGCCGGAAGTGGAGACCCGGACTCCCTCGTCGGTACCGGTGTGGTTCAGATCGACTGTTCCCCTGATGCCGCCGCGGCCGGTGTTGGTTGTAATTTTTATAGCTTTGTTGTTTCCAAGCGCCGCCGCGCCGGGCGAGTAAAAGTTATCGAACGTGTATTCGAGCCCCCTCAGCTCATCCCAGCTCTCATAACCGACCGAGCAGTAGTTCTCCTGGCTGTCGTTATTGACTATTGCCTTATACTGGAATATGATCTCCGAATCGCCGGTCAGGCTGGGATGATACTGTGGATCGGTTATTATCATCTGGAATGTCTCGGAGGCGCTGGTGTTCCTGTGAGACATCAGATGCCACTGGATTATGAAACGATGATTGTCGCTGTCATACCAGGTGTATACGCCGTTTTCGCCTGGATAGTAAGAAAGATCATCCCAGAAGGGCGAGATCTGCCCGCGGGCGCTGCCGGGATCGGGGATCGGCCAGTTGAAAAAGTTGAACCAGTAGTTACCGCCCATATCGTAGGCGAACGTATCCAGGGCGGCGAAACCGTTGGTGCAGACAATCATGGCGCCGTAGGATTCGCCGTAATACACGAAATCAAAGGGCAGGATTATTACGTTCGATCCGTCATCGGTGCCGCCGATGAAAGTCATCCTGGTTCCGGGATTCGGCGCGATCTCGATCCAACTGTAGGTGGGGGCGGGATCGTAGCCGGTATCGGTATTATCGAACATGTAATAGCCGTAAGCGTCGGGACCTGTGGGATCCGACGTTAAAACCTGTCCGACGGTTACGGTGAATGGGATATCCGTTGTATAGCCGGCCGCCGTTACCGTGCGAAGAATGAGATTTATCGTGTGGCCGTCAAAGGTCGCCGGTTCCGACGTAATAATAAGAGGATTATCGGAGTTATCGGCCGAGCCGCCGGAAGGGATATCACCGAAAGAACAGCTCGATCCCGGTAAAAATGTATAATCATCAATTGTCGTAACTGATCCTGCAACATTCAGCGCTGCCAGGGGGCCGTTGTTTTGAACCGTGATAACCATATCGATGGTCTCACCTGGATCCAGACGGGCGTTACCGCCGGGAAATGTCACCGCGCTGACCCTTAACCTGGGGGCTTCCACGGGTATTTCAATCGATGAATCCCAGATATTGTTATTGGAATCGGTGGCCGTGATCTTCAGGTGCGCTATATCGCCATCCTGCGTTTGGGGCTTAACTTTCGCCACGTAAGGGGATAAGGAAGTCACGGTCTCACCCGGCGCGATATTACCGAAATCGCTCTCGGGACTGTAGACTATCGAATGGCCGTCGTCGATCGATTCGAGAACCGCGGTTACCCCGTTGGCGGTCTGGCCGGACCCGAAATTCCTGAGATCTACGGACAATTCAATAATCTCGCCGGGATTGGCTATTCCGTCTCCGTTGCCCGATGAATATCCGATGTTATCATCGTCTATGGTATGGGAGTAGTAACCGACTATGGTATTTCCGCTCACCACCTCTATAACGCCCTGATAAGGAAAAAGATCCCGCCCCGAAACCGTCAATATCATATCGCCGGTGGAGGGCGGATTGAACGTCAGAGTAGCGTCGCCGTTGGCATCGGTCCTTTCCACCACCCATAGCTCTTCCTCTCCGCCGGTCTCTTTGTATAGAGTAACATAAGCACCTACGACGGGATGTTCGAGGTTATCCATAACGTTTACCGAAACATGATTTAATCCCACATCGATTTGACCGGGACGAACTACCGTCAGCATGCTGGGGGTTCTGGTCCTGACCGATATTTCGGGATCGCCCAGCATATTGTAGGTATGGAAATATTTTTCCACCGTTCCTCCGGGCGAATTGTGGCGGGGGAAAGTATTGTATTGTTGAATCTTCCCTCGAACGGCGGCGGCGGCGAAATGATAGCTATTCTCCTTGAAGATACCCCAGTAATATCCGACCAGTAGCGGATTGTTCCATTTTGTATGAGTGCCGCCATCGGTCGACCCCCAGGCGGCGGGACCGCCTTTATATGAAGTAGGCGAAGCTCCCATGCGAATCCACATCTCTCCAAAGCACTCATTCGCCCCGAAATTGCAGGTCCCGCAGACAATGGATGCCATTATTCCAAGTTTGTTATGGTTTTGAATCTGCGCCAGATTGCTGGTGCTGAAGCTCGGGGAATACCAGCCCGACGATCCCGCCCAGCCCCGATAGCTGATAAAGCAGGGCCCTTCATTGAAATATCCCAGGAGATAGGGATCCGATTGGCCCGAACCCCACCGGAAAGACGTGTCCACGTCGGTAAATCCATATTCCATAAGAAGAGATCGGACCCAGAGTACCGTCAATCTTGGAGTGGTGGCGTAAACGTTGCCGGCAACCGAAAGGCCTCTTTGCCAGTGATACGGATCCTCTATGTAAGGATTGGTTTCATAATCCAACGCTTTTGCAAGAGCCACCCTCAGTTGGTTCATATTGTCCACCGAAAATCGGGCGATAAAAAGATCCGGCATATAATCGTAGCCCTCAACCTCGGCGTAGCTGTGATCGGATGCGTAATAGCTGTAGGGATAATCGGGAATACCGGTATAGGTCGTATTGTCTTCATCCCCCACTATCATTACGTATTCCGGAGGCACATTCCAGTTGTCATAGGCGTCTTTGATATAATTATAAACCTGGCTCTGATTGGGATTGCCCCCGGGCGCGATCTCCGAAGTGGGAGCTACATGAACGTGATAACCCTTCCGGTGCTTCCAGTTGGCGAATGCCTCGAGAGTATCCGCGAACATGTCTTTGGCCAGAATCAATAACCCGCCTCGCCGTACATCCAGCGTGGAATACAAATCATCAAAATTCGGTATTATAGACTGATAGATTGGCAAAAACGCCTCCGAAATAAACTGGCTCCGGCGGATTTTGGGGTTTACCGCATCCTCGCTATCGAAAGAAAGGTTCACGGAGATGTTGCGGTAAATCTTGAGCTGTTTCCTGGCGGGATTGTAGTGGACCGGATACATCACCACCTGCGCCATCCTCACGTCCCGCAGGATCACCGGGTCTTTGACCTCCGCTAAATTTCCGGGGTAGAATTCATCCCTGGAGTAAAATTCACCGTTGATGGTAAACGGCGGAACATCCTCCCCCGATTCCGGCGTCGGCGGCTGGGTGGGGGCGATCTCCACGTCATCGATAATCTCGAAACTCTCATACTCCACCGTAAAATCGATCCCCGCCATATCGGGGACGGCGATGTTGGTGGTGACCGCCGGAAGGTCCGGCATGCCGTCCTCCGCTATCTCGGCTTCAAAGAGATATTCTGCCGCGGGAAGCTGTACCTTCAGGTAATCGGTGTTGTCTAGGCTCAGGGGGACGATCTCGACGGCCGGTATATCCAGGCTGACTTCGGTTCGATCGACCCCTTTGCGTTTGACATCGAAGGACGCCGATTCGTTCTCGATATCGGACGTTATCCTGATCGATTCGGCTGACATGACCGCGCTGGCGAC
Organism: Candidatus Zixiibacteriota bacterium; assembly: GCA_020344055.1. GTDB lineage: Bacteria > Zixibacteria > MSB-5A5 > UBA10806 > UBA10806. The sequence goes on along the minus strand of CP070813.1, from coordinate 3,562,145 downwards.
AAAGAGAATAATCAGTGCCGCAACTGCTGCAAGCTTCGAAGCGATGTTCATAAAACCTCCATTACGGTTATTATTCCAAAAACAATCTTTCCTATTCAACCACCAGATTTTCAAATACCATCAAACCTTCATCCCGGTCGCAGATGTAAATATAGTTTGAATCGGCATACACTCCGTAGGCATATGGCGTATCGTAGGCCGCGATGAAGTGCGATGAATCCGGTACCGAAACATCTATTACCTTTAACCCTCCCGAACCATCGGCGATGAAAGCGTAATCGCCCACTACGTGGACGTCATTTGTTCTGCCGGATGTATTCACTTGAGACGCTATGGTCGGGGCGGCTTTATCGGTGGCGTCAACAACATAGATTCCCGCCCTGTCAGCCGCCACGTAAACGTAATCCCCTTGGGCATGGACGGAAAGGGATGATCCTTCCAGATCAAGGCTGGATATCTGGAACGGGTTATAGATGTCCGTATGGTCTATTATGATGAGGCCCACCACGTCGCAGGCGACATAGGAGTAAGCCGTATCGGCATACACACCTTTGGCGTCGGCCGGCAGATCTATGGGATTCCAGACCCACGGGCCCGGATGCGGCGGGAAATTGGGCTCATATATTATCTGGTAAAGCGCCATACCGGCAAGGTTAAACCCGGATGCCGATCTGACGGTAAAAATGTAGAGCGTATCCTGAATGAAAACCCCCGAAAGGTCCTCTATATTTTGCGTTCCAAATGAGCCGTTATTTATGGGGCTGGCATCATATGTGTTGATGACCTGGACGCTCCCGTCAAGATCGGCAACGAAAGCGTACGGGACGGTATCCTGGGGATTGATATATACCGCCATGGCGTAGTCGTCGTCAATTGTATCGATATTCTGTATGATCGATGGATTTTCTTTATCTAAAGCGTCGACAATCGTCAGGTCGGCGGCGCCATCAGCCACATAGGCCGTGTCGTTTCTAACGACCACATCCCTCGCAGACCCGACGGTAATGACGCTTCCCATAAACGGAATATAAAATATGTTATCGGTTTTATAGAAAGTCCAGATGTCGGCGTCCGACCAGTCGCCCCAGACGTCATCCTGGTTTCTGGCCCTTACCCTCCAATAAAAGGAGGTGTTTATCAATGGATTAATGGTGGTGTATGCCGTATCCGATATTTCCACGTTAACGGACTTGTTTATGAAATTGCTTGATGTCGCGACCTGGAGTTGGTAACGCCCGGCATCCGCGATACCGCGCCAGACAAAAGTAGGATTGTTTTCATGAATAAGAGTGTCGTTCGCGGGAGAGATCAATTCCACGGGCGGCGGGATTTCCCTGTATCTGATTATGACCTTTTCCTTACCGCAACCGGAAATCAAATATGACATTCCAGAAAGAAAAACTATAATTGTGAAAATATAGAAAAACTTCAGAATACCCCTCATCATATTTCCGCCCATCTTAATCGCTCCAAATTTCAAAGATTAAAAAAACCTGGGACCCGAAACATCACCGATCCCTTCGTTTCGCTCGATTCTTTCCGACCAGGTAAATTACCTGAAATGAAACCTCAAGACAATATTTTTCCCGGCTTAATATAAATATTGCCTGAAAATTGTCAAGATTGAATTACGCTCTAACATCAAGCATAAAAACAAGATATTTCATATCGATTGTTCCGAAATTTCGGATTTTGAGAGTCATTTATGGTGAGGAAAAGACCGCCCATTTAATTCGATGGTCGCTATTTTCGTTCTCACGGGATGTTATATCGCCTAAGTCATAGCGTTTTTATTCCTTACGCAACATCTCCGGATTCTTCCTGAGCTCTTGGAATCGATCTGTTTTTCCGATGAATAAGTTGAAGAGCTGCCTTCTTGGCCTTTTTAATTCTTGACGATGATTGATCCTCGTTATATGAAAATATCCGAATTTTGAAAAACGTTCGGAATCCGGGTATGTAGCGGTAATCCGGAATTACGCTAATGAAAGGCGATTTTTCCCGATTCACATTCGATAAGTATAAGAATTATATAGGATTGTTGCGTCAGCAGGGGCATGTACTTTTGGATGCCGATTGGAATGAGCAGTCTTTTCTGTGGATAGAAAATTTCCGTCAGCTGGCTCGCGATATCCTGGGCGATTTCGCTATCCCTCTGAATTCCAATGAAATAACCGATGACAATTCGTCCGCGCTGAGAATCTCCAGGTTTTCTGTGGATTCCGGCCGTGTGGTAGATTTCCGGATTTCCAGGGGGCTGGCGTATATCGCGGGATATCCATTTATGCTGACAAAGGATACCACCTTCAGGAATCAATCCGATTTTCCCGAACCGATCTCCCCTGAAATTAAAGGGGATATTCTTGTTTATATTGAGGTTTGGCTGAAAACCGTTGACTATATAGAAGATAGTCTTATACGAGAACCGCTTCTCGGCGGCCCCGATACCTGCCTGCGGGCCAGACTGGTGGGACAGGTAAAAGCTATATCATCCCATGGGCTTGATAGCTGCGATGGTGCCGTGAAATATCTTGAAGATCTCTATCCGGGAAACCGTTCGACTCTGACGGCCGCGATTGACTACTCCGGGCGGCAGATCCCCCTGAGTTTCGGTGAAATAGAAGCCGGCGGCGGCTATACAGTTCAGAATCTCCATATGCGTCTGGAGCTTCATCGCGGAGTGGCTTCGAATGGCGGATTCACCGAAGGCATAAAGTGGTCCGATGAGAACTGCGCCACCGTGGCGCCGGTTCATAAAACCATGAGTCCGGATTCCGTTCTGGTCGAGGATCCGGAAGCGGTGTCGGGGTCATC
>CP070813.1:3551688-3559231 GCA_020344055.1 Candidatus Zixiibacteriota bacterium | reverse complement strand
TGTACCTTCTGGGAACACCGTTGGCGAATCGTAGTCGGGCGCCCAGGCGACTTCCGCTCTGAATTTCAACCGATCCACATTAAACTTCGTTTGCAGAATCTGATACTCTATAGCGTCAGTGGGATACATTGCACGGGCGAGAGCCTCACTCCTATCGATCCCTTCTGACTCGATAAGATGATTTTCTCTCTGAACATCCCAACGTAATTCGTTAGCATACCAACCTTCCGTAAATCCCCCTCGTAACCTGGGGTCATCCTCGTCAGACGTATTGGGATTAAGTCTTTTCTCAGCCAATTGAGCCGATACGTGAAGCTGGTATATAATGCTGTCATTTGGCGCGAAGAAAAGATCGACTACTGGTGTGGTCATGTTCTTACACGGGATAGATATGAACAGATGACCGCCGAATTTCTTAAAATACAATTTTACGTTATCTCTTACAGAAATCTGCAGGGCATCGTCCCATTCTCCCTCGGTGAGCATACCATCGATAAGGACCGGCAATCCGTTACCGTCAGGCACCGCGATCATCGAAGATGGATCCGCGGTGGATAAGTCAGTTTCAGTCTGATCGCATCCTGAGAATATTAGAATCGCAAATAGAAAAAAAGTAATAAAAGTCCGTATCGAGCCAACGAATAATTTAGTTTGTTCACTTGTCTCACTAACCTGCGTTACGGTTTTAAGCATAATTTCTCCCCGTTAAAGTTACAAGACGACCGGATATCGCATTAAATATAATTATAATGATCCGGATTCTCAAGCCTGTAGATCGGGTTACGAATAAGCGAAGCGAATGAGTGCACATTTATCGCCCGCACGCCCCCGCCTTCGGCAAGGTTTTCAAGACCCCCATAAATGGAAAAGCGTCCTTCGCGATGCGCCTTTCTCTCCGGGCAAATACCCCTCTACAGATTCCTCCTGACCCAATTCTCCAAACCCCCCATCACTATCAGCTCCTGCGCCGCGATCCCCACCGGGCTTATCCCGTACAATTTGCCGTCAACATCGATTAAAGATCGCCTGAAATTCACCGTCGCCCTGATATTATCCTTCACAGTAAGCTTTTCTGTGCCGTAACGGTTTTTAAGATCGTTCACAAGTTCCGGAGCCTCGATGGCAAGAAAACCGTTGTTCAGGGCGTTACGCTTATAGGTTTCCGAGAAAGACCCGGCGATAACCATCCGAATACCCTTGTATTTTAGCGCCGTGGCCGCCTGTTCGCGAGAGCTTCCGGTACCGAAGTTGTATCCTCCCACAAGGATATCGCCCTTTTCCGCAATCTTTCCGAATTCGGGATCGTAGTTTTCCATAACGACCCCGGCCTGCTGTTCCGGCTTGAAATCATCGATATATGTATATTTTCCCGGGAAGATACCGTCGGTATTGAGATTGTCCTGGTAGCAGAAGATCAGCTCACCCGAGACTATTTCCGGGAATCCGTCGATAATCCTGGTCTCCCCCGCCGATCCGGATTCTATTTCATTAATCTTGATATCGCCGATAATCTTACCGGGCTCAAATTCTGCCGGGGAATCGATATATCCGGCGACAGCAGAGGCTGCGACTACAGCCGGTGATGCCAGATAAGCTTTTGCGTTCTTGGAGCCCATTCTCCCCTTGAAGTTTCTGTTTGTGGCCGATATTCCTACCTCGCCATCCTCCAGGAGGCCGATCCCGAGCCCGATGCAGGGTCCGCAACCCGGCGGGAGCGGGATAGCCCCGGCATCGATAAGCGTTTGCCAATCGCCCTCGGCCTCGCTTTTAGCCTGCACCTCGCTGGAGGCGGCGGCGATATAGAATTCCACCCCTTCGGCGACTTTCTTCCCCTTTACGACACTGGCCGCCTGCTTGAGATCGTCAACTCTGCTATTTACGCAAGAAACCAGGTAGGCTTTGTTAATGCAGATTTTCCGTTCCCTTATCTCGGATACGGGCGTCATGGTCTTTACGTGATCCGGGCCGGAAACGTGCGGCTGTACAGATGCCAGATCGAATAAAATTTCCTTGGCGTAAAAACAACCCGGGTCGGCCCGCATAATGTCGCTTTCAAGCTCTCCGATCCTCTTCTTATTTAATCTGGGATGTATACCATTACTGTCGATATCGGACGGTACTCCTGCCGGCCCGCGCCTTGCCAGATAATCGGCCCGCTGTTTCAGCCAATCGATTACAAATCGGTCAATCTCGAATAGCCCTGCCAGCGCTCCCCATTCGGTTGTCATGTTGGCAATGGTCAGCCGCTGATTGACGGTTAATATCGCCAGCCCCTCGCCGGTAAATTCCACGGCATGATTGAGCACCTCATCGTTATTGAAATAGCCACAAAGGGCGATAATAATATCTTTACCGGCTACTCCGGGTTTAAGCTTGCCATAAAATTCAACTTTCGCTACCGGCGGGACCTGCCACCATGTACGCCCGGTTGCCCATATAGCTGCGGCGTCAGTGCGCACTATGGGAGTTCCCAGACATCCCAGCCCGCCGTACATATTGGAATGTGAATCGGAGGCGACGACCATAGTCCCCGGCCAGGCGTAGCCCTCCTCGCACATAACCTGGTGACCAATACCTCGTCCGGCGGGATAGAAATCGATATTTCGCTCCCTGGCAAAAGTCTTGATTTTCGCGTATTTCTTGAGGTTGGACTCGTCTTTGTTCTGGATATCGTGATCCAGCACGAAGACCGGCTGGCGGGGATTGAAGACCTTCCCTGCCCCTATCCCTTTGAACTTGGGGATAACGGCGCCGGTGTTGTCGTGGGTCATTACATGCGCCGGTTTTATGGAGATATAATCGCCACTGCGGACAACCTGTCCGCTATCAAGCCCCACGGCAAATTTCTGCGCTATTTTTTCAACCAGGTTCTGTTTGAGCAAATTGCTATTTCTTTCCGGATCGGGTTTATCTTAAACAATATTATATTTTGGTTAATTAAAAGCAAATAGATAATAACAAATCATATCGTTACGGCTCTACGAATTTATAGAAGACGGCTCGCACCTTTAATAAATGGAAAATCATTCACTAATCAAAAGCGGAATATCCTCGGCTCTAATATATCGATGCGGGATTTCAAGCCTGTCAGATAGGTTTATTATGCTCTTCAAATTTCGCTTTAAATTATCTCTGTTATATATTTTGCTTCTATTTTCAATCAATTCGTCGGGGTGAAAATAGGTTATGAAAAAGATATCAGACTCAGTCGGTCTTCTCAATTCTTTGGCCAGGCTTTTGATAATCGGGGAAAACCATTTTCGGCCGGCAGATAAACTCACCCAGAATGTCGGTTTTCTAATTGCCTGTATAATCTGCACAGGATCTTTCATCTTTCCGGCCATATAAAATCCCGATACCATTCCCCAGAACCATGAATGCGAGGTGAAATTCGGCACCTCGAGTATCGAAAGCTCTCGTTCTCCTTCCCTCGCAGCTCTTCGATAATCGGCCTCTGATGGATGATAACATTCCTTTCCGGTAGAAAACCAATCATAGATATTATAGTGGAATTTTATCTTTTTCACAGGATTGGTTCTAAGACCAGGGACGGCGGAAAAGTCTATCTTAAGACCAAGTTCATCCAGTTTTTTCATGGTTTCGTTGTTGTGATATAGCCATCCCGTACGAACGCTCCGGGGTTTTCCCGGGAAAATCTCACCGAATGACTTATGGGCGGATTCCAGCATACGGCATTGCCAGCTTACATCCTTCAGTTCCTGGTACCAGATTCCGTGTTTGTCGTTATGTTTATAAAAGTGTGGATGCCAGCCTATTTCATCGCCTGTTTTTTCTAAATCCTCAATTAACCCTTTATAATTCTCCAGGACCCAATTGTAAGCGCCATAAATGATATTAATCTGGTCATCGGCCCTCATAAGCCATGTGAAAACCGGAGATTTCCCGCCGGAATCTTTAATATCCATTACGGCTAATTTAGTATCGGGAATTCCTTCCGTCATTCCCCGCCAGGATAATTTATTCCCGGGGATAATATCTATAAAACCTTGACGGTCGGGGTCGGTATCGCAACCTATAACTATATATAAAGTTTTTGCCTTATCATCCATAAGCAGATTACAATTTATCTACTTCCGGGTCTTGATTTTGGGCACAACGCCTTTCAGCGAAAAATATCCCAATACCAGTACGAGGTATAGCATTGTGGCCATAGTGATTGCTTTTCCGGTTTTATAACGTTCGGATTCATATCTAAATAATACTTTTTTTGCGCCCCCGGGCACGGCGGCCGCCCTGAAGCTTCCATAAGCCCTCAATAATTTCGCCGGGCTTCCATCAATATATACATTCCAGGAGTCATAATAGTTATCCGTAAGAACCAGGATGCCGTTGTTACGAACGTTAGTTCCGATCAAAACCGAATCGGGAGTATAAGAAATAATCCACGCCGAATCTGAATCCGGGTCCGTTCCGCCGATTTTTAAATCGGGTTTTTCCTCAAGATAGACTATATTCCGCAAATTTTCATTCCCGTTTAAAACCAAATTGTCGGCCTGCTCGCTGCCGGATAGAACTCTCACGCTATCAACCAGATATACTCTTGGAAAAGCGTTATCGTTTCTTATAAGCTGTCCATCTGAAAAATCCAATGCCTTCAAGACAGGATTTAATCCGAAATAATTATCCGGTATCCGCTGGTTCGGCGGCAATATTATGTATTTCGTTCCCACCAGATTCAGCAATCTGGGATTCGTTATATTTCTCTGTGATGGCCCGCCCAGCAGCTGATCATACCATTTCAGCTGGTTTCCATGATAACCCGTTACCAGTTCTATTCCATGGTACGCGAGATTCAGTCTGTTGTTCTGGGTGAAATCATGCACTCGATACTTCGTTTTATCCTTACTAAGGAAATTAACAACCGGATTTGTCCGGATATAGGGCTTATAATCAAACACGGTTATAAACCTGCTGTTGAACCTGAGGCTATTTATGACCGGGACAAGCAAAAGGACAATTATCACCAAAATCCCCGCTTTTCGTTTCCATAAGGACCATACACATACGGCGGCAATTAATGCAAAAAAGAAACCGAACCAGGCCCCTGCCTGAATGGCCGGCAAATTCATGATCGCCAGATCAAATTTGCTTATCCCTCTCTGAACCATGGTAGCGGAGGCGTCGCTATAGAACAGAGAAGTCCATAATCTTAACATAGGGCGGCCGGCCATACTGAATAGAATCGCGAACAGCAGCAATAATCCCGGGAATCCGAAAATAATATATTTTAAGGCTTTATCCTTACCTTTGGTAATTTTCTGTTTACGATCCAGCAGGTATTGCGCGCCCATGCCCGCCAGAACGGCGATTGAGAACGCAAATAAAAACATGATCATGGATGGAGCTCTTAATGATTTAACCATAGGTATCAGGTAGTAAAACAATCTGAAAAAGGGAGTATTGGCGCCCAGGCCGTAAATCAACGAGAATAGAGCCAATCCTCCGAAAAAATATGACTCCTTTCTTCTATAACAAACCAAGGCCAGAAGAGCCAGAAACAAAGGCACAATTCCGGCCGTTTCCGAATTGTCCTTAAACGGATTTTTCCCCCAGTAATAGGTTTGAGCTTTAGAGGTATTGGTACCCGCGAATTCCGGAATAATGAGTGAAAAGGCCTCTTCTTCATGCAAGGACCAGGACGTTGCCCATTGCCAGCCTTTCTTGGCTTCCGATCTCGGCGAAAATTTTTTGGTGTAAATATAACCGGGATAAAACTGTATGGCCGAAATCATAAGACCGATGACAACGGCGTAAACGGTTAATAAACCTTTCGACGCCACCTTTTTTATGGAACGATCCTGAACGTAAAGTATGATCAGTTTGTAAACGGTATAAAGGGCATTTGCCCAGAGCGTAAAATAAGCCATTTGAACGTGCGGCGTCAGGATAATTAATCCGATAACCAGGCCGTAAATAGAAAAATTGAGGAGAGTCTTTTTTTCGAAGGCCCTATCAAGAAAGAATATTGTTAGAGGGAATAGAGAGGTTACGAATATTTTGCCGTCATGCAACGGCGCTATCAGGGATATGAGGAACGGCGAAAACATATACGCGATCGCCGACATAAGCGCGGCTATTTTCGAGAGCTTCAATTGCCTGGCGCAAAGATACATGAATATACCCGATGCGTAAATATGTAAGATTAAATTCCAGCAAAGCATTTTAAAAATAGAACCAACGAAAATAAGTTTTGAAAAAGGATAAAATATATCACCATGAAAAGCATCCACGAAGGGCATCCCACCGAAAATATATGGATTCCATTTGGGCATCGCCCAATTATTGCTGCCATAGCTTTCGAAGAATGATCGGAAAAAGAAACCGGCATTTATCAGATCTCCGCTGTGAAATATCTTGTCTGAAAATATAAATTCTCTGAACTGTATTACGACCGCAATAAAAATAACTGCGAACGATACTGGAATAAAATAACTTGAATTTTCAAATCGACTTAATTTATCTCTTTTGGGTTGATCCTTTCTATCTTTTTTCAACCTTTCGCTCCTTTATTTGCCAATGCGCAATATTAATGCAATTGCGGCCGCTATAAATTCCGCCAGCAGGCTCCATATCCGGGCCGCGATTACTATTCCCGACACCACGGGGCCGAAATAGGGCGACAACAACGAATTCAAAACCAGCTCCCGCACTCCCAGTCCCCCGGGCGAGAATAAAGCCAGAAGGCCTATCACATATGCCAGAACATAAGAGCCCAGGCCGACCATAAAAGGTATATTGGAATTGGCGTCGAGGCCCTTTACCAGAAAATAAAACGCCAGCCCGTAATTTATCCACGCTATAGAATATATCAGATAAATTTTTATAGCCATAATTTTTTTAAACTGGAAATTTATTTTTTCTCTTTTCAGGATTCTCAGAATTATATTCAACAATTTTATCGAGTAATCGGGAATAAATAAAAATAATGTCGACATCAAGACCACGCAGAATATAAAAATGACTATATATAAATCGTTGTTGAAAATCCCAGCGAATAACCCGGATAGCAAATCACGGTATAATAAAACGGCCATGCCGCACAGCAGGAAGGCGGGCGGTAACCCGTAAATCCACGACAATGCCCACGAGGCAAAGGCGGTTTTTTTGCCGATATCTACTTTTCTTAAAAGATATATCATGCCGAACAGTTGCCAGAATTTTCCGGGGATATATCTTCCCAGGTTCGCCAGGTAGCTTATTTTAAAAGCCTGCCTTAAATTTATCTTAAATCCCAGGGCGTTCAATACCGTACACCAGGATTTCGAAAAAAGGGTCAAAGTACTCATATGCAAAATTATTGAGATCAGCAGATAAATGTAATTTAATTCCCAGTCGTATTCCATTACCTTTTGCCAATTGTTTGATAACTGCCTCCCGGCAAAATATACAGCCGTCGCGAACAATATAAATTTAACGACATTTTTTATATATATTTTTACATTATCTTTCATATTCTGAAAAAAAACCGGGGAATTTTATATCGATATTAGATCCTACCATAAATTATCCAAATCGGCATCGA
>CP070813.1:3544015-3551588 GCA_020344055.1 Candidatus Zixiibacteriota bacterium | reverse complement strand
CGTAGGCGGTACCGGTAAATACATACTCCGCTCCTACCGCCACTGAAAGTACCTCGACCGAAGGGAGCGATGAGTTATCGGCGAAAGCGGTAAATTCGCCGTTTTTTTTGTTGTAACGGATCAGCCCGTATTCGGTGCCCAACCAGGTCGTGTTTTTATCGCCCCAACCGTTCAGCAGTCTCGCCGATGCCAGGCCGTCGGTATAACGGGGCTCGAACCACTGCCATTCGCCCTTTCGGGTATTGAAGAGAGTCAGGGCGCCTGAAGTGAGGGCGGCCTCGCCGTCCCCCAGCCAGAAATCATCGCCGATCTTGATTACTGTAGATATGTTATCATCGTAGGGGCCGTAAGGTATCATATTAAGATCGTTATAGCGGGTGTTGATGTGTACCGGCCCCATTCCCCAGGTGCCGACGTAGAGATTATCGAAATCGTCGGCGATACCCCGGGTCAATTGATATCTGCGGCCGTAACGGTCGCTGACATAGCCATCCTGATAAAAATAGCCGAATTGAGTGTTCAGGATGGAGAAATTTCCCCGATTATAATCGTTACGGGCGTATTGCGCCGGGAATTCGCCGCCCGAATACCATCGTTGCAGAGTGGGATCGTAGTAGGCGTCTCCCGACGGCGTGGAGACCCATACCCGGTCCCATTCGGGATCGTAGGCGATATTATCGATTCTCTGGTTGGGGATACCGTCGGTTACAGTCAGGGGATCAAGCCATTTTTCCATAAATTTATCGTAGCGGATAACCCCGCCAGTGGTGCCGAAATATACCATGGTCTGATCCATGGTAGCGCAGGTTACGAATCTGAAATTGGTGAAATTGACCCAGTCGCCCTCCTCGAAACTGCCGGTATAATTAATCGACGAAAGGATTGTTATTAAAAGCAGAGCGGATTTCATTCTAATATATTATACTCTTCGGAGCCGTGGAATTGAAGCGGAAATTGGCGACAGGTCATAATAAAATATATGAAAAATATTAATAGCGTAACTCCTCTCCGAAAAACCATCGCACCCACCGGTCCAGGTCATTCCGCCTGATTTCGGAACGCAACAACCTCATCCGCCTTGTTTTTTCCTCATCGGTCATTTTAAAAGCCTGAAATAAAGCGTCAGCGGTCTGATCGAAATCATAGGGATTGACCATCAGGGCGCCCTTCGAAAGTTGGGCGGCGGCGCCGGTAAAATCGGAGAGAATTAATACCCCGCGGTTGTCCGCCGATGCCGCGCAGTATTCCTTCGATATCAGATTCATGCCGTCGCGAAGAGGGGTGATCAGAGCGATATCGGAAGCTTTGTAGTGGCCCAGCAGCTGAATCCGGTCGAGAGTCCTGAACTGGTAATATATGGGAACCCAACCCTGGGTAGAGAACCTCGAATTTATTCTCCCCACCAGAAAATCCAGCTCGTCCTTTAATTTCTGGTACTCGGAAACGTTCAGCCTGGATGGCACCACGATCTGCAAAAGCGATATTTTCCCTATGGTTTCAGGGTATTTTTTCAGCAATCTCTCGAATCCGAGGAAACGTTCGGGGATCCCCTTGGTATAATCCAGCCTGTCGAGACCGAGAGCGATAACATCGACTTTAATATTTTCCCTCAGGTACCACGCGGCCTCCTCTGCTTCTTTAGACCTGGACCCGTTGTTGAACTCGTTGAAATCGATGGAGATCGGATAATATCCGACTACGGTCTCATGTCCTTCGTGGTGGATTATAGTCTGGCGCCGGGTCGCGGAATGCATGGTATCCGGAAGCAGCCATTTTATGGAGGAAACGAAATTTCTCCTGTCTATGGCGGTCTGGAACCCGATATGATTATAACTTAGAAACGCCTCTATCATTTCGCGGTTATGGGGAAATCTCCGAAAGAGATCGTATGACGGAAAGGGTATATGCAGAAAGAAGTTTATATTGCGCTTAATCCCCATTTCACGAAGGTATCGGCCGACACATATCAGCTGATAATCATGCACCCATATTGTATCTTTTTCGGTGGCGTGTTGGGCAACTTTCTCGGCGAATTTTTTATTAACCCTTTTGTAAACTTCCATATCGGAAAGGTTGTAGGAGAATCGCCCCAGGAGGTCATGAAAAAGAGGCCAGATGGATTTATTTGAGAATCCCCGATAATATTTGGCTATTTCCTCCTCGGTTACGTCAATGGGGATAAGCCGGAAGCTGTTTCTCTCGTTATAATCGGCCAGCAGTTTATCCGATGGCGCGTCCTCGCTGTATCCCGGCCAACCTATCCATAACCCATTGGTTTTTCTAATGATAGGCTCGAGGGCGGTGACCAGCCCGCCGGTGCCGGGCCTAACTTCCCAATCACCTGACTCGTTTTTGAAAATCGCAACAGGGAGCCTGTTGGAAACAACTATAACCCTTTTATCTGAAAATTTCATCGGTCTTCAGGCCTTCCGCACCCGCAATATAAAGATTATGCTCATAAAAAGCAAATCGACTTTATTTTTCTGAGTATTTAATAAGGATCAAGTGGCGGCTTTAAGCCAGCGATTCAAAAAGTTCAGGAGCTCTTCGGGCGGCGATAAGATAATGTCGGCCGCTGTGGGACGATAATTTTTCCTGACGAGCACCTTTAATCCCTTGCCGCCAAGAGCGTTAAAAGCGTCCTCGTCGGTATAATCATCCCCCAGATAAGCGGCGGTATAATCGTTCTTGTATCGGCTCAGGATCGAGGTTACCGCATTTTTTTTATTTATATTGCGACTTCCTACCTCGATTCCGCCATCGAATTTCCTGAGTTCCAGATCGCTGTTGTCCAGGCGGTGTTTCCAGGCGGATTCAACCTCTTTTTCGATCTCTTTTTGACGCGCGTCAGGGAACCCCCGCCAGTGGAAGGCGACGCCAAACGGTTTGATTTCGAGATTATCGCTTAAATCATTTTTTTCGGCCCAGTCAATTATGGAAGAAAGCAGGTTTCGGGTAGATTCCGGATACCGGATAGACGTGTATCCTTCATTCCGGGAGAAGCGTTCGGCTCCGTGACAACCCCACATTTCAGGCAGGTTTTTCAATCCCAGGAGGTTTTCGAGATCGCTCAATTGGCGTCCGGAAATCACAGCGAGCCTTGTGTTTCCGGCACCGATTATTTTCTCGAGAATTTCTTTGATCCCGGGGTAGGGATAGGCCCGATCCCTTTCCGGTGTGAAGGGGCTCAAAGTACCGTCAAAGTCAAGCATTAAAATTCTATGCTTCGCCGAATTCAGTGCCGTGAAAAAAGAGTCGAGCGAAATTCCTTGATTTAAGATTCTCATTGAGATGAACTAATCGGTGATGAGATGATTTGACAGGCCCCGTCTGAGGCCAAGCATCAGCGTAAGATTTTCCCTGAGTTGTCTGTTGCAGAGGTAGTTCTCTTTAACGAACTCTTTGGCCGTGGCTCCCATAATATCTATAAGATCGGGTCTGCTGAGCAATTTCCTGATCCTCAGCGCCGCGCCGTCAGGCGTGTTTACCAGAAATCCGGTGTGGTAGTGATGTACCTGGAGACGGATACCGCCGGTATTGCCCCCGATGACGGGTTTATGCTTCCACATCGCCTCGGTCACCGTTAGCCCGAAACCTTCCTGTAATGATTTCTGGATAATAATGGTGGAGGCTCTCTGAAGAGCGTTGATTGTCTTATGGGCATCGGGAGGCAGCATCAGAACGTGTATGGAATCGTCTCCCTCTACGGCATCCATAACCTCGTCTAAAACCGCGGCGCCCTCCGGATCGTCAGTGGCGCCGCCGCCGGCGAGAACCAATTGCGCGTTGAAAGCCCCGTTTAATAGCTTGAATGCTTGAATGACCCCGATAGGATCTTTGAATCGATCGAACCGGGAGATCTGGCATAATATCGGACGATCGTGGTCGATTTCGAATTCAGCCAGAGTCCGGTTAATTTCTTTTTCGGATAATTCCACATTTTTATCCGACAAAGGGTCTATGCTGGGGGCGATAATGAACTGGGGATGATTCAATTTACGGGCGAAATCGGGCATTGAAAAGATAGACACATCATAACCGTCTACCTTTGAACTAATATAGTTCCAGACCTTTCTGTTCGGTTTACTGACGTCGATATGACAGCGCCAGATCCACTTGCCTTTGCGGTTGGGGCATAACTCGTGCAGCATGGCGGGCTGGGGGTCATGTATTATTACGAAATCAGCCTCCTGGAGAACAGGACGGAGGCGGTCCGCATTGGCGGCCACTGTATCCTCGTAGGCTCTTATCATCCTATCGGTTAAAACCACCTTATTGCCCTGCAAACCATTGTGGAAAGATTTAGTCGTGTTGAAATACTCGGGATTTCCCTCGATCACTTCCCATGATGCCTCAAGCCCTAACTCGTTCATAAGCGGAATCATCCAGAACAATATCTCCGCCACGCCTCCACCTTCCCGTGTGGAATTGACATGAACGACCCGCGCGCCTTTGAGGTCAGCGGCGACCTGTTTCAATTTCGATGCCGAAACCGGGCCAATAATCGCCTCGTATTCGGGAAGGGTTCTATGCATATATTTCTCCCGTTACAAAGCCGCAAACCGTATCGATCAGCGTTTGTTTCAATTCAGCGAGCGAAAGAAAATAGAAGTCGATTTCCGAAAGAGCCTTAACGAGAGATTCTGTCTCCTCTTTTTTATCGGACAACCATACGGAAAAATCGTCGACGCCGCATTCCGTTCGACGTCGGGCCTCGACAAAATGGTAGTAAATCGATCCATGGCTCATATGAGGCAACTGATCGCTGAGATCCTTTATTGAGTTTATCAGTATGCCGGTGTCATATACTACCGTAACCGCCTGCATGAAATTGAAAACATTGCCGTTAGGAGCCCAGGGAATGTAATCAAGTTCGGAAAGTCTTTCTTGAATTATGTCCAGAGTGGCTTTCCGTAACTCTTCCAGGGAGTCGAACTTATAGGGATTTATGTTGGCCAGCCGTTCCGCCAGGATTCTGTCTCTTAACTGACGGCTGGCCCATTGCGCGAAATCGTTCGAGTAATCGGGATCGTCAAAGGTAGGCCTGATCACCGTTTCGCAAAAGTGATGGAAAAGGCACTCCACCGGGCAGGTGCTTATTCTTTCTTCAAGTTCCCTTAAATTCATGGCCTCGCGAAGACCGGCCATCCTCACAATAAGCGTGCAGTCCTTTATCCGGAAAGGCATATTATTTTTTTCGGTATCCGTCATAATAACTTAAACTCGTTTTGGTTTACGTGCGGTTTCGGATTTGGAACAAGGATTTCGCTTGAACAACATGAAATATCGATATCGGCAAGAACGGTCATCGATTTCAATATATATATCCGGCTTCTCCGCTCAAGTGTTTATTCGCATTTCCAGAGAATCCCGGGGAATCCTCTTAATCGAGGCGTAAAAAAGACGTTTAAAACCGCATAAATATGGCCTAAATTAGAAGTGTTTTGCAAGTTCGCGAATAAAAAATCAAATAAAGCGGAGGGGTAAAATGGCGAGGTTTACAGGGATAATCGGGATTATATTGATGATGGGCATCGCGTATTTGCTGTCATCTCATAGAAAATCGGTGAACTGGAGGACGATTTCGTGGGGATTCGGCCTGCAGCTTCTGTTTGCGGTTCTGATTCTGAAAACCGCCCCCGGGCAATGGGTATTCGCGCGGTGCAATGACGTGGTCCTGGCGATACTGGGGTGTTCCGATGAGGGCGCCAGGTTCGTGTTCGGTAACCTGGTGAGTATGTTCGTGGAGGTGGGGAAATTGGACCCGAGCGGTGGTTTTATGCAGGTCGACGGGTTGGTTGTCAATAACGGCATGGCTATTTTTGCTTTTTCCGTACTTCCGATTATCATATTTTTCTCCTCTATATCGGCGATCCTTTATCACTACGGTATTCTGCAGAAGGTTGTGGAATTCATAGCGAAGATCATGGCCAGAAGCATGAAGACCTCCGGGTCCGAATCGCTGGCGGCGGCGTCCAATATTTTCGTGGGGCAGATTGAATCGCCGCTGGTGGTCAGGCCCTATCTTGCCGGTATGACCGTCTCGGAGCTGAACGCCGTCATGGTGGGCGGTTTTGCCACCATTGCCGGAAGCGTTATGGCGGCATATGTGGGGGTGTTGAAGGATGTTGTGCCCAATATAGCCGGGCATCTCCTGGCGGCTTCCATAATGTCGGCGCCGGCGGGATTGATGATGGCGAAACTATTTTATCCGGAAACGGAGCGCTCCCAGACCGTGAGCGGCGCGAAACTATCGTATGAGAAAAAGCAGAACGGTATCGATGCCGCTGCGGCCGGGGCCGGGGAGGGTTTGAAGCTGGCTCTCAACGTGGCGGCCATGCTTGTTGCGTTCATCAGCCTGGTAGCCTTAATAAATTTAGGATTGGGTCTGATTCATAACGAGTTGACGCTCTCGAGGATATTCGGCTGGATTCTATCGCCGCTGGCGTGGGCCATGGGGGTGCCGTGGTCCGACGCGGCCCGGTTCGGCGACCTTCTGGGAACCAAGCTGATGGTGACGGAGTTGGTGGCATATCTGAAACTACAGGCGTACGCGGAATTGATGAACCCCAAAAGCCAGATAATCGCCACTTACGCCCTGTGCGGTTTCGCCAATGTCGGCTCTATTGCCATACAGATCGGGGGGATCTCGGCCATGGTGCCGGAAAGAAGAGGCGACCTGGCTAAGTTGAGCCTTCGGGCCATGTTGGCAGGCGCCTTCGCCTCCTGGATGACCGCCTGCGTGGCCGGCATACTGATCTGAAATGTCTTGACAATTTGACCTTAATTTGTAATTTGTTTAACCGAAAATAGTAGCGTACGCCTCAGTAGCTCAGCTGGTAGAGTCCCGCCTTTGGCGGGATTGGTTCGAGTCCAGCCTGGGGCGTTTTTTGAATTCAGGCTTATTTCGGCATGCCATACTGGACTTATATTCTTCGGAGCCAATCAAACGGGAGATACTATTGTGGTTCTACGGGCGACCTGGAATCCCGCGTTCGGCAACATAATGACCCGAAGTATAGAGCATCACGAACGACAGATTTAATCCCTGGACCATGGGAATTGATCTGGAGTCAGGAACTTCCAACACGATCTAAGGCGATGTCCCTTGAAAAGAAGATTAAGAAAAGAGGAATCGCCAGATATCTCGGTAATTAGGACGGCAGGTAGCGTCCTAAATCACCGATGTGACAATCTGAAATGTCTTGACAATTTGACTTTAGTTTGTATTTTGATTGACCGAAAATAGTAGTGCACGCCTCAGTAGCTCAGTTGGTAGAGTCCCGCCTTCGGCGGGATTAACCACTGGGTCGCGGAAGTGAAAAGAGAATACGCCTCAGTAGCTCAGCTGGTAGAGCAAGTGGCTGTTAACCACTGGGTCGTTGGTTCGAGTCCAGCCTGGGGCGTTTATTTTTTGGGGCCGATAGCTCAGCTGGTAGAGTCCCGCCTTTGGCGGGATTGGTTCGAGTCCAGCCTGGGGCGTTTTTTATTAAGGTGAGGTAGCTCAGCTGGTAGAGTCCCGCCTTTGGCGGGATTGGTTCGAGTCCAGCCTGGGGCGTTTTTTATTAAGGTG
>CP070813.1:3536341-3543915 GCA_020344055.1 Candidatus Zixiibacteriota bacterium | reverse complement strand
CGCATCGACGGCGCCGCACGAACTGATGTTGACGAATCCCGCAACTCACGTCTTAAATCGGCCAGCAAATCTGCCGCTGTCTGATATCTTGTATCAAGATGTTTATCAAGAGCCTTGTTCGAGATTGTTTGAAGCCCGTCCGGAATACCTGTTTTGAAGCGTGCCAGGGGCTCGGGCATATCATCGCAGATAGCCTTAAGAGAAGCTGCTTCACTATCGCGCTTGAACGGATTACGTTTGGTGGTCAATTCATACAGGACCACCCCGAGAGAGAAGAGATCGCTGCGATGGTCAATCTCTTCTCCACGTGCCTGTTCCGGTGACATGTAGCCTACGGTGCCGAGAGTCGAGCCTGTCCTCGTTAGATGTTCCGAACCGCGAATTGCGGCCAGGCCGAAATCGACAACCCGCGCCCGGCCCTGCCGGTCAAGTAAGATATTGGATGGCTTGATATCGCGGTGGATGATCCCCATGTTATGCGCCGCCTGAAGCCCCTCACAAATTTGCATGGAGATTTCGATAATGCGATCAACCGGCAGATCGCTCCCAGCAATCACCTCCCGCAATGACTGCCCCTCTATCACCTGCATTGCGTAATAAGGCCTGCCATAGTATTCCCCGACTTCATAAATGCCGGCGATGTTGGGATGATCTATACCCGCCGCCGCCTGCGCCTCGCGCTTAAAGCGGTCTCGGCAACCTTCGTCCTGGCAAAGATGAGGCGGGAGGAACTTAAGCGCCACTTTACGATTAAGCTCGATGTCCTCGGCGAGGTAAACCTCACCCATCCCACCTACGCCGATCTTCTCGACGATCTTATAATGGTGCACAACAGTCCCCGCTGACAGGGCAACGAACGATCGGGTTTTATCCGCTCCACTATTATCAAAATCTGAATTCATGGTGAGCCCTCCGCTCACAAAACTGGAAATGGCCAAATAGCCCCGTCTTCATCAAGAAAGATAAGAGGGATTTCATATAAAAACAATTCATGTTTCTGTTACCCTTCTCTGCGCAGGACTATCATGGTGATATCGTCGCTTCGAGGATTGCTTTCAATGAACCTGTTTACATCGTTCATAATAGCAGCAATCAATTCGCGCGGTGATTGCCCCGGATTCCTTAGCGCGAGCTTTTCCAGTCTTTCGTCACCAAATTGTTCACCATGCCTGTCTTCCGCTTCGGGAATACCGTCGGAAAAAACCAATAGAAGATCATTAATATTCAATTTAAGTGTTGCTTCTTCCCAGACGGCGAGATTGAGCGTTCCTATGGGAATACCTGAAGCTTCAAGGTATTCTACTTCGCCATTATCTCGTATAATAATTGGGGGATTATGTCCGGCATTTACATATTGAAGCATACCTGTCTGACTGTTGAGTAAACCCATAAAAAGTGTGGCAAAATCGCCCGGGCGAGTAAATGCCAAAAGCTGTTTGGAGACATGGCAAATGGCATCGAGAAGATTAAAATCCTTAGTATTGTACAACATTCGGAAAGAAGCTAAGATATTCGATGCCAACAATGCCGCACCCATTCCCTTTCCCGAAACATCAGCTAATAAAAAAAGCGTTCGGCCGTCGTCCAGCTTTGCCACGTCATAAAGATCTCCTCCCACTTGCTTACACTGGATCTGAAACGCCTCCATACTGTATCCTTCTATAAACGGAAGCGATTTCGGCAACAACTGTTCCTGTATCTGAGAAGCGACAGCAAGCTCGGATTCCAGGATCTCTTTGGCTCGCCTTTCATTCAGAAGATTATTGTTCGCCAATTTCGCGGCAAGTATATTAGCGAATGTCGCGGTTACTCGCAGACAGTCCTCAGTATAGTGGTGCGCGGAGTTAGTGGTATCGGCGTATAAAATACCGAAAATACGCCCCTCGTCGTATAATGGCACGGCCATGGCGGATTTGATTCCTGATTTTATGATAGATTGTTGCTCGGCATATTTAGTTTCTGATTGTACGTCTGGAATCAAAATGGCTTTTTTCTGATCAAGAATTTCTTTAAGAATGGTACTGGAAATACGGAATGCACTGGATTGCCCCTCTTCTGATAGATAACAGGCGGAAAGATGGAATTCACCCTTCTGCTCACCGGTGAGAAATACAGCGATGCGTTCGGCTGGAATAATTTCCTGAAGCAATTCCAATCCCTTATCAAGCATCTCCTCATCTTCTCCGGGTACGATGAGCATCTTGCCTATTTCCGATACGGCTTTGAAAACATCGGGATTTTCAAGAATCTTTGAAGGGAGAGGCTTGAGGGCCTCATCAATAGGCATTGATGTAGCTCTAGTCAGATCTTCATCGATATCGGTGATCAATAATGAACTGTCTTTGGTTTTCAAGATATCGGCTGTAGCGAATTTTAATTCCATCCTGCCGAGGGCAAAAAGGCCTCCACGCCTAAGAACGACGGGACTGTCGATCATTCTTCCGTTGACCGATGTTCCGTTATGGCTCCCGAGATCCGTAAGCTTGATCGTCTGTTCATCGACAATCTCTACCTGCGCGTGCCTCCGGGAAACGGTATCGTCCTTTATAATTAAATCGCATTCTTGCCCGCGCCCTAAAACGTAGGTTCCCTTTTTAAGGTACCAATTATATCGCGTTTTATCGACAGGGCTGAATATTCTAATCATAAGAAAACCTTTTACTGAGAGATAGCGTTATCCATATTAGATAAACATAAGCAATTATGTCATGATTAGTCAAGATCCTTGGTGGAATCCTCATGGTTATTCGAGCCACTTGAATGCAAAAGGAAACCGAGAACAACGGTAGATAATTGTTCTCCCTGCCGTGGAATAACGAATCTTACGGCACAAAGCTCGAAACCCGGACATACGGATCTAGATTTTCTCAATACTGGAGGAGAATTGCAGAATTAAAAAACAAAAAATATGTCGCGGAGTTCCTGCCACCGAAAGTCCGATGAAAAAAAATAATCTCGTAACAACTTATTAAATAACAAATTACGTACATGCGGGAGGATTCGAAAACCCTCTCCCCCATTGTCTCGAAACAAGTTGCGCTTGCTCTTATGAAAATGCGTTGAATATCGCATTTGTAAAATTAAGAATATTTTGCAGTAGAGCGGGCGAAATATTATCTTAAATGGCAAAATGCGATTGGGACATCAAATAGTATCACTTTTTATCTGGATCGGGATCTGCTTTATTCCGGCAGTTATCGGCTCACGATTTTCGCCCGGCGATTGGTACGCCCGCCTGGCTAAACCATCCTGGACACCGCCGGGTTTCATATTCGGACCGGTCTGGACCCTGCTTTATACCACCATGGGAATAGCCGCCTGGTTACTATGGAAACGGGTCGAGTTCTCAGCAGCGAGGGTCGCTTTTATGCTGTTCATTGTCCAGCTCATCTTTAACGGTATGTGGTCATGGATATTTTTCGGATTGCATAAACCGGGCTTCGCCTTCGTAGAACTCTGTTTCCTCTGGGCTCTTATTCTCGCCACCTTGATTATGTTCTGGAATCTTTACCGGCCTTCCGGTATCCTCCTGGTTCCATATCTGGCATGGGTGACGTTCGCAGCCATTCTAAATTTCGCCATATGGTGGCTTAACTAAAGTAATTTAAATTATCCTCGATATAAATATACCGTGCCCGTCTAAACCCGGCTTACTAAGATTGATTCAATTTGAAAACGGTATATAATCTATTATTAGTTGATGGATTTCATATGCGGAGGGGGGGAGGATTCGACCTCCGAATCCCCATTATCCCGCAACAAGTTACGGCCACTGCGCTGATTTTGCCCTGAGAAAATAGCATGAATTGATATTAGATCACTATAACATTGGAAAGTCCTATGGAGTATGTAAATTAAAAAACCTCACTAAGAGTGATTTAACCAAAAAAGGGCAATCCGGCAGCTCGACAGGCACCTCGACGATAACCTCTGGGAAAAAGCTCACCCAATCTACCAAGCCCGATATCATTGGACTTACATAATTCGTATACTGTCGGAATGTTCATATTTTCACGGTAGAAATCCCTGAGGTAGTGAATAATCTTCCAATGTTCTTCGGTCACGCCATCGGGGAGATCCCAGTTGCGAACCACCCAATGGGTAAACCTTTCATTCCATTTCTCAAAATCCTTCAGGAAGCCGAGCTCATCAACTTCATGCTCGGTTTCCTGGGGAGGAATACTTTCGAAAGTCAGCCAGATGTTAACATCGCGCATGAATTCAAAATTGATGCCCGCGATTTTGCAGGCGCCGCGATGATATCCGGTTGGGAAAAGAGCCCGCAACCGGCTTAATCGCAGTTTGTTATCGGCGCACGCCGCCACAACCACCGGAACGGTCTTCTCTTTTATGAATTTATTTCTAAGATACCTTATGAATGACCAATGATCTTCGGTAAGTCCCCCATGAATACCCAGCTTTCCGGCAATTCCTTCAGCAAAATCCTCATCCCACTGGTCGGGAGGATCCAGGAATCCATGGCGATCAAGTTTATATTTCTTTCCCTTAAAAGAGACTTCATTATCATCCATATGCCTTTTTCCTGATTAAGCTGTCATTCCGTTTATCAAGATCGGTTATGCTTATCCCTTAATCTTGCGTAAACCTGATTTATTTTCTACGCTTCGTAACTTACTCGATCGGCGGCTTTGCCATTTACCAATATCGCTCTAGAAAGCATATCATGTACGCCACCTACGGCGATATCCTCCTTGTAATGCTCCATAAGCTGGCTAAGCTGGCGTTTGCAATTTGAGCAGGCGGCGGCTACATATTTGGCTCCAGTCGCTCGAATCTGTTCCATTTTCTTTTTTCCGGCGATATTCATTCTGAAATCGATGATATCATCCATGGCCGACAGACCTCCACCCCCGCCGCAGCACCAGTTTTCTCCCCGATTGGGAAACATTTCTCTAAAATCCTGACAAGATGCCTCAAGAATAATTCTGGGTTCATCTACAATATTACAGGATCTACCGAAATTGCAGGGATCATGATATGTAACAGGTTGAGGATTTTTACTTTTGTCAAACTGAAGTTTCCCCGATTTAATCTTCTCGGCCGTAAATTCCATACAATTAATTATCTTGAAGGGCAAATCTCCCCACCATTTCGCCGGCTCCATTATCATTTTCATAATACGATAGGCATGACCGCATTCCCCCATAAATAACACCTTGCATCCCAGCCTCTTTGCTTCCTCAATATACGGTTTGTTGTCCGCCTTCATATCGGCGTCGCTGCCGGTGAATAGTCCGTAGTTGGCACCATCAAAATAACGCGAGCTCATGGTCCACTTATCCTGCATACCGAGTACAAAAAAAACTTTGGCCACTCCTGTCGTCGCTTCGGGATTAACCAAGACGTCACCTGACGGCGGAACATAAAAATACTCCACCCCCTCGCAGTCCACAGGTATTTTGATATCAATCCCGTGTTCATCTTTCATTTCTTCTTCCAGGAAGTCAATAGCCGCACGGAATGCCTCGGGCGTCGCCCCATCGGTGTTGCCGGTATCGAGGGAAATTTGAACCACCTTACTCATGGTTTCAGGCGTTATCCCTGCGGCGTCAAGGATGGCTCTGCCCTTGCGGGTTATTACGGAATTGTCGATACCCATAGGACAGAAGGAAGCGCAACGCCTGCATCCTGTACAGGTATAGAAATGTTCCGCCCATTCTTCCAATTCGCCTTCGCGATAATCACGCGCTCCGACCAGCCCTCCCAGAAGTTTTCCGGAAGTCGTACAGTACTTCTTATAAATAGAACGAATAAGATCCGATCGCTCAACCGGATTATACTTTCTAGCCGAATCGCCGAAATAAACGGGGCACTGTGCCGCGCAAGTACCGCACCTGGCGCACATTTCCATATAGAGCTTTAAGACTTTGGGGCCGTCATCAATAGCACGGATGGCCTTTATAATACTTTCGGGGTCGAGAGGTGCCTTTTGTGTTTCCCGGGTCATTTTGGGAAAGGTTGTTCCGCTATTTGTTCCGGATTGCATTGTCTCTTCCGACATTATTATCTCCTCCTCACGAGCGCTTGAGTAAAAAATATTCCCCCGAAGTGCAGGATTTTTGAATACGGTATATATATGATTAAAATCATTGCCAGAAAAGCATGCAATATGAATCCGCCATTGGGGGGAACTATCGGTGAAAAGGTTAAAAGCGATACCGTCCATACCCTGGTCTGTTCGAGATCAAAATGGGTACCGAACCGCATAAGGTCTCCCGTAACGATAATCGCGATTAACAATATCATCACAGAGAAATCAGGTATCCCGGATATATCGCGGACCCTACGTACACTGATTCGCCGCACGAGAAGCAGAAGCCCTGTTGTCAATAGCAAAACTCCGGCAACCCCTCCAGCGGTGGCGGACATAACGTCAATTCCCTCCGGATTCATACCGAAGGCAAGCAACATCCTGTCAATCAATGCTGTAAACACCCTGATATGGCCCAGGAAAACCAATGCCAGCGTTGCATGAAATATCCATGCGAAAAGCCACAGTATTTTATCACCTTTAAATAAACTCGGGAAAAACAGCGATTCGGCCAGGACTCCGCCGGCCAGGGAATCGGGTGCCGGGAATAATGTCATTCTTCCGGGTTGTGGTGTTTTTGCCCAGACGTAAAACCTATACCCCATGCCAAATATGAATAAAACCACTGTAATATAAGGAAGAATACCTCCCACAAAGAAAGCAAAAACTTCCACCTAAATCCTCCTTAATTTTAACTGGACTTGTTATTAGTTTATAAGCACCCCGCCGGTCTTGGAAGACCTGCAAGCCTATAGGCGCCTCGAGCAATTCCGCAAGGAAACAACTCACAGATCTGTTCCGAGGTCATGTTGGTGACTTTGGCGATTTTTACAATCGGCGGCCCTTCACCGAATTCCTGGTAGTAATCCCTGACATATTCGATGATCTTCCAATGATTCTCGGTTAGCGGACCCAGATCATTGAGCTCCGCCAGCTCCCCTGCAATTTCCCGGTTCCATCCGGACATCGTTTTCAGGAATCCGTCATCATCAAGATGTTCCGGATTCTGATTGACTTCTCCCATAATAAACCTCCTGTTTCAGAGGATACTTTAATAGCCGAAAACTCGCATTCAAACTTCAGTTTTTCTGACTGACTGATTCTAAACGAGCGGCCTTTCCTCCGATGGCGGGCTACGATGAATCGCCTCTGATGCTATTCCAATTTACCCTGTTGGCTAAACTTAAATTAATGCCGGTTATTTCCGGTAATTCCTTCAATACATTCTTTTATATCCAAAATACCGAATGGTCTTTCAATCCTCGCAAATACCTGCTTATCGCATTCCCGCGGGTACTCGTCTCCGCTTCCTGCCAATACGACTTTTACGAATGGTACCCGGGGATCCTGGCTAAGATGAAATGTTATATCACGGCTTGTCCTGGATCCCAGCGAGCAATCAATAAATGCGAAATCGGGCCTGAACCGAGAGACAACGGCGGAACAGGCATATTCACAATCAGCGAATTCCAGATTATAAGACGTTTTACTCCCGCTTTCCTTTATGGAATTGGTTAGTTCG
>CP070813.1:3528531-3536241 GCA_020344055.1 Candidatus Zixiibacteriota bacterium | reverse complement strand
CTAACTACCCGGTTTCGGCTATGAAAACGAAGTTGAAATACCCGCGAGGTTGTTGCCTTGAAATGGTTTAAAAATCTTGTCGGGAAATCAGAACAGATTTCCGATAAATCTCTGGAAATTATCCAGATCAAGTTTAACAATTTTCTGGAAATCCTCCATAACAACAACGCGGTTCTGAAAAACATCAGCGATATGGAGGAAAAACTGCAGGGCGAGTACCTTTTCGATTTGAATTATATCCGCTCGACGGTATCGGAAATCAGAAAAGGCGTTGTTAATATAATCAACAATATGATATCTCTCGGCGGCGACGGATACAAAAGGCTGAAGGAATACTACGCCAGAATCGATGCCGAGATTACCAGGATTCTTCCCGGGGGCCGGCCCATCGAGGAGGATGATTACATAAGATTCTTTGACAGAATTCTCCGCGAGAACGCTTACAGCGTCGGCAGCAAAAACGCCCAGCTGGGAGAAATGAAATCGCGATTGGCACTGCCGGTGCCCAACGGTTTCGCCATAACCGCATGGGCATACAAGCACTTTATCGACAGAAATGATCTCCAGCATAAGATAAGCGAGCTGATATTGCCCTTAAATATCAGAAGTTATGAGGACCTCCAAACCGTCAGCCGCCGGATTCAAAAGATAGTAACGGAGGCCCCTATTCCGGACGATCTCGCGGGCCAAATTACGCAGAGCTACAAAAAACTGCGAGAAAAGAATCCGAAGGCCAGGTTCGCGCTTCGTTCCAGCGCCATAGGGGAGGACACGGAATACAGCTTCGCCGGGCAGTATCGGTCGGTATTGAACGTCAGGGCCGTCGAGCTGCTGGAATCTTACAGGGCGGTGCTGGCAAGCAAATTCACTCCCCAGGCCATCTATTATTTCCTGAGTCATTCGATCTCCGAGGATGAGCTCGCCATGTGCGTGGGCTGCATTATCATGGTTAGCGCCCGATCCAGCGGCGTGATATATACCCGGAACCCTGTAAACGCCGGGGATGACTGTATTGTTATAAACTCCATTTTCGGGCTGGGGAAATATCTTGTCGATGGAACCATCTCCCCCGACATTTTCAGGGTGTCGCGCCACGATAAAGCAATCCGGGAATCCAGCGTATTCTTCAAAACCAGAAAACTCGAGATGCATCCCGACGGCGGTACCGTCGACGTTGAACTGTCCGAGGAGGAAGGACGGAAACCCTCATTGTCTGACCGGGAAGCTATCCGGCTTGCCGAATACGCCGCCAAAATCGAAGAGCACTATGGATGCCCGCAGGATATAGAATGGGCTATCGACCACGATGGTGAAATCTATATCCTGCAGACCCGCCCTCTGAGGGTTATAACCCCCCCCAAGACCGAAATTGAGGTCGATGTTTCGGGTTTTGAAAAACTCGCCGAAGGCGGCTACACCATATGTCCGGGAGCCGGGGGCGGACCTGTACACAGGATATCGTCGGTTAACGATCTCCAGGACGTTCCCAACGGCGTAGTATTGATAACTCCCCATTCCTTTCCCGGCATCGTCACCGTTATGGGAAAAGTCAGGGCGTTGATTGCCGAGACCGGCGGCATGGCCAGCCACATGGCCACTATCGCGAGGGAATACGGCATCCCCGCCATAGGGGATCTCAAAGATACCGGCATGCTGAACAATGGTGACATGGTCACCCTCGATGCTACCGCCAACGCCGTTTACCGCGGACTTCACGACGATTTGATCGATAAACGAAAACCCGATCTCGACCTATTCGAGGATATTGATATATTCAATATCCTGAAGCGGATTTCGGGTCATATCGCGCCCTTGTATCTTTTAAATTCCAAGGACGCTGAATTTTTACCGGAGAACTGCCGTACCTTTCATGATATCACCAGGTTCTGTCATCAACGGGCCATGGAGGAGATGTTTTACGGGGCCAGCGAGTTGAAGAACAAGGACAGGTTCTCAAGCAGGCTGCAGTCCGAAATCCCGCTGGCGGTAAATATCATCTATATCGACAAGGAGATCCCGGAAAAGGAAAAACACAGAACCGTCGATGAAAACAGGATTGAGTCGGTTCCCATGGCCTCGTTCTGGCGCGGGGTCAAGAAGGAAGGATGGCCGGCCCCCTCCAGACCGCCTGATATGAAGGGGATCTTCGGCGTCTTCGCGACTACCATGACCAGGACCGAGGACGATAGATTTTCCGAAAAGAGTTTCGCCATTCTGAGCAAGGAATACATGATACTGAGCCTGAGGATGGGCTATCATTTTTCCACCATAGAAGCCATGGTAACCGAACAGGAAAATAAAAATTATATAAGGATGGAATTCAAGGACGGCGGGGCCACCATTGAGAGAAGAATTCGGAGAATAAGATTGCTGACGGATATTCTCACGAAGGCCGGATTCGAAAACTTCAGCAAAGGCGATTTTCTGGATTCCAGGCTTTCCTATCAGGACGAGGAATCAACGAAGGACGCGCTGTTTCTACTGGGCAGATTGACGGTTATGACCAAACAGCTGGACATGGCTCTGTCGAACGACGCTATCGCCAGATGGTATACCAATGACTTTCTAAAAAAACTCGGCATGCCGGTGGACGGTGATTGATAATGAAAGTTTCTTCGGAGATACTCCGCAGGGTCCTGGGTTTTATTTTCGGGATAAAGCATTTCGCCCTTATAGCCTCCCTGGTCTTTTTTGTCATAATCAGCATAGCGCTGTTTCTTATTTTTCAGAACGCCCAGATTATGCTCGATAGAATCAATATCGATTTCAACCAGATGCAGCTCGTTCTGGCCAATCAGGCCGCAACCCAGATAGACTCGGACCTGTCGACCATAAGCAAGGAACTCGAAATTATGGCCAGGCATATCGAGGGGATGCCAGACCGAACTCTAAATTCCACCCTTATGACATTTATTGAGAGAACCAATACCAAGGGGGTGCTGGCCGCGGGGTTGATCGATCCCGGCGGGGAACTCCTGAACCTGCAGAAAATCGGCGACGAATTGCTGCCGTTCGAAAAGGCGGACATCTCGCCGAGCGGGCTGGTGTCCTGTTCGGTATCCGTCCTGAGCGAATCGTTACCCTTTGAACGGGAAAAGGGACCGACAATCATCTATGGGGTCCTGTGCCATCAAGCCGAACTCTCGGGAGGGAGTGAAGGTAAACTGTTTGCCGTAATCAACATTCCCGGCCTGGTCAAAAACTCCACCGAGAAGATACGTTCCGGGAAAACCGGGTATGCCTGGGTTGTGGATAAGTGGGGCATGTTCCTTTACCATCCCGAAAGCGATTTCATCGGTAAAAACGCCTTTATCGCCCGACAGGAGCGGGAACCGTACATCAGCTTCGCCGCCATAAACGAGATTATGAAAGAAAAGATGCTCAAGGGACAGGAGGGTATCGGGACCTATGAAAGCGGGTGGCATCGGGGTATCGAGGGGCGTATCACCAAGCTGATCGCCTACACGCCCGTTAAAAGCGAAATCCTGGGAGAAGATAACGTCTGGGCCATCGCGGTGGCGGCACCCACCACGGAGGTGGCGGAGGCCGTCCATGGAGTTTACATACGGCACATAGCCGCCGAAGGGGCCATTATAGCCGCCATGTTCATTTTCGGAATTCTGTTGGTATTATATCAATTCAGCCTATCGGAGGCCCTCAAGCAGCAGGTGAGCGAAAAAGAAAAATATATCTTAAGCATTCTTGGCAATTCGCTGGACGCTATCGTATTCATCGATAATGAAAACAGAATCAAGGTCTGGAATCGCGGCGCCGAAAAAATCTTCGGATACACCGAAGAGGAGATGATGGGACACACCTTCCACAAAATAATCCCGCCGGAAATTGACGCCGAAAAGGAGCTGAACAGTATCGCCGACGAGGTAATGGAAAAAGGTTATATCAGGCACTATCTCGCCAAGCGTATCACCAGGGGCGGCAGACGCGTCACCATCGACATATCGAGGACCCTTATACGGGACGAGGAGGGTAACGTCATAGGCAGCACCGCCATAATGAAGGATGTTACGGAAAAAATGGAATTCGAGACCAGGATTTACAACACCGAGAAGCTGGCATCCATCGGCAACCTGGCGGCCGGAGTTGCTCACGAAATTAACAATCCCCTGGCGATTATTCTCGGTTTTGCCGACCTTTTGAAGGAAAAGTTTGACAAAGACAGTCAGGAATACAGCGATATCGTAACAATTGAGGAAAACGCCAACAACGCCAAGAAAATCGTGGAAAACCTCCTGGGCTTCGCGCGGATTACCGAGGGAATGGCCGACGTGTTTGACATAACCGAAAGCATAAATACCGTTATCTCCATCGTTAAAAACACTCTTATTACATCAAAGGTCGAACTGGCAACCGAGGTTCCCGAAAACCTCCCGCAGATCTGTGGCGACGCCCGCGAATTTCAACAGGTCATTTTCAACCTCATAAATAATGCCTTGGCAGCCATGGAAGGTAGCGGGGGCACGCTTACCATTTCCTGCTACGAAAAAAATGACTGGGTTTTCGTAACCGTAAACGATACAGGAACCGGGATACCCGAAAGAATCAAACGACGGATATTCGATCCTTTCTTTACCACCAAGGAGGTCGGTAAGGGCACCGGTCTCGGCCTATCCTTATGTTATGGAATAGTGAACAAGCACGGGGGCAGATTGACCTTTAAAAGCGTATCGGCGGAAGATTTCCCCAACAGGGTCTCAGGTTCGACGTTTATAGTATCATTTCCGGCCGCGGAGCGGGCGGGTATACCGGGGGAGGTAAAAGATGACTCAAAAAATATTGGCCATAGATGATGAACTCCACATGCTTAAACTGCTGGAGCGCATTATCACCGACAAGACGCCGTACGGGGTGGAAACGTTAAGCAATTCGCTCGAGCTTCCCGCCCTTTTAAAAGATAGAGAATTCGATCTCATCATCACGGACCTCAAAATGCCCGGTATGGACGGTCTCGACGTTCTGAAATTCATTAAAGAAAACAACCGTTTTGAGGAGGTCATAATCATTACCGCCTTCGGGTCCCTGGACAGCGCCACCGAGGCGCTGTCAAGCGGCGTATTTGACTACATTACGAAGCCTTTCAGAAAAGAAGAAATCATTAATACCATAAGACGGGCTATGCAGTGGCAGGAATGTAAAAAGGAAAGCTGCAAATTAGATTCCTTTTTCGAATCCGAGCCTCTCAGCGAGGCCGTAAAAAAATTCAGCGCCGAATACATCAGGAGGATGCTTGCCAGATATAACAGTTCTTTCGAGGAAACCTCCAGACATTCGGGATTATCAATCGAAGAAATCAGGGATATCACCGGTTGAAGAACGAGAGCACCATACCGGATGATTCCCCATTTCATTATATAAGGAGGTGAGAAATGATTGCCGGAAAAAGGGCCGGTGATATAATGATCCCGCTCGATCATTATCCTCATATCCCCTATTGGTTTTCTCTTCGACAGGCCATGGCGGAGATAGAAAACACTCAAATTGAGGTGGAAGGCCAGAAATCTCTTCCGCGAATAGTGCTTGTATTTGACGAAAAGTACAACCTGATGGGGATGATCAGGAGAAGGGATATATTAAAGGGTCTCCAGCCCGACTACGTTTCGGCAAAATCGGGCAATACCAGGAAGTTGTTTAACATAGAGGTCGACCCCAACCTGATGGAGATGTCATACGATATCCTGATAAAAAACCTCAAGGAACGCGCTGAACAGACTGTAAGCAAGGTCATGATCCCCATTACCCACACCGTGGATTATGAGGATCATATAATGAAGGTTATCCATGAAATGGTAACATATAATCTCAGCCTCCTTCCTGTTCTCTGCGTCGGTGAAGTGGTGGGGGTGGTGCGTTCCGTGGATGTATTTCACGAGATAGCGCATCACATTCTGTGATAAGAAATCATTAATGGGACGGTTTTAGTACATGAATAGCTCTGATACGACTTCTCGAGGCGGTCTTCCGCCGATGCCCAAAAGCATCTACCTCAGCACGGTAGCGAAACGAATTGATAAAAAAAGGTTGTTTTTTATTCTTCTTGGCATCTTGCTGTTCTGCGCGGTCTATTTTTCGCCTTCATGGGATGACGCCGTGGATCCGCAGGGCGAACGATTCGTCCTGACAAGAGAAGGCAAGGCCGCCATCGGCCTCTTTCTACTCGCTGCCACCTGGTGGGTGTTTGAGGTTATTCCCATAGGAGTTACCAGTATCACCATAGGGGTAATACAGACATTATTCTTCATAAGACCGGCGAAAACGGCTTTCGGCGATTTCATGGATCCCTCGGTCTGGTTCATCATCGGTTCCATCGTCATCGGACTGGTCTTCACCAAGACCGGCCTCACCAAAAGGATGGCCTATAAGATGCTGGTCCTGGTCGGTGAGAAAACCGGCATGATCTATCTGGGGACCTTCGTCATGACCGCTTCTCTTACATTAATAATGGCGCATACCGCGGTCGCCGCCACCGTCTTTCCCCTGCTGATGGCCATCTATTCGTTATATGGCGAAGACGAAAGACCCACCAAATTCGGAAGAGGCCTGTTTATCGGGATGGCCTTTACCGCCGGTGCCGGGAGCATAATCACGCTCCTGGGCGCGGCCAGGGGCGCTGTGGCTATCGGCTTTTTCAACGATATTATCGGCAGAGAGATATCATTTTTCGAATTGACCTATTATATGTTTCCCCTCGGGGTGGTGATGGTATTCCTGTTATGGGGATTTCTTATGATAATTTTCAAACCCGAAAAAAAGACCATTCCCGGTTTGCGAGAACGAGCTCAAACACTTTATTCCAGGCTCGGGCCCATATCCACAAAGGAAATCCTGACCCTTATTTTCGTCTTTTCAACTATCATTTTCCTGGGATTGGGGTCGATCTTCCCCGAGCTGGGCAAATATCATAAGAGCGCTGTTATCCTTACAGCGACGATACTATTCTACATTTTTAAAATACTCACCATAGCCGACCTGGAGGAGGTACCCTGGAATATCATCCTGTTATTCGGGGGCGCCATGAGCATCGGTTTCTGCCTCTGGCAGACCGGCGCTGCCAACTGGATAGCTATCAACTGGCTGGTTCTATTTCAGGACGCTCACTGGTTCATTTTCGTTATGGCTATCACCTTCTTCGTCCTTATGATGACCAACTTCATCATGAACGTTGCCGCCATAGCCATTTCAATTCCCGTGGCCCTTGTTATAGCGCCTTACCTGGGTGTCGCGCCCGAGGTCATCCTGTTCGCATCGCTGGCGGCGGCCGGCATGCCGTTCCTCCTGCTGGTGGGCGCCGCCCCAAACGCCATCGCCTATGAAAGCAGGCAGTTCACCTCTGGAGAATTTTTCCTGTCGGGAGTCCCGGCAAGCATTCTCCTTATGATCATCATAGGAATATTCGTATTCTTTATCTGGCCTTTAATGGGCATGCCGGTGCTTTTGAATTAAATTATAAATCGTGCGGGTCGATCTAAGATCGACCTTCATTTTCGGGATTGGCCTTAAACCAATCCCTACGGCTGCAGGAATTATAGCTGACCTAGTGTAAAAACATATAATTGTCATTCCTGCGAAAGCAGGAATCCATGAGGGTAAGCCATTATGGATGCCGGATCAAGTCCGGCATGACAGAATGAGTAGCGGCCGGATGAACCGACCGCCTACAAAAAAGATGTCATTGCGAGGCTCACGTCGAAGACG
>CP070813.1:3520720-3528431 GCA_020344055.1 Candidatus Zixiibacteriota bacterium | reverse complement strand
GTCCTAAAATGATGGATGTCGGTCGACATCCGAACGTTGAACTGCTGACATACAGCGAGGTCGAAGCGGTTACGGGATTTGTGGGCAACTTCAACGTGACCGTTCGCAAGAAAGCCCGCTATGTCGATCCCAAAGAATGCAACGCCTGCGGCGATTGCGCCGACGTCTGCCCGCAGGCCGTCCCTGACGAATACCAGCAGGGATTTTCATCGCGAAAAGCCATTTATCTGCCTTTCCCTCAGGCAGTGCCTTCATCATATATTCTCGATATGAAAAATTGCCTCGGCAACAATCCCATAGCCTGCGGCAAATGCGCCGACGTCTGCGAGAAAAAATGCATCGATTATGACGATCAGGACGAGCTTATCAATATCGAAGTCGGGGTCATTATAGCCGCCACCGGTATGGATGTTTACGACCCCACCGAATACGACGAGTACGGTTATACGCGGTTTGAAAACGTCATAACCAGCATGGAATTCGAGCGTTTGATCTGCGCCGGCGGACCTACTGCCGGCCACTTTATCAGGCCCGGCGACCAGAAACAGCCGCAGAGTATCGGTTTTATACAGTGCGTAGGCTCCCGCGCCAAGGACGGCAGAGGCAATCCTTATTGCAGCAACATCTGCTGTATGAATACGGTCAAGGATACCCTTTTGCTCTGCGATCACTATCCCGGCGTGGAGACAAAAGTTTTCTATATGGACATCAGGGCTTTCGGAAAGGGATTCGAGGATCTTTATGTCCGCAGCAGGGAAGAGGGAGTGAAATACATCCGCGGTATTCCCGGCGAAGTCATGGAAAACCCGGAAAATCAGAACCTGATTCTAACCGTGGAAAATACCACCACCGGCAAGATAGAAAAACACGAGCTCGAGCTTCTGGTATTATCCCAGGGCGTAATTCCGCGGCAGGACGGCGATACTGTCAGGAAATTGCTTACCCTTTCCACCACCTCGGACGGTTTTATAATGGAGTCTCACCCCAAGCTCAAACCGGTGGACGCTCCCACCAAGGGAGTCTTTATCGCGGGCTGCCTGGAGTCGCCCAAGGACGTCAAAGACAGCGTCACCCAGGCCAGCGCCGCCGCGGCCAGGGCCAGCATTCTATTAAATGCCGGAAAGACCAAAATAGAAGCGATTACGTCTAAGATCGTAGCCGAAAAATGCAATTTCTGCGGTTTATGCTCGAGGGTTTGCCCCTATAACGCCATTCTGGCGTCGGATAAGAAGACCAAGAAGCTCCCGATCGTAATATCGGCGGCCTGCGCCGGCTGCGGCGCCTGCGCGGCCGAGTGCCCGCAGGACTGCATTGTAATGAACCATTTCACCGACGCGCAGATAATGGCGCAGGTGGAGGCCATCCTGGCCAAAGATCCCTACAAGCAACTGGTTACCTTCGCCTGTAACTGGTGCAGCTACGCCGGCGGCGACATGGCGGGTACCTCGAGACTGCAATACCCCACCTCTTCCAGGCTTATAAGAACCATGTGCTCCGGCCGCGTAGACGAGAAATTCGTCCTGCATGCGTTTAAGCTCGGCGCCCCCATGGTCCTCGTTTCCGGTTGCCACTTCGCTGACTGCCATTATATTAACGCCGTGCACTGGACCCAGAAGAGAATGGATAAACTCTGGAATAAGATTGAAAAACTCGGAATTCGTGTCGATAGACTGCAATTGGAGTGGATCTCCGCGGCGGAAGGGCAAAAATTCGCCCGGGTAATGCGCAATCTGGAGGAAAAGGTCAAGCAGGTGACGGTTGAAGAGATAGAAGAGACTATGAAAGTGTTAAGGGAAGAGGAAAAAAAGGAAAAGAAGGAATAGGAGGAGGTGATATAGTAGATGGCGCCCAGGCCGGTACTATTTAAGTGCTTGAATTGCGGGCACGAATATGAGGGCGTCTATGACGCCGACAATGTGACCGAAAGATCATGTCCTCAGTGCCGTTCCAACAGCGTGCGCAGGCTTCCGGCACCGAAAACAAAAAAATAGCCCTGAATTCGCTCGCTTTGAAAATCTCGGGAGAGAGATTATATGAAAGACGAAAGAAATAATCAAAGAATTTTCTTATTATTCTACCTGGAAATATACTGCTGCGATACTGAGAAATTTATGGGAAGCGTCATGGATTTATCGTCCTCCGGGATGAGATTATGCTGCAGAAATCCCCTGGAACCGGACAAAACGCTGAACTGCCGTATGATTTTGCCGGTTCCCCCCATGGAATGCGAGGAAATATCGTTTAAAGCCAAAGTGGTCTGGTGCGATAAGGCTTTCAATCCCAATTACTACGATATCGGAACGCGGTTCACCGATATGACCGCTGATGAGCAGCAGATTATAGATAAACTCATCGAGGTCACCATCTACGATCACTGCTGGCCCCCGGAGAGCCAGTGTTTCCCGATGGAATATTAGGCTATCTGAAGCGATTTAGACTGTCGTTTCGGCGATTGGATTAACCTCATAAATTTTATCAAAATTTGCTTGCAAATAATCGGTATTGGAGTTAAATTTGTCCCGTTTTACGGGAATACCCTTGCGCTTTTTTTGTAATATCTAAAGGGTGTCAGCTATCCGGGTGCTCCCGGCGGGGTTTTATTTACCCTGAATTTGGAAAGAACGGACTGGTTACCGAAATCTGGAGGAATAATGAAGAAGTCGTTATCTGTTTTAATTATCATCGCGGCGCTGGTAATTTTCCCCGCGGCCTCTTTTGCCCAGCTGGCCGGATACGGGAACGGTTATCTTATCTTTAACACTCCCGGGGGAGGCGCCAGGGCTGCCGGAATGGGCGGGGCGTTCATAGCCATGGCCGAAGGCGAAATGGCTTTTTCCTGGAACCCGGCCGCCATGATTTATACTGATAAGACAAAATTCGGGATAGATTTTATTTCCAGGCAGGACAAAATCAACGATTTTTGGCTTAGTTGGAGATACTGGGATCTGGGTAATCCTCATATTGAATCCTATGAGGCCGACCTGGCACATACCAGCTTGAGTTACGGCGGTTTTTCCGCGCCGTTTTCTCTGGATTCCGACAGCGATGCCAGGTTTGTAATGTTGCCGCTTCTTCCTCTGTCGATAATACCGATGACCCTATCGCCTTCGGAAGATATGCAGCTGACAGTCGGCGGCGGATACCGTCATATATTCAATATGACCGCTGAATTCGAGCTCCCCGGATTCGACAATTCAAAAAATACATTTGATCAGAATAGGGGATTGGACGCTATCAGCCTGGGAATCGCCGCTAAAATCAGGGAAGGAATCGGTTTTGGATGGACCATGAACGCTTATGTAAGGGGAACCGAATTTAACCAGATTTCCGGCGAAAGCGCCATCATATCCGAATTTATAAATGACAATAGAGCCGACACCATCGTGGCGGAATGGTATAAACTAAAATCCACTTTCTCGGGATTCAACATGGATATAGGCCTTTCCGCTAATTACAGCATGGTAAAGGCCGGTGTAGTTGTGCATACTCCGTATAAAATATATCAGAGAGCCATGCGTACTTATCAGGTTGTCGTTCCTCCCGAGCCGGTCGGATTAATAGACAGGATCTCCTATACCTACGATATGCCGTTAAGCGCCTCTTTCGGACTGGCGTTGAGCCCGGTGGAAAGGCTGTCTTTGGCCTTCGATTACGTGTACAGGCCCCTCTCCGAAGTGACTATTAAGACGGATTGGGAGCAGATAGACCTGTCGTTTATGGACACCACGCGAAGCGCCGAATGGGAAGACGTAAATCAATATAGAGTCGGGATCGAATACATATTCGACGCTAGGTTCGCGGATATTCCGATACGTCTGGGCATGAGAAACGAGCCTCTGGCCGTAAGGGAATTGGCAGTTTTAACCGTTGATGTTCTGGATTCGACCGGATTTTTCGATGATTTTGTAGATTTCGATGTTGAAAGAGGCGATAAGATCGCCACTGATATAATCGCCTTTGGAACCGGCCTGGCTTTCGATAATATCTGGTTTGACATCGGGTATCAATTCGGCAGTTATTCATACGACGCTACCGTAAGATATTATTATACCGATATCTCGGAAGACCCGAACGCCCCGACCGAAACCCGCTATGACGATACGCAGGAAATAAAGGTGGATTACAGCAAGCTGTTTTTCTCGGTGGGAATGTATTTCTAAATAGGGGAAAAAGGATATGGGCGGGTTCGGTGTCCGGACCCGCTTTTTTTATGGCGTTTCAGATCTTAAAATATCCTTGCCGATGTGACGATATTGTTATAGATTGCGGATTCGAACGCGTTTTTTAAGGAGATGTAAATGAGTCCCGCTAAAAGAATTACGAAAAAACAGATGAAAGAAGACAAGCTGGTCAGTTCGGTGTTTAAAACCAGTGAATATATACAGAAAAATCCCAAACCGTTTTTTCTCGGCGGCGCGGCCGTCGCGGTAATTTTTATCGCGGTAGTCCTGGTCTTATGGAATATTGATAAAAAAAATACTCAATCTGCCGGATATCTGGTAAGGGCCCAGATTTCCTATGACAGGGGAATGACCGACGATGCCGTAATCGACCTTCAAACCGTAGTCGACAGCTATTCGAACACCTCGGCGGCAGCCTCGGCCTGTCTTATACTGGCCAACATATATTTCGAAAATGGAAATTACGAGGAGGCGCGGAAATATTTTGCCATTATGATTGAAAAATATCCTGAGGATAAAATGAAGCTGGCTTCCGCGGCGGCGGGGGCCGCGGCATGCTACGAACAGAAGGGAGACCGTCTGGAGGCGGGCCGATATTATAAAATGGCCGCCGATTTCTATCCGGATAAGATGTGGGCGCCGCAGAACCTGTTGAATGCCGGTAGAAACTATATGGCCGCCGGCGATCTCGAATCGGCAAAAACGGCTTTTAACAAAATAACAAGCGATTATAAAGATTCAAGAGAGCTCAATACCGCAAAAAGATTTCTGTCAGAAATCGAGATATAGGCACAATAGCATCGGGGGGATCTACTTTTGCTAAAGCTTGCCTTCCTCTGGCATCAGCATCAGCCTTATTATAAAAACCTGTTGACCGGCGATTATATGATGCCGTGGGTCAGGCTTCACGGGGTAAAAGATTATCTCGACATGGTGGAAATACTGGGAGATTATCCCTCCATCAGGCAGATTTTCAACATGGTCCCTTCGCTACTCGAACAGATAATGGAGTACGCCTCCGGGGCCGCCACCGATCCCCATCTGAAACTAAGCGAGAAGAAGGCGTCGGAATTGAGCGCCGAGGAAAAGACTCAAATGATAGAATATCTTTTTCAGGCCAATTACGATAACCTCATAGCGCCGTTCAAGAAATACAGGCTTTTATATAATTCCAGGAAGCATGCCATCAATGAATGGGCTGATGATGACTGGAGAGATCTGCAATGCCTCGCGAATCTGGCCTGGATAGATCCTCTGTTCAGGAAAAAGGGAAGACTTAAAGAATTGACAGAAAAAGGGGAGAGGTATTCGGAAGAAGACAAACACGAAATCCTCAGGTTCCAGCGGGAGATCATATCCGGAATTATTCCGTCATTAAAAGAGTATATGCAGGCGGGGCAGATCGAAATATCGGTTTCCCCTTTCTTTCATCCCATTATGCCGCTTTTATACGACACCTCCAGCGCCCTGACCGCCATGCCGCAGGCCTCCATGCCGCAAAAACGGTTCAAACATCCCGAAGACGTGGATAAACAGGTCGGGATGGCGGTGGATCTATATATGAATTTATTTGAAAAGCCTCCTGTGGGCATGTGGCCGTCGGAGGGGTCCGTATCCGAGGAGATTCTACCCATTTTGCGGAGACACGGCATAAAATGGATAGCGACCGATGAGGAAATCCTGGCCGAAAGCCTATCTATGCCCTGCAGATCAACCGGCGGCGGGGATCTTGTGTCGTCGGGAGAATTATACAGATGCCATAAAATTAGAAAAGAAAAAGGCGAAATGGCAGTTTTTTTCAGGGATCATGCCCTTTCGGATAATATCGGTTTTGTCTATTCCCGGTGGGATCCGGAAAAGGCCGCTGATGACTTAATAAGCAAACTTAAAGCGATAGATAAGAACCTTACGAAGAAAAACGTGCCCGACCCTATCGTCTCCATCATTCTCGATGGCGAAAACGCCTGGGAATTCTATAAAAACGACGGCCACGATTTTTTAAACGCTCTATATAAAAGGATATCGAATCAACCGTGGTTAGAAACCACTACTTATATAGATTTCTTATCCAAAAAACCAAAATGCGGTAGACTTAAAAAGCTCTTTCCCGGCAGCTGGATAAATCATAATTTCTCGGTCTGGATCGGCCATGAAGAGGATAATAAGGCCTGGGACCTGCTTTCCGGAGCGCGCGGCGAACTGGTTGAATTTCAAAAGGTTAACCCCGATTTTGAGAAACGGAAACTGGAAAACGCCTGGCGTGAAATATATATAGCCGAGGGTTCCGATTGGTGTTGGTGGTTCGGGGACGATCATGTCGGCCCCAATAACGACGAGTTCGACAGCCTCTATAGATCGCACCTTGCAAATGTGTACCTTTTTACTGAACGTAAACCTCCGGAGGAGCTCTTCAAACCTGTCCGTTCGAGCTATATGCTGGCTCATATCTCCAAGCCGATAAACTATATAACCCCCACGATTGACGGACACTTAACGGACTACTACGAATGGAATCAGGCGGGATTTTTCGATTGTGTGAAAGCCGGCTCAACCATGCATAAATCGGAAAACATGTTGCAGGGTATATGGTTTGGCTATGATCTTGAAAGTCTGTATATAATGATGAAAGCGGCCATAACCGTCGATCTTGAAAGATTAAAGGATCTTGAGATAGTAATCGAATTCCAGGATCCAGATAACGGATACATTTCCGTAAAAGGCGATTCCGCCAATTTCACGATGCATGACGCCAAAATAAGTAATTTCAAATTCGGCTTTGAACATATACTTGAAGTGGGCATTCCGCTGGTTAATTTCTCTCTTGATAAAAAGGACAAGATATTTTTGCGAATATTCATTAAAAAAGAGGGCAAACTACTGGAGAGCTGGCCTCCGACCGATTCTATCGTGATTCCGATACCGAGAGAGGGTTCCGGGGAGATACCATGGATCGTCTGATTTTTCCTTGTCCTATAAGATATATTATGTAAACTATATTTATGTCTGAATTCCGAGGCCTATGCCCTACTTATTACTTGGCTACAATATTTAATAGCTTGCCGGGTACGAATATTTTCTTAATTACCTTTTTATTCTGAAGGTGTTTCGATATTTTCTCATCTTTTCGGGCGAATTCAAAAAGCGATTCATCGGAAATATCGGCGGGAACGTCAAAAGTGCCGCGCAGCTTTCCGTTAATTTGAACGACCATGGTGACTTTCTCCAGTTCCATGGCCGATTTATCATAAGCGGGCCAGTTCTGGCTGAATACGCTGGCATTTCCGCCCGCCATCTCCCATAACTCCTCTCCAAGATGCGGCGCCATGGGAGCGATTAGAAGAATTAATGTCTTAAGAGAATAATAGAATAATTCCGATTTCGGACCGCCTTCTTCGTCGACTTTATACAAATCGTTCACCAGTTCCATCAAAGCCGCCACGGCGGTATTAAACTCGAGGGTTTCAAGGTCTACGGAGACGCGCTTGATGGTTAGATTCAGACGATAGTCCAGATCCGGATTTTTATTCTCA
>CP070813.1:3512830-3520620 GCA_020344055.1 Candidatus Zixiibacteriota bacterium | reverse complement strand
CGATCGGGAATCCAGAAGCGGGGCCACGTTCTGGATCCCCGCTTCCGCGGGGATGACATAAGGAGCGATTATGAAAAGGATATTCATTGTATTCGTAGTCTCGGGAATGGCGGTGTCCTCCTCCGCCACCATTATCAACATCCCGGACGATTACCCCACTATTCAGGCCGGTATAGCATATAGTAGCGACGGCGATACGATACTGGTACAACCGGGACTTTATT
Organism: Candidatus Zixiibacteriota bacterium; assembly: GCA_020344055.1. Classification (GTDB taxonomy): domain Bacteria; phylum Zixibacteria; class MSB-5A5; order UBA10806; family UBA10806. The sequence continues at coordinate 3,520,396 of CP070813.1, read as the reverse complement.
ATGAGATTATCGACTTCATGGGGCATAACGTTACTGTCGGCTCAAAGTTTTTAATAACCGGGGATACTTCCTATATATCGTCAACCATTATCGACGGAGCGGCGTCCGGGCCTGTGATAACTTTTACTAGCGGCGAGGACAGCAGCGCCGTATTGACCGGTTTTACAATCCGGAACGGCTATAAAGACAACGGCGCGGGAATTCGTTGCATGTTCGGCTCTTCGCCTACGATAAAAAACAATTTGGTGATAGATAACAACGGCTATCGTTACTGCGGGGGTATATATTGCCTGAACGCTTCGAATCCCATAATAAGGGATAACATGATTATCGCTAACAGGTGCAATCTGGACGGCGGAGGTATCTTAAGTGTTAGATCATCTCCGCGGATTATAAATAATATAATAAGTGAAAATATCGCGGATGTTGGCGGTGGTATCTTTATCAGTGATAGCTCATTCGCGGTAATTGAAGGTAATATTATAATCTTCAATATAGCCGAGGGCCTGGGTGGCGGAGGAATAGGAGCTGAGGGATCGCACCTGGTAATTAAAGAAAACGTTATCTCCGGCAATTCAGCCGGATGGGAGGGCGGAGGTATCCAGGGGTCTAATTCCAGTCTTGTTATAATTGAATGTATGGTTAGTCTGAATACCTCGGGGGCCGATGGCGGGGGGATATATTTATGGTATTCAGATTTGTTTGTCAAAAATACTATTATCGCCGGTAATACCGCAATGCAGTTTTTAGGAGGCGGAATATTTACGTATAACTCAAATCCTGATATTTATAATTCAATTTTTTATGGGAATTTATCATATGGTGACGGCGGAGGAGCCTACATCGCATATTCCAGTGCTGACATTATTAATTCCATATTCCTGCAAAATGAGGCCGTATGGGGTGGCCATCAGTTAGGTGGTCATGTTGACAGCTTGAGATTAACTTATACCAATATCGAAGGCGGCTGGCCAGGAGTCGGCAACATTGACCTCGATCCCCTCTTCCGCGATCCCGCAGGCGGCGATTTCCATCTCATGTCCGTCGCCTGCGGCGATAGCGCCGATTCCCCCTGCATCGACGCCGGCGATCCTATTATTCTCGACAGCCTGCTGGATTGCTCCTGGGGCCTGGGCGGCCCGCGCAGCGACATGGGGGCCTACGGCGGCGGAGATTCTGCGATGGTTGGGATTTTCAATATACCCTCTTCCCGGCCGGAAGGATATTTGTCGCTGCAGAATTACCCCAATCCCTTTAATAGTGAAACAAAAATCGAATTTACGATTGTTAATTCAACAGTAGTGAGGTTGGCCGTTTACGACCTGCTGGGCCGCGAGGTTCTGACTTTGGTCGACGAATACAGGCATTCAGGTCTATATACGGCGACCTTCGAAGCCAATGATTTATCAAGCGGTATTTATTTTTGCCGGCTGCAGGTGGGAGAAGTTGTTAAGACAAGACCCATGGTCTTGTTGAGGTAAAAAACTTTCACTTGCAGGGCGGGCCGATAATATCCTCCGATCCGTAAACGCCCTGACAAAAGAAGGAGGATTTTATGAAACGTCTCTTAATTCTAAAAGTATTGTTCGCGGGATTCGCCTACATGACGGCGTCCGCGACCATAATCAACATCCCCGCCGACTATCACACCATACAGCAGGGGATAGACGCCAGTTCCGACGGCGATACCGTGCTGGTGCAGCCGGGCACTTATTATGAAAACATCAATTTCAACGGGCATAATATCGTCCTGGGCTCGCTGTTTTTGACCACGGGAGATACCAGCTATATCGAGCAGACAATAATTGATGGGGATTCTGCGGGGTCGGTGGTAACTTTTGAAAACGGGGAGGACAACACCGCTATCATTTCCGGTTTCACGATACAAAACGGCTCCTCAGCGGCTCTTGGTGGTGGAATTTCCTGCATATATTCAGGTCCCACCATTACCTACAATCATATCAGGGGAAATTCATCGATCGGGAGCCATATGATTGACGGTACCGGTGGAGGGATTTATTGTTCTTACTCCGACGCGACCATCAGCCATAACACTATCAAAAGAAACCTGGCACTCGGTCTCTGGACATGGGGATTTGGAGGCGGAATATATTGCTGGACTTCCAACCCTAAGATTAGCGATAATTCTATATTCGAGAATCATGCCGGTGGTGAATGGGGATTAGGCGGCGGGATTTCCCTTTTGCGTTCATCGCCAATCATTAATAATAACGTCATCGTTTCGAATTCAGCCCTTCACTGGGGCGGAGGGATCCATTGCTTTGAATCAAGCCCGATTATGGTCAATAATACTCTCGGTGATAATTCGGCGTGGCAGGGCGGCGCGATTTATTGTGAGTTTAGCTCAAATTCAATTATAACGAACACGATTTGCTGGGCAGATAGCGCGGAGGACGATCTGGAGATTTGGGCTGATACCTCGTCGACGCTGACAATTACGTATTGCAACATTAAAGATTCTCTCTGGGCCGGCCCGGGCAACATCAGCGCGGATCCGCTATTCCGGGATACAGCCAGCGGCGACTTTCATCTCATGTCCATCGCCTGCGGTGACAGCGCCGATTCCCCCTGCATCGACGCCGGCGACCTCAGCATCTTTGACAACCTGCTCGATTGCTCCTGGGGCATGGGCGGGCCCCGCAGCGACATGGGCGCCTACGGCGGCGGCGATTCGCTGATAACCGGGATTTTCGATAATATGCCGTCTATGCCGGATCGGTTTATGCTACTCCAAAACTACCCCAACCCCTTCAACGCCCAGACCACCATCAGATTCGTTCTTCCGCAATCGCAAAATGTGCTTTTGACTGTCTACGACCTCCTCGGCCGCCGGGTTGAGAAGATAATCGACGAATACATGCAGGCAGGCGTCCACAATATCAATTTCGACGCCTCCAACCTCTCAAGCGGGGTCTATTTCTACCGGCTGGAAGCGGGGGATAGGGTTGAAACGAAAAGGATGGTGTTGTTGAAATAAATTCAAAATTCAAAGTTTTTCTGTTGAAGAAATGAATAACAAATCGTTTAAAAGAGATGTTAATGATTATTTTCCGTTATTGAATTAGAAGGAGACTGATTATGATTCCGCCGACATTTTATTTTGCAATATTTGCGTTTCTTATAGCTAATGTAGGCGCAATGGCAAATGATCCTCTTTTTTACGCGCGTATCGACTATGAGGCGGGAAATGGGCCTTATTCCGTATTTGCCGCTGATTTTGACGGGGATGGAGATAATGATATCGCAACGGCAAATTCAAATTCCGATAATATCTCAATCCTTATGAATAGCGGTGACGGAACATTCCAGCCGCCGGTCAACTACGCTGTCAGATTACAGCCTACTTCTCTTTTTGCGGCCGATTATAACGGTGATGGTTTTGACGATCTGGCCGTCACTAATTCTTCTTCCGACCAAATTTCTATTCTTATCAATAACGGCAATGGTACTTTCGCTGCAGCTGTAAATTATATGACCGGCGCGAGCCCGTCCGCAGTCTTTGCCGCCGACTTGGACGGCGACGGAGATAACGATTTGGCAGTAACTAATTTCCAATCCGCTAATGTCTCGATCTTCATTAATAATGGCGACGGAACATTTCAATCAGCGGTGAACTTCGGTGCCGGGGCCAATCCAATTTCAATCTTCGCGGCTGATCTTGATGGCGATAGCGATTTAGACCTGTCAGTCGCCAATCATAATGACAACAATGTTTCAATTCTTGTAAATAATGGAAATGGCACTTTTATGAATCCCTCCAATTATGCGGTCGGATATGGTCCTTCCGCTGTTTATGGCGCTGATTTTGATGGCGATACCGATATAGATCTATCCGTAACAAATTATGATTCGGGAAACATCTCTATTTTGATAAACAATAGCAATGCCACTTTTCTGGCGCCTGTAAATTATGATGCGGGATTTTATCCCGTTTCAGTTTCATCGGCTGATCTAGATAGTGACGGTGACAAAGACCTGGCTATAATTGGAAGGCAATGCGTGATAATGAAAAACAATGGTAACGGGACATTTCAGTTTTCGGACGATTATGGATTGGGGGGTGATCCACAAACTGTTCACGCCGCTGATTTAGACGGTGATGGAGATGTTGATCTTGCTGCAGCTAATGAAAGCACTGACAACGTATCAATATTTAAGAATAATGGCGACGGAACTTTCAGATCGGCGGCGACATACGAAACGGGGAATGTTCCTATCTCAATATTCGCGGATGACCTTGATAATGATAATGATATTGATCTGGTTGTGGCAAACAGGTCATCCAACTTCATATCATTATTCATAAATAATGGTGACGGCACTTTTCTTGACGCCGAAAGTTACTCTTCGGGACCCGACTGTCTGTCAATATTTGCTGCGGATCTTGATCAAGATGGTGATAGCGACCTTGCCGTAGTTAGTGGATATACCCAGAACATCTTTATCCTCATGAATAACGGCGACGGTACTTTTCAAAATGCAGTTTATTACCCGACCAGCGGTTATCCAAATTCAATCTTCGTGGCCGATCTTGATTACGATGGGGATAACGACCTCGCCATGACGCATTCCAGTTCTGATGAAGTTTCAATTATGATAAATAACGGCGATGGAACGTTCCAATCGCCGGTATTTTATGATGTCGGAGAAAATCCGGGTTCGATTTTTGCAGATGATCTGGACAGCGATGGTGATTACGACCTCGTACTGATAACGGCCAGTTCGGATAATGTTTCTATTTTAAAAAACAACGGTAGCGGGACATTTCAGCCGGCAGTCAATTACGAAGTTGGGGATACTCCTTGGTCGGTTTATGTGACCGATTTCGATAATGACGGGAATGACGATTTGGTTACGGCAAATAACCAATCCATTGACGTATCATTCTTGAGAAACAATGGCGACGGGACTTTTCAAAATGCCGTGAATTATGGGGTGGGAAGCCGGCCCTCGAAAATTTTCGCGGCCGACTTTGATGGAGATGAAAATAGCGACCTGGTTTTGACCCATTTTTACTCCAATAAAATATCATTCTTGAAAGGCAATGGCGACGGGACTTTTCAGAATGCCGAATATTATGGAGTGGAATGGGGTCCCAATTCTATTTTTGCGTCTGATTTTGATGCTGACGGGGATTGCGATTTAGCTGTAACGTGCGCTAACGCCAGCGAAGTCTCTGTTCTTATTAATTTAAGTAATGTTACAAAAATAAATAATGAAGAGATTAACGTAGCGTGTGATTTTTCTGTTTGCTCCTACCCCAACCCCTTCAACGCCCAGACAACCATCAGGTTTTTATTGCTGAAATCGCAGGAAATCGAATTAACCGCCTACGATCTCCTCGGCCGTAAACTGGAGACCTTATGGGCAGGCGCAAAACCTGCCGGCGCTCACATAATTTCATGGGACGCTTCAACTTACCCCTCCGGTGTCTATTTCGCCCGGATGGAGACAGAAAACGCAACCAAAAGTATTAAAATGCTGTTGTTAAAATAAAAGGGCATGGATAATACCGTCCAGAATAACGGTAACAGGTCGCTCCTCAAAACAAGATTAACATCTGCTGTTTGCATCATAATGATAATGTTTATCGTTTTCGACGTTTCTTTCTCACAATCTCAAATGAACATGCCGGTGGAATTCTATAAAGAAGAGATTTCGATGACTATTAATAACGGCGATTTCACCATCTCCGGCATCTATTATTTCCGCAATAATACCGAAATGGACAAGCCGATGCCGATCGTGTTCCCGTTTTATATCGACGATTCCACCCATTACCCGCATGAAATAACAGCGTTTGCCCTTAATGGTGAGGAGAAAATAAAACTGGATTATCAGGAAAATAAAGAACGGGGGAGTATAAGGATCGGCATCCCTATGAAACCGAAGGAGATAACCGTCTGGCGTTTGGAATATACGCAGAAGATCGATAAACCGCAGGCGACATATATCCTGAAGTCAACGGAGGCATGGGGTAGACCGCTGGGGGAGGCGCTGTATAAAATCGATATCCCCTGTAGTATCGACGTCGATTATATCTGGGCCGACGTCGACAGCGTAACCGCGAACAATAACCGCGAAACTCTCTGGATACACAAAACCGAATACATGCCGTTTAAGGATATGACCATAAAATGGAAAGATAAATGAGGGAGGTGTAATTATGAAAAAGGCAATATTAACGGCTATGATTGTAATGGGGATATTCGGCTCACTTCAGGCCAATCCCGTACCGGAGACCAATATCGAATATGTTAACGCTTTCCCGCCGGAGGTCGGCGTAAGGTGTTACGTTAATGTTGACCTCACCGGTGATACCATAAGCACAACATCCGGCGTAGCGATTATAACAGATTTCGTATTTCCCGGATATAATGAGATGTTTATATTCGATTCTACAAATACCACAGGTTTTGTCATAAGTCTCGAGGCCGGTGCCATAGAATTATTATCGTACTATCCGGATGCGGTAAGCTACGGTACTTTCGGCATGGCTCCCGCCCCGATTAAAGGGCACCCCATCAGATGGGCCTTCGGTTTTCCCGTGAGTTGCTGGACATATGATTTTACCAATACCCGATGGGGTCAAACAAACATTGTAATTAATGAAATAAGCGCTAACTGCGATTGGGGACCGGAATCGAATTTCATCGAGCTCTACAACCAGAGCAGTGACTCCATTGATATCAGTGGTTGGATGGTTATTTGTGATACGATCTGCACGATTCCTCAGAACACCATAATCGGAGGAAACGGGTTTTATGTCTTCAACCAATGCGATTTTCCGAATATCTTCGATATGGATTTTGGCGCGGATAATATCCATCTGGTGCGAGCCGACAGTATACTTGTTGACCAGGTGGGATGGTCATCGGATCACGGCACCAATGTATCGTTTATGAGATATCCGGATGGGGAAATAGATACCTCGCTCTGGGCAGGATACGCCGGTTACAGCGATCAAACATCCTGTACTTTCGAGGACGGTTTCCCGTCTCGCGGGGCTCCAAACCGGCATTCATCGCCCGGGTTTGTGGTGATAGGCGCCCATGCCCGCCATGAATCAGGCAATGTCGATGTCTGGTGGACCGACCCGATCTGGGATCCGGTGTTCGATTATTCGGCGGCGGTGCGAAACTTCGACCATTTTCCGCAGGATGTCAATGACGGCGATATCGTATATCAGGGTACCGAACAGCACGTTACAGATATGGTGCCCCCGGGATATATTATGGCCTACTATACGATTTTCGGCCGTGACCTGAGTGGCAATTATTCCATTCCCACGGATGAATCCCGGGTATCTGTAATCCTGGAAACCGCCGGCGTAGACGAAGAACCGAATTTGCCGGAAAATATATCCAGCCTCCAATGCTACCCGAATCCCTTCAACGCCTCGGTGACGATTAATTTCGTGCTGAGTCAATCCGGTTCCGCAACCCTCTCTATCTACAATCTGCGGGGCCAGAGGGTGGCTTCATTGATGGAGGGTTCAATCTCCGCAGGCGAGCACAGGATTACCTGGGACGGTTCCGAATTACC
>CP070813.1:3504770-3512730 GCA_020344055.1 Candidatus Zixiibacteriota bacterium | reverse complement strand
TCTCCCTTTTCGGTATGCAGGCCGCTTTTCAGGTATTCGCAGGCGGCCATGATTCCGGCCAGGGGCCCGTTAATACGGGAATTGATGCGCTCTTGCGTTTTTTTCAGGCCGGTCTCTTTCTTCATGTTTTTCTGCAGGAGGGTCAATTTTTTGGTGCCCTCCTGAGATAAACGTTTTTCCTTGTGCCAGGTCAGGATCATAGATACGACGCCCGCGAGAGCGTTGAGAAAATACATTTGGTCGGTACTCTCGAAGACCCTTCCGGCTTTTCTGCAGTCGCCCGTGGTTATCAGGCCGACGGTTTTCTGGCCCAGCGTCAGGGGCACGATGTTGCCGCATTTAACCTCGGAGGGCAGAGTCTTGAACGCTTCCTCCTCGGAGAGTTTCCTGGTATTATCTTCCTGGTTAAAGGTGATAACCGCGCCGGATTCCAGCGAGGTCTTATGAAACTCCAGGTTCGAGAGCGAGATTTTCGATTCGAAACGCATTTTCCAGCTCAGGCTTCTTTTCTGCGCCAACGCCGCGGTTTTAAGATACCTTTTACCGGGATCGGCAAGCATAATCCGGCAGAATGACGTCGGAACCAGGTCCACCGCCGATGAGGCTATCTCCTTCAACAGCGTTGAAACGTCGCTGACCTCGGCCGCCCTTTCGAGGAAGAATTGCACCGCCCCCAGCCAGCTATTGGAGACATTTATTCGATTCTGGGTCTCGTCGTTTTTAAGATACAGGGCGAACCGCTTGCAAAGCATGTTCGCAAGAAGGGGCAGGTATGAGTTGTTAACGAGCGGTGCCTGCAGCTCGAACTCCATATAACCGAGCGGGGAACCGGAGTTGCCTACCGGGAAAATATAGGTGGTCGCCCCGGGTATCTTGCCGGTGGCGGTACTGAATTTCAAGCCGGTATTGGGATCGCGGTTAAACAGGTGCGGGAAAGCGTATTTGGGAAACCAGCCCTCGATTATTTTTACCGTACCGCCGGTGGGAAGGTTGAACTCATACGCTCTCGGGGTCCCGTTGCCGATGACGTAAAGGCAGATCCACTTGAAAGGCAGATAATTGTATACGGTCTTGCCCGATTTAATCAAAGCCGAGAGCATCGGCAGGCCGGTATCCAGGGATTTCGCGGCGATTGTCAAAAGCTCTTTATAGCGGGCTTCCTGAGCGTATTCTTTATCCGATTTTTCCTTACGCATCGAGGCGCCGAGTCCGGAACCGGCTATCTCCAGGACCTTCATATCGTCTTCATTGAAATGGACGTTTTTATTACGATACGCCGTCAATACGCCGAGCAGCTGACCATTGTATGTTACCGGTATCGAGATGGAGGCGGTAATCTGCCCTCTGGAGGTTTCGGGGAACGAGAATTCATGCAAAGTATGGCTTTCATCGGATATCACGGCCTGGCGCGATTTCGCGGTTATGGCGAAAACGTTTCTTTCGCCACGGGGGAATTCGAGAAGCCTGGCGGAGGATTCGGTCAATCCCTGATGAAATATCAGCTGCAACCTTTCATCGTCCGTGATTCTATGAAAGCTGAGCGCCTGGCAATTGAGTATGAAAAAAAGTTCTTTGGAAAACGAATTAAACAGAAGCTTCCCCCCGTCTCCGCGCAACATCGCTTTTGTGATAATATCGGAAATGACCCTGGAGCCGGCGGTTGTGAGAGGTTTTCCGCGCAGATCGAAATGCGAACGTCCCCACGAAACCAGTCCCCAGATTACCAGGGCCCATCCGATCGTATATCCGGGTATTGTCTCGATGGAAAACGCGACGCTCGAGGAGGCGAACGCCGAACCGGAAAAAAACGTTTTCAGGAATATGCCCCAGAAACTTCCGAACATCAGCATTATTACGCCGATCCTCATGCGGGCCAGGGCCGATTTCCTCAAACCCGCCCGTCCGAGCTGAAGTCTATAAAGCAGTATTAAGGCGGCGCCACCGCCCATAAACCAGATTAATTTTTGCTGTATAATTTCCATATTTCACCCCTTATCTTTCTCTTATAGATTTATCGTCACATCCGGCGACAAATTGAGAAGCTCCGGTCTTGACTATCGGGAATTTGTGAAATAGAATTGCCGGGTGATTACACCGGTTTTAAATCATTTTTGGATCCTGAACTATCGCATATATGGGTTAATGATAAATGGGCGCTTTGACGCGTTTAATATGAATTGACAGCCGAGGGCTTTAAGGATAATTTGCGGGGAAATTAACGGCGGGCAACCGGAAAGGGAATTTCTATGGAAGAACCAGAATACAAACCTTATATCGGCCACCATAAGGAATTACCGGAATTCACCTGGAAATCCATTATCATTGGCACCATCCTGGGAATAGTATTCGCCTGGGCTAATGCCTATGTGGGATTGATATCGGGGCTGACTATCTCCGCCTCCATACCGGTATCGGTGATGTCGGTGGCGTTGTTTGCATTTCTGCATAAATTTCTCAAAACCAGAAGGGGCTCTCCCCTGGAGACCAACATGTCGCAGACCATCGGTTCGGCCGGCGAATCGCTGGCGGCGGGCGTGATATTCACCATCCCCGCCATGTTTCTTCTGGGATGGGATCAGGCTTACGGTATCCAGGTTATTACCATCACCATCATAGCGGCGATAGGCGGAATCCTGGGGGTGTCATTTATGATTCCCCTGCGAAAATTTCTGGTAAAGAGAGAACATAAAGTATTGCCGTTTCCCGAAGGTACCGCGTGCGCCGAAGTAATCAAGTCGGCCGATATCGGGGGAACATCGGCGAAATTCGTATTTACCGGCCTGGGGGTCGGAGGATTTGTCGAGCTGATCAAAAACGGTTTTTCGGTGTTTGAAGGATTGATACGGGTTCCGACTTTAATAGTCAACAAGATGGTGGTTTCGCTGGAGGTGAATCCCGCGCTTCTGGGAGTGGGATATATTTTAAGGCGCAGGATTTCGGCGATCATGGTGGCGGGCGGCGCGGTGGCCTGGATCATCCTGATTCCGCTGATCGCGGCCTTCGGCGACAAATGGGGGATGTTCAGATTTCTGAACGAGCAGGCGCAGGCGACCCTGGCGGCCGGCGGCGTGTTCGCGATCGCCGAAATGAGCCCCGACCAGATCTGGAATTACTTCATCAGGTATATCGGGGCGGGGGCGGTTGCGTTCGGAGGAATTGTCACTCTGATAAAATCGATCCCGACCATAGTAGAATCGTTCCGCCTGGGATCGAAGGAATTGATGGCCGGCGCCGATCGCCCGGAAAAGATCCGTACCGATCGAGATCTCTCGATAAAGATAGTTCTCTGGATTTCCGCCATTGTAATTGTTTTGCTTGGACTTGCATTTACTTTCGGCCTGGAGCAGATATCGGCGGGAACGTCGATTCTGGCCGCGATTCTGGTGGTGATATTCGCCTTCTTCTTTGTTACGGTGGCGTCGAGAATTGTGGGGCTGGTGGGTTCAACGTCATCTCCGGTTTCCGGTATGACCATCGCGACACTGCTGGGGACATCGATAATTTTCGTGGCTTTCGGGTTGACCACGGGGCCGGCCAAAATAGCGGCCTTAACCATAGGCGCGGTGGTCTGTATGGCGGCCTGCACGTCCGGCGACGTGGCGCAGGACCTGAAAACCGGATTTCTGGTTGGAGCCACGCCCAGAAAACAGCAAATGGGCGAGCTCATAGGGGTCTTGACCTCGGCCGCCATACTCGGTTTCACCCTGATGATGCTTTATAACGCTTACGGTTTCGCAGGCGCGCCCTCCCCCATTACCGGTAAAGCAGAACTTCCCGCTCCCCAGGCCACCCTGATGAGCCTGGTGGTTAAAGGCGTCATGGATCAGAATATTCCCTGGATCCTGGTCGGCGTGGGCGCGGTAATCGCCATGATATTCGAGTTCTTCAAAGTGCCCTCACTGCCGGCGGCGGTCGGGCTTTATCTTCCCCTGGAAACCACCACGCCGATTTTCGCGGGGGGACTCCTGAGACACTACAGGGATAAAAAAGCGGGCGCCAAACCGACGGACACCGATAACGGCGTCCTGTTTTCGTCAGGTCTGGTGGCGGGGGTTGGCGTAATAGGCATTCTGCTGGCGATAGTGGCCGTCATCCCGGCCGGAGAGATATTCGTGCTTGACGCCATGCGATTACCCCTGACCAATCTATGGGCGACCATTCCGGGCGGGAATATATTCTCGATGATCCTGGCGGCGATAATATTTATTATCTTAATGATTATGCTGAATCAGATAGCGAAACCCAGGAAGGATTAATGGCATTGGCAAGGATAAGAAATGCTTAAAACAAAATTGGCTTTAACAACATATTTTCTTCTGCTGCCGATAATGGCCGCGGTGGCTTCAGAGCCTATATTAATAAAAGACGGTACCGTGATAACGGTTACGGGAGGGACTATCGAAAAAGGCGACGTTCTGTTAAAAGACGGTAAAATAGAAAAGGTCGGAAAAGACATCACGCCGCCCAAAAATTGCATGGTGATAGACGCTACGGGAAAGTTCATAATGCCCGGCATAATTGACGCCCATTCGCATATCGGCGTTTACTCCTGGCCCGGCGTGGAGGCGCATGAAGACGGGAACGAGATGACGGATCCTATAACACCGCAGGTCAGGGCCGAGGATTCGTTCAACAGCGAAGACCCGGCGATCCTGCGAGCGGTGGCGGGCGGGGTAACGGCGATACAGACATTGCCCGGCTCGGCGAACCTCATCGGGGGACAGACGGTAACCCTGAAATTGAGACCCGGCAGATCGATTGAGGAGATGAAGATCAAAGGGATACAGCCGGGAATGAAAATGGCCCTGGGTGAAAACCCTAAACGTATTTATGGCAAACGCAATAAAATACCTTTAACCCGCATGGGTAATATCGCCATGATGAGGGAATGGTTTATAAAGGGCAAAGAGTACGGCGAGGAATGGAAACTTTACGAGAGGAAAAGCAAAAAGGATAAGGATGAGGAGGTCCCGGAGAGAGATCTAAGGCTCGAGGCTTTGAGGGATATAGTCGACGGCAAGTACCTGGTGCATGTGCACAGCTACACCAAGGACGAGATGCTGAAGATGATAGAGATCGCCGATGAATTCGGATTCCAGATCAGGTCTTTCGAACATACTCTCGAAGGTTACAAAATCGCCGATACGCTGGCGAGCAGAAACATCGCCGCCTGCACGTGGACGGACTGGTGGGGCTTCAAGGTCGAGGCCTGGGAGGGGATTCCTCATTCGCCGGGCTTGATGGCGTCGAAGGGCGTGAGGGTCGTTTTTCACTCCGACTCCCCGGACCAGATTCAGAGACTGTGGCTGGATGCCGCCAAGGCGGTCAGATACGGAATGGACCGTCAAAAAGCGTTCGAGGCGTTGACCATAAATCCGGCCTGGGCAATCGGGATCGATCATCTAACCGGTTCCATCGAAGAGGGCAAAGACGCCGATATCGCCATATTCTCCGGCCATCCCTTCAATATTTATACGCTGGTCGAAATGACAATAGTTGACGGCGAGATCGTATTCGATAGATCGAAAGAACCCTCGCCTCTGGAGGCGCCATATGAAGACTAAGTTCATATTAATGGTATTATTGCTGCTGTTTTTCTCCTCCAATTCTTCCGCCTGGATGCTGGCCATCAAGGGCGGACGTATTTTCACCATGTCCGAAGGGATAATCGAGGACGGGGTAATACTGATAGAGAACAACCGCATCAGCGAGGTCGGCAGGGACGTGGAGATCCCCGAAGGGACCACCGTACTGGACGCTTCCGGGAAGATAGTTACGCCCGGTCTTTTCGACGCCTTTACTCAGATAGGATTAAAGGAAATTTCTGAGGAAGAATCCACCGTAGACGTCAGTGAAAAATCCGAACCCCTGACACCGCAGGTAAGAAGCATAGACGCTTTCAATTCGCAATCCGAGCTGATACCCGTGGCCCGCATTGAGGGCGTTACAACCATTCTCTCCGCCCCCACTACGGATAATGTCATCGCCGGGCAGAGCGCCGTCCTGGAACTTGCCGGCGAGAATGTAAATGAAATGATCTTAAAGGCCCCGGCCGCATTGCATATCAATTTTGGAGAAAAGCCAACCTCCACGTGGCGGGAGAGGAAAAAAATCGACACCAGGATGGGAGTCGTGGCCAAAATCAGGCAGAAATTTATCGAAGCCGAGGATTATGCCGCCGAATGGACGAAATTCGAGTCCGAGATGCAGGAATATATCGACAATATGAATCGGAAAAAGGGCAAAAAAGATCTCGAGGAACCGGAGCCCCCGGAACGCGACCTCGGGCTCGAAATAATGGTTCAGGCGTTAAACGGAGAGATACCGGTAATCGCGTCGGCAAATAGAAAAGACGATATTCTCACGGCCATCAATATCTCCGAGGAATTCGGCTTGAAGCTGATATTGTTATACGGAACCGACGCCTACAAGGTGGCGCATATCCTGGAAAAGAAGAATATACCGGTACTGGTAGGGCCGATTACCACGCAACCGTCCAAAATGGAAAAACTGGGGGCGATATATGAAAACGCCGCGATTCTGGATCGGGCGGGCGTGAGAATAGCCATTATCACCAGCGGCTCGCACGACGTCCGCGATCTCAGGTTTCAGGCCGGCATCGCGGCCCAATACGGGCTCCCTATCTCGGCGGCGCTGAAGGCCATAACGATTTGCCCGGCGCAGATCTTGGGGGTGGATAACGATATCGGAAGCATCGAGCCCGGGAAACTGGCCAATATCGCCATTTTCGACGGCGATCCGCTGCAGCCGCTGACAAAAGTGACGGACGTCATAATTGAAGGTCGTATGGTGCCGATGGAGTCGATGCAGACCAGGCTGTATGAAGAATACCGGTGATATTTTCTTTATTTTTTGAATATTTCCCGGGCACACGGGTATTATTAATCGCACAAAGTGAGAAACGCGATGAACGGATACCCGTTGAAAATACCCGGAATCACAATCAGGCGAAAAATGACCGCGGCCGAGGTTGAAGGCGAAATAAGCGACAACTCCCTTGTTCTTCAGACTCTTCAGGGAAAAGTAAAATCGTTCAAGATACTGGTGGAACGGCATCAGAAGGGGGCATATATATTCGCCAGCGGCATGATCGGCAACCACGACGACGCCTACGATCTTTCGCAGGAGGCGTTTATCAGGGCCTATAAAAACCTGAACAGGTTCAACCCGGTATACCAGTTCAAGACCTGGTTTTTCCAGATACTCTCCAACCTCTGTAAAAACCATCTTCGCCAGAAAGCCAATCGCGGTGCCGTTATAACATCTTCGGAGGTTACAACGACGGCTGCCGCCCCGCCGCACCAGAGACCGGACATATTATTTGAAAAAAACGAAATTAAACGAGCGGTCTGGAGCGGCATAAATGAACTTCCCGACAAGTTCCGCGAGATTATCGTTTTAAGTCATTTCCAGGAAATGCCTTACGACCAGATAGCGGAAGTTCTGGACATCCCTCGGGGATCGGTCATGTCGCGTCTTTACTACGCTCGTTTAAAACTGAGGGAGATTCTCGAAAAAAGGGGGATAGAACTATGAGTTGCGAAGAGATCAAAATCCTCCTTTCAGGTATGGTTGACGGCGAACTTGAATCCGGCGAAAAGAAAAATGTCAGCGACCATCTTGTTTCCTGCAGCGCCTGCCGGGAGGAATACGCGAAGCTTATGAAATTGAAGGAGGTTACCGACGATATGAAATATTTCGACCTTCCCGATCGGCTCTGGGCGGGATACTGGCACGGTATCTACAACCGCCTGGAGAGAGGGATCGGCTGGATATTGCTTTCAATAGGCGTGATCCTGATCCTTATTTTCGCCGCCTGGAGATTTCTGCAGGGATTTTTGCTTGACCCCGCGATTCCAATGTATGTAAAAATCGGAGTCAGCGGACTGATTTTGGGTCTTATTGTTTTATTGGTTTCGATTATCAGGGAAAGACTGTT
>CP070813.1:3496576-3504670 GCA_020344055.1 Candidatus Zixiibacteriota bacterium | reverse complement strand
CACCTTATACTGATCGATATAAATCTGATGTTTTTTGTCGATGCTTATGATTATTCCGCCGGATACGTCGCGCGGGGATTCGCTGGCTTTAGGCAGGGCTATATCCACCCCGGCCTGCATCATGGGGGCAGAGATCATGAACACGATAAGCAGGACCAGAACAACATCGACAAGATTGGTAACGTTTATATCGGCCATGGGGCGGTACTGTTTCTTAGCTCTTCTCACGCGACAATATCTCCTTTTTGAATTTGGAGAAAAGTTCCGATTTGAAATTATCGATTCTTTCGGTCATCAGGCGGTTTTTGCTGACGAAATAGTTATATCCGATCAGGGCGGGAATCGCCACCGCCAGGCCCGCGGCGGTCGCTATGAGGGCCTCGGCGATAGCCGGAGCCACTACCGCCAGAGTCGCGGTGCCCCTCTCGCCGATATCCTTGAAGGCGACATAAATTCCCACTACGGTGCCCAGAAGCCCCAGAAACGGAGCGGCGTTTGCGGTGCTGGCCAGAAAAATAATCCCGGTTTCCAGTTTAACCGCCTCGTCGACCCCGGCCCTATCAATGGTCTCCTCGACGTAATCTAAATCTTCATCCACAATTTCGATCTTCGCGTCCGGGTTGCTGGAATATTTCCTTTTTTCAACCAGCCCTTTAAGTTCGTTATAGGCGGATCGGAGCATACCCGAAAAAGGGGTAAGTTTATACTTCTTGGAATGCCGGTAAAACTGGTCGAGATCGGGTTTGGCCCTGATTTCACGGAGGAAACGATCGGTCTCAGCGTAGATCTTCTTTGTCCGGAAATACTTATATATTATTATGGCCCATGAAATTACCGACATGAAAAGAAGAATAACCATAATACCCTTGGAAAAAAGCGTCATCGAGCCTATATCTTCCCACAGGTTTCCTTTGCCGGGATCCGGTAAAAGCGGGGTCAAAACAAAAAATGCCAATTTGTACAAAAAACCTCCCTCAATTTAAAGTTAAGACCTATTTTAAAGCGGTTCCGATATAGCGTCAAGCCTTTTCGCCCCCCTCTCCCTACGTATCGATTTGCCGGATATTCAAAAAGGGAAAAACATATCGAGTGTCCGCCTAAGCATTATTGGCTTACGTTGATAAATGGTTCCCGAATTATTTTGCCCATTAGTAATACGATAATCCCATAAACCGCGGTTACAAAGATCCGTTTATGGGGTTAAGCCGGACACATATCCAAATAAGGTAGAATTAAATATCCCGATATTATTCCTGCAAAGTAACCGGGGCGTTTCAGGCGGTATAAATGATTATCTTTCCGAAATTCTTATGGCTTTGCTGCGGATCTGTATCCGTTTTATGCCATTCCAGACGTTGTATTCGATAATATAGGCCAGGTCAACTACCATGGGGCGATAGGTAAGCTTATTCAGGAACTCGCCCTGGTTGAATCCTATGCAGTCGAATACCTTTTCCCCTTTTCTGATCCTGAATTTCAGATGCTTTTTGCCGACTATATGAGGAATACCGACAATCTCGCAGCCATAGGTTACGAAAACCGGCCGCATGTTCTGAGGTCCAAAAGGAGCGAATTTCTCCAGGACATCAACCAGTTCCTCTGTAATATACTCCAGTTCAATTTCGGCGTCGATATTAAGTTTCGGAACAAGATCTTCGTCTGTGAGCATTTCCGTAGAAACTTCATTCAGGCATTTCCTGAAGGATTCGATCTTTTCTGGGGCTATGGAGAGACCCGCGGCGTATTTATGTCCCCCGTACCGGATCAAATAAGGCTCGCACTGTTTTAAGGCATCATAAAGATGGAAACCCGGTATGGACCTGGCCGAACCCTTTCCCTCCTCGCCATCAATAGCGATCATGACGGTTGGTTTATGAAATCTTTCCACCAGCCTCGAGGCGACGATCCCGATGACTCCCTGGTGCCAGCCCCGGGACGATAGCACAATAGCCCGATCTTTCTCCAGATTGATTTTTTCACCTATCTGTTCCAGAGCTTCGTTCAGGGTTTTTTCATCGATATCTTTGCGGCGTTTGTTTTCGGCATTCAATATCCGGGCGATTCTCGAGGCCTGGCCTTCGTTCCGAGTTGTGAGGAGTTTTATGGCCTTTTCGGCGTCGCCCAATCGTCCGATAGCGTTAATCCTGGGAGCCAGGATGAAAACCACCTGCCCCGTCCCGATTTTCTGTCCCATGAGCCCCGATATAAATATCAGTGATTTCAATCCCGGCTTGGTAGTCCTGGCAACCTGATCGAGCCCGAATCTGGTCAGGATCCTGTTTTCCCCGATCATGGGAACGATGTCGGCCGAGGTTCCCAGCGCCACCAGGTCGAGATGCTCTTCCAACTGGGTTTCGTCCTGCCCCAGTTTTCTGTAGAGCGCCTGGGCGAATTTATAGGCCACTCCGACTGCTGAAAGCTCGAATCCGGGATTGTTTTCGCCGTCGAGTTTAGGATTAACAATGGCGGCGGCCCTGGGTATGATATTGCCCGGTTCGTGATGGTCCGTGATTATACAATCCAGTCCCCTTCTTTGAGCGAATTCGACTTCCTCCGCGGCCGTAATACCGCAATCGACCGATATAAGGAGGTCGATATTGCGGTTCTGAGCTTCCTGAAGGCCGTCCTCCGATATGCCGTAACCTTCGACCAACCTGTTTGGAAGATAATAGGACACGTTGGCGCCGAGCCTGTTTAAAACCAGAAACATTAAAGAAGCGCTGGTAATGCCGTCAACGTCATAATCGCCATAGATCATTATCTTTTCATTATTGGTGAGAGAACGTATAACCCTATCGACGGCGTTGTTCATGCCGGATATCATGAAGGGATCAAATAGGTTTTTAAGCGATGGTCTTAGAAATTTCTCGGCGGTTTCGGTTGTATCGATACCGCGGTTTACGAGAATTGTGGCGGCGATTTCAGGTAAAAACAATCTGCCGGAAAGTTCTCGAACTGCTTTTTGATCAGGCCGTGGTTGAACAACCCACTTCAGCTCCATTTATTTCTCCAAATTCTAATTCTCTAAATAAAGCAGGCCTGTAAGCCGAGTTCTGTATCCCGACGTATTCCGGAAGGAAACGTCGGGACGGCGGCCATCTATCTGGTCCCGATGTTGCCACCGGGATCATGCGGCCTACCCGGGGATCCAACGAGGCGGGCCACCTCTTTCCCCCTATTTGGCCTTTCTTTCGGATGGGGCTTGCCTTGCGATCCGCCTTGCGGCGAACCCGGTGGTCTCTTACACCACCTTTTCACCCTTACCCCCGATAAGAATCGGGGGCGGTGTATTTTCTGCGGCGCTTTCCGTGATCCCGACCTTTAGGTCGGGACCCCCTCGTGTTACGAGGCATCCTCGCCCTTGAAAGCTCGGACTTTCCTCCCCTGAAAAGGGGCGGCCGCCCGGCCTGCTATTTCGGGTCCAATGCCGACGAAACGGCAAACCCGATAAATCCCGAATATCAATCAAAACTAACTTCGGGAAGTTCTTTTTCGGTTTCAGGAACTTCGAAAAATCCTTTCTTCTCGTAACCGAGAAAACCGGCCATAATATTCGATGGGAAAACGCGTATGGCGGTGTTAAAACCTCTTACCGCCTGATTATACCTGGTTCTGGCAACCGCGATCCTGTTTTCGGTACCGGCCAATTCATCCTGTAACTTGAGGAAATTTTCATTGGCCTTCAGCTGGGGATAATTCTCAGCGATTGCCAGGAGCCGTCCCAGAAAACCGCTCAATTCATTAGCGGCTCCCATGGTTTCCCTGACAGTCACAGCCCCCGCCAGTTTGGTACGAGCTTCGGCGATATTCTCAAAAAGCTCTTTTTCGTGAGAAGCATAGCCTTTAACAGTTTCAACGAGATTGGGAATAAGGTCATTGCGCCGCTTGAGATGGTTATCAATTTCGGCCCATTTCTCGTCGACGGCTACGTCCATGCGGGCCAACATGTTATATTTCGACACTCCCACGGCGACAATGATAAGGACGATAGCCAGCAGAACGATTATCGCCCAGGCACCTTTTGAAATCGCCAATTCAACTCCTTTGAGTCAAGTACTCCTTACAGTAAACTCAATCTTGCCACACAATTTTAAAAAAATCAATATACCTAAAGGGCGGGGATTTGTCAATTATTCCGAACTAACAAATTCACCTTTAAATGAAATTTAGAGATGAAAAAGACTCAATATGGGAACGTCGATAAAAAAATACTGCGGCGAGTGATATTTAAGCTGTTGAAATTCATAAGGCTAAGGGCTATATTTAACCGTGACTTATGGACCGAAAATACAATTGTGGCCGCCGATCTACGAGGGTAGGTCAAGTTGAAGCATAAGAATAAGTTATGGAATAGAATAGAGCGGGAACTGCTTCCTTTCATATCCAAACCGGCCCGGTATATCGGAAACGAACAGAACGCTATCTATAAGCCGCATAAAAAAGAGCAATTGAAAATAGCGTTGTGTTTTCCCGAGATGTATGAAATAGGGATGTCGTACCTGGGAATGAAGATCCTGTACAATCTTATCAACCGGAGGGAGGATTGTGTGGCCGAGAGGGTTTTCATGATCTGGCCCGATATGGAAAGCCGCATGAGAGAATTGAAGATACCGCTTTTTTCCCTGGAATCATCCACGTCCCTCAGAGAATTCGATATACTGGGATTTCACTTGACCTATGAAATGAACTATACTGCAATACTCGCCATGCTGGATTTATCCGGCATAGAATTATACTCGAAGGATAGAAACGAGAAAGATCCGATCATACTGGCCGGAGGACCCTCTACGATAAATCCCGAACCGGTAGTCGATTTTATCGACGCTTTTTTTATAGGGGAGGCGGAAGAGGCGGTTCATGAAATTATCGATTCGATCATGAAATCAAAAGATTCGGGATTAGACAGAGAGACGATTCTGGAAAGACTGGCGGATATCCCGGGAGTATATGTTCCGAGGTTTTACAGACCGGTCTATGCGAACGACGGCAGATTTGAGAGAATCGAAAAGCATAATCCGGATACTCCCGAAAAGATAAAGATAAGATCCGTTCCGGAATTAAGGGATGAATATTATCCCGCCAGGCCGATAATCCCCTATATCGAGATCAGCCAGGATCATCTGGCGGTGGAGATTATGAGAGGATGCGTGCGGGGTTGCAGGTTCTGCCAGGCCGGTTACCAATATCGACCGAGAAGGCAGAGAGATGTGCAAGCGGTCAAGTCGGAAATAATAAATGCCGCTTCGGTTACAGGATATGATGACGTTACTTTACTTTCATTATCATCGACCGATTTTGACGGGCTAAGCGAGCTATTGGAATTGACCTGCCCCGTTCTTGCTGAAAAAAAGGTAGGGCTCGGTCTACCCTCATTGAGACCAGAAACCATTACGCCGGAACTTTTAAGTTATATTTCGACAACGAGAAAACCCGGACTCACAATTGCGCCGGAGGCGGGAACCGAGAGATTGAGAAAATCGCTGGGAAAGGATATTTCCGACGAGCAGATATATGCCGCCGTCGAAAACGCGATTAACGCAGGTTGGAAAACTATCAAGTTTTATTTCATGATCGGGCTTCCGGGCGAAACCACGGAGGATATAGAAGGCATCGTAACAATCCTTAGAAAAGTTTCTTATCTGGCTCGCCAGGGTCCCGGCAGAGTGAATATTAACGTCTCAATTTCCCCCTTCTGTCCCAAGAGCCATACGCCATGGCAATGGGAGGAACTGGCTTCGAAAGAGGAGCTGGAGAGAAAAATCGAGAAGATTTCCAAACGGAGCAAGAAATCCAATATCAATTTGAAATTCCGGGACCTTGATCTGACATTGATCGAGGCGGCGATCTCGCGCGGCGACAGGAGAACCGGACAGGTCATATACAACGCCTATAAAAAAGGCTCGCGTCTTGACGGATGGTCGGAGCTGTTCGACGCTCAAAGGTGGCACCAAGCGTTTGACGAGGTCGGATTAAATATCTCCGATTACACCGGATCTATCGATGAAGACGCCGCCCTGCCCTGGGATCATATAGATAAAGGTATCTCTAAGGAGTTTTTAAAAAAGGAAAATCGCGATTCCAGGGATGGGATTCCTCCGAAGACAGCATTTTCGGGAAAAAGCGAAACCCGGCCGCCGACAGGGCCGGATAACGCCTTCGGGAGGAAAACCAGAAGAGCCGCCAAACCCTCCACCGCTCCGAAAGGGACCTACCGTTTGAGAATCCGCTATTCCATTGGGCCGGAACTGAGGTTTCTTTCGCACCTGGATAACATTCGGACGATTTTCAGAGCCATCAGGCGGGGCGAAATCCCGGTGGCCTACAGCGAGGGATACAATCCCCATCAGAAGGTATCATTCGGTCCTCCGCTTCCGGTGGGATATATATCCGAAGCGGAATATTTCGACATGGTTTTGACCGAACCGTTCAGAGAGGAGTTTTTGAAAAATCTCGAGAGGTCATTCCCGGAATATATAAAAATACTGGGGCACAAGTACTATTTCGCAAAACCGGGATCGCTGGTAAAACAGTTGAATTTCGCCAGGTATGAGATCCCGATTCCGGAAGGTTCTAAAATCGAGAGGAAAGATATAACGGCTTTGCTGAATAATAAAAAACTAACGGTTGTCAGGATCCGGGAAAATATGACTAAGGAGGTCGAGGCGGGGAAATTTATCGAGAATATAGAACTGGCGGGCGATACGCTTACGGCCGAAATTTCGCAGACCCCCGACGGTCATATCAAACCCGATGAGATATTGATTTTCGGACTGGGATTTAACCCCGACGCCGTCAAGCCTCTAATGATACACAGGAAAAGTCAATTCCAGAAATTCGGCGGACGGCTGATCGATCCATTGGATCTGGTATGAATTATGAAAGACCGAATTCTCGAGAAATAGCGCTTCTGGCGCTTATACAATTCTATGGCAGCGGAAATGATCCCGCGACTATCCTAAACGAAGTTATCCCCGCGAATTTTCCTGCAAGAGATGAATCCCTGGTCAGGGAGATGACGTTGGGATCCATTAAATACCAGAAGAGGCTGGAATTTATCGCCCAGGCCTATATAAAAGCCCCCATTAAACAACAGGCGGCTGAAGTCAGGGCCGCTTTGATTCTGGGATTTTATCAATTGACGGAAATGGCCTCTATCCCCGATTTCGCCGCCGTCGACGAGACTGTATCGGCGGCAAAAGATGTGATCTCCGAGAAAAGCGCGGGCTTCGTTAACGCCGTATTGAGAGCCTATCTTGTACATCCCCATAGGGTCATATTCCCGGATAAGAATCAGGAACGGGTACAATACCTTTCCTTATATTATTCCTACCCCAAATGGCTGGTAACGAGATGGCTGGAGAGCCTGGGAAGCGAGGATACGGAATCGTTGCTGAAGGCCGGAAACAGGCGCCCGGAGATATCTTTCAAAATCCTGGAATCTAAAATACTCCGCGATGAGGTAAAGCGGATTCTATCAAAAGATAATATGGAGATTAATTTCGGAAATTACCTGCCGGATTATTTTCGCTCGAACGAACCCGGAAAAATATTAAACCACAAACTCTTTACGGGAGGGTATCTAACGGTTCAAGATGAATCGCAGGGTTTGCCGCTATACCTGCTGAACCCTCCCCCCGGTTCGACAGTTCTTGATCTCTGCGCCGCCCCGGGAGGAAAGTCGATGGCGCTTGCCGATAGAGTCGGAGAATCGGGTCGGATAATGGCGGTGGATTACAATCCCGGGCGATTGGAGGAGCTGAAGCAAAATGCCGAACGAACCGGTTTCAAAAACGTAGAAATTCGGGAAAACGACGTTCTGTATTTCAATCCTGATGAAAAATACAGATATATTTTGCTTGATGTTCCCTGCAGCGGACTCGGCACCATCTCAAGCAACGCGGATTTAAGATGGACTAAATCGGAAAAAGATGTTATGATTTTATCCGATATGCAGAAGAGGCTTCTGGGAAAAACGGCCGAATTCGCCGATAAGGGAGGCGTGATTGTCTATTCGACCTGTACCACGGAACCGGAGGAGATCGAAGAGGTCATACATAGCTTCCTGGATGAAAACTCCGATTTTTATTTAGAGGA
>CP070813.1:3488297-3496476 GCA_020344055.1 Candidatus Zixiibacteriota bacterium | reverse complement strand
TTTCTGCGCCCTCAGCCCCGTCCAGAGAAAATCTGTTATGGACAAATTCCATCTGATTCTAAAGCCGGGCGGTGCCGTTCTTCTCGATGTTTATTCATTGATGGCGTTTAACCAGCGCCAAGATAAAGCAATTTACAAAGCCGATCTTCTCGATGGTTTCTGGTCGCCGAATAAATACTACGGATTCCTCAATACCTTCAAATACGATGATGTAAAGGTCGTCCTCGATAAATATACCATAGTGGAGGCAAAACGCGTACGAACAATCTATAACTGGCTGCAGTATTTCAGCCCCGAATCGCTCGAAAATGAGTTTACCGAAAGCGGTTTCATCATTGAGAAATTATTCGCCGACGTCGCGGGATCGCCCTTCGACCCGAAATCGGATGAATTCGCGGCGATTGCGAGGAGGAGATAGGGTAGTTATTAACTTTCCAAATGTAATGAATAGAAATAAATCTACTCCTGCGATTTCTATGATTAAAATTAATTAAGTTAAACATATATCTGCGGTTATTATAGCGGTAATATTTATGGGGAAGGATTTCAGCTAAGAGAAGGTTTCCCTACTTAAAGAGCAAATGCTCGTACGCGGTGAGAATTTTTTGCTTTTTTCCCAGAATCTTCTTGACATTAATTGTTCAGCGGGCCATACTATTTTAAAGAGGATTTGTACAATAATATCTTAAGCTATAGGAGAAGCTAAATGCCTGAAGTTTCGAACAAGAAGGACGCATGGGATCGACTCATGGCGTTAGCCACTATTCTGATTCCAGCCGCTATTGCTCTCGCCGGCCACTTCGTCGCCCAGGGACTGAAGCAGGCGGAGATCAGTAGCGAAGACAGGCGTGCGGATCAATCTCATGAGATTGCCGAAGCCAACACAAAGATTGCGCAGGCGAATTTCATCAGTACAATGATGAAGTCGCTGACAAGCTCCGATCAACAAGAGCGATTGCTGGCTGTCCAGGCCGTGTTGATTGCGATGCCGGAGCAAGGTCCGGTTCTGGTCCGGACTATCGCGGAGAATGACGCAAGCGAATCTGTCAAAGCCAAGACGAAGACTTCGATGGAGCAGACAGTCGAACTGCTTATTCATAATCTCTTTTCAGAGAACGCGCAGTTACGTAAGGCAGCTGCTCAAAGCCTAATTCAAGGTTATCGGAATGAGTCGAACGTTGTCCTGAAGTTGGTCAATTTCGCTAACCGGAACATGGAGAACAAAAACGGCATCTACAACACGGTCGTTGTGCTAAACGAATTCTCTATACGTGCACTTGAGGCTAACAAGCAAGAGGTACTTGAGTTCATTAAGCATATAAGCGGTTCGAAGACCAAAGCCAAAGCAAATGCGCTGGCCAGGCGGCTTGGAGAATAATCCTTCGTTCCGGCGAACCGCCAATGGCGATTCTCGCCGTAATCCCGGCGGTCATATTTATGGGGAAGGATTTCAGTTAGGAACAGTTTTTTTGCTTTAAAGAGAATATGCTGGGACGTGGTTAGGATTTTGCGGCGGTAACTAATATTCCGATAAAAAATCCCTGACATAACCGGATGCCAATGTTTTTTGGATATAGATTTCACACCCTTCTGGAGTGTTATTGAAATACCGGCCTTTTCCGGGCTGGCCATCTAAAATTGTTTGACTTGAGAATCTTAAGAGTAGAATAGGAGTCGCAGTTGAGAAACGGTTTTGAATGCCTTGTGGGCGAAGACGCGTCATTGGTTTAAAAATCGGTGATAGAGGCCGTCACAAAGGCAAGCTTGACCAAACGCGCTACGTGTCACGCTTTCCGGCATTCGTTTGCGACGCACAGTCTGGCGGCAATCTCGGCCGCCTAATAGGCACATGAACCTGACGGTCGCCTACAGCGCCCGCAGCCATAATCGCCGTGAAACTGGCCTAAATATTTATGGGGAAGGATTTCAGTTAAATTCAGCTTCAGGTTTTAAAATATTTTGATCTGAACCACAGCGCCACGTTCACCAGCCCGATCAATACCGGCACCTCGATCAGCGGCCCGATCACCGCCGCGAAGGCCTGCCCGCTGTTTATCCCGAAAACCGCCACCGCCACCGCTATGGCCAGCTCGAAATTGTTTGACGCCGCGGTGAACGACAGCGAGGTCGATTTGGGATAATCGGCGCCGAATTTTTTACTCAGATAGAAGCTGATCAGAAACATCACCACGAAATATATAAACAATGGAACCGCGATCCTGAGGACGTCCAGCGGGATACTCACGATATAATTTCCCTTGAGGCTGAACATCACTATGATGGTGAAAAGCAGGGCTATCAAGGTGATGGGGCTTATTTTAGGAATGAATTTGCCATCGTACCATTCCCTTCCCACAAGCCTGATTAATATTATCCTGGTCAAAAGCCCCGCCAGAAACGGTATACCAAGATATATAAATACCGATTCGGCTATCTGCCCCATGGTAACATCTACCATGGCACCTTTAAATCCCAGTATGGGAGGCAGTTTGGTGATGAAGATCCAGGCGTAAACGCTGTAGAAAAACACCTGGAAAATGCTGTTTAAGGCCACCAGGCCGGCGGCGTACTCGGAATCGCCTTTCGCCAGCTGATTCCATACGATCACCATGGCGATACAGCGCGCCAGGCCGATCAGGATCAGCCCGGCCATATACTCTGGATAGCCGCCCAGGAAAATTAAGGCCAGGAAAAACATCAGTATCGGGCCGATAATCCAGTTTTGTACGATGGAAAGCAACAGCACTTTCCAATCGCGAAAGACTTTCCCCAGTTCTTCATATTTCACACGGGCCAGGGGTGGGTACATCATTAATATCAAGCCCGCCGCTATGAGTATATTGGTGGTCCCGATCTGAAAACCGCCGATAAATCTCTCCGTCTGAGGAACTAAAAATCCCAGGCCAACGCCAAAGGCCATGGCCAGGAATATCCAGAGGGTTAGAAACCTGTTTAAAAATGAGAGTTTTTTGGTGGTTGCCTGAGTCATCTCGCCGTCCTTTATCTAAACGTCCCGAAAAATCCAAGTCTCAAAAATAAACGAGGCTAATTTATATGAAGTCTCCGGCAAATGAAAGCGATTTTATAAGCTATATATTAATTGGTGACTTGGCGTCGCATCATAAAGCGTTATTCAGAAATAGCTACCTCTTTAGCCTCTTCACCGGGATCATGCGCCAGGACCACGATGGCGATCCGGCGGTTACGGGCGTCAGCGGGATTATTCGCAATCATCGGCGAATTGTCGGCGTAACCCCGGATGGCGTATATCTGCCCCGGTTTGATGCTTTTCTCCTCCAGCAGCTTTCTGGCGGAATTGGCCCTGTCGGCGGAAAGCTCCCAGTTTGAGTAACGCTCCTTATAATGAAATTTTTTGCTGTCGGTATGGCCTTCTACGACGATTTTGTTGTCGAGCCCGCTCAGCTCTTTCCCTATTACCGTGAGTATCTGAACGCCCTTTCCGGAGAGCCTGGCGCTTCCCAGATCGAAGAAATACGAGGAGTCATCATCTTTGCTGGCCGCTTCGATAAGCTGTATTCTCAATCCCTCGGGTATCATCTCCACGTGAACATGCTCCTTGATGACGTCGAAACCGGGGATTTTCGCCAGCTCCACCTGAAGCTGGTTGCCGGCCTTTTCAAGGGCCTCTTTCAACGCCGCTTCACCGGTAGGTTGTTTGGGCGGCGGAACGTCGGAATCGAATATCGAAGCGCCGCCGGGAAGAATGGAGCTGCTACCCTCCATTTTTCCGTAATTCGCCGGATCGTTGAAATAACCCTGGACCGCTTCCTTAACCGCCTGTTCCTGATTGACCAGCCACATGACCAGGAAAAACGCCATTAACGCGGTCACGAAATCGGCATAGGCCACTTTCCACGAGCCGCCATGGTGACCACCGTGCTTGCCCGATTTCTTGACAACTACGATAGGTTGTTGTTCTTCTTCCATGACATCTACCCTTTTTGGCGGCTGGCTCTACAGGCTTCCTCCAGTTCCACAAATCCCGGTCTGAAATCGGCGGAGATCGATCTCCTGCCCAATTCCGCCGCTATGGATGGCGCCATGCCTTTATGGAATCCGAGAAGGGCTTGCTTTATCATACTATAATACTGGCTTTTCTGTTTTACCACTGTTTCCATATTGGAGGCCAGCGGTTGAACGAAACCGTAACATAACAATATTCCAAGAAACGTGCCCACCAAGGCAGCGCCGACCTTATGCCCGATCTCTTCCGGGGGCCCCCCGATAGCCCCCATGGTGATAACCACACCCAGGACCGCCGCCACAATCCCCAATCCCGGAAGCGAATCGCCAACCCTGGATAACGCGGCCGAGGGTTTCCCGACCTCCTCGTGGTGTATATCCAGGTCGGTGTCGATCAGGGCCTCGAGATCATGGGCCGGGACAACTCCCGATTGAATCAATCTCATGGTATCGGCGAAAAACGCCAGCAGGTGATGATCCATCAGAAATTCCGGGTATTTAGAGATAACCGGACTCTCTTCAGGATTCTCAATATGCGATTCGAGGGCGACAAGACCGTCTTTTCTGGCGATCTGGAATATCTCATAGAGCATGACCAGAATGCTGGTAAACGATTCCTTGGTAGGAGGCGCCCCCAGAGTCCCCTTGATTTGAGCGATCATCAATTTCAACGTCTTAATGGGCAAAGATACTATAATGGAGCCGATCATAGCCCCGCCTATTATTAAAAACTCCGCCGGCTGAAACAACACCAGTAAATGACCGCCCTCCATAATAAAACCGCCCAGGACAGAAAAAAGCACTATAACGAAACCGACAATTACCAGCATATTTCGCTCTTTCCCCTAACTCGATATAATCCTTACATCTAAAGTATTTATTCGTCACTTTTTTTTGAAAATCAAGTTGAGAGCGATTTATGCCCAAAACTTCTCTCAGAAACCGGTTTTGCCAACTAACTTGTTATTTGTCATAGGAATAAAGTGTTCCGCAGTTTCGGCTCGCGGGTTGAAAGTGGCGGAAATTTTACGCTATATCAGCCATTTTAAAGATATTATATTAACCCCCATAAAAAAAACGCATCTCCACGTTAAAAATTGCGGTATCTAAAAGCGGATGCATAAACCGAGGCAGAAAAGGAGTATGAGATGTTTAGGAGTTTTACTTTTTTCCTGTTAATTCCATTATTGTTACTTGGAACAGCCACGATCAAAGCGGACGAGGAGATGAAGGGGTTAAAACAGGGCCAGAAGATCGCCGATTTCTCGGTGGAAAATCTATACCTGAATGAAACCAATCAGCCTATGGGTTTGCGACTCAGACACGGTCAAAGCGGCTTTGTGCTGGACCTGCTAAGAATCCAGACGGTTCCTCAGGCATTTATATGGGTAAATTCGTTTCCACCCTCGGATCAGGGCGAACCCCATACCTGCGAGCATCTCCTTTTAGGCAAGGGCACCAGGGGAAGATATGTGGCCTCGCTTGAGGATATGTCCCTTACCAATAGCTCTGCTTTCACCATGCAGCTTCAAACCGTCTATCACTTCCATACCGCCGCCGGTATAGAGACCTTTTATGATCTACTGGAGGCCAAGCTTGACGCTTTGATCAATCCGACTTTTTCCGACGAGGAGATCCGGCGCGAGGTGTGCAATATCGGATATTCAATAGACCCGGTCGACAGTACCTTGCGGCTCGAAGAAAAAGGGACGGTTTATAGCGAAATGACCACCAGCTTCGAAAGACCCTGGTCTAACATGGGCCGTAAGCTGGATCTCCTGCTCTTTGGCCCGGATCATCCCCTTTCTTATTCATCCGGGGGTTACCCGCCCGCCATAAGGACCATGACTCCCGAGGACATGTGGGCTTTCATAGATGAAAATTATCATTTGAATAACATGGGGATGATTGCCGTGGTCGACAGCGATATCGATCTTGATGATTACCTTAAACGTATATCGGACATATTAAAAAGGGTCGAGCCGGATGCCCGGGCGGATCATGATCCGACTAAAGCGGAAGAGCTGATGCCGCCGGGCAGGTCAGCCGATGAGGGCGCCATAGAGCTGGCCCAATTCCCCCATCAGAATCCCAACGAACCCGGCCTGTTGTTATACGCATGGCCGCCCGCCAGAGAGCTGAGCTCCGATGATGAATACCTGCTGGAACTGTTCCTGGACAACATCGCCGGCGGAACCACGTCTAACCTGTATAAAAAGTTCATCGATTCGGAAACGCGAACAATGGACCTGGGAGCAAATACCGTTTTTTCATGGTTCGATACCTACCCCGGCCATGCCGTATATATCGGTTTCAATAACGTTAAAACCTCATTTCTGAACGCTGAGATGATAGATTCCGTCAGGGCCTTGATTCTCGATGAATTCAAAGAGGTCTATAATTTAAAAGATGATTCCGATAAGCTTGCGGAGTTCAACGAGCGGGTGAAAAACAAGGTTGTCCAGCGACGCAGAAATATCAGGAAATTCCTGAACACTCCGCCCAGGTTCGGATACCGGGGAACCGGCGCCAGGTGGTACTACCATATAAAACATCTTCAGAAAACCGACGGCTTTGAAAAAAACCTGGCCCTGGTCGGTGAACTTGAAAACGCCGAAAAGCTTCTGGCATCAAATAAAAATATCTGGAAAGGTTATATAGAAAAGTGGGGTCTATTAAGAACCGTGCCGTACAGCGTGGGGTCCCGTCCCAATCCGGATATTCCAAAAGAGCAGGAAAAGGAACTGGAAAAACGCCTGGATGATTTCATGGCATCCCTCAAAACGAAGTACGGAATCGAAAACGAAGATGAAGCTAAAAGGAAATTTAAAGAGGAATACGACGTCAAAACCGCCGCCATAGAAAATGAGGCTGCCAAAATCCCCATGCCCGGCTTTATCGATAACCCTCCGTTGACTCTGGATGACAACCTCAATTATACTGTCGATAAACTCCCCGGCGGCGGGCCGCTGGTGGTGTCCACATTCGAGGCGATGACCAACGCCACCGCCGGACTGGCTTTCAATATGTACGCCGTCCCGGAATCGTTGCTTGTCTATGTTTCCGCGCTGCCGACCCTGATGACCGACGTGGGAGTTATTATCGATGGAAACCCGATCCCATACGATGAGATGATCGAGCTCTTACGAAAAGAGATTCTAAGCCTAAATGTATACTACAGTGTTAACAACCGAACTGAACGAGTGGAGCTTATCGTAAGAGGTTCGGGAAGCTATAAAGAGGAATCGATAAAGGCCATGGATTGGATGTCAACGTTGATTTTCTCTCCCGACTGGCGCAAGGAAAACCTGCCCCGGATTCGCGACGCCGTGGACCTATCCCTCAAAGACCTGAGAAACACCACCAAAAGAGCCGAGGAGGCGTGGGTAAACGATCCCGCCAACGCCTACCTGAATCAGCATAATTATCTCCTTCTTTCGGCGAATTCCTTCATGACAAAAACCCACTCCTTACACAGGCTGAGATGGATGTTGAAAGACGGCGGCTCCGACAAGATAGCGGACGAGTTCTCCGAATTCATGAGTCAAATATCGGGGTTCGCGGCCACCGCCGATCGAGATGAACTGGCGGATTTAATTTCTTATCTAACGTCTACCGAAGGAGATATGGCCGGCTTCTCGGAAGCCGCGAGGATGAAAAGCGAAATGGCGAAACTCTCTCCGGAAACCAGAGACCTGGTTACCAGCGCCCTGGACGATTTAAATATGCATCTGACGGATATACCTGATAACAGCCTCGCGGAAGACTGGAAATACCTCTGCAAGCAGATGTCGACGGATTTAAAGATAAAACCCGGCCGGGCGCTCAACGATATCAAGTGTCTGGCCGGACTGATATTCAAACAGGATAACGTGCGGGGTTTCCTTATCAGCGGAGACCGGGACCAGGACAGTTATATCGATAATTTAAACGGCCTTGCGGAAAAACTGAATGACGCTCCGACCGAATATCATAAGTACTCCAGCGAAGAGCTTGTTTACTCGCGTTTAAACAAGAGACGCGGGGAATCCTCTAAACCGGTTTACGTCGGCCTGATAAATGAAAACACCCGTCTGGGCGTTCACATCAACAGTTCGGATTGCGCCAGCTATTTTGACACCGATCGCGATAAACTGTTAAAATTCCTCTCCGCCCGTTTATACGGAGGGGGCGGCGCGCACAGCATGTTCATGAA
>CP070813.1:3479940-3488197 GCA_020344055.1 Candidatus Zixiibacteriota bacterium | reverse complement strand
TGTCCTCCTCTAAAAAGCTTGCGGTTTTTTAGCTGGATATACCCGTAACTTTTTATCTTTTCAACTTATATAATTTTACACAATAGAATTTACACTATACTTATTTTCCATTGAATTATTAAATGATAGCATAAGTCGTCGGATGTCATAAAAATGGATCGAATCAGGCGCAATGATATCATAATTTTACGCCTTTTCCTAATTTCAGGGATCAACGTGCGATTGTAACACTGAATGAATGGCGGGCGCCGAATAACCCCGATGGGACATATGAATAATCGAAATCGAAATTTCCGCCGGATATCCCCGCGCCCATCGAGAAGGGAATATCGTTATTGCCCCCGGCGCGAAAGAAAAAACCGTCCAGAGGCGAATACTCGATGCCTCCCGCGAAAAGGAATTCCATTTCCCTGCTGTAAATAAGATCGGCGCTCAAATTAATGAAGTTGCTCCGAATGGGAAACCACCCCGATAAGGCGATCCTGTAAGGCAGGGGGGCCGACGATTGTCCTATTTTAAAATTCGGGCCGATGTTCTCGACCGATAATCCCAACCGGTTAAGACCGAGCTCGTATGATAACCCCAGACCGAATCCATAACCCCGCCCGACGATATCGGCGAGATGTTGTTCATAATATGAGAACGTAACACCATAATTCAGGGGATTGCTGGACGCGAAGGCAAGTCTTACCAGATAATCGCCCGATTTTATGCTGCCGGTTTTTTGTCCTTCCTCATCGTAGCCGGTTATCTCGCCGGGATCGAAGATATCGACCCCCAGGGCAAAGGAATATCTCGGATCGACGGGCATATTAAGGGAAACGGCTTGTGACCGGGTATCCATTATCAGGTACTGGTATGAGACGAATCCGCTCAACTCCTCTCCGAGCAGGGAAGGATTGCCGAAGATAGCCTCCGCGCCGGACATGCCGGCGTAGTTTACCTGGCCGGTCGACGACGAGTAGGCTCCCGCGGCGATGTTCAAAAAGTCGAGTCCGCATTCCCCGGGATCGGCAAATACTTCGCATGGTATGACCCAGCAGGTAAGAATCAATAATAGTACGAGGTTATATAAATGTGGCTTAAGAAGAAGTTGTTTACCTTTAGAATTCATCATTAAAATTTCATCTTATTCGCGCGAAGCCGTTCCCCTTTTTACAAACGCGCAAATTGAATGTCAATCCTTTATTGAAAATCATCCAAAAAAAATTTCATTCGGCCGTCATTTCGATTCCGATTAATGCCCCTTTGGGAAGCCTGGGGACCTCAACGGCGGCCCTGGCGGGGAAATTGTCGCTGAAATATTCGGAATAGAGCTCGTTGACCCTGGCGAAATCGTCCAGGTTCGCGAAATACAGGGTTGACTTTACCACGTTTGCGAATCCGCTGCCGGCGGCCTCCAGGATATTCTTCAGATTTTCCAGCGCCTGGCGGGTTTGCGATTCTATATCATGGCCTTTCAACTCCCCGCCGGCCGGGTCCAGCCCGATCTGCATGGCCGTCAATATCAGTCCGGAATCGCACTTAACGGCCTGGCTGTAGGGGCCTATGGCTTTGGGGGCTTTATCGGTCTTTATTATTTTTTTCATTGAATTACCTCCCCGATTATTTACATTTACACCCCATGACCATATCACAGCCGGCCAACAATTTCAAGCCCAAGATTTCTATTTTAAGAAGCAATGAATTTATTATAGGTTTCCTGGCCCTGGTTGTCTATGTTAGCTGCCTTTTGAATGATTTTCACACCGACGATTGGATCGTCCTGAATATTCTCCGGGACGGATTTTCCTTTCCGGATTTTCTTTCCATGGAGAATCCGGGACGGTTCCGGCCATTGACAAATATTTTATTATATATCAGGTATCTTGCGTTTGTAGATAAAGCCTCGTTATACTACCTGCTGAATATAGTCCTGCATGCCGCCGTTTCAATATCGCTTTACAGGTTACTTAAAAAGATCGAGCTTCCGGAAAAAACAGCCTTACTTTCGGCGATTTTTTTTACGGTTTATTTTCAGCATTACGAGGGAGTGATCTGGCCTTACGGGATCATCAGGCTATTCGCGGCGCTGTTCTATATTTACGGACTGTGGCACCTGTATGATTATATAACGGGCGGGACCCGAAAATCGTTGGTCTATTTTGCAATTATATCAATTCCGGGTTTGTTCATAGTCGAGGATTTCATCGCATCGCCGATTGCATTCTCGGTCTTCGCGATTCTTTTCTCCCGGCGGAAGAATCCCCGGGGAAAAGTCGCCCCGGTAATCCTGAGCGGAATATTCGGTCTTTTGATTTATTTCGCATCGAGAACGTTGTTAATAGAAAGGCCGGGAATAGTCGAGGAATATTACTATCCCGGTTTTCATATTTTCAGGGTGCTTTTTGATTACCTGGGATGGTTTGTGATTCCGTCACCGAAACATCCTTATTTTGCCCAAATGTCTTCTTCATTAGGGTTTTTATACTACTTATGGAAAGGGATTAGTATTGGCGCTATGGTATTATTTGTACCGCTGTCGGTCTGGATTTATATAAAATCGCCGAAGCAGATCCGGTTTTTCATACTGCTTACATTCATTACCTTGCTTCCCATAATTCCTCTTAACTACAAGGTAACGTCGCGGAATATATACCTGCCGTCCCTGGGATTTACGGTGGTGGGAGGATATCTGTTTTACAGGTTTATCTGGGATCAAAAAAGGCAATTCATAAAACGTTTGCTGTCGGCACTGTTGATGTTGTATTTCGCCGTGAATATAATCGCCATAGATATAACAACCCGGGAATATCGTACGACCCAGAATCTGGTAAGAGGCATTATAGATGATATGAAAGATTCCGGGCTCGATTTTGAAAAAGTCAATCTGGTGCTGTTGGATCATCTACCGGGAAGGACCATTGTGGGGCCGGCCATGATATACCGGCTCAATTACCGGGGGGCGGTGATTGCCTCCAACGATCCCATTAGAGGTCCCCTTGATATAAAACCGAAGGCGGATTCACTTTACAACCAGGGCGTGCCGTTCTATCTTTTCGATTACAGGGACGGCAGGATGGTGGAGGCCAAAAAGGAATATATCGAGCCCTTAAGTAAAGAATATTAATTTCCTAATTGGGGAGAGACCATGAAAAAGGCCATAGTATTAATTCTGATCGTCGCGGCGGCGGAGTGCTGGCCCATGGGGTACAAGCCGAAGCATATAGCCGCCGATTCGGCCTGGCTGGTGGAGATACAACAGCGTATGGAGAAGGTCGACACCGTGTTCAAGGCGGCGCAGTGGGAACATTACACGGGCGGGCAATATACCGGCAACCTGGAACGAGCCTCAAAGGAATACCAGATACTGGTCTATACAAAATACAATATCGATCGTTTGAAACGGATCCAGGATCTGTTTGAAAATCCGGTGTTGAATCGCGCGGCCCGGCTGGCATACATAAAATATTTAACCGACTGGTGTTATTATGGAACAGATATCGGTAATATTCAAATGTCGCTGGCTGATAAATTTGTTAAGTACAGATCTGAATTTGAGGGAACGCGTCACCCCGATAAATTCCTGCGGGAAGTATACCGTGCCGATCCCGATAGGGAGAGGCGAAAAAAGGCCTGGCTGGCAAGCGTGTCGATTGGCAAAACCATAACGCGCGCATCGAAAATACTGGTGGAGGAACGGAATCGGATGGCCCGGCATAGGGATTTCGATGATTTTGTTGAATTCAAATTGAACGCCGTGGGTATGACACCCGATGAGCTTTTAAAGTTGTTGGACAATCTTAATCTCGCAACACGCGATAAATACCTTGAAATTTATCTACAAAAAAAGGATAAACTGGGTGTTGATAAGCTGCAAATTTGGGATATTTTTTACGAGCCGGAGTTGATGGCTATTGATTCTTATTTCAGTAAAGACAAACTGATGTATACGTTAAATTCCACCTTTGAAGGACTTAGTTTTAATACGGAAAATATGAATATCACTTATGATCTGGAATCAAGAGATAATAGGTTACAGATTGGGATATGCATGGCGATTCAAGTCCCTGATGATATAAGAATTTTGGCGCTGATCGACGATGGATTTTTGGCATATAAGACTCTTTTTCACGAATATGGTCATGCTTTACACAGGGTACACATTGATCAGGATCATTATATAATGCGAGTACGTACTGACGGTGTAATTTGCGAGTCGATGGCGACTATCTGTGAGGAAATTCTATATCAACCGGCCTGGCTGATTAATTATATGAATATTCCCGAACAAGATATCCCGCCGATTATTACGCAATTGAATGAGAGTAAAATTATCAATTTAAGGTTAATGCTGGCATTTGCATATTTTGAGATGGAGTTATACCGCACCAACGCCGAAAATCCGGATAAGCTGTTCTGGGATACTATGGAACGCATTCTCTTTTGCGGGAGACAGGATGGCAGCGAGGCCTGGGCATCAATTTATCATTTGATAGAACATCCGGTATATATGAAGAATTATATTCTGGCCGATCTGGTGGCGGCTCAGACCCTGAATCATATGCTGAAGCTTAACGGCAGCATCATCGATAACCCGGCAACCGCCGAATACCTGATTGAGAGATATTTTAATCACGGTGCTCTTTACGATTGGTTTGATCTGGTGGAACAAGCCACAGGGGAGAAACTTAACGCAAAATATTATCTTGAAAATATCTTGAATTACCCGGCGGAAAGCGAAGAATCAGAACAATCAGGAGGGGACAAATAGAGTTTTCGGGGCACGGCACCCCATTTCTATTGCGCGCCAACTTATTTTGAGATAAGAAGATATGTAAAATTTATAGAATTCTGTTGAATTAATTGCCGTTTTTTACGATATTAGTAATGATATTTAATATGGAACCGGTTGTAGGTTTTATTCGTTTACAGTGATGATGAAACTGATGAGATTGACAAAAAGCGCCGTTATTTCGGCCGCGAGTCTGCTTTTACTGGCCGGGGGCGCGGCCAATCCGGTTGTTTGCGGGATGGAGTCCTGCTGTTGCATGCCCGAAATCACCGACGACCCGGCTTTGCAGCAGGGGCACTGCGATTGCGGTTGTGGGCAGTTCGAACAGTCGCAGGTGCCGGACCAATCCGCGGTCACCACTGCGATTCTGGATACTAAACCGATACAAACCAAGTATGATTTTATAATCGAAAGTGATAACGATCTCTTTGAAGATTCAAATACCTGTTTAATACCGCTGGAAAAATCCTCGCACTCGCCACCTTTAATACTCGACAATAGATATACGCCTCTTTTGTGTTGATACCTTCGCATAGGTAAATGTATATTGACGGTTTAACCCGTCGATCTTGACTTTTGCGAAAGGATATTAACGTGTTTAAAATAGTCGGACTGATTGCGATAATCGGCCTGGTTCAAACGGCGGCCACGGCCTCCGGACAAAACCTATACAACGACCCGGTTCTGGGTTCGCTGATAACGGCGGCCCTGGAAAACAATCCCGGATTGAAAGCGGCCGAAAAGACGGCGGAGGCGATGGATTACCAGGTGACGCCGACGGGGATTTTGCCCGACCCGATGTTTTCAGTCGGATTATCGGGTCCGATTCAGGATTCCTGGGTGGGCGAGCCGATGGCGATGCCCAACGTTACCCTGGGGATTACGCAGAAGATCCCGTTCCCCGGTAAGCTGGGCAGCATGAAAAACGCCGCCAGGTATATGGCCGAGGGTTCCCGCCGTATGGCCGATAACCGGCGTTTCTATCTTATCGCCGATGTGAAATCGGCGTATTACGACCTGGCCTACTGGCAATCGGCACTGAAAACCGTCGAGGAGAATATCCGTTATATAGATGATCTCGAGCAGGTGGTAAGAGAAAAATACATTGTCGGCAAGGGTCTTCAGACCAACGTCCTGAACGCACAGAAAACCAGAACCCAACTCGAGGATCACAAGTTGATGATAGAGCAGATGCTGGAAACGACAGAACAGATGCTGGCCCGACTTACCGGCGAAACCGTCTATGCCGATATTCGCGCGACTCTTCCTGAATCTCCCCTGTTGCCGAAGCAAGATTTATCTTCGCTGATAATGCTTATGAAAGGAAACAATCCCGGCCTGAAAAAAGCCGAAACTCAGGTCCTGACTCAGCAGCAGATGACCAAAAAAGCCAAGCTTGACTTTTTGCCTGATTTGTCGGTAGGGGCGGTTTACGGAATTCGCCACGAAAACGAGATGTTTCCGATGTTCAGCGCCGACATGTTTACATTCAAAATAGGTTTCAGCCTGCCGATCTGGGCCGGCTGGAAACAGAAAAACAGGCTGTCTTCTGCGAGGGCGGGTTTGAAGGCGGCGGAATACGAATATAATGATACCCGGGACCGTCTGCAGTTTATGTTATCCAAAAGCGCGCTGGCCTACGAGAGGAACAGATCTCGGTATGAGCTCTACAGCGAGTCGCTGGTTCCCCAAACCGAGGGTGTGCTGGAATCGGCACGGGCATCATACGAGGTCGGCGCATTGGAATTCCTCGATGTCATTATGGCGCAGATGGATCTTTTTAACGCCCAGCTCGAAAAGCAAAGATCGCTGGCCGACGCTCTGAAAGCGCTGGCGGAGATCGAAATGCTAACCGCTAAGGTTGAAAATTAAGAATAAGGAGAAAGTGAAATGAAGAGAATCTGGATTTTAGTAATTGTAATCGCCTCCCTGGCGATAGGAGTAGTCGCGGGAAGAACCATACTAGGTTCGTCTCAGGCTACCGGTATTCAAGCGGGAGAGATGGACAGCAAGCAGCAGTACACCTGCGGGATGCACCCGGAGATAATCTCCGATGAACCGGGTTATTGTCCCATATGCGAGATGAAACTGACGCCCATCAGAAAGGAAACTTCCTCATCCGACGGCGACAGGGGCAAGGTTGCCTACTGGGTGGCTCCCATGGACCCTACCTATATCCGCAACGAGCCGGGCAAATCCCCCATGGGAATGGACCTGGTTCCGGTTTACGAGAACGATATTGCCGGCAGTGTTATCAGGATCGACCCGATAACCTCGCAGAACATGGGTTTGAGGATGGCGCTGGTGGAAAAGCAAAGGCTGAGCAGAACCATAAATACTGTGGCGCATCTTACCTACGATGAGCAGAAGATGTTCAGCATCAACGCCAAGGTATCAGGATGGATCGAAAAGCTGTATGTTGATTATGAAGGGAAAGAGGTCCAAAAAGGTCAACCCTTGCTGGAGATATACTCTCCCGAACTGGTGGCGGCGCAGAGAGAGTATCTCTCCGCTTTAAAGAACTACGAGAGACTCGAAAACGCCAGCCTGGAATCGGCGAGAAAGGGTGCGGGTGAACTTCTGGACGCGGCGCGGGACAGGCTTCTGCTGTGGGATATATCCGAAAAACAGATTGACGGTCTTCGAAAAACCGGGACAGTCAAAAAAACCATGACGCTCTATTCGCCTGCCGACGGATATGTAATCTCCAAATCGGTTATTGAGGGCGATAAAATCTCGCCCGGGATGCCTCTTTTCAAAATCGCGGACCTTTCGACCGTATGGGCAATCGCTCATATTTACGATTACGAGTTGCCGTTCATATCTACGGGCCAGAAAGCCAGGCTCACCATGCCCTACCTGCCCGGCCAGGAATTTGACGGAAGGATATCATTTATATATCCCTACCTCGACAATAAAAACAGAAGCGTCGAAGTAAGGGTCGAGATACCCAACAAAGACATGGCCTTGAAGCCGAACATGTACGGTACCGTTACCATTGAATCGCGACTTCCCGGTGAGAGGGTAGTAATCCCCGATCAGGCGGTGATCCGCTCCGGTGTCCGCGATCTCGTGTTTATATCGCTGGGCGACGGTAAATTTATGCCCCGGGAAGTGAAACCGGGAGCCTCCGGTGAAAACGGCGTTGTGGAAGTTGTTTCCGGGCTCAATCCTGGAGACGTGGTTGTTACCTCATCGCAGTTCATGCTCGATTCGGAATCGCGTTTGCGCGAAGCCACCAGCAAAATTCGGGCGCAGATGGCATCGGTAACCAGGATCAAAGAAGTAGAAGACGACGAGCACCAACAAGCCTCTGACGAACATCCCGAAGCCAGGATGAAGCAGGAGAAGATGGATCACGAGATGAAGGAGCAGGAGCATTTCGAAATGGAAATGGACGAAGGCGAGCATGTCTACACCTGCCCCATGGATTCTCACTCCCACATCGTTCAGGTAGGCCCCGGCAAGTGCCCGGAATGCGGT
>CP070813.1:3471493-3479840 GCA_020344055.1 Candidatus Zixiibacteriota bacterium | reverse complement strand
AACATGGGAGACGGTGACAGAAAAATCGGCCTTATCTATTTTTACGCGATCGATTTTCCCGGCATTCCGGCCGATCCCCCTTATACATGACGATAATATAAAATTTGTCCGTGAGGCAGTAGCTACAGGCGTTCGCGTCATCGGGTTTTTATACGCTTCGGTTCGATTCTTCCGCTGAGCCCGGCCGCATTGCCTCTCAGCATACCTGGAATTAAATATTGGCAATAAATAAAGGAGAAGACAGGTGAAGGTGAATAAAGACCTGCTGTTAATATTAAAATCCTCCGGCATCGCCGACACCGAGCCGGACCTGGGAACGAAATTAATGAATTCCTTTTTAAACGTACTTTTCGAAGGGGGAACGCTTCCGGCAAAAATCATCTGCATGGGAACCGGGATTTTCCTTACCACGGAAGGTTCTACGGTCGGGGAAATTCTCGATGAATTCGTTAAAAACGGGGTCGAAATTCTATCCTGCGGCACCTGCCTGGAATATTACGGCAGGACCGATAAGTTGATAATCGGCAATTCCACCAATATGAAAGATACTGTGGGCGCCATGCTTGGCTATAAAAAGGTCTTATCCCCTTAGTAACAACATCTTAAACAAATTGCGCCTCTTCCTTCTCCCGCAGGAAGATCATG
Organism: Candidatus Zixiibacteriota bacterium; assembly: GCA_020344055.1. Lineage (GTDB taxonomy): Bacteria > Zixibacteria > MSB-5A5 > UBA10806 > UBA10806. Next base: position 3,479,195 of record CP070813.1, on the reverse strand, counting down.
CCCAGCATGACGCACCAGACCGGGAGGAAAACTAAAACCGCCAGGGGAGCCAACAAAACCGAGACTTCGAGGATTCCGGTGGTCAACGTTATGTACGCAAAGGGATTAAAATATTCGTTTAACGATTTTTTGGCCATCAGCAATTTGACCGATATGAGAATCTGCACCACGCCGGCGGCGATAATGAGTATGGCGGTATATGCCAGGTAAATCTTTCTGAAAAACTTTTCCGTAATCCCGTCGAGTACCAGGGGAATACTCTGTACGCATAAAGAAAATATTAATGAGATAATACTGAGTAAAATCGATATTATGATTAATATATCTAAACTATGCACTTTATAGCGATCATTCAGCAGTTTCCTGAACATGCTGAAGGTGTATACAAAAAAGCAGGTGTAGGTAATTATCAGCAGATCCCCGGGACCGAACGACGGTCCTTCGTATCCGAAAGGCGAAATGCCCAGGTATACCTGCAGCGATTTCAGTATATAGGCCAGCGGCAGCACAATCGCCTGGGAGATCGCCAGCCATCCGGCCACCTGATATTTATTCCCTTCCATCTATACCTCCTGATATTCAATCAGCCTGGTTATCCCCGTTCCTATTGTTCTCGGGAAGATATTCCAGGACATCGCCCGGCTGGCATTCCAGCTCCCTGCAGATAGCCTCCAGGGTGCCGAACCTGATCCCCTTCACCTTGCCGGTTTTCAAAAGCGAAAGATTGGTAATTGAAATGCCTATCTTTTCCGATAATTCCGTCAACGACATCTTCCTTCTTACCATCATCAAATCCAGATTTACCTGTATAGCCATACGGCTAAAATAAATAAAAGTTTTAAATAAGTCAACAATTATTTTATGTTTTACATAAATTTTTATTTGATTTACATAAATTTATTATGCAAAATGAGAATTGAATTATGTAATATATTTAACTGTAATAGGTTATAGCCTTATCAGCCAAATTTCAGATCTCCTTCATTATATTAAGGAATCTGGCGCGGCTTACGGGGTGGTCGGCGATCGATTCTCCATTATAGATCATGCAGTAGGTTCCGTAGGGATTGATCAGAATTTGGGCGGTTTTGCAATCATCTATTTCCACAAGTTTAGATACTATCCCCAGGCTCTCTGCCGCCTCGGTTACATCATTTACCGATTTTCGGTTATACGGGCATTGATCGGACCAGAATATAGTCAGACCGTCCTTGTATTTTTTAGGCAATTTATCTCCCGTTCGATTAAATCCGGGCGAAGGGGCAGTTTTCTTGAACTTCAACGCCAGCAGGTCGAAACGGGGAGGAGCCGAATCTACCATCTCGAATCCATTCGCCAAAAACAGGTTCTTATCAGCCATCCAGGTTCCCGCGCTGGTCATGACCGCCACACCGAGCATTTTTGCCTTTCTCGCATCGGAGATACAATGTTTCAGCAGTTCCGCTCCGTAGCCTTTGCCTTTGTATTTTTTGCTATAGATCATTATGCAGTGAATAAACATATAACCATTCGCCTTCACTGCTCTCCAGCAGTACTCCCCCGGAATATATTCGATTATCCCCACCGAACCATCAAGATCGGAGTGCAATACTTTAAATTTCAATCCCTCATCATACCTTTTTTTTAGCCATTCTGATTTTCTGATGTGTCCCTCGTTTTTGACGTTCTTATATCCGCAGAAACCGTAATTTTGTATGTTTCCTCTATTGGTATCGATTATTTGAACTTTGGGCATGGTTTACCTTCCTCCAAGAACAAGAGGTCAGCGTCAGCTCCCCGCGATTATGATAGCGATTTCATTTCGAGAAAATCAAGAATTATGAATCAATGTTGAAATTCTCGAATATATTCTATAATTTTCCCGTTTAAGAGGCTATGAGAGGAAAACAGGGAAATATTACCATAACCATCCAGCAGGCCCGGCGAATTGCCATCAATGCCCAACTTCTGGACGGCAATGCTAAACTCCCAAGGGGCAAAGAGGGCGCGGCACAGGTTGTCGAAAAGCTGGGATATATCCAGATCGATACCTTAACCGTAATCGAGCGGGCGCACCACCATACCCTCTGGACCAGGATAACGGATTACCAGCCCGATATGCTCGATAAGCTTCTCTCGAAGGATCGCCGGATCTTCGAATACTTGGGGCATGCCCGATCTTATCTCCCCATGACCGATTACCGTTATTACCTGCCCCGCATGAAAAGGCTCGATGATCCCTATCTTAAATGGGAGAAGGCGCGCCTGGCCAAATACGGCCCTTACCTGAAAAAAGTCCTGAAACGTATCCGCGATGAAGGTCCTCTCGGTCCGGGAGATTTTGCGCCTGTAAACAAAACAAAAGGGCCCTGGTCCGGCGGCCGCGATCCCAACACCTCCGCCATGGAGCTTTTGCATCTGCAGGGCGATCTGATGATTTCCGAACGCCGCAATTTCGAGCGGGTCTTCGATCTAACCGAACGCGTATTGCCTAAAAATATCGATACGTCAATGCCGGATGATAACGAGCTCGGTAGGTTCTTCGTGAAACGGGCGCTTTCGGCGTATGGTATAGCCACGGAAAAAGAGATTCGCGAACATATCCACGCCGTGAAGAAAGAACCGCTTAAAAAGGCGATAGACGAACTGATCGAATCGGGAGAGGTTGTTGCCGTTACAATCGATTCCGATTCTAAGTCCGTTTATTACGCCCTTAAAGATCAGATAGAATCTGGCCTGAAGCTAAAAAAGGCAACGCCCCGGGTCCATCTGTTATCGCCGTTTGATAATTTCATCATCCAGCGCGATCGGATAAGCGAGCTTTTCGGCTTTGACTACGCCCTGGAATGCTACGTCACCCCCAAAAAGCGCAAATTCGGTTATTTCGCGGTGCCGATATTATGGGACGGACAATTCGCCGGCAAACTCGATCCCAAGGCCGACCGGAAGAGCAAAACCCTATTAATTCAAAATCTGGCCTTCGAAAAAGACCTCACCGATTATGACCGCTTCCTGCCCCAATTCGCCAAAAAACTTCACGACTACGCCAGATTCAATCAGTGCGAACAGATTTCTTTAAACAAATTATCGCCGGCGAAAGTAAAAAGGGAAGTGGCGAGGGTTTTGAAGATGTAGGGGCGAGGTTGCCTCGCCCCAGCATGGAACAATTTATATTGCATGCGTATAATAGAGCGAGGTAACTAATGAAGAGGCTTTTATTAACAATGATTCCTCTTATATCAATAATCATTACACATATTCAGAACTCCGAGGCTTCAGATTATTATATCATAGATAATAATGTACTTGGGTGCATGGATGCCACATTTTATTCCGAATCTCACGATAATTATCTATTAGATGTAATTAACTCATTAAAAAGAAGTAATGAAGGAAAGGGCTTCAGACAAAAGCCTGAAATATCAAGACGCTTTCATTTCAAAAATATTCCCTGCGTTAAAATGTATTCATTATGGGTAGGGCCTTGGCCTTATTATTCCTACGAAGATCCGTATGAGGATATACTTTTCAATATCTGCGATTCGTCATTATATATTTTTAACGGTGATTCAAAGGATTTTTCATCCGTATTTCATGAGTATTTGGATACGGATTTAAAGGACTATGATTATTATGAAATTATATCACTTTATTTAAATACATTTTCAATTAAAAATTCGGTTTATCCTCTTAAAACGATAGACGATTTTAATAAAATATATGAAACCGAATTCATAAGAGCAATGCATTACCTTAATGTCGACATTGAACATTTGAAAAAAAGATGGAATTACGAAAATGATGTTGAATTAGTAAATAACATTCTTAAACCGATGGAAATATTTAGAGGCGAAAATGACATAATAATAAAAATCTACTGCTGGTTGAGAAAAGGCGGAGAATTAGAGTTCATTCAATTTAAAATTGGCCACGGAGAATTATCAATAATAGAAAGAAAAAGGATTTTATCGAATGTAGGGCCTTTTGGAAGACATAACTAGACGTAATATTGTCATGCCGGACTCAATCCGGCATCCATAGGAGCCCGCCCTCATAGATTCCTGCTTTCGCAGGAATGACAGCCTCACTCCACCCGGATGGCTTCCACCGGGTTGGCCAGCGAGGCCTTCACCGACTGAAAACTGACCGTGATAAATGTTATAACCAGCACCGCCAGCCCGGCGAAGAAAAAGGTGCCGGGGCCGATACCGATACGATATGTGAAGTTCTCCAGCCACCTGCTCATGATATAGTACGCCGCCGGCGCGGCGACTAAATTGGCGATCAATACCAAAAGGACGAATTCCTTCGTCATCATTTTCATAATATTTGATACCGACGCTCCCAGCAGTTTGCGGATCCCTATTTCCTTGAAACGATGTTCCGCGGAATAGGCTATCAGCCCGAACAGCCCCAGGCAGGTGATGATATTGGCCAGGCCGGTAAAGGAATATATGATTTTGCTGAGACTCTTTTCCGAATGATAAAAATTGTCTATCGATTCGTCGAGAAAGCGGTAGTCGAAATAAACGTCCGAGGCGTACTTCTCCCAGAAGCTTTTCAACAGAATAATGACTTCACCTGTTTTTCGTCCGGCGACCCTGACGCTCATATGGCGCAGCCCGGGCTCGTATTGATACATAATCACCGGGTTGATCCCGCTGTGCAGCGAGCTGTAATGGAAATCCTTCACAATGCCGATAACCCGCCCCTCGAACGGTAATTTTTCCAGTTCGCTGTCGTGGGTGGTGAAACTGATATTTTTGCCTATGGGAGAATCGAATCCCATGGCTTTAGCCGCCGTTTCATTTATGATGAAATCCCGGGAGACGTCCATGGCCGGATCCTTCGGGAAATCGCTGCCATCGACTATCTCCATCCTGTAGGTCCGGATATAATCCCTGTCCACCGCCACGCTCGTCCAGTCTCGGACATCTTCTTCGAGCTTACCTTCCCAGTCGAGGGAGAGCACTCCGCCGAAACCGTAATTCTGCCTCACCGGGGCGGTCCCCCCGGTGACATCGATAATTGCCGGATGATCGAGTAATCCGGCCCTAATCGGGTGATAATTGCGGGCGAAATCGTTAGGCATCTGAAAGTATATCACCTGCTCTTTATCAAAACCCAGGTCCTTGTTTTTTATATAATTCAGTTGATTATAAATAACCGTCACGCAGACTATCATGGAAACCGATAGAATTAATTGTGAAATTACCAGTATTCTCCGGAAAAACCGCCCTCCCCGCCCTGTTTGGAATCTACCCTTCATAACGTCTGTGGGTGAGAATGACGATAGAACCAGCGCCGGATAACTTCCCGAGAATATCCCGGTCATTAAGGTTATATAGATCAACGCGGGGTAAATAAGGATATTCGACGGTGGAAACAGCCGCAGGCTTTTGCCGGTCCAGCCATTGATGACCGGCAGTGACAATTCTATAATTACAATAGCTATAAATAACGAGATAAACGCCAGGGCGATCGATTCGCCCAGAAACTGCGATATTAACTCCGCTCTGCGGGCGCCAACCACCTTTCGAATTCCCACCTCCCTCGATCTGCTCAGAGCCCTGGCGGTGGAAATATTCATGAAATTGATACAGGCAATCAGCAGAGTTAAAAACGCCAGAGTGGAAAAGAGATAAATATACTTGATATCGCCGTGCCCCTCCAGGTAATCCTCGGTGTCGTGAAAGAGGTGGATTTTTCCTATATGCTGCAATCCCTGCCGTACCGTCGATTCTTCGTCCGGGTCCATATGCGCCGCCACAATCCGCGTGATTTTATCCTCCACATCGCCAACTTTCGCGTCGGCGCGGAGTTGGACGTAGCTGTAAAAGGCTGAAACATTCCAGTTGCCGGTCAATCTTTTGATCCTTTCTTGCATGGAATCGAATGAGGTCAAACAATCAATCTTAAGATGAGAGTTAACAGGGATATCTTTCAGTATCCCGGATATGATAAAATCCTGCCGGTCGATATTAATGGTTTTTCCGATGGGATTTTCCCGGGGGAAACATTTATCCCGGATGCTTTCCGAAATCAAAACCGAGTATTTATCGGCAAGCGCCGAATTTATGTCACCTTCCGATAGCGGAAAACTAAACATTTGAAGAATTTCGGGATCGGCATACGCCATTGTATTGTGGGGAAATTTTATATCGCCGTAAATTATGGTCCTGTCTTTCTGATCCAGAAACCTCGAACTTTCGATTATTTCGGGAATCTCTTCCTTTATAACCGGCCCCATCAACGATGAGGTCAATGCGCTGTTCAAATCTTCTCCGGAATGAACCCACTGTTCGGTTACCCTGTACAAATGGTCATAATTTTCGTTGAAACGGTCGTAGCTGAGCTCATCAATAACCCAGAGGCAGATGATCACGCAGGCAGTCAATCCAGCCACCATCCCGGCGACATTGATGAAAGTGTTGATTCGGTTTTTGGCGATATTCCTGAAAGATATTTTTAGGTAGTTGGCGATCATTGCCATTTCCCTTTCCTCGTTCCTCCCGATATAAAGGCAAAGAGCGTGCCCGATTTTTAAGTTCCCATAATTCAACAGGATATGATAATATTTCCAATGGAAAGTGTCCGCTTACGAAAACTGGATGTTCGTATTCGGACAGGCAGATTGTAATCTCGATGATAAATAAAGATGAAACATCGAACCGGACCCGTTCCGTAATAACGGGAAAAGGTAGAGGTAATTGAAAAGATGGCAAAAGAATTCAGCAATGTATATGACGATAATCGGCGAGCGGAATCATACGCGAAACTCGAGTTCCCCGGTACATACTATCTGGCTTATCGGGATCTGCCACAGATAATTTCAAGGCATATCACCGGAAGAAAAGCCCTGGATTTTGGTTGCGGCACGGGCCGTTCCACCCGGTTTCTCAAGAAGCTCGGCTTCGATGCCGTGGGGGTCGATATCGCCGCGGATATGATCAGGATAGCACAGGAATTCGATCCGAAAGGAACGTATTATCTAATCGAAGGCGCTGGCCTGGGCCGGTTCAAAGGCTATGGCTTCGACCTGGCTCTGTCTGTTTTTACATTCGACAATATAGCTGAAAATAAGGTCGCGCTTTTCAAACAACTGCGCGATCTTCTGAATGATGACGGCAAAATCATAAGCGTGGTATCGTCGCCGGATATCTATAAAAATGAATGGGCTTCGTTCACCACCAAAGATTTCCCGGAAAACCTGACCGCCAGAAGCGGAGATAAGGTCAGGATAATTATGACCGACGTCGAAGATCGCCGACCGGTGGAGGATATCGTCTGGAGCGACGATGCTTACCGTGAGGTTTATAAGCAGGCTGGATTGGAGCTGGTGGAGACATATAAACCCCTGGGCAATGATGATGATCCGGTGGTGTGGGTAAATGAGACGAAAATCGCCCCCTGGGTTATTTATGTTCTGAAGTAGATCGGTAGAAGGTCGGATTTTAAACGCAGCGATAAATCCGACAGCATCCCTGAATCAGATCACCTGAACCCGGATCGACTTTTTTCGCTATTCATACTTTATGGCATCTATGGGATTGGCCAGCGCGGATTTTACCACCTGAAAACTTATCGTTATGGCCGCTATAAATAAGGCTGCAGCCCCGGACAGCAGAAACGCCTCCAATCCGATCTTGATCCGATACGCGTAAGACTCCAGAAACCTTGATATAATATAAAACGCCGCCGGCCAGGCGATAATATTGGCGAT
>CP070813.1:3462973-3471393 GCA_020344055.1 Candidatus Zixiibacteriota bacterium | reverse complement strand
CAGATCGTCACCGTTTAAATCTCTCGACCAAAATAAATTACAATCGTCAAATATAAAATCAGGTATCGTATCTATAACCGACCGTCCTAAAAAAAGGCCTATCTGGTGGTATCCGGAATCAGGAGCGCTGAAATATCTGCTTTCGTCAATTGAAAAATCGTCAAATCCGTCACCGTTAAAATCATATCCTCCGCCAACGACCATCGATAAATAATCGTATGGCATTACGCTGTCAGCCCATATAACGTCGGGCGTTGTGCCCAGGGGCGAGGAACCCAGGAACATATAAGCGCCAACTTCCTCAAAGTAAACCGTTGATTCGCCAATAAGAAGATCGGCAAAGTCATCACTGTTGAAATCGCCCGAAACATGATAACTACCAAACCTTTGATTGTTGCCGTGATAATAATGATCATATAGAGTATCAAATGGATTTGTTCTATAAAGAAAGACCAGACCCCAATTAAATGGGCTGTAAAGGGGGGCGCCCACAGCGATTTCGTGATAGCCGTCGCCGTCCATGTCACCCACGACGCTTGCCCAGGCGCCGAAGTAAGATGGATTCGCATTGGGAACCTGGGCAATCCATCCGGCGACCGTATCCGGATTCTCCGATCCGTAAATGACTTTTAAATACCCCTGGCCTAAATTAAATTCCGGTTCGCCGATGAAGATATCATCAAAGCCATCATTATTCAGATCTCCGGCTGGCCCGATGAAATACCCCTGTCTTTCGTATGAGTAACGGACGTCGAGAGTCATGAGACACCGCCATTGGCCGAACGATTTATCGAAAACCGCCAGAAAAAATATAATAAATGGAACGATTCTTTTCATTTTAAAAACACCAGCTTGATACTTCGCGAATATCCTCTCTTTCCGCCCCGCGCGAAATATATCCCCGACGGCCGCCCGGACGCCTCCCACACCGCCGCGCCGGAGGCGACTTCCAGCCGCTCCACCAGCCTGCCGGTGATGTCGTATATTTCGACAAGCTCAATATTCGGATTAGAGACCGTGATCCTGCAGGCGGAGTTGAAGGGGTTGGGGTAGGCGCAAATTAAGTCGAATTTCGCGGGTAAAGTGTTACCGGCATGGTCAATCCCGGTTTGAAATATTGAGTAGATATACAAATTCGGGCCGGAAGAATCGGAAAGGGCTATATCCTCGATTCCATCGGCATTAATATCGCCGATATTTGGTTGAGTCAATCCGTGATTGAAATTATAGTTTATTATATTATAAGGTATTGTGTCGAATGGCACACCGGTATTGTACATTTCAAACCTTTTTAAGTGCCATACATCGACCATAAGCTTGTCTTCATTGTTTGGAAGCGTAAAAATGAACGAGTGGTCAAAATGAGTATGTGGCAGAACATAATCAGGTATAACGTCTAATGAATCTCCCCCAAGACATAAATAAAATGTCCCAAGCGTCCATAAAAGGAAATCGTCGATACCGTCTCCTGATACGTCTCCAGGAAAAACAATAATTGAGAAGTATATTGAATCGGCTGGTTCATTTGCCGGCGGATTTCCTCCCAAAAAAATAATATATTGAAGATTGACGCGCCAGCCGAAATCATCAAATCCATCATTATTAATATCAGAACCGCCACGAACAAAAGTTGCATAATTTGTAGTGCCCCGATAATCACAGAGCCAATCATACTGTATATCGGGCGGATCACTCCCGAAAAACAGATAAAGCTGCTGGCCATAGTATTCGTTCAACGTATATGTCAGAAAATCACCATATGCATCGCCGTTATAGTTTCCAAAAATCAAATACCGGCCAAAATGGTCAGCAGTAAACGTACCGTCTATGATTAAATCAGCAGAGGTATCCGGATTGGGCGACCCGAAGTAAATATATACCCTGCCATTCTGATATCTATTATTATTGCATAATGAGGACGCGCTGATCGCAAAATCATCATATCCATCGCCGTTGTAATCCCCCAGACCCGTTGCTTCCCATCCAAATAATGTTGCCCTGGCTTCCGCCCCGCCGCATAATATCAGATCCTGCGGATCACCTAAAAATAAAAGGTCATATTCGGTGTCAAATGAAGGGCCTCCATAATAAAGGTAGGCGGCTTCGTAGATATTTTCATTGGATATTCTGCGTCTGGCTCCTATAAGGAGATCGCCGTAACCATCCGCGTTATAGTCGCCAACGGGAGTTACCGAAACTATCTTTACGCTTTCGGCGGGGACCGTTATGGTATATATAAGTTCGAAGGTGTCTTCAGCATAACCGCTTTGAATAAACAGACAAATTGGAATTAATGGCAGAGTATTTTTAATCAGGTTTCTCATCACTTACTTAATTAATAACAATTTTACATTCCCAGTAAATTCACCTTTTTGAGTCCGCGCGAAATATATCCCCGAGGGCCGCCCGGAGGCCTCCCACACCGCCGCGCCGGAGGAAACACGCAGTTTCTCGACTACCCTGCCCGTGATATCATATATGGTAATATAATCCACGTCGCTATCGGTTACCGTAATCCTGCACGACGAATTGAACGGGTTGGGATAGGCGGCTATGGAGAACTGAGGTAAAACCAAATCCCGCTCCGTTATGCCTGTAGCCTCCTCAACCGGTAGTACCCGTTCGCAAACCCTCTCCGGCAGGTCGCGGTCGATATATCGAAATGACACCTCCGCCCCCTCCACAACCGATAAAACCCCGTCCATCGGTGTCGCCTGCAGGTTGTTCACCTCCATCGGCGCCAACGGAAGAAAAACGCCGTTCTGATTCATCAGCCGTAACGCCACATCCTCTGAATCGCCGGAGGCGGAGCAAACCACATCCACATAGACCGAATCGTAAATCCGCTGGTCGAAATCCCACACCCTCAGCACGATATCGTCCGCTATAATTATAGTATCGATCAACTGCGAGTACTGGTTGTAGATATTGAGGGGATAGAGATATTCATAGATGGCCCGCGCCCAGGGCTCGCCCTGGCCGTACATCGATTCCTCTGTTATGAAATCGCTGTTATGACGACGGGTCCAGGGATTCTCGGAGGAGAAGGAATCTAGCTGGTACATATCGTACACTATCAAACCGGCCAGACCGAAGGAGTAAGTGGTATCGAGATCGCGCCAACGGTTTCGGCCCTGCCAGGGATCGTACATTTCCAATAGATACAGATAGGTCTCCTGGTTTTCATAGTAGAAATGGCTGGTATATGATTCCGCCATTCTGAAACCGAAATCATAATTATCCGGCGCAGAGTGCAGATCCAAGAAGAAATCGATAGAGCGGCCGGAGGTGATAAAGCTGTCTATGGCGCTGTGGACCGCCCGAACCTCCAGAGGCTCGGTCATAATATTGCTACGCCACTCCCGGTTCAGGTTCAAGCCGTTTACGTTATGCCGTGAATATCCCTCCGCCACCCCGTCGACATTTACAATCGGCACGATATGAATCTCGATATCGTTCCTGAAACGCCGGGAGAAATCTGAACCATCTAAAATCTTGTCTATCATTCCGTTCAACAGGTACGTCGGCCCCGATTCCATACAGTGCTGACGGGAGATCAACCAGGCGGTCTTTTTATGATCGGGAGAGATATCTCCATTGGTAACTGTGATCATTTCAACAGGCCGATTATGCGGCGAATAGCCGAGGGTACGACGATCGACATACGGGGAGGATTCGACGCTGTCCAGATACGCCTGCATTTGAGAAACAGTATACGGTATCCCCTGCGCGAACCAGACGGTGTCGGATTCCAGGCAATGCCGGAAACCGAGCCAGCCGCTCTGGTTCCAGGTTTCATCGACTCTATCCCAGTTTTCGTTGTCGTTCGAGAAAAGCGGTTTGCAGGTATAATTCTGCCAGCCGTCGGGGTTGGTGAGGAAGAGGGTAACGTCATGGCCGTGGCCGCCGGTAATGGCGAAATAGTACCAGCCGTAGGTGTCGCCGTGGTTGTCGTCCAGCCGGATCTCGAAGGTGAAGCTATCGACGCCCACCTGCTGTACATTGGCGATATTCCCGGATTCGAATTCGGCCGTGAAATTACCCGGCGCCAACTGCGCTAAAGCGCCGGCGCTCAGCATTACCGAAATTAAAACTATCTTAAACATGATCCTGTAAAGTAAAGATAACAAAATACGGGAAAACGTCAATAAAATTCGATATTCGGGAACTGCGCAACAATATTCGGCATTCTGAGCTAAGCAATTTAAAATAGATAATTAGGGAGTTTGACTTAAGTCAGAAGCAAACCGTTTAAATAAGAGATTTACCCATTACCACCTACAAAGCCGCGATCCATTAAAAAGACCGCGGCTTTTTTATTAAAAACGCACATGCGGAATTATTCAGGCCAGTAGTGTGTCCACTCCCACCAGTTGTTGCCCCGTTCGAGATAGGCGTGATAACCGCCCTCGAAGAAGGTCACTATAAGATGCGCCTCGATATGCGCCTGCCTTCGAGGGAGCACCATATCCATGATCATCCAGGCCTCGAAAGTGCCGTCGAACGGATGAGCGTGACGCAGCGGCCGCAGGTCGTCGGTATGGAACAGGATATCGGTCATCTCCCCGTCAACCGTCTTCTCGAAATCGCGCCATACGCTCTCCCCGCTCCAGTAGCGGTTGAAATCGCCATTTAGAGTTGTCACCGAACCGGCCAGCCCGTCCCAGATGGTATTTCTGTCTAACGTCCTGTTCCATTCGGTGCCGTTATGGATACGCCCCCGCTCGGCATGGAAATCCTTTTTCAAACGCCGTTCGAATACGTTGGTGGTGGAATCGCGGAATTGTTGATAATTGGAATTCAAGTCGGTGAACCTGAAGCTATCGATCACCGAAAACTCTACGAAGGGACCTTGCCTCGAGAACTCCCATACATGCCATCCCGTTAGAGAATCGTAACCTATCGAGTCGATATGGGGCGGCTGCGGCCCTATCGGCTCTCTGCAGATCCAGTCGCGGGCGCCGAAATTATCGATCCGGATATCCTCCAACGTAGAATCGGCCTCCGCCCGGGCAAGCAGAAAATCCTCATTGGAATAATCGCCTTCGGATAGATACCCATCCGTGGATTTATCACTGCAGCCGGAAACCAGAAAAACCGCCCCCAGAGCTAACAGGCCTGAGATTAACATTATTTTTTTCAAAACAACCTCCATCTTTTTATCCTTTTTATTGTTTGACACGGTATTCGGTCATTGGTTTAAATAATGTTTTTTGCGCTCGAAGGCAATGAAAATAAAGAAGTTACAATATAACATGAAAAATCCGACCGGAAGATAGATTCTAATATGTCTATGAAGAAAAAGATTATTTTTAATTCGAAAGCCAAAATTGATGTTTGACCCGGCTAGATCGATAGGCTATTCTTGAATTCGCATTATGAATTTTTCACGCATGAATATGAAGATAAATATCGCAATAAAAGTAGGGAACTTAGTAAAATTCGGTGAAGTTTGATGCCAAAAATGGCAGACTTTAATTGGATAGCAGGAGAGCTACGATGAGGAAAAGCTTTATATCAACCGCTATTTTGGCGTTTGTTTCTTTTTGTGTTATGATGGTTGGATGTTCAAAATCGGAGAAGAAATCGGAGACCGCCGGCCAGCTGCAAATCAAGGGTTCCGACACCATGGTGCATCTCGGCAGCTCCTGGGCCGAGGCGTTTATGAACATGCACAAAGATATAGAAGTATCCATAACCGGGGGAGGTTCCGGCACCGGAATCGCCGCGCTGTTGAACGGAACCACGGATATCTGCATGGCCTCGAGAGAGATTAAAGACAAAGAAATGAAAATGGCGGCCGAGAAAAACATATCCCCCAGGGAATTCGTCGTTGCCCGGGACGGGATCGCGGTTGTTGTCAATCCCGAGAATCCCTTAAAAGAGGCTACGGTAGAAGAGATCGGAAAAATCTACACCGGTCAATATACAAGCTGGAAACAGCTCGGTGGCCCCGATCAGGATATTATAATTCTCTCCAGGGAATCCAGCTCCGGCACCTATGTTTTTTTCCAGGAGCATGTGCTGGACAGGAAAGATTACACTCCCAAAGCCCGTCTTATGCCGGCTACAGCGTCTATTATTCAAACGGTAAAAGACGATAGATGGGCCATCGGTTACGTCGGTCTGGGTTATGCGCTGAAAGCCGGTGAGGAGATTAAAATACTTGCGATCGACGACGGCAGCGGCCCTGTTTTACCGAATATGGAAACGGTAAAGTCAGGAGAATACTCGATATCCCGTCCCTTATATCTTTATACCAACGGCAATCCAGCCGGATCGGCGAAGGAATTTATAGATTTCTGCATGAGCGACCAGGGACAGAATATTGTGGAGCAAACCGGTTATATCAAAGTCACCGATTGATGAATGGCTAGCACGCGGCTTAAAGAAAACGCTGTAAAATACATTCTGCTGGGAACAGCTACCGCCAGCATACTGATCGTAATCCTGATATTTCTGTTTTTGGGAAAGGAAGCTTTTCCATTTCTTTTCGATCCCGGTTTTTCGGAGTTGTTGGGCTCCAGATGGACTCCAGTATCATTCGTCAAGGAGTCCTTCGGCATATATCCATTGGTTACCGGGTCATTTTTAATCACCCTGCTCGCCACGGCCCTCTCGGTTCCCATTGGAGTCTGCGGTGCGATCTACATCTCGGAAATAGCGCGGGATACCGAAAAGGAGTTCTTCAAACCGTTTATTGAACTGCTGGCCGGAATACCCTCGGTGGTGATCGGTTTTTTCGGGCTGGTGGTATTGGCTCCTATCGTTAAGAGCGTTTTCAATCTCTCATCGGGGCTCACCGCTCTTACCGGCGCCCTGCTTCTGGCCTTGATGGCGATCCCTACAATCATCACCATATCCGAGGACGCTATCCGGAGCGTGCCGCGCTCATACAAGGACGCTTCCCTGGCCCTGGGTGCGAGCAAGATGCAGACCATCTGGAAGGTCACGGTTCCGGCCTCGATTTCCGGCATTATCGCGGCGGTGATGCTCGGGATGGGGAGGGTTATCGGTGAAACCATGGCGGTCATGATGGTCACCGGCAACGCTCCCTTGATTACCGCCAATCCTCTGGAATCCGTAAGAACCATGACGGCCACCATCGCGGCCGAAATGGGCGAGGTGCCGTTCGGCAGCGACCATTACAGGGCTTTATTCTGGGTCGGCTTGGTACTGTTAGTATCGACTTTCAGTTTGAACATGATTTCCATGAAAGCACTTAAAAAATACAGAATGCAGTGATGAATAAGAATATTGTTGAGAAAGCTATCACCTGGGTTATACGGGGCGTAACCTATTTTATCGTATTTGTAATCGGTTATATTATTCTCGATATAATTATTCATGGGCTGCCCGCCATCAACTGGGAGTTCCTCACCGGATTCCCACGCAGAAGCGGAGCCGAGGGTGGGATTCTCCCCGCCATCGTCGGAACTCTCGCGCTGGTAATAGGGACCATAATCGTAGCATTGCCATTGGGGATGGCCAGCGCGATTTATCTGAGCGAATACGCCCGACAGGGAAGGTTAACCAGGATGATCCGACTGGCGATCGTGACCCTTGCTGGAGTTCCCTCAATAGTATTCGGCCTTTTCGGACTGGGTCTGTTCGTTCTCTTTTTCGGTTTCGGAGCCTCCATAATCGCCGGAAGTCTCACGTTGGCCTGTATGATACTTCCTATCATCATAGTATCCAGCGAAGAGGCTTTAAAGGCCGTCCCCCAGGGTCTCAGGGACGGCAGCCTGGCGCTGGGGGCGACCAAGTGGGAAACCATCTACAAAAACGTTCTCCCCTACTCCCTGTCCGGAATGTTGACCGGATCGATACTGGGAATCGGCAGAGCCGCGGGTGAGACGGCACCGATACTTTTGACTGTGGCGGCGTTTTTCCTGCCGAAACTGCCGAATTCAGTCTTCGACCAGGTCATGGCTCTGCCTTATCACCTTTACATCCTGGCGACGCAGCATCCCGAGGCGGATAAAATCCTGCCCATGCAGTACGGGACCGCCTTGGTATTGATCACCCTGGTCCTGAGCGTTAATCTGGTGGCCATAATATTGAGGATTAAGGTCAGGAGAAAGTACCGGTGGTAGACGATGATTAACGGCACTAAAATACAGGTGGAAAATCTGAATTTTTACTATGGTATAACGCAGGCTTTATTTGATATTAACATGAAAATTCCCGAGAGAATGGTGACCGCTTTGATCGGCCCGTCCGGATGCGGAAAATCCACCTTCTTGAGATCCCTTAACCGCATGAATGATACCATAGACGGAACCCGCACAGAGGGCGATATCCTTATAGACGGAAATAGCATATATGGCGGAAATATAGACGTTGTAAAGCTCCGCAAGAAGGTCGGTATGGTTTTCCAGAAATCGAATCCCTTCCCCAAATCGATATTCGATAATGTC
>CP070813.1:3454442-3462873 GCA_020344055.1 Candidatus Zixiibacteriota bacterium | reverse complement strand
TCGAACTATCTCTAACCAAAAGCATTCGCTGAATAACGGTAATATTGCTTAAAATCGCAATACCTAAAATTGCCAGTACCAGAAGCGCCTGGTGAGTACCGAAAATGAAATCGAAAACGGAACCGATTATGGCGCCGACGGAGAGGAAGGTGATTCTCTCCGGTCGCTGCATCAATCCCACCTTGCATTCAATATCAAGCCCCTCGGCCCGCGCCCTCACATAGGACGTAAGAAGCGAACCGGCTATGGCCAGAATTATCAAGGCATGAATAAACGGCGAGTCGAAAAACGCCGCCAGGCCCATATAGACGGCTATTTCTGAATACCTGTCGACGGTGGAATCGAGCAGAGCGCCGAAGCGGCTCTGGGTATTGGTTTTCCTCGCCAGTCGACCGTCAAGGACATCGCACGCTCCCGAAACAATAAGCAGAATCCCTGCGCCAAAGATCTGCCCCTTCCAGAACATTATCCCGGAAATTATGGATAGAATCAATCCTGTTGCGGTGATAACATGGGGGTGTATTTCCGCCGACTCCAGGATGTCACCGATAGGATTGATGACGGCGTAAAAACCGTTAATAAAATGCTTGTTCAGTATCCTCATATGTCCGTGCCGCTTGCAGGAAAATAGGTCAAATAATCATAGTGTCAAGCGAAATAAAAAATCATCGCTCAGCAATTCCCTTAACGACCATGGTTTGCAGCGCTCCCGTTCTCTCTTTGTTTCATGAACCGGTCTTGCCAGCGGTTCGAAATCCACAATCCCAGAATACCAATTATAACACCGGTGAGGCTTTCAGTCAAATAATGAAATCGCCCGTAGACCGTGCTCATACAGATTAACAATACAATGAAAATGGCGGGAATTCTCAGTTTTTTGACATCGCTGCCTAACCTCCAGGCGACAATAAAGGCTACGGCGCACTGAGAGGATGGCATAGAGGCTCCATAATGACCACCCGAGTTGACAATTATTTTGGCAATAGGGGTAAAAAAAGGCCCGATAATAGGTAGATAATAGATGTCGTCCAGATAGAATCGCGGACCGGCGACGGGGAAGAAAATTGAAATCAAAAAGCAGAGGTAATACGCGATGGCGCTTGAGAGTATCATTTTCTCAAGGCAACTCCATTTTCTCAATAGCAGCAACAAGATTATGGCTGACAGAAAAAACAGATAAAAGAAAGAATAGCCGAAACTCATAAATTCATTGAGCCAGATATCAATATATTTCTGAACGGCGAAAGCCGGATCAATCCCGAAAATATTGAGTTCCGTCTGATGGATTATGTAATCAAGGGGCTTATCGAAAACCATAAACAGCTGCGCCCCCAGCGCCCTGTAAAAAAATACAATCAAGACAACGGGATAAACAATTCTAATCATTCTGCCCGGCCGAGAAAATTCGTCAAACGGGAAAGCTATCATAAGCAATACTATACAAACGGCGGACATATAAAAGAAAAGCATGTACAGCCATCCCGGCTTCCCCGACATAAAAACCAGAATGACCGAAATTTCGATCAGGACATAGGCGAGGGTGGCGATATCGATTGGCCTTAAGCGACTGCGGTAGCTATCGTTAAGAGCGACCCCGGATGACAATTACCATCTCTCCTTTTAGCGGCTTTTTCTCGATTCTATTCAATATGCCCGTAATATTGCCGCGGATTTTTTCCTCGAATTTTTTGGTGAGTTCGCGGCCGATAAAAATCTCCCTCTCGCCTATTACGCTGAGCATGGCCGTCAGGCATTTTTTTATTCTATGGGGAGTCTCAAATAGAACAATCGTACGGCGTTCATCCTTGAGATTCTCAAAGAATTTTACCAGCTTACCCGAGGTTCTGGGGGGATAGCCCTCGAAACAGAATGAATCGGTGGGAAAACCCGATATCGATATGGCGGCGGTTACAGATGAAGGCCCCGGAATCGGGATTATATCGATATTATTTTTCGCGGCGAGAACCACGAGCCTGTATCCGGGGTCCGATATGAGTGGAGTTCCGGCGTCGGTTATGAGAGCGACCGATTTGCCTTCGATTATATCCCGAATTATCATGGGCGCCTTAATTTTTTCATTGTGTTCGAAATAGCTTGTTTGCCTGGTTTTGATTTCATACCTGGAGAGAAGCCTGCCGCTGGCGCGGGTATCCTCCGAGGCGATATAGTCGACCGATTTTAATGTCTCCAGCGCTCGGAAGGAAATATCCTGGAGATTACCGATAGGCGTCGCGACTATGTATAATGATCCCCTGGGATTATCGGAGCCTATCATTTACTCCATTCCGGCGGACATCGAAAACCTATTCCGATCGACTCATCGGATAACCTGGCGACGGGCGGAGCTTCCCTTTTGAACTCATTAGATTTCATTAAATGGACGACTCTTTTCACCATGGCGGGATTAAACCCTTCATTTTCGCATTGTTCGGGAGAGAGTCCTTTATCCACCAGCGAAAAAAGGAGTTTGTCTATATCCTCGTAGCCGTAACCGAAATCTCCCTCGTCGGTCTGGCCGCTGAAAAGATCGGCCGAGGGCCTCTTGGTGATAATACTCTCAGGTAGTCCCACATGTCTCGCCAGAGCCCTGACATGGGTCTTGTAAATATCTCCCAGGGGGTTAAAAGCGCACGCCAGATCGCCATAAATGGTGCCGTAGCCGAGGAATATCTCCGTTTTGTTGGAGGTTCCTACGACCACAGCTTTTTCCAGGGCGGAGATATCGTAGAGAACGCTCATCCTTTCCCGCGCCATCTTGTTCCCCCGTCTATTTTTATCCGCATCGGGAAACTGTTTAAAATAGACGTCGATTTGAGGGGTAATATCGACCCGGTATTTTTTCAGTCGCAGTTGCGCTATCAGGCTTGCGGCATCCTTTTCGCTTTGGGGATTCGAAGTCTTATACGGCAATATCACTCCCACCAGGTTTTCCGCGCCCACCGCCATCACCGAAAGGAAAGCCACCAGCCCCGAGTCCACTCCCCCGGAAACTCCCAGAACAAGCTTACTCAAACCGGTTTTCGAGAGTTCGCTTTTTATAAAATCGGTTAATTTTGTAACCGTTTTTTCGCAATCGATATCCGGTAAATTTATCCCGGCCACTGAATTATCTCCGAAAAATCCTTTTTTTATCCTGCAGAATCATATTGCGTTAACCTATCATATCGGGCATATTCAGGCAAGCGAAATTCTCAATTTGACATCGTTGGCGGATAAGCTTATTTTGGACCAAATATTAAGGAGGACGTAATGGCATCTGTTAACAAGGCTATATTGATAGGCAATCTCGGAGCGGACCCGGAGCTTCGTTATACCGCCAGCGGGACGGCGGTGGCTTCATTTAGAATCGCAACGACGGAACGATATAGAAATAAGGAAGGCGAACAACAGGAGAATACAGAATGGCATAACATCGTCTGCTGGGCAAGAACAGCGGAAATTGCGAATGAGTATTTGAAAAAGGGCAGTCCGGTTTATATAGAGGGGAGCATTCGGACGCGCAACTATGAAGATAAAGACGGAATAAAGCGTTATAGAACCGAAATTGTAGCTCAGAGGCTGCAGCTTCTGGGTGCACGGGGAACGCCGGAAAGGCAGGCGGTTCAACCGGATTCCTCCACAGCGCCTCCGGAGCCGGATCTTCCCGCCGACGATGATGATCTGCCATTCTAAACTGTCTGAAAAACTATGGTCGACAAGATTCAAACCCGTCGGAAAGCTGTTTCCCCGGCGGGTTTTCTTATTGCAAACTCGAACCTATTTTATTTTTTTCTGACCGCCGCCATATCCGCCCTCGTTTACAAAATAACTCTCTGCCCCACGGTTGAATATATAGATTCCGGGGAACTGGCGCTGGCCTGCAAGAATCTCGGTATAGCCCATCCCACAGGCTATCCCCTCTTTACTCTCCTGGGAAGGCTCGTATCTCTCATCCCGTGGGGAGAATTGATAAATAAAATGAACCTGTTATCGCTCATCTTCACCTCGCTGGCGTCGGGATTCTTATATTTATCGATCACAGATTTCATAGCGCTGGTGAAGCTGGAAGCCCGGTGGAAGGATCTAATCGCGTTCGCGACGGCGCTTTTCGCCTCCTTTACGCCCGTCTGGTGGGCGCAGGGTACCACCAATGAGGTCTATTCATTGAATCTACTGCTTATAACGATTTCACTATGGACATTTTTCAGGTATTTGAACTTCAACCGGAAAAAATGGCTTGTTCTTTCATCCTACTCCCTGGGGCTGTCGTTGACCAATCATCTCTCAGCCATCTACATCATACCGGCATTCGCCCTGTTTGTCATATACCTCTGGAGAAAGAAAAAGATAAGAGGCGATCTGCTGCTTTATTCGGCGATTTTCCTTGTAATACCGTTATCCGTCTATCTCTTTCTGCCGATACGGGCGCGATTCTCGCCTTTTTTAAACTGGGGAGGGGTCGATGACCTGTACTTTTTATACAAGCACATATCGGGCTGGCAGTATCGTATCTGGATGTTTACCGATTTCAACCTGTCGGCATTGATCGATAAAATCGCGTCGGCGGCTTCGTTGATATACAGGCAGTTCGGCTGGTTCGGAACGATAATATGTACGGCGGGAATTGTAATATCTTTATACAGGAAAACCAATCTGTCGATATTCGGATTGCTCATAATATTATTGAATTTTGTCTATGCTTCAAACTACGATATTATCGATATAGAATCTTATTATCTTCCCATGATAATGACCTTATCGATCTTCATGGCTATTGGAACCGCAATTCTGGTTACCGCTATTATTAAATCGATCAAGAAATCCGGACCGTTAAATTATATTATCCTGTTAGGGATCATACTTATTCCCATATCCGGTTTTATAGACAACTTTTTCGTATCGGACAGGAGCAATAAAACGTTCGCCAGGCAGAGCGTGGCCGATATGATCGATTCCATGGAACCGGGCGGACTGGCTTTTATAGAGAACTGGGATTTTTACTCCCCCTGGCTGTATTTCCATTTTGAGGATGGCATACGGCCTGATATCGTACTTCTGGACAAGGAGCTTATGCGGCGTTCGTGGTATATCGATTTTATAAAAAGAGCGCATCCGGAAATCTATCAAAATTCATCCGGGGCCATCGAGGATTTCCTGCGGGAACTGGAACCGTTTGAAAGATCGTTGCCGTTCGACGCTACGGTCATAGACCGGGCGTACTACAACATGCTCCATACCATAACCTTTAAAGAGCAGAAAAACCGGCCTGTCTATACGAATATTTTCACCGATAAAAAATACACCGGTATCCTGCCCCTGGTGCCGACAGGAATACTCTTCAGAATAGAGAAAACTGATCAATTCGTTGAAATGGCATCCTTCGAATTCGATAAGGCGTTATGGGGCAACAGGTTTATATATAAGGATAAGAGAATAGCGGTGATCCTTTCCTATTATAGAAGCGCCTTCTCATCCCGGGAAAAATATTGCGGATTTTTCGGCAGGGAGACGGAGGCCGAACATTATAAAAAAATAACCGCCGAGGTGTCGGCGGTCATAACGGAAATCTCCCGAAAAAAATAGGGACTATCTATTTATATCGCTCCAGCATCTGGGCCGCTTCCTGCGCCTCGTCGGTGCCGGGATAATCCTTGATAATCTCTTTAAAATAAGATTCGGCCTTGGTCTTATAGCGCTGGTTGTAAAGCGACTTGGCGAATTTCAACTTGGCGGCGGCGATCTTTTCAGACGTGGGGTAGTCCTTTACCATCTTTTCGAACTCCTGCTGGGCGCGGTCGTAGTCTTTCTGCAGGTAATAGCATTCGCCGATCCAGTACTGGGCGTTATCGGTAAGAGCGGTTCCGGGGCAATTCTTGATATAATTTTCAAAACCCTGCCGGGCGAGCTTGAAATCCTCCTTAACGAAATCGAAGTAGGCGTTATTAAAGAGCTTCTGGCAGTCTATCTGCCCGGAGGCCCGGGCGGTATCGGCGGAGGAGCTATCGGCATCGATTTGCCGGGGTATCCGTGAGACGGTTCTCGACTCGATGGCGCCGGTGGCACGGTTGATTAAAGTTACGGCATCCTCCAGCCTTGCCTCGACCATCTGCATACGATCGTCGAGCCGGGAAACGTAAGCCGCGAAATCGGCGTTGAGTTTTCTCGACTGCTCGATATTGGATTTGAAAAGCGAATCGAGACGAGCGTTGTCGGCCCGGATGGATTCGAGATCGGTTCTAATCTTGCGGACCTCGAGAGATAATTCCTGCATCTGCCGCCTGGTGGCGCATCCGGCAAGAGAAACCGCCAGAAGGATCCCAATCATCAAAAATTTGAGATGAAATTTCATCATTTTTCCCCGCCTTAAAGTCACTGCGAATTTATCATAGGATTATCATAATCCCGGCGGTATGTCAAGGAAAATGCGGCGTTTTTTACTCTGACAATACCGTAAACTGCGCCCGGCGGTTTTTTGCCCAGGCCTTTTCGCCATGCCCATAATCGGCGGGCGTCGACTCGCCGTATGAGATGACCGATATTCTCTCCGGGTTTATGCCGTATTTTACCAGATAATCTCTTACCGCGCGAGCCCTTTTCTCCCCCAGCGCCAGGTTGTATTCCTCGGTACCCCTCTCATCGCAGTGTCCTTCGATCAATACGACTTTGAGAGGTTTGTTCCAGAGATGATCCGCGTTGGCGGACATGATATCCAACGCCTCCGGGGTCAATTCGAACCTGTCATAGTCGAAATAGACAGTTATCAAACCAAGTTCCTCAGGACGTCCGGTATCCTCATAGCGGACTTCTTCAGCATAATCGTCACTGCGATAGTCATCTCCATAGCCGACCTCGCTTTTAGAATCCATCTCGGTCTGGGGGGCGACTTTTATTCCCCGTTTGTCGGGCTCGCACCCGGTAAAAATGGCGACGGCCGCAACCGTCGATGTCAATAAAACGGCGATTCTTCGCATAACACCCTCCCTTGTTTCTTTTTTTACCCTCCGGGGCGAAATCCAAATTTGATATATTTTATTTAAAATAATGAAATTCGTTCCAAAAAAAAGCCGGACCCAAAAGGCCCGGCCTTAAAAAAGCTTTTAAATGACTATTCCGATATTACGATAAAATCGGCTCTCCTGTTTTTGGCCCAGGCTTCCTCGTTTTGCCCGGGATCGATAGGCCGGGATTCCCCGAAGGAGACAATTGATATCATCGACTCATCAATGCCGTAATTCACCAGGTAGTCTTTGGCGGTTTTAGCTCTTTTTTCACCAAGGGCCAGGTTGTATTCTTCCGTGCCCCTTTCGTCGCAATGGCCTTCTATCTTTATGACTGCTTCCGGGCGGTCGGCGAGCTGTCTGGCGTTAGCGGCCATGATATCCCTGGCTTCGGGCGTTAGATCATACTTATCGAACTCGAAATGTATTCTGGTCATTTCCAGAGGTGGTGGCGGCGGGGGCGGCGGCGGGGGCGGCGGCGGTTCAGGTTCCTCTATTTCCTCCACCGGCTCGGGTTCCGGTTCCGGCGGCGGCGGCGGCGGCTTGGGACAGCCGTAGAGAGTCAGGGCAAAGGCAATGATCAGCAGAAACAACAACGTACTTTTAAACTTCATCCTCACCTCCTTGAAGGAGCTTTTTGACTTTATTTAATTTGGAATAATCTCAAATTGCGTTAGCTTTGTCAAACTAAAAATTTTCCCCTATTCAAAAATCTTAAAAATTTTTGCTAAGAGGCAATATTACTTGAGTAAAACGCCCTTTACAAATAAAATTGTTTTATCGTAAATTCCCGGACCATTCCGGCGTTTTACAATTACCGGGAAGATCCAGACGCGTTTTATTTATACCGTTATAGTCCATTACGTGCAACTGGTAACGCCCGTCAACGATGTGGGAATATACAATATGCAATCCGTCGGGAGACCAGGATGGCGATTCGTTGGCGCCGATTTCGGTTAATTTCCTGGGCGACTGACCGGTTATATCCACGGTGTAAATTTGAAAGCCTTCCGGTTCCCGGGATGAATAGGCTATCAGATCGCCCCGGGGAGACCACGAGGCCTGATCGTTATAATTGCCGCGGAAAGTGAGCCGGCGGGTATTTAGGCCCTCTATATCGGTAACGTAGATCTGGGGTACGCCGGTCCTGTCGGAGGTAAAGGCGATCTCGCGGGAGGACGGTGACCAGGTGGGAGCAGAATCGATCATCGATGAATAGGTTATTCTCCGGATAATCCTTCCCGAAAAATCGAGAAGATAGATTTCGGAATTGCCCGCAATGGTCAAAGCGCAGGCCAGGTATTTACCGTCCGGGCTGGCGGACGCGGTGTAATTAAGCCCTTCCCTCGATGATATGACATATGATTTTTCCTGGCTCGCATAATAGGCGTAAAGGTCGGGATTGCCGCTTTTGTACCCTGTATAAAAGATCCTGTCTGTATCATGAGACCACG
>CP070813.1:3445884-3454342 GCA_020344055.1 Candidatus Zixiibacteriota bacterium | reverse complement strand
GCCAGATCGTTATCGCCGTCGCCATTGAGATCTGCGCCGATAACATTCCACGGCCCGTATTCGACCGCATAGTCGATCCGGGCATCGAACAGCGGCTCAAAAGCGGAAGCGCCGACCGCCGCCAAAATCAGAATAATCTTACAATAGAGTATCCGCCGGATCATTAAACCCCACAGCCCTTACTTACATCAATTAATAACTTACGCTCCCGGCTATATTACAGCTTATTCCAAGAATTATTCCCGGAAAAGGTTTAAAATATATCGTCGTTTAAAGCTCGAATTGTGACTCGGGAGGAGCTATTTGGAAAAATTCAACTTTATGTTGACTATTTCCGGCCGGCTGCCGGTCCTCACCGGCGGCCCCCAGGTGCCGACCCCTGACGAGACATATATATGAGTATTCCCCTTTTTCTTATACCCCCAGCTGATTTCATAAAGGGCGTCGGTAAGATAATTGAACGGCCAGAGCTGGCCATTGTGGGTATGTCCCGAAATCTGCAGATCCGCCCGGTTTGACGAGGCCTCCTCCAGCTTTTGGGGCTGATGGTCCATCAAGATTACCGGATACTCCGTATCCACGCCTTGCATTAAATCTTCCAGCGACATTCTTCCTCTGCCCGAAAACCGTCCGCCGTCCCGATCCTCCCTGCCGATCAGGTAAAACTGGTCGTTTACCCTGATAACGCTGTCGCGCAGGACCATTATGTTATTTTCCGTAAGATACTTACAGGCTTCTTCCACGCCCCCGATATGCTCATGATTCCCGGTGCAGGCGTATACCCCCAGAGGGGCTTCGATCTTTTTTAAAGACTCACCGATATTCTCCCTGAGTACCGGCTTGAGATCCTCATCCACAATATCGCCCGGTAATAGCACGATGTCGGGATTCAAAGCGTTTATTTTTTCGACTATCCTGTTGAATCGATGTCGTCCCACGATTGTCCCCAGGTGGATATCGCTGGCGAAAACGATATTCAGCGACGACCTTTCGTTCGCCGCCTTGTTTATATCCAGGCTCAGCTTGCTGACTTTGGGATTCAAAGCGTTTATATATCCAGCTATCACGACTATAAGCACAGCCAATATCGATACCAGCGCCGATATCTGCTTCACACCGCTATAGTTTGACCTGACGATTTCGGGGTATATCGGTATAAAGTGATTTATCAGTCTGATGATATCCAGAAGCAGGATTATCAGGAAAAAATATAACATCGCCGCCAGCCAGAAGGAGCCGATCCAGACCAGTATCACGCTGAATTTTGAAAACCAGATATTTTCTATAATCCTTCCGGCTATATAAGATAACGCGACAAAAAGAAAAAGCGGCAGATAATAAGCCCGCAATGAGGACCCGGCGGGAATGGACTGCCAGCCCCGGATAAAAATATAGTAGTTCACCGACCCGTATACGGCCAGTACTATTGAAAAGAAAATTAGAAAATTCAAAGTTCTCATTTCATTATTTAATCAACGAATTCCCGCTTCGATCATTCCGGCACAAAAACCGGGATTCAGACATCTCGGTTCCGGGGTTCTCATTATAATGATCGAACCAAATGATCATTCCAATAAGAAGAAAATTGTCCATTTTAGTTTTTTATTAAGAATGTGGCCTAAATTCAATATTACAGATTAATAATAATCGATTGGCTCTTAATCTCCTAATTCGGCGGACAGTCTCCGCATGGTATCGGTGTATCGCCGCCCTTGAAATACCCTACCCCATAGGTAATATCCAATCCGTTATAGGAACAGCTTCCGTTTACATCGCCGGCGATAAACCAGACGTTGCCCGGCGTGCACTCGCATTCATAAGGAGGCGGAGGACCGCCTTTGAAAAAGTTGACCCCAAAGGTGACATCGAGACCGTCGTAATTGCCGCTTCCGTTGACATCACCCACGACATAATCGCTATGCAACTCAAAATCGCTTATACTTCCCTCGGAGGCGATCAATCTCCCGTATTCATCCAGTCCCATTATTCTAATTCTAAGATTCTCTCCCGCGATATTATTGCTCGGTACCCACACATATTCGTGCCATCCCTGTCCCGCCGAAGAATAACCCGAAACGATATATCCGTCCGACGGCCAGCTGGCGCCGCTATCGGTAGAATACCTGATCGTCACCTGGGTTATCCCGTTGCCCCATTGATACCATCTAACGGTATCTTCATGGCACGCATATAGACTTTCCCCACCGTCCGGAGACGATAGAAGTATATCATCGGGATAATCGCCGCCCGCCGGCCTGATAGCGTGCACCCAGGTCGCGTGGGCGTACCAATCGCAATTGTTGCCGTAATGATCGTGACACCACCAGTGTTCCTGTTCGTCCCAGGTATTATACAAAGCCAGGGTTTGATCACCATCGTTGTATCCGAAAACGGTGAGAGCATGACCGCGATTGGTGCCCGGAGGACAATCATGACAGGTTATTACCCATACAAATGGAAAATTATCGTCGATCTGCTCGGTAATTTCGCCCCAGCACCAATCGTAACAATCGGTATTCGGCGTGTCGCAGTTCAGTGTTTCAATAATATCAAAGAAGTAATGATTTACACTGTTAACCACATATTCAATTCCCGGGGATACGCTGTCAAGATGTGTGCCCCCCGAGCAATTGGTGTTCATGGCGTCGCCGAGTTCATCCAGAATATTGGGGATAGACTGACGCAAAGGGCCGGAATCATTGCAGGGAAATTTATACTCTGCCTTATAGTAGTCTATCAGGCGGCCGTAACCGCCATAATAATCCAAAACATCATATTTGTTGTCGTAATAACCGAGGGCCATGGCGGCCGCGGTGGGGGCGCAACCCGCCGTCCAGAGATATATCGGTATCCAATCGTAATTATTAACTCTGACAACCGTCGATATGGTGGGGCGATCGTTATAAAGCCGGTTCCATTCCTCCCGCCGTTGATCGAATATTTCCTCATCGATTTCACAGTCGCTTTCCCGCATGAAGGAAATTCGCTGCTGAAATTCATCCGCCAAGACAGTCTTAACGGGAAATGGATCGACATAGGTCGCGTTACCCCCCTTATGAAATTCATATACCTGTTCCAGCCGACCGAAAAAATAGATGTATTTTAATTCAGGATTTAACCCAATCTCGTCAGACCCCACATTTTCAATATAATCCCCCATAGTGTAAAGCCGCGGCAGACCCTCGAAATACTCCGGTATCGGCTTCAATGAATATCTGGCGGTCATCAGGATTGTGCAGTAATCGTCGATACCCCACGCTTTGCGCATGCCCCGCTCCGACGATTCCGGTTGGCCCGAATTCCTCAGTTCGCGGCCCTCCCTGATTTCCCGCAGAACCTCGGCATCATCCGGGAATTGTTTGCCGTTCCTGGTAAAAACAACGTAATACGCGATCAGATATTTATCCTTATCCACCATGGGGATAACCGGGCCCAGCGTTACATCACCCCAGATCTGTCCCGCTTTTTTTGTGGCTATTTCGATCACCTCATTCCGCGGCACATAATCATCTTTCAGATTATACTCATTCGGAATATCGAAGGACCACGCTGGAGCATAAATTGGGAATACAAATAATATAATTATATGAATCAAATATAAAAGCAAAATCGATTTAAAAATCAAAACAAATCCCTTTACTCGAACCGTGCGTTCATTCACTCTCACATTCTTAATATTAATTATTAAATTGATAAATCAATCAAAAAAATCGGCCGGAAATCGGGGCATAGAAAGTCCGGCACCTATTCTTCCAATGCCGATAACCCTCCAACCCCTCTACAAACTCTATAGAATTTTTGTTACATCGATCGTCGGCTACTCCGAAAGGCTAATTTCCGCCTCCCCCGGCGGGATAGGCGCCGGTACGCTGTTCTTAATCGGCTTCAACGATTTCAGATAGACGAAAATAGCCCTTAAATCGTCATCGGTCAGCTTGGCGAAATTGTCCCAGGGCATCGGTAGCTGAATCCTGCGGCCGGAACCGAGATGCCTGCCGGTGCGCATGGTCTCGATAAACGCATCCTCGCTCCAGGCGCCGATGCCGGTAATCTCATCCGGCGTCAGGTTGGCCGCGAAACTGACCCCCCAGGGACCCGACCATTGAGTGAGGTGAAAGTTCGACTTTGTCACCCAGCCCTCTTCATTTATGGCCTCAGCGGTATATTCGGAAACGGTGCCGTCCTGCGGGTGACCCGACAGCAGCCGGGATCGATCCAGTTCCATTCCCAGCGATGTCATAAGTTTGGGGGTATGGCATAGATTGCATCCCCCCAGGTCAACCAGGTATTTGCCTCTTTTTGCCGGATCCGCCTGGTTACCGCAAGACATTCCGGCCCCGATGATTGCAATAACCGTAACAGCTAATACTGCCAGAAACACAAAAAAGTACTTTTTAGAATTCATTAGATCCTCCAGTCTAAATATTACCGCCTATTTTATATGGCTCTATCTTAAAAGTCAAGTAAAAATGATGTTCATTTTCATATATTTTGTCAGAAAATATACTCAATTATCTATTACAGGTGGTAGAGAACCATACCGCGCTAAAGGCGGCACGATCGGAGATTCTAATTATCAATTTACTGCAAATTTATCTGCCCATAAAATGGCGGGCAAATTAGTCCGATTTTAAAAGTTGGTATCTTTCCTACCTGCCGGTTTCCTTAAAAGAGGCGATCGCTTCCTCAAAGGCGGTACGAATGGGGGAATAATCCAATCCCAATTCTCTTTCGGCCTTGCCACCATCGAATTCATAGCCCAGTTTCATCAGCTTTATCTGATCTATGGACATATCCAGAAGCGGCGGTTTACCGATTATTCTGGAAAGGCCGGTGGCTATCGCCGCTCCAAAGGACGTCATGATATCAGGTAAAATCAGTTTGGGAAGCGGGGTTCCGGATATCTCGCTTATCATCTTATTTACCTCGCCGAATGTCCGGTTGCATTCTATTATCAGATATTTCTCGCCGATGTTGCCGTCTTTTTCGAGCGCTTTCAATACCGCCTCGCAGACATCTTTGACATGAACGAAGGGGAACGGCTTATCGGTAAGAATCTGCGCGGGCATTTTCCCCTGCGCGAAATTTTTTATATAACGCCCGGCCGCCTTGGGATCGTCGGGGCCGATGACCGCTCCGGGATAAATAACTACCAGCGGCAGCTCGTCATTCTCATACATCCTCCAGGCTATCAGGTCTCCTTGATATTTGGTCCGGGCATATTCGCTGGCGCGATAATCACCCACCGGGGTTTCCTCGGTGATGGGCCATTTCGCATTGCCATAAACGGCCGCCGTACTTACACTGACCACCTTTTTTATTCCCGACTTCAGAGCGCTTTCCATGACGTTTCGCATTCCCATAATATTTACGTCGTAGTATACTTTTTTATCGCGGACCCAGAACTCAAATTTGCTCGCCAGGTGCGCCACCCAGTCGCAATCCTTCATCCCCTCAAGCAGGCTGTTTTTGTCGGTTACGTCGCCGACTACGAGGTTGGCGTTTAATTCTTTCAATCGGCTTACGTCGCTGGTCTTTCTAACCAGACAATAAAGTTCATGATCGGTCCGGGATAACCTTTTGACCAGATGCGACCCGATAAATCCCGTGGCGCCGGTAATAAATATTTTCATTACGTCACCCCCACTCTGAAGAAATCAACTGCCTTATTACAATAATCATTTACTCAACCAAAGACTTTTTGTCGGAAAAGCAAACATCGTTGCATCAGAATTTACGATAACATACTATAGCTTTCCGATAATATTTACTCCGACCCAGATGTAATGATATTGCCTTCTTATTTTATATTGTAAAGTCGTTTCGGACTCCGTTATATAGAATTGATCGATGTTGTAAACATATGTCGAATAATCGGCAAACAATTCAATCGTGGATCCGGGCCTGAATACTAAGGTCGCCGACGGTGAAATATACGAATGCGTGTTCGATTTATTCTTATAAAAATAAAGTTGCCCGCTTAAGGGATCGACTGTATAGCTATCGTATTCCGAGGAGGTCAGTGAGGGGAAAAAGCTCATGCTGCCTCTGAATAGCAGGCTTTTTGAAATCCCGTATAACGCGCTTAATGTCAATGCGGTATTTTTATTCATGCTTGTCCTATCAAGACCACTATCGGGATAGTCGTATTTATAAATATATTCATAATAGTTGGTCCCGAAGGAAATAGAATATTCCCCCTTATCGAGATAGGGGAACCGGAAACCGTAGGGAGTATAAAAGTTGGATAACTGCTGACTCCAGGAAACACCTACCATGGAAATGATTAGGATAGTCAAGAACGGCAACGTTAAAACTCGCATCTTTTCCTCCAATCAATAGTCTTAATAATTCATTAACTTGTCATACCGCCCTGTTTGTAAATGGATGTTCACAGGTGCCCGTTTCAGAAATCTCGTATATTCCTAAATACTTAATTCTATGCAATATAGCAAATTATTTTAAATCCCGACTTGGAGTCTGTTGAATCTGATGCTGATTTTAAGATTTAGATATGGTTAATATCTTTTGTGATATAAACAATCTGCCTATATTGGATATTTTTCGAACTATTGAGTTTAAATTAAATAGATAATTTTAATTTACCAAATTTAATATTTGCATTAACGCATAAATAATTATTAATTAATAATGGAAATTAATAAGGACTTTTATGGAGGATTAAAATGGACTGGGTAGCGATAATTTCAGCTCTAATTGCTTTTTTTTCGGCTCTCGCATCAATTAAATTTTACCTTGCAAATAAAAAAATTACCTGGATAACTAATAATTATAATCATTTAATCGATGCTGAAAAAAATCTTAAAGATTATCCCGCCCTTTTAAGGTTTCATGGAATAGAGAATGATTTACTTAGTAAATACAATACTACGGCCGAAGAAGTGGTATATCTTCTTCTTAGCTTTAGAGCCGGTCAGCTACACTCACGCATTAAGGGGGTAAAAAATTATGGTTTATCCAAATATAGAGTGCAGATGTTGGATGTACCGAAAGTAAGAGAAATCTGGAAGAATATTTTATATGGAAGATTAATTCTATCGTCTAAATTTGCAAGAGCGGTTAATAACTATATTAACGAAAAATATAGTTGATTCGCGAATAAAGAAGTAGAAACTGGGGGACAGGGATTCGAACCCCGATTCTACGGTCCAGAGCCGCATGTCCTGCCATTGGACGATCCCCCAAAAGAAAGAATGTCTTTTGATAGGCTGCGCAACTTAAAGGGGGGGATTTCGCTACGTCAGGCCTTCAAAAGACAATCATAATCTATATACGAAATCCTCCTAAAATGTCAAGCATTTTTATAGCCTTTTTCGATAAAATCTACGGCCCTTTCGAGCCTCCTCATACATTCTTGCCGCCCAAGAAGTTCCATCAGGTCAAACAATGGCGGACCCTTGGTGGTTCCCGTCAACGCCAGCCGGGTGGGATGAATCAGTGCCGCCGGTTTTATTCCCAGTTCCCCGCAAAGGTCTCTTAATGACGTTTCGAGATTTCCTACGTCAAAATGTTCCAGGGAATTGAGCGCGTCCAGCCAACGTTTAAGATATCCCGCGCTCTCGGGACTGAAATATTTATTTAACCCTTTCTCCTCGTAATCGAATTTATCCACAAAGAAATATCGTCCCTGCTCCGCGAAATCGGTCAGAAGCTTACAGCGTTCTTTCAGTATGGCGACAAACTTCAACATCCACTCCCAGCGGCTGTTGATCCAGAGATGGGTGGTAAGTCCGGCCTCGATTAAAAACGGCCTTATCAAATCAATGAGCTTGTTGTTATCGCAGGCCCTTATATACTCGCCGTTCATCCAGTTCAGCTTATCGATATTGAGGATGGCGTTGGAGGGATTGATGCGGTCCAGCGAGAACGATTCTACCATCTCATCTTTAGTCATAATCTCCCGGTCGTCTCCCGGCGACCATCCTAAAAGGGCGATAAAATTAACCACCGCTTCTTTCATATATCCCATCTTCTCATAATCGGTCACGCCGGTCGCCCCTTCACGTTTCGACAGCTTGGAGCGATCCTTCCCCAATATCAGCGGAATATGTGCAAAACGCGGCGGCTCCAGCGACAGCGCTTTATAAATCAGTATCTGCTTGTAAGTGTTGGCGATATGGTCATTACCCCTGATGACATGGGTGATTCTCATCTCATGGTCATCTACCACCACCGCCAGATTATAGACCGCCCGGCCGTCGGAACGGGCTATCACGAAATCGTCGATCTCGCTGTTGTCACGCGATGTCTCCCCCACGATCAAATCGTTAAATACGGTTTTGCCCCCCGGGATGAAAATTCTGACGGCATACGGCTCATCTGACTCCAGCAGCTTTTTCTTTTCATCTTCCGTCAGATTCAGGCAATGCCTATCATACCTGGAGGTGATCTTTTTACTTTTCGCCTCCTCCTGCTTGCGCTTTAAATCCTCCGGTTT
>CP070813.1:3437305-3445784 GCA_020344055.1 Candidatus Zixiibacteriota bacterium | reverse complement strand
GTTATCGATTGCCGTCGCCGTTCCGGCATCGCCCATGACACAATCGAAGGTGGTATCAGGAGGACAGGTTAATATCGGCGCGTCGACATCCTGAATAGTTATGGTCTGGACACAATAGGAAACGTTACCGCAGCTGTCAGTGGCAGACCAGGTGCGCTCGAACGTAAACGGACAACGTTCGTTAACGGTGGTGTCCACGTAAGAAATAACCGGATCGGGATCGCAGTTATCGATTGCGGTCGCCGTTCCGGCGTCACCCATAACGCAATCGAAGGTTGTATCCGGAGGGCATGTAATCGCAGGGGCGGTCGTATCCTGGATGGTTATGGTCTGAACGCAGCTGGAGAAATTGCCGCAACTGTCAGTAGCGGTCCAGGTGCGTTCGAAGACAAACGGGCAACGGTCGTTAGTGGTGGTATCCACGTAAGTAATACTCGGATCGGGATCGCAATTATCGGTAGCGGTCGCCGTTCCGGCATCACCCATAACGCAGTCGAAGGTGGTGTCGGGCGGGCATGTAATCACGGGAGCGGTGGTATCCTGGATGGTTATGGTTTGAACGCAGCTGGAGAAATTACCGCAGCTGTCAGTGGCGGTCCAGGTACGCTCGATAATGGTCGGACAACGATCGTTAACGACGGTATCCGCGTAAGTAATTTCGGGATCGGAATCGCAACTATCTACAGCCGTAGCCGTTCCGGCGTCGCCCATGACACAGTCAAACGTTGTGTCCGGAGGACATGTAATTACAGGAGCGGTGGTATCCTGAACTGTGATGATCTGGTCGCAGATGCTGGTATTGCCGACATAGTCGGTAAATGTCCAGGTTCTGGTGATAACGGTCGGGCAGGTACCCGATACATCATCGCTATAGCTGGTATCGACCGGGCCGCAGTTGTATTCCACCGTCGGCCATCCGGTATTGGATGGATCTGTGCTTTCGGTACAATCGATGGTTACATCCGGGGGATCGGTGCAGACAATTTCACAGAGCTTATTTCCGAAGTTCATATCGCCCTGATCGGTGGTATCGATGGTTAACGTAACTTCCCATCCCCAGGGCCCTCTTCCGGGCTCGGCTATTGCATAGGCTGATCCCACGCCGACATCCGGTGAGTACAGGTTGGTGTATGTCTGCATATAACCTGTCTCGGCGGGAACTTCCCTCTGATCGTCCTCGCTGAGAATCCATGTTCCGGCCGTTAGATTCGGGAAGGAATAATTTCCTGATCCGTCCGTTAATGTCGAGGTTGTAAACATTATGTTTTCGACCATACCGCTGACATAGATTCTCCAGCCGGAAAGCGGCGAATCGCCCATATTGTAGGTGCTATCGCCATCGGCGTCGAGGAACTTAAGTCCATCGACCGCTCCCGGAAGACGCTCGGGGATCGGAATCGGAACGTCTTTGCTGCCGCTTATGAATTCCAGGTGTATATGCCCCGAGGAGCCCGGAACATAACCGGATCCAAGAGTGGCCTCAGCTGGCCAGCCGTCGGTGTTGTATAAATACCCACCCCAGTCATCCGTCGGGGGTGCGTCATAATTTTCCTGCAGGCTGTTGGCCCAGACGAAAGTCCGTGACTCATGCAGCTGCCAGTAGAAAACCAGGCGGTTCGCGCTCTGTAGGGCAGGCGGGAGGTCTGTTTTATAGATTTTAAAGATATGCCTGTCTTCACCGGGCGGAGTATCGAGGCCGCCGGTCAGAGTGAGGTTGATCTGGCTCTGGGGCAGGTTTAACGCTGTAAAACCTGTCCAGTAGTTTTCGCCCGGATCGTTCTGGGCGATCTCGATCTGCTCTCTGGTTCCATCGGGAAAGGCGCTGCCGCTCCCCTGAACCCAACCCTGGTCGTCATTTAACGGAACCGTTCCGACCTGGATGCTCCGAATCAGGTCGACGAAGCGGAAGTAGTTGCCCCCTTGGAAGCGGGTAAAGTCGAAGGAGATCACAAAAGAGTCGGTCGCGGCAAACGCCGCGGCGTCCGGATCACCATTCTCGACCACGAACATGTAAGGAACCCATTCTCCCTCCGCCCATGTATTTCCGAGGTTACCCTTCGTCCAGGGTGTACTGATTGCGCCACCGCCGCCCTCATTGGCTCGGTAGCCGTAAAGGTCGTAGCTGATTGATTGTGCAGACGCACTAACGGCGATCCCAAGCGTGAAAAACGCCAGGACCGCCGCGATAGTGAGTTTGGATGTGACCCTGCTACAACAAGATTCAATATTGTTTCCCATTCCTTTTCCTTTGGTTTTAAAGGTTTATTGAAAATCCCCCTCGATTTTCCAAGTAGGCCCTTCTCAGCACCTTGTAAAGTACAGTGTTTTGAATCAACCTCCTTTCACTTTTTAAAGTTAAATAATAATTAGAAATAATGGCGGCCTTGAGTTCCATGGAATATGCATAAAAAAAGCATAACTGGCAGTACAGCTCCTCCCGGTCAAAAATCAAAAGTACGTTTTTCCTAGTTGAAGATCTATCTTAAGAAATCGCACCTGCTTTTCAATGTCAAGAAAATTCCATTTTTTTAAGAAAAAAAAGTTAATTGCCGCTTATTAACTCTTATTGATAGTAGACAAGTTCCCCCGAATGTCGGATGCCGATTATTTTCATGCCATATAAAAATATTACTCAATTCAAATGTCAAGGAAAAAATGATAATGATTATGAAAAACTTTATCATATCAAAATCGATCCACTTTAACTCGTTGGGATCTCCCGGTCACCGTATTCATACCTATATATCAATCATCAAAATAGCTTTGGGCCCGCATTGCATATTACATGGAGTTTCAGGTCAATGGAATTATTGAAATTATTTACAAACTCTGGATTGTGCGCCTTTGCCAAAAACCAGGCTGAAGCCGATCGCTGAAACCTGTTATCCTAACATGTCGGAGGCCGGAATCGAACCGGCATAGATGTAACCTTAGGAATTACCGGAAGAGCATTGGATTCAAACACCGATTGCGAGCTTATTGTGGACCCGGCGATATAGATAGAACGGAGTTAGAGGCTATGGATATAACGGCGAGTTTCATCGCGGGAATCGCCGCTTCATTGCGCAATGAATTGCAGATCACCTTGCTCTTAACCCGGCGATTTTGACCGCTCCGCGATGATAACCGTCGGGAAACAGCTTCTCGAGTTCATCCAGGTCAATCTCATTGGCCTCGCATGTCTCGTAGACGGTGGGGACGGCGTTATCCCTTTTGAACCTTTCGCGAAGGAACCTGATAACCTGCCAGTGTTTCTCGGTAAGTTTTCCTCCCGGTATTTTCATATCATAGGCTCTGTAAACGGCATAGTATTCGTCCCAATCGTGGTGATTCACCAGGAATCCCCGTACATCGACCTGATAGGTTTTTTCGACGGAAATCACATTGAGATCCTCCGCCGTCGCCGGTAGATGCGCTTGCCCCAGATAACCTTCCCTGTAAGTGATTCCCGCGAGAATACAGGAGCCCCTTAAATACCCCGTGGGAAAAAGTTTTTTCAATTCCTTGCGGCGCAATCCGTTCATCCTGCAGGTTTCGTAAACCAGAGGACACCTGCCGGTTTCTTTGAAAGTATTGCGGATGTAATTGATAACGTCCCAGTGTTCTTTGGTCAGGCCGTGGGGGATTTTTAACTGCGAGGCCATTCCCTCGGCAAAATCCTCATCCCAGCGGTTAAAATCAATAAGAAAACCGCCGGAATCAACCTCGAAGGTCTTATTCTTACAGGTAAAAGTGGCCATATCCTCTCCTGATTTAGAGTTTATTTAATTAATCAAATTATTATCGCTATATTAATACCTCAATCCGGCGATCTTTACCGCTCCCCTATGATAGCCGTCGGGGAACAATTTCTCCATCTCCTCCAGATCAATCTTATTATCTTCACAGGTTTGATATACGGTGGGTATTTCATCGGTCTTCTTATTCTTTTCGCGAAGGTAATAGATAATTTTCCAGTGTTTTTCGGTCAGGTAGTCCGGCATTTTCATTTCATAAGCTTTATTTATAGCGTAGTTTTCATCCCAGTCATTATGATCAAGCAAGAATCCATGCGCGTCGGTTTTATACACTTTGTTTTTATATCTAAACTCTATTTTATCGATATTTCCCTCCAGCCAGTATTTTTGAATGAACACATCTCTAAAAGTAACTCCGGCCAGTTTGCATGCGCCCCGAAGATAACCTGTGGGAAACAGCCTTTTCAAGTTCCCCAGGCCCAGCCTGTTTTCTTTGCAGGCGACGTATACCAGAGGACACTTGTTCATTATGTCAAATGTGTTACGGATAAAATAGATCACCTTCCAGTGTTTCTCGGTCAGGCCCTTGGGGATTTTCAGATTGGGAGCCATTCCGATTGCGAAATCCTCATCCCAATCGTCGGGGTTTTTCAAAAAACCCTTGGAATCAACGTTATATTTTTTATCGTTGTAAAAAAACCATCCCATATTTGCTCTCCGTACATCGATAATCCCCGGATTGACTCTAACCCTTTTTTCTCCTATTGCCACTAATTATCTACATTCCCGGATCGGATATCAGGCAACCGGATGATAACTCAGTCAAAATCATTATCCCCTTTCCAGAGCTGCAGGTGTAATTTGACTTTGTCCAGCAACGGACCAATAGCTCTTTTAGCCGATTCGCTTAAATTCGCTCCTATCGTAAAATAATCCTCGACCTCAACGGCGATAACCACAATCTCATTCGGAAAATCAATTCCCAGCCTTTTCGACAGATTAACCAGTTCGGGTAATCCCGTATGATGCGGTGAATCGCTGGGAATCGATCGAAAGTTACTGATATCCAATTCGACAATTGTCCCGGGAGCGAATTCTTTCGTCCTTATGGCGTCCACGAAAATTACCTTTCCGTAGCCCGATAAAACATCCAGAAGCGAAACCCCTGAAAGATTACAGTCGACTACATCGGCGTCTACCGTATTGTCGGCTTTGAGCTCTCTGGCGGCGGCTATGCCCACCCCGTCGTCGCCCAGAAACTCATTGCCCAGACCGACTATCAGGGGTTTGGTATTCATGCTCCGTAAAGCCTTTTTAAGAGATCATGATCCTTGTTGTATATCCGGATATCCGTTTGAATCTTTCCGGGAAGGATATGGGTTGCGCATCCGTTACAGGGATCGTACGCCCGAAACGCCATCTCTATGAGATTCAATATTCCATCGTCGATATTCCCTCCGGAAATTGTGCCCTTGGCGGCCTTGTCGACGGACAAAGCGATTCGAGCAGCGTTATGCTGCGTGGCGACGATCAGGTTGGCCTTTGTTATCAACCCATTATCATCGGTGCAGTAGTGGTGAATGAGCGTTCCTCTGGGAGCTTCCACGATCCCTATTCCCTCTGCGGGAGCTTCCGTCGGGATATTCCTGATATCGGCGCCGGCAATTTTCATGTCGGCAGCGAGCGCCCGCATTCTTTCGGCAGCGTTCAACAATTCAATCAATCTAGCCCAGTTAGTGGCCAGCGAGTAATGGACCGGCTTGCCGCCCAGTGTATTGTAGAATTGTTCATACGCTTCCTGGGCCAGGGGTGTCGACATTCCTTCCGAGGCGTTAAGCCTTGCAAGGGGTGCCACGGCGTATATACCGCTTTCCGGCCCGTCCTGAAATCCCTTCCAACCGACTTCTTTAAGAAAGCAGAACTTTACGAAGCTCCATGGTTCCACATGTTCCGCGATATGTGATAGATATTCGTTGGGGGCGAATTTCGCATATTCTTTTCCATCGGGATCTACCACTCTCAGATCCCCGTCATAGTAATTTACCTTATTATCGCCGTCCACCATCCCCATGTAGTAGGTTTTGTGGGTGTAAACATCGGAAGTGATCAGTTCTACATATTCGGGATTTTTCAAGACGACATCATTAAATATATCCAGACAGAATTTGCCGAACTCTACCGCTTTCTGCGATACATCAACAAACTTCTGCCGGTCTTCTTCGGTAACAGGTTTGGAAACACCTCCCGGAAGTCCGAAAACGGGATGTATAACTTTTCCGCCTATCAGGGAAATCAGTTCCCGGAGTTCCTTTCTCATCCCGATCACTTTTTTGCCTACCTCCAGGCCGACCTTGCCCAGTACGCCCAGTATGTTGCGTTCTCCTTTTTGGGCTTTAGGACCGGCTATAAAATCGGGGCCGGCAAGATAGAAGAAATGAAGCGCGTGGTCCTCGACGTAAAATGTATTGTATATCAATTCCCTGATTTTTCTCGCGGTTGCGGTCGGTGTAACTTTGTATAGGCTATCGAGGGCTTTTGTCGAGGCCATGTGATGAGCGGTCGGACAGACCCCACATATTCTGGAGGTTATCTGGGGCATATCCTCGGCCGGGCGCCCCTGGACGAAATTCTCGAAACCGCGCAGCTCCGGAACCTGGAAATAGGCCCGATCCACGTTGCCGTCATCATTAAGAAAGACGTCGATCTTACCGTGACCTTCAAGCCTCGTTATGGGGTCAATTGTCACTTTACGGGCCATTACTTTTCCCCCTGTTGTGATGATTTTTGATACGATCTATGAATCAATGAGGCGGGCAGGCTGTACCTGTAAAACGTACCCAGAGGATCTACTATCTTCGCCAGGATTTCATCGATTTCTTTTTCGTTATTCGAATCAGCCAATGAGGCGATCGATGATATCGCCTTGGCTCCGTAGTCCCGGGCCTGGCTTACGGGACCCATACAGCCGGTGCAGGGCATATTGCCGTTGATACAGGCCGCTCCGCAACCCTTCCGAGTGACGATTCCCAGGCATAACAATCCCTGAATCAGGAGACACTGCTCCGGGTCAACGGCCATTTTATGAGGTCGTTTATATTCCTTGAGCAGTATTTTTTCAGGTTTGGTATCTTTTCTCGGGCATTCCTCACACAGAGCAATATCCGGCGCGAGAACCGTACCTCTTGGCGGAAGCTCGCCCTTCACGATGGCGTCAATCGCGCCTTTGATTATATCAACAGGTGGAGGACATCCCGGCAGATAATAATCGACCTCTATTACCTGGTCCAGGGTTTTCACCGTATTCCAGAGGGAGGGCAATTCCAGTTTGCCTTCCGGCACCTCGATTTCCTCCCGGGGGGCGGTCCCATTTTCATTTATCACGGCTGGAGATTTCGAATAGACCTCTTCAAGAATCTCCGCGCGGTTGGATATATTCGCCAGACCCGGTATGCCGCCCAGATGAGCGCAGCTTCCGAACGCGACCACGGTCTGAGATTTCGAACGTAACAATTCGACCATTTCAGACTGCTCGGAATTGCGAACCGCCCCGTTGATAAAACTGACGGCTATGCTTTTATCCGTCATCGCCTCCACATCATCCCGTTTGAAATCGAGGGCGACGGGCCAGAACACGATATCGAAAGCGGCCACGACGTCGAGAATATCCTCGTTTAAATCGACCACGGCTTCCTCGCACCCTCCGCAGGAGGCGCACCAGTAAAATGCGATTTTCGGCTTACTCATTGCTCGCCCCCTGAGAAACAGCGGCTTCCGGGTAATGTTCCGTGATTACCGATCCTTTCAAAGGCGCGTCGGGTATTTCGAGATTCAGCGGCCCGAGACGGCGAACCGTCTCCGTCATTTCGTTTATTACTCTCTGAACTTTATCGCCCTCGGAGGCCGCAATCCATTCCAGGCGAACTCTCCCTTCCTCGATTCCGATCGATTCCAGCAATCTTTTCAGAAGCGTAAATCGTCGTAACGCTTTGTAGTTGCCTTCCTGGTAATGGCAGTCGCCGGGATGACATCCTCCGATCAGGACCCCGTCCGCGCCGTCCCTTAACGCTTTCAATATGAATTGAGGATCAAGCCGTCCCGAACACATGATTCGCACCACCCTGACATTGGGAGCGTAGGTCATCCTGGCGGTTCCGGCCAGATCCGCGGCGGTATAGGTACACCAGTTACAGAAAAAGGCGACTATTCGCGGATTGAAAGGATTCGATGATTTATTGATATCAGACATAGCTCATTACTCCCTTTATTTCGTTGAATATTTCCTCGTCGGTGAAAAGATTCTGCTGCATGGCCCCGGAAGGACAGGCGGCGACACAGGTCCCGCATCCCTTGCAGAGAGCGCCGTTGACCTCGGCCACGTTCTCTTCCGCTTTGACGCCGATGGCGCTGAAGGGACACATGGCCATGCAGGTCCTGCATCCTGAGCATATCTCTTCATTAACAAAGGCCGTATTGGGCTCGAGTTCTATGTAACCCCTGTCGATTAAAGCCAGCGCTTCCGCCGCCGCCGCCCCGGCCTGGGCCACGCAGTCGGGAATATCTTTGGGACCCTGGCAGGCTCCCGCGAGAAACACCCCATCGGTGAAGGTCGATACCGGTGCCAGCTTGGGGTGACGTTCCAGGAACCAGCCCTCGTGACTGCAGCTTATGTTGAAAAGACGGCGAACTTCATCATGATCGGGCTGAGGTTCGAGACCCACCGAAAGAACCACCATATCGACCGG
>CP070813.1:3428555-3437205 GCA_020344055.1 Candidatus Zixiibacteriota bacterium | reverse complement strand
CCCCAGGAGCAATCCAGCAGGCCGTCGAAGATATTTGGATCGCCGGTATCTATGCAGGGGGAATCAAGGGGATCGCCGCATACGGTGGACATGAGATGGAAATTTCCGTTATCAGGATCGCGGAAGAGTGGGTCGACGCCGATGTTGCCAGTACCGGGCCATCCCCCCTGGACATCGCAATAAGTTACTATGGGAACGGGATTGCCGATAGGATATATTTGGGAGGCAAAACCAGAAACATTTCCCCAGAAGATATTATTTTTTAACGTTGGGGCGCAATGCCAGCTTAGCAAACCGCCGCCGCCATTACCGGAGGTATTACCTACAATGGTATTATTAATAATTGAAGCGTCAGATTCACAAGTAATGCCGCCCCCGCTCTCAGAAGATATGTTGCTGTAAATCAAATTGTGTTCGATCACAGGCGCTAGATTACCGTTAACATAGATTCCGGCGCCACTTCCGGCGGAATTCCCGTTGATGCTGTTATATTTAATATCCGCTTCGGATTCATCACAAAATATGCCGTGTCCTTCATTGCCGGAGATTCGATTATCATCAATTGTGGGGTCAGAGACAGTAACATAAATACCGGCGCCGCTATATCCATAATTTCCCATTATATCGTTTTCAATTATGCCAGCATTTGCGTTAAATCTGCAGTAAATACCGCCGCCATAACTTCGGGTCCAATTATCCCTTATA
The DNA here is from genome assembly GCA_020344055.1 of Candidatus Zixiibacteriota bacterium. Taxonomy (GTDB): domain Bacteria; phylum Zixibacteria; class MSB-5A5; order UBA10806; family UBA10806. Next base: position 3,436,500 of record CP070813.1, on the reverse strand, counting down.
GAATTATTCAAAATAAGGGGGCTGGCGCCGTTGCAGTATATCCCCCCACCGGTAAAACCGCTGGAGTTTTCTATAATCGAATTTCCGATTATGGACGGATTTGCCACATAGCAATCGATTCCTCCTCCTCCCTCAGTGGCTTCGTTCAATCTAATGATGTTATTAGATATTTCCGGTGTAGAATGATAGCAGGTAATACCGCCGCCATATTCGGCGAACCCGTTCTGTATAGTAAATCCCGAAATAGCGGCTGTACTATCCTCGTTTCCCCAGAATCTTACCACCGTTCCGGCCGATTCGCCGTCGATCACCGTCTGCTCGATATAGCTCGTATCCCCTGTGGTCAAAAACAACGAGCCCAGCACGATATTATGCCCGAGGAAATTGATGTTCTCGTAGTATATCCCCGGCTGGACCAGCACCGTGTCGCCGTCGACGGAGGCGTCGATCCCCTGCTGGATAGTGGGGTAGTCGGCGGGGATGTTGATGATGGTGGGCCAGCAGAGGCTATGGGTCAACATTACAAAGATTATGGAAAAAAACCAGATCCTGTTCATACACCGTCCCACTAAACCCAATAAGTTAACAGATTGCAGGCATATCCGCGGTGCTGTTTAAATATACCGGGCTTATTAAGAATAGCAAGAATTATCTAATTTTGAGTGTGGATGGAGAATATAAGCTGTTGTTCCGAAACAGAATGGCGCCGAGGAGAGGCGAACCCTAATAACGAAATTGAATATCAATAAGCGATAACGCGGGGGGACGAAAAGAGGACATTTTCAAGAGCGGAGATTTTTGTTTCTGCCATCAAGATGATGCTATTCCATCCTTACTAATTATGGAATCTCGAAGCCGTAAGGGATCTATAAAAAATCCTATTGAATCAGGATTATTATATTTTTTATCCCATGTCGTTAAGAATGATGGTACACCTATCGCTTTCCTTCACCTTTTTTGGTATTTTCTGCGATGGCTTTTATATTTTCCGCATCAATTACGTTTACATATATTTTTATTCTTTTAGCGAAACACCGTTCAGTATCATAAGAACGCTCATAATTCTAATCGTGTACTGCACCCGAATTTAATTCGGGCGGTATTTGCGCTAAATCGGGAATGTTTTTTGGTTCCCGCCCAACTTATTCTGCCAGGATGCCGATATTCCAAAATCCCATAAAACAAATCTCAATTCATTGGTTTCTACATCATGTATCGGGGCCATATCCCGTTCTAATATGGTCAGCGAATAAAGCTGAGCCGGATAACATTAAGTTGATAATGCGGAATATCAGGCGCGACCATTGGCTTACGGCTCCAAGATCATCAAAACGGATCTTCACCAGGAGGACTTGATTATAGCTATGGCGGGATATTTCTATTTGCTTGCTTTACGATCGGAATCAGAATACAGGGAGATAGATATCCGGGATTGAATCTACAACTGTCAGAGACACGTTCGGGCAGCGGATTTATGGCTTTGGATTATCCGCCCCTGTCTGTGTTTTTCAATCACCGTTTATAAATCAGCCTTTAATAGATCATAAGGATTCTGCACATTTTCAAGGATTTCATCCTTCATCTCTTCCAGAGAAAAGGCCGGCATGGTATGAGTACGGACGTTGCCAAGTGCACCGAGACTCATGGCAATAGCGGCCGCCATTTTCGCATCGGGCGCTTCCATGACATGTACAATGTCATATACTCCGAGGGTCCAGTAGGTAGCGAGCACCTTTCCGCCCAGCTGTTCGACCCTTTTTGCAAAGGCATCGGAACGCTTGGTGGTCATGCCTATTTGCTTCAACCCTTCTTGAGTGTAAGTAACCAAACAAATGAATCTTGCCATGGTGGTCCTCCTATATTAGAAGTTATTGGCCATGTTTCAGATAAGCTCTTTCCTTTCTATCCCCGGAATAGAAATCAGAAATATATATCGGTCCCGTCAACCTGCCGACGGTAATAGCGACTCATGCGGTGATCTTGCGCCGGGGCAGAAGATCGCTTTTGCACTCCCTTTATGGTCGTACCATTTATTAATTTAGTACCGCCTTGTTAGAAGTCAAGTTTCTTTGCAGTTTCGTGGTCTCGGGCAATGGAAGAGGATAACCCGGCAGGCGGCGGCGATGTTTATTATTTCTCCAAAACCTCTTGTATAATTTTGCCGTTTTTCGTAAAATACGAGCGAATTATATAGAATAATTGCCGATAGCTATTATCGATGATCGACAAATAGAAACCACCGAAAGGATCAAGGAATTTGAAAAACTGTATCTACATATGCCGTAAGGCCGGGACGGGATATTGCTTCATTATACGATTGACGCGAAAATAACTTATTCCGGCATAATCCTTTTTAAAAAGAATTTCCTACGGCACTAAAGGAAGATTTTCGAGTAAAGAAATGACCTGGGACATACAGCAAAAAATGAGAGCGGTGATAATCGGCGGCGGCAAGGGCTGCAGAGCGATTATAGAATTGGCCGGCGGAACGTTTTTAAAGGAGCTGAAGCTGGAAATCCTGTGCGTGGTCGATCCCGATCCGAACGCTCCGGGAATGGTTTTTGCCCGGGAGCACGGAATCCCCACAAGCAAGGATATGAAGGAGGCGTTGTCGACCATACCGGATATCAAACTGATTATGGAATTGACCGGCAGCGACGAGGTCCTGGAAGATATCTACAAAATGATTCCCCGGGGCATCAAGGTTTTCGATCATACCTTCTCCCGGATATTCTGGGAGCTGGGTAACGCGCAGCGCGAAAGCATTCGTCAGATAAAAGAAATAACCGAGCTGGAACAGAAAATCGAAAAGGAAAGAAGTTCTCTGCAGTTGCTGTTCGACAAGATTCCCGAACTGGTGATTGTGCTTGATCGAGAACATAAAATCATCAAAATTAACGAGAGTTTTGCCTCGTTCATAGGATTGAAACTATCCGACGTTGTTGATAAAACCATCAGGGAGGTTTTCGCGGGTACCGAACTTCATGAAACCAGCGATCAGACCGTCGGAATTCTCAATCAAATCGGGAAAACCGGTGAACCCGGCTCGTTTATCTGGCAGTCACCGTCACGCAATGAGGTTATATGGGAAGTGACGCTGACCCCGATAAAAACCCCCGACGGTGAAATAGAAGAGATCCTGGGCACCTGGCACAGGATTACGGAACAGGTTATACTTCAAAGAAAAATCGAAAGCGCCGAATTGCGGTTTAAAAGTTTTATCGATTCAGCCAGCGACTGGATATCGGTAAAAGACCTGAATGGCCGTTACATTATTGTGAATAAAATCATCGCCGATTCCCTTCACATGAAACCGGAGGAGTTTGTCGGTAGACTGCCGGAGGAGATAGTCCCGGAGGAATTAGCCGGAATAATTCATGAGCATGATAAAATCGTAATAAGCGATGATCACCATCGTACCTTTGAGGAGATTGTCCCGATCGACGGCCGGGATCATCATTTCCAGACCGCCAGGTTCCCGCTCCGGGATTACAAGGGCAGCATTCAGGGAACCTGCACCATAATGCGCGATATTACGTCGGAAGTGGTGCTGAAGGAGCAACTGATTCAGGCCGGGAAACTGGCCGCCATGGGGAAACTTGCGGCCGGCGTGGCCCACGAGATAAACAATCCCCTGACCGGCATACTGGCCTACGCCGAGGACATGGCGGAGGATTTTCCCGGCAATGATCCGCGTCAGAAAGATCTTCAGGTTATAATCAGGGAAACTCTTCGGTGCAGGGATATTGTCAGAAACCTGCTCGATTTCGCCCGCCAGGAAAAGCCTAAACTCGAAAAGCTTATTCCCAACAGCGTAATCGAACAATCGCTGTCATTAATCGGCAAGTTGCCTCAATTCAGAAACATAACTATCGAGATCGCCCTGGACGAAGACATACCCTTTATACAGGGCGATCCCCGCCAACTGCAGCAGGTTATTTTGAATTTCCTGATGAATTCCTCTGAGGCAATGAACGGCAGAGGGGTTATTGGAATATCGACGGGTTACGAACCGAGCACCGACAAGTGTTATATCACGGTTGAAGACGAGGGGCCAGGTATTTCGGAGGATAAAATCGATAAAATTTTCGAGCCCTTCTTTTCCACCAAAGAGACCAGCGGCCTGGGCCTGGCCGTCAGCTGGGGTATCATCGACCGTCATCGAGGCAGCATCGAGGTGGAGAGGTCAAGCAAAGGCGGAGCTTTATTCAGGATCGTTCTGCCCGCTTACGAGTATCTGGAGGAGCGTTAATCGGGACAAAGAGTTTCCGGGAGATAAATATGGGACGCGAGTTGAATATACTGGTCGTCGATGACGAGCAAATTGTACTGGATAGTATCAAAAAACATCTTAAAAAAGAGAACTGCGTCGTCCATGGCACGTTGACCGCACAGGATGGGCTGGATCGGCTGGCTGAAATCGAGGTCGATATTGTACTGACTGATTTAATGATGCCCGAAATCGACGGGCTGGAATTAATGAAACTGATCAAAGCCCGGTATCCTGATATGCCGGTGATTATGATAACCGGTTACGCAACCATTAATTCGGCTTTGCAGGCAACACAGCTGGGGGCGTTTGATTATGTGGCAAAGCCGTTTTCGAAAACAGAACTGTTAAGAGTTATTGAGCGAGCTGCAGATTTCATACGCAAGAAAGTCGGCGCCATCGAAAAGCAACCCGATGTCAGCGAGGGCGTTACCCGGGGTAATGCATACTATCGGAACCTGATTAGAACCATCGGCGATCAATCGTGGCTTTACGTTCAGAATGACGGTTCGGTGACGCTGGGCGTGGAACGATCATTCCTACATACCGTAGGCGGAATTCAAACTGTTTTTCTACCATCAAAAGGCGATAGTCTCCGCCAGGGCAATGTCTATTTCCAGGTTTTCTCAACCGATTTACGCACCCACGCCGTCGAGTCACCTTTATCCGGTTCGGTTGTTGACGTAAATGAAAGGGTGATGACCAATCCCGAGTTTCTGATACAGGATCCTTACGGCGAAGGCTGGCTGGTGAAACTGAAACCATCCGACTTCGATAAGGAAATACAACAGGTAAGAAAGTGAAACGTCTTGCTCCGGGAAAGGGCCAACTTAATTAGATAAACAGCGATCAGGTTCCGATGAGCTCCTTAATCTTCGCGATGATCAGCTCGGGATCGATCGGCTTATCGATGAACATGTCGGGATTCAGCAGCCCCTCGTCCCTCATCTCCTTTATGGTTTTTCGGAGAACCTCCCTCAAGCTATCGTAGGGTCTCTCGTGCGTATCTCCGCTTTGGGCGTCGAGGTCTTCCAGTACTTCCGCGACGCCGGTCAACATGATTACCGGGAGATCCTTATATTTTTCATTACGTCGGAGCTGCTTGATAAGGACGAAACCCGTTTTCTTCGGCATCATGACATCCAGCAGAACGAGATCCGGATTCTCGCTCTCGATCTTTTCCAACCCCTCTCTTCCGTTGTAAGCCTGCAAAGCCTCGTACCCGTTCTCTTCCAGGGCCGCCGTGAGGAATTTCACCGTGCTAATATCGTCATCAACTATCAGGACTTTTTTTGCCATCGATTCTCTCCTGGTTTCCGCTGATTGTATCTAAGGGGAGTGCAATGCGAAATACCGTTCCCCGATCGGGTTCGGATTCCACGTCAATCCTTCCGTTATGAATATTTATCATTCTTGAAGTGATCGACAGGCCCAGCCCCGTGCCCGCCTTGCTCTTGGTGCTGAAGAAGGGTGTGAAGATATTCGCTTTCACTTCCTCAGTCATGCCGCATCCGTTATCTTTGACCTCAATGACCAGCTCCCGCCGGTCGGGAATCTTGTATGCCCCTATGCTGACCTCCGGCACCTCTCCCTCGCCGTAATCTTTCCAGAGGCAAGCGTCCAGCGCGTTGGATACAATATCCATCACCGCAGAATATATCATCCTGGCATCGCATATCAAAGAAGGAAGTTCGCGGGAAATATTCAACCGGATTTTCACACCCTTGTCTTTTGCGGTTTGCTTGATTACGCGATAGATTTCGGAAAGGACCTGAGCCAGATCGACTTTGTCAAATCTCGGTTTCCATTCCTTCACGTATTTAAGCATATCCGTAGACATATCGGTCATTCTCTCTATTCCCTGCTGGACAATCTCCCAACCTTCCTCAAGCATTTTTCGATCGTCTTTGGCCAGTCCCGTCCTGACCATGTAGGAGCCGCCCTTGCAGGCATTCAACATATTTTTCAATGAATGTTGAATTCCCGTAAAAACCTCTCCTATGGCTGCGAGGCGCTGGGATTGAATCAACTGATTTTGAAGGCGTTTCTCTTCGGTAATGTCTTTGCTGATCCCGATGGTTCCTATGATTTCCCCGGTCGGATTCCGGAGCCGGGAAATAGTAAGCAGCACATCTTTAGCTTTCCCTTCCTTTGTTAAAAACTGAGTCTCGTAATTCACCACATCATCCGAATATTCCAGCTGGGCGATTGCCAGGTCTCTATCTTTCGGGTCGGCGAAGAATTTCTCGATGTGTTGGCCGATCACTTCCAGACGCTGATAACCCAGAGCCTTCTCAGCGCCGGCGTTGATGGTCTGAATATGTCCCGAGGGATTCACCGTTATGATGATGTCGGCGGAACTCTCCAGAACGCTCTGAAGGTAGTCCCTGGTTTTTTTAAGCTCCACGAGGAAGGCGGAGAGCATGGAAGCCATATCGTTAAAAGAGGAGGCGAGCGAGCCGAATTCGTCTTTGTCATCCTCTTCCAGGCGGTAGTCGAATTCCTTCTCGGCCAGTTTATTCATACCCTCGGCCAGCCTGTTAATGGGCCGTTTGATGAAGCGAATTACAAAAAACCAGGCGGAGCCGGAGCTCAGCGCAACGGCCAACACAATTATAAAAACGATTCGCTGATTTCCTTTAAAGGCCAGATCGTCCACTCTCTCCAGTAGAAAATCCGCCGCGAAGACAAGGAAAACGATAAATAAGAAAGCGGCGCTTAGTTTCCAGAAGATCGGAATACGTCCCAACATAATTAGCCCGCGCTGTCTGGTTTCCCGAAAAGGCAAGCGATCGTTTTAGTAATTAAAACCCCGCCTATTCTTATATCCTCATTGCTTTCGGTGATTGGCTGATTCAGAAAATGCAGGTTGTTCCAGAATCCTTGCCTCGTTCGGAAGAAGTTTTAAATATTTTAATCCCCAGCCAAACAAAAATCCGATTACGCCAAACACGCCCAAAGCCTGGAGCATTTCCAGAAAACTAATATAATATGTCGCGATTCCTTCCTCAATGACGGAATGGGTAATCTCCATTCCCGGGAAAAGCTCCGGGGGATGAGTCAGGCCCGGGATAACGATTACGTATCTTTCGCACAGAACGCCGAAGATCACCAGAGCGGACGCCAGAACAATCCAGCGAATCGACCTGCCCCGCCTTCGATTGAAAAGTATCAACATGGGAATGACACAGCCAACAAATATGAGTCCGACCCAGAAGAGAATGCTATGGACTCCTCCAAAAAGATAATAAATAGCCGCCTGGCGCAATTCGACTACATAGGCCCGGTACGCATTCTCCACGGACAAGAAATACACGACCACAATAACGCAGATAGCCAGAAATCGGCCAAGCCAGAATATAAGTTCGTCGTCCAGGCGACGATTCGTGAGTTTAAATATTAAAACTATCATTATAATCATCAATGCGGTACCGGATGCCATAGCGGCGGCAACGAAGCTTGCCGGCAGCAGGGGCGACTCGTAGAGCACTCTCGCACCGAAGCCGAAGATCGCTCCCGTGCCGCTATGAACGCAGAAAGCCCATCCGAAGGCCAGAGTGGCTATCACCTTGGTTAATTTTCGCCTCTCCGTGAATAAGGCCCAGAGATATACAATGCAGATAAGGATATGCCCGATATACAGGATGGGATTAATCGAGAACATGGATTGAAGAT
>CP070813.1:3419769-3428455 GCA_020344055.1 Candidatus Zixiibacteriota bacterium | reverse complement strand
GGATTAACGGCTTATGTGCTGGATACTCGGAAAAATGAAAATGAACCATCAATTTTACACAATTAACTTGACGTGATCATCGGACCTAGTATATGTAAAAATAGGTTGACAAACCCGATTATGATATTATATTTATTTAAAAATAACGGCATCTGACCCGGGAGATGCGGCCTGAAACATATTGGGCAGTCTGGGAGAGAAGTTCCGGGATGAAGATGTAGCATCTATTTATAGTTATATACTTTATTGCTGCTTCGTCGTACCTTCAGTTACTTTTGCCAACCTTCTCCCGGATTTTCCATTATCAAGAGAGGATGGATACTGGCAACTGCAATGAAATTATGCCGATTCGGCATAGTGAATTGATTATGATATGCCGGCTTTGTGATTTATAACTGATTAAAAAAATTAAACTTAAGCCAAAGGAGGCCAAACTTAAAAACTCGCTAAAGTTACATGGAAAGAGGCAAAAAGAATATCTGCTAAAATAACAACGAGTTAGACGGGAGAGGCGAAATGAAAAAGATATTACTTGCTTTGTTAATTTTTTCCATCTTTTCTGCATTTGCGCTTGCTGATACCACTCTCGAGGGTATGGATGATTTCATTTCTGGATCGGGTTCAAAGACTGGCGGGGAGGCAATTACTCAATACAATCCGCAATTGGAAATCAGCATTACGCATGATTTCTCCGTGGGCGGCCACAGCATGGGGATTGCCTGTGACGGGAGCTATTATTATATGATTAACGGAGGCAGCACCTCTTATGGCGTTATTCTCACTCATGATCTTGACGGCAATTTTGTGAGTTCAGCGGCTACCGGTCTTGATGGCCGTGCGGTTTTTTACAATCCGGATGATGGCGAAATTTACGTTAAGGTATACGGGATGGATTTGTACACGGTTAATCCTGTCACTGGAGGTTCCACCCTTATCTATTCCGGTATATTCCACGACTACCAGTCGCGTGTGGCCTTTAATCCCGCCACGCAGCTAATGTATGAAATGGATGAGGGCACCGTTTATGTTATAGACCTTGGCACCGGGAACACCATAAGCACAATGACCGGATTCAATTACGGAACCTGGGGTTACAACTATGCTATAGCCACCAACGGAGTCCATCTTTTCACCTGGACCGACGGCGGCACGGTGTACGCCTACGATCTTGATGGTAATTACGAGGAGTCGTTTACTATTTCGAGCGGCTCTTATGGTTGGTCTTTGGATTTTGCCGACAACATGCTATGGGCGGCGGATGACGCCAACTACGGCCCCAACGGAGTCTGGTACGGTTATTCAGGCGTTGAGGCCGGGCTTAACCTGGTAATAAGTATTATACATGACTTCTCCGTGGGCGGCCACAGCATGGGAATTGCCTGTGACGGGAGCTATTATTATATGGTTAACGGAGGCAGCACTTCTTACGGCGTCATTCTCACTCACGATCTCAATGGCAACTTTGTGCGTTCGGCGCCTACCGGCCTTAGCGGCCGCTCCGTTTTTTACAATCCTAGTGATGGCAACATTTACGTAAAGATTTATGGAGAGGATCTGTACACGGTCGATCCTGTCATAGGGACCGCGACCCTGGTTTATTCCGGTATATTCCACAATCCCCAGTCGCGTGTCGCCTTTAATCCTTTTACGCAGCTAATGTACGAAATGGTCGAGGGCACCGTTTACGTGGTTGAAATCGCCACCGGGAACACCATTAACACAATGACCGGATTCAACTACGGTTCCTGGGGTTACAACTGGGCCATAGCCACCAACGGGCTCCAGCTTTTCACCTGGACCGACGGCGGTACGGTATACGCCTATGATCTTAACGGCAATTTTGAGGAGACGTTGTTCGTTCCATACGGCTCTTATGGGTGGTCTTTAGATTTTTGCAACAACATGTTATGGGCGGCAGACGACGCCAATTATGGTCCCAATGGAGTCTGGTACGGCTATTCCGGAGTCGAAGGACCTACCGGTGTTACCGAAGAAGCGCCTGAACCTTCAGAATTTATCCTATCTCAGAACTACCCTAACCCATTCAACGCTTCCACGACAATCCGTTACAGCCTGTTTCAATCAGGACCGGTCAGCATTTCAATCTACAACCTCCTGGGCCAGGAGGTGGCGATACTATCTGAGGGGATGCAGAACGCCGGCCAGCATACGGTCACCTGGGATGCCGGGGATTTTCCCTCGGGTATCTATTTCGCTCGATTGAAGACGGAGAATCGATCCCAAAGCATAAAGCTAGCCCTGTTGAAATAAGACATTTCTCGTAAAGGCTCGATTCATCGAGCCCCCAATTACCGGCAAAAGGGCGTCGCTGAAAAGCGGCGCCCTGTTATTATGATACAGCTTTTGTACCATTGCACTTATTATAGCTTTTTTTTAAAGTAATGATGTTTTATGTTTTCGGGGAAATCCTCCACGATCGCTATTTGATTATATCCGCACTTTACGTAAAAATCGGGAGATTGAAAGCTGAACGTATTGGTCTGGGCAAACAAACATCCCTTTTCCCTGGCTGTTCTTTCGGCCTTTTCCAAAAGAGCTTTACCGTATCCTTCATCTCGATATCTCTCATCGACCCACAATTCTTCGATAAAAAAACAGTATAAAGCGATATGACCCGATATTCCCCCGTAAGTGTTTCCCTCACCATCTCTTAACGCCAGCCTGATGTCTTCATCACAGGGCAGATCGATCATGCCGTTCGATGCCTTATGATTGAATTCAATAAGCCCTTTACAGATATTTTCATAATCTTCCGCCGAACAATTGTCGTCAACGATTAAATATTTGTCACTCTTTTGCTGATTCTTCATAAAAATTGTCCCCTTATTTTCTCTCCAACCAGACCACATTGACCATATGCGGCCCGTACTTGCCTTTTATCTCGAGGGTACTCAGTTCGAGGATACTAAAGAATGGTTCGAATAATTCCTTCAACTCTTCTTCGGATGAAAAATACAGTATTGTACCGAGGGGGGTCTTTCTAAATTTGCCCTCTCCTCCGAAATCAGGGTCTTTCTCACTGAAGCATACAGAGAAATAGGTGCCTTTCGGGCGAAGTATCTTATGGACGCTTTGAATATAAGCTGGCCGATCCTCCGGCGATATATGATGAAGCAGTTCCCAATCGTAGGCGAAATCGAAACTTTCATGGTATTCGCTAAGGTTGCCAAGCAGATCGGAGACTACAAATCGGCATGGTACTTCTTTTTCTTTCGCGTGCTGTTCGGCGAGTTTAATTGCATTCTCGCTGATATCCATGCCGGTGACATCGAAGCCCTGCTGTGCCAGCCAGATGGCGTAGTTGCCCGCCCCGCATCCCAGGTCCGCTGTTTTGCAGGGTTTTATCTTTCCGGTTTCTACGGCCGCAACCAGTAGCGCCGGCGGCTCCGATAGATTCCAGGGGATGCTGTCAGGCGGCATCTCGCCGTATACCCGTTCCATCTGCCCGCGAAGCTGTTTTCGATCTATCATTGCTTAACCTCCATTGCAGATTATATAAGCGTCTGTCTCAGTTTTCCAGTATATTAAAGCCTTGCGAGGGCCGAGGGCAGGCCCTCTCCAGCCGTGCAGCCTGTCAGGATGAACGGTTTCGCGCGTTATATAGCCGTGGCAATAAAGATGCTTTTTGGGATCCTCTCTCTGATTATAGCCATAAACCTGTATTCCTTTTGAATTGGCGGTTGCACTATTTCCCTGGACCGGTATAGACCAGGCCTTTCTCGATGTAGAACTTTAGCAAGGTCAGCGCCTCGCCCCAGCCCGACGCGCATTCGAGCATCATGGAGCGGGCTTCCGGAGTATCCTTATAACCCTGCTCGGTAAGCGTTACAACCGTGCCGCCATGCTCCGCTGCCAATTCGAAACTGACGGTGGTCTCCTTTCCCTCCGATCCCCAACAGAATGCGAATTTATTCGGTTTTGTGGCCTCGACGACTTTACCGGGCACTTTAAGGGTGTAGAAATCGGGTCCCCAATCCTTCCAGGAAAATTCGCATTTCCCCCCGGGACGGGGTTCCAGCACCATTCCCGTGGTGAAAAATGAATCCCACTCTTTGGCTGATATAATGGTATCGTATACCTTCTCAGGGGGCGCGGCGATAAAGGTCCTCTGTTTTATCGTTTCATCCAGTAGTTTTGACATTATCATATTCTCCTTATTTTCATGCTGCTGAACGTTTTTCTCTTTTCGGAAACGCCATCTTATTCATAACCGAAATATCACTCACCCGGATCCGGGAGAAATATAATATGGAGGGCTGGGTTTCGGAGTAACTTATCGCTCTTCGCTCCCCTGAGTTTCGTATTCTATTTTTCCCTTCGATGGACAAGGGGAGAAATTAAGTATAATGGTTTATTCAGATATATTAAATACCTCTTTATTTATGTCTTTAAAGGCCGCTTCAGCCAACAAGTAGGCGCATTCCTCCGCCGCGCCGATCATCCTATCGCTTACTTTTGTACCGACTCCCATAGCCGGTAATACTCCTCCCGATCCCGGCTCGCCGTCAGGCCCGACACTAATGTAATATTCATAACTTTCGTATATCAATCTGTCCGCCTGAAAATCATATAGGCGTATTCTGATTTTACCGTGAACTGAGTTAATAAATTCCTTTAAAGAAAATTTCATTGGAACCAGCAACAAATCCGGATTCCCTATAGCGTCTTTGAATTTATTTAAATCGCCCGGAGGAATATAATCGCTGAGATTAGAGCCTTTTTTCAGGTCATCGGATTTGTACTCTATATTTTGAATTGTGAGTATAATATTGATCATTCCAGAATCGGGCGCGTTTTCATAAAGCTTATACGGGAAATTCTTCACCGCGTATGGTACGTAGATATCTTTGAACGTATCTTGAAAAATAGAATTAACGTCTACCGGTACATCATCGAGAATCGGCAGGACTGACAGCGTAAGTTCCCGGTCCGTTTGAGGGGAATAATTTTTATTGAGATAAACGCCGCTCCCGCAGGATATCAAAAACGGCACTAGTAGTATGGAAAAACGGGACAGCAGATTTTGGATCCTCATAAGTTACCTCCGATTTTTGATCTTCTTTGAATATCAATATAGATAATGTCGCAATTGTAGTCAAAAATAAAAATGTAATCCTAACTCGTTAAACTGTATAAAGGGAGTCCAAATTTATTTGGAGGGATAATGGAAGGATAATAGTCCCACTATCCAATAGTATATTTGTAAACGCTACAGTCCCGGAGGCCGGGGCTCCGGTTTATTTCAGCAACGCCATCTTACTCGTTATCGAAAAATCACCCGCCTGAATCCGGTAGAAGTATAATCCTGACGGCTGATCCTGTGCGCCCCAGATTATCAGGTGTTCGCCGGAGTCTTGTATCCCCTCATCTATGATTTCCACGGTTCGTCCGAGGATATCGTAAATCTCTATGGATACACTAAAAGGTCTTGGCAGAAAATAGCTGATGGTGGTGGTGGCGTTGAAAGGATTCGGATAATTACTGAGCTTGACGAAATCGGTGGGAAGCGTTTCTACGATATTGTCATCTACACTGGTTAATACAGGAGTCAACAGGAAGCCCTGGATTGAACCGCTCGGCGACTCTCCCGAGCCGATAATCTGGCCGTTATCGTTGATATCTGACGCGCTCTGAAGTTCCCAGCCGGAATTGGGCGGAATGAGGGAATTCAGGTTTGTTAATATGCCATCTCTCCAGACGAAGGCGTGTTTGGTGCCCCCGGAAAGAGTGGTGGCCATCCAGCCGACTATGCTACCGTCATTATTGATAGCGGTGGCGACACCCCTGGCGTATCCCTGCGGAAGGCCCAGGTTGATTATCTGGCCATCATCCCATAAGCAGGGCCTGTAAACGCTTAGAAAGGGGTAGGTCTCCATCTGGTGGGAGGAGGAACCGACGATCTGCCCGTAGTCATTGATATCATTGGCGGCACTGTTAACTTCGCCGGGTAAAACTCCCAGGTCGATCATGTCGCCGTTTTCCCATATATAAGCATGAGTCCGATAAAAGTCGGGATCATAAATCTGCGAGTATCCTACTATTTGTCCCTGTTCGTTTATGGCGTTGGCCGAGCTTTTGTCGCCGCCCAGGGTTCCGAGATCGGTCATGATATCATTTTCCCATATCCAGGCCCGCGTGCTGCTACCGGGGCCAAGGGTAAAAGAATAACCGATAATCTGCGAGTTGTCATTAATGTCAGATGCTACGCTATAATCGAGCCCCGGTCCCGGCAGGGTGCCGAGATAAGTCCAGATGTTATCCTCCCAGAGATAAGCATACTGGCTCTGGTACTGGCCGTTGGCGTATCCGACTATCTGGCCGGAACTGTTAAAACCGGTAGCGCTGCTTACCAGATAGCCATTGGGGGTTCCGAGATCTGTCATCTGACCATCAATCCATCTGAAACCGTGCCAGGCGCCGCTCCGGATTGTCGAGCCGCCGACAACCTGTCCCTGATTGTTCAATTGAGCCGGCCCGCTCCAGATTCCTCCCAGGGTCCCGAGTTCGGTTATCTCGTATTGCTCAGCATAAGCGTATGACCATGTTGAGATAAGTAGCAGTGACAATGTGACAAAAGCGTTGAATCTCATAGGCTTTCTTCTGTAAACCGTATTGAGCCTAAGCATCCGTCTACCTCCTTAAGAATGAGTTAAGAATTAGTCATTAAATTCGTCATTTAATAATCGAACTGTAAAGATTTCGCATTAAGTGTCCTAACGAAAACAATTGTCAAAATCGTTTTTAACAACTTCATTTTGTAAACGCCGGAATGAGGTCTCCCGGTTCCGCAGAATAGCCCCTTTTTTGCAGGATAAAAAAATTATTACATCCCGGAAAATCGGATTGGCTGCGAGCCATCGGCGCACGGTATGTGGGAAAGATGACTCCTTTTCGACAGGAGAGGCTAGCGATGGTATATACTCTTGCAGTAGTCCGGATAAAGGATTACATTTATGAACGATCTTGCAATGAGCGGATTTACGATACAGTCAATCCGTAACCCTTTCTCAATCGAAGAAACTCTATTTTTTTAGATTCGAGACCTCGAGTATCTTTATGTTTCTTTTCTTCAGCTCCTTCATGAACCAGTCGTAGATTTCGCCCTTGATGCAATCTTCCGGGGGTACTATCCCCTTCGCCGAAATCCGGCCTTTCAGCAGCAATCTTAAGGCGATGGCTACGGGGAAACCTGTTACCCTGGCCATGGACGAGATATCGTTTTTCGTATCGGCCTTATCCCACATGAAATATTCGATCTTAACATTTTTCCTGCCCTTTTTGCCGGTAAGGGTATTGTACATAACGCAGACGTCGGTTTCGCCCTCCCGCGCTTTCAGGCGGGGCGTGATCAGGGAAAGCAAAAACTCCCGGGGCGCGATTTCAGCGCCCTCGAATGATACCGGCTCGATATCCAGCAGGCCGCATTCCTTCAAAGTCTGCACGCCCTGCCAGTGTCCCGGCCAGCGGACGGTTTTCTCGGCGAACTCCCGCAGTTCCGGCCTGGTATAGATGAAGCTCGGCATGCCGGGCGTTACGGCGCATTCGAGCGTTTCGTTCTTCCCGAATTTGTCAAACAGGAACGGCTCCAGATCAGTCGCCGCGTTGACCTCGACAACCTTCCCGTTTTTTATGACTTTCAGTTTAATCATGTATTCCCGGAGTACATGCTCAAAGGCCCAGGTGATCATATAGCGCAACGGATGGTTGGCGGCGGCTTTCTTTGACGGAATCCCTCCGACCCGCGCTACCGCTTTTTCAGCCTTATCAATTTTGCGTATACCCTCGCCCAAGGTTACGTTGCTCAGTCCGGGAGCGAAGCCCATGCCGTCGATGAAGGTAACATTATTCTTGATCGCCGCCTCATGTATCCAATCGCCGTACTGATCGAGAGTCATCCCCTCGGGAATTTCCAGGCCTTCGATTTCGTAGGCATCGGGTCTGCGGTGGTATTCCTCCAGCATATCGACAATATTTAGCCCGTTTTCTACGGCGGCGTGTACGACTTTATAGCTGGTCTTTCTGTCGGGCAGGGCCAGGGCGCCAGCGTCATAGCGGCTCATTAACGCCGTGAGGGCGGTCTTATCGTTAACATCGATTACATGAGGGACGATTTTCGAACTGCCAATCCACTTTTTTGTTTTTTCAAGAGTATTCAGGTTCCTGCCGGTTATTCCTATAGTATCGATACTGTCGTCCCTGGACAGATCCCACGCGACCGCGGACCCTACTTTCCCGGAACCTCCGAACACCACGGCTTTCATAATAGATCTCCTTTTATTATCCTACCACAGCCAGCAACAAGTTCGAGTAACACATCAGCGCTCAATTTATAAAAATAAAGTGATATTCCGCAATCGGTTTCTATGGTTTTAATAACGAAAGAATGATTTCTCTGTAATTAGATTATACGTGTAAAATATGATTCAGTATACGAACATATCATGGATCATGATATTCCGGGTGATGCGAATGAGAGAAGGGATTGGGTCTGCCTGCAGGTTACCAGGTATTAAATCCGCGCTATCCAGAACAAGATAATTCTAAGGCTGTTGCGCCCTCAGGCAGATATCGATGGCCTGACCGTAGGCGTGCGGGGGCATCGACATGATCCGTATCACCGCGTGCTGATCGAGATCCTGTTCTACCGAAAACTCAAAATTGACCC
>CP070813.1:3410938-3419669 GCA_020344055.1 Candidatus Zixiibacteriota bacterium | reverse complement strand
CTACCAAAAAAGACGTCATTGCGAGGCTCACGTCGAAGACGTGAGCCGTGGCAATCTCCAAAATAGAGCTTGGAGGTATTTGAACAGATCGCATTGTTGCCCTGCAAACCGGGCGTCGGGAGCCGGGGCTCCCGACCTACCGATACTACCGCTATACGCCAATACAATGGAACGGTTATAATGTAAATATTGTTAATGGAATAAAATGTACATTTAATTGTATGTCTATTAAGCAGGTCATTATGAATAGGTTGTCGATAAAACTGATTTTTATCGCAGTATTCTTTATTACATGTGAATACGCGCAGGCGCAGATCGATACCATCTGGACCAGAACCTATGGCGGCAACCACCACGACTACGCAACCTCGTTACTCCAAACCGTGGATGGCGGTTATCTGATGACCGGCGTTACCTACTCTTATGGCGCCGGCGATAAGGACGTCTACCTCGTAAGAACCGATTCAAACGGCGATACCCTGTGGACGAAGACGTACGGCGATTCGTTGATTGACAATGTGTTTTCCATTAAGCCTACATTCGATGGCGGCTATGTCATAGGCGGCTGGAGCAGTTCCCGTAGCGGGACCAACCAGGATTTCGATTGCTATATAGTCAAGATCGACCGGGCCGGTTTCCTGGAATGGGAAAATTACTGCACCGACAGCTCCAATTGCGGGGCTTATGATATCGTCCAAGCCGATGACGGCGGTTACCTTCTGGCAGGCGGCGCGAAATCGCCCAATATGAATTTCGATCTGTTCGTCGTCCGCGCGGATCAATTTGGCGATACGATCTGGACCAGGCATTACGTTGTGCCCGGTCGAGAAAGCTGGGACGGTCTGGCATATTCGATTACCAGGACCGCCGACGGTCACTATGTGGTGGCGGGAGAGATCTTTTTTCAGACGGAATTTCGCAGCGACGTTTATGTGGTAAAAATTAACGATTACGGGGATACCCTCTGGACTACATTGATCGATTATGACCTGAGGGAGTACGCCTGGGATTGCGCGGAGACGCCGGAGGGGGATATCGTGCTCACGGGATGGACCTGGGGCGGATTCAGCGACACCACCGGCGATGAAATTTACCTGGCCAAACTAACGCAAAACGGCGATCTATTATGGCAAAAAACCTACCGCTACAATTGGCCGGTTTGCAGTTATAACGACGGCTGGGCGGTCGCGGTCGATCCCATCGATCACGGTTATATTATAGCCGCGGATACCAGGCCTCAAGCGATCTCCTCGCGCGATGTTTATATTCTCAAAACCGATAGCGAAGGCGATACGCTATGGACCAGGAGAGTAGAAGATCCCGCGGACGATTCACCATATAATATTACCATAACAAGCGATAACGGCTTCGCGGTATGCGGGCAAAAATATGTGGTGAATTCGCACGGGTATATATATAAAGACTTCTACCTGCTTAAATTCGATCTGACTACCGGGGTTTTGGAGCCCGATTTGCGCCCGCCCCGTGATATCGAATTAGTTCAGAATTACCCGAATCCCTTTAATTCCGCCACCACAATCCGATTCATATTATCCAGACCCCGGGATATAAGAATATCAATCTACGATCTTCTGGGCCGAAAGGTGCGTACCTTGATTGATGGCTATATGGAGTCAGGAAATCATGATCTAATCCTTGATGCGTCCGACTTATCGAGCGGGATATACTTTTATAGATTGGAGACGGGCGGGATTTTTGAGAAAAAAAGCATGCTTTTGGTGAGATGACGCCGGGAGAGACTGAGTGGCTGGGCGACTTTCCTTTGGCGGGCAGCATTTTAGCCCTTATTAGCACAAAATCTCAATAAAAATCGGCATTTTTAGCCATTTCGGACTAAATTTTGCTTGCGATTTTGATTCATTATGCTATATTGCGGTTGAAACAGTAACTGAAGGTAAGGAGAGCGGTTCAAGAGATTCACGGATTTATCCGATATTATTTACAGGATAAAAGTCGTTTGACTGAGATAAGTCTATGGCAAATTTGAAGATATCACAAGTGGTCTCTATGAGGCCGGAACTGACCGTAAGGCCCGACCTCATCCAGTCATTGAAACTCCTGATGGAGCCGATTTTGACCCTGGAGCAGATCCTGCGACAAAACCTCTCGGAAAACCCGCTTCTTGAGGAAGTCGAGGAACAGGAGGACATTATCCCGCCGGAGGTGCCGGAGCCCCGCCGTAAAGACGATCAGACTATCAACGAAAACAAGATCGACTGGCAAGAGTACCTTGGCGAGGATAATGAATGGGTCTCCGGGTCCTACAAGGATTTTTCCGAAAGGGATGATGAGGACTTCGAACATATCCAGGTAGCGGATAAGACGCTCTACGACCATCTATTCGAGCAACTGGGATACACCAGGATGACGGAGGAGGAGATCGAAATCGGGGCCTATATTATAGGTAATATAGATGAATCGGGATTTTTAAAACACGAAATAGAAACCATCGCCGAGGAGCTTCAAAAAGAGCCGGAAATGGTCAAAAAAGTCCTGGAGCAGATAAAGAAATTCGATCCTCCCGGGGTCGGTTCCCGCGATCTTCGAGAGTGCCTGCTGGCTCAGCTTAAGGAAAAGGGTCTCGAGGATTCCCTGGTCTGGGAACTGGTGGACAAACATCTCTACAGCCTGGATAAGAAGAGCGTCACGCAGCTTGCCAAGATGACGTCGACGACTCCGGATCGTATCCAGGCGGCATTGGATATCATTAAGGGCCTTTCGCCGAGACCGGCGCAGGGCAGGTTTGCCGCCCCGGCCGCCATAGTGGTTCCCGACCTGATCGTGGAAAAAATAGACGGCGAGTATATCGTCTTTCATAATGACAGGAACCTGCCCCGCCTGCGGATAAACCAGAGTTACAGATCATTGATAAAGCGCGGCAACAAGACCCCGACCGAGACCAAGAATTATGTGCGCGAAAAACTGGAGCAGGCCAGGTGGCTGATAAACGCCATTAACCAACGCCGCAGCACCATGATCAGGGTGATGGAGGCCATCGTGGAGCAGCAGACGGACTTTTTCGAGCATGGCGAGGACCATCTCAAGCCCTTGACCATGGAGCAGATAGCCGACATAGTGGGGATGAATGTGGCCACCATTTCGAGGGTTGCGAGCGGCAAATATGTTCAAACCCCCCTGGGTGTGTTCGAGATAAAGTACTTTTTCAATACCGGCGTCTCGACCTCCGGAGGAGAGGATCTCTCAAAGAGGGTTGTTAAGAATAAAATACAGCAAAAAATATCCGCGGAAAACCCGGCCATTCCTCTTTCGGACCAGGAAATAGCGAATGTTTTGAAAGAGGAGGGTATCAAGCTGGCCCGCCGGACCGTGACCAAATACCGCGAGGAATTGGGGATAAAATCGGCCCGATTCAGAAAACAGACCGGTTAGTTGAGATAATTCTGAAAAAAACCATATAAAAATCCTATCCCGCGAAATCTATTTTTTCGGGATAAATTGCTTGATTCTATTTTTTCCACGTTCTAAATTATCGTTGTTATTTATGGACCTTCGGCCTAAATAGCGTAATCGGCCCCGGTCTTGTTAAGGCCGGTTTTTCTATTGATTGAACGGTTAAATGTCAAGAAGCGGATGAAAGGCGAGCGAAAATACGATATCGGGCTTCGTAGGAGGTACCGAAATCGTTTTTTTGGCACCGCGAGTTACTTGAGAGAAGATCCGGATTATCACTAACAATCAGGGGTGATCAAATGGAGATTAGAACCACTGCGAGGCATTTTGAACTAACCGAAAACCTGAGGAAATTCGCCGAGGAGGAGATAAAAAGGCTCGAGAAATATTACGACCATATCATCGATTGTCAACTCACCATGTCGGTGGAGAAGTCGAGGCAGACGGCGGAGTTGACCTTGAAGGTTTACGGTACCAAGCTGATGGCCAAATCGAAAGCGTACGATATGTACGTGGCCATTGAGCAGGTCATCACCAAGATGGAAGGGCAGATAAAGAAATATAAATCGAAGCTCCGGGATAAAAAGGGCGTGAAAAAATCGCCGCCGAAAATGAGGCCGCTTTTGCAGGAAGAGACGGAAGAGGAAGAGGAATAGAACCATATGTCCGGCATCACCATAGGAAAAATCGTCGCGGAGAAAAGGGATTTCCTCGAGCTCTTTCCCCTTCTGGAGAGGATCGGTTTCGAAAAGGTCTTGAACAACGACCAGATTCACAGGCCGGGGCTGGCCCTAGCCGGCTATACCGATAGATTCGCCAATAACAGGACCCAGGTTTTCGGCCAGACCGAGGTTTCATACATGTTCAGCCTGCCCGACAAGAAGCTCGATGAATGCCTCTCGCAATTATTTAGTTTCGAAATGCCCCTCATAGTCGTTACCAAAGGGATGATACCGCCCGCGAGGTTTCTGGAGTATGCCAGAAAGAATAATACCGCGGTTTTGCAGAGTAATTTGTCTACTCTGGAGCTTGTCAACCGCCTGTCCGCTTTTCTGCATAATATTTTCGCTCCCCAGACAACCATACATGGCTCGCTCGTCGACGTTTATGGGGTGGGATTGCTGTATACCGGGGTATCGGGAATAGGCAAATCCGAATGTGCCCTGGACCTGGCGGAAAGAGGGCACAGGCTGGTGGCGGACGACGTGGTCAAAATAACTAAAAAGGCACCGGAACTGATCGTGGGCCAGGCCGTTGAAAAGCTGGGGCACCATATGGAGGTCCGCGGGGTCGGCATTATCGATATAGAGAAGCTCTTCGGCATAAGAGCCATCAGGATGCAAAAACGGATCGAGGTGGAAGTGCGTCTGGAACGCTGGGAAGAGGGCAAGGAATACGACCGGCTCGGTATCGACGAGCGTAAAACCACGATTCTGGGCGTGGATATTCCCTTTGTTGTCATACCGGTATCTCCGGGGAAGAATATCACGGTGATATCGGAAGTCATAAGTATGAATCACATGTTGAAAGTCTATGGTGAAAACACCGCCCAGAGATTCATTCAAAAGCTTTCCGAGGATATGGCCCGCAGAAAAACTACCCTGGAATATTTAGAGGCGGATCTGGAATAGCGGGATATCCTGAGAATTATTAACGGGAAACCTATTACCGTAGATGAAAAATATCTCCGTTGAATTGAGGGTCGGTCTGGTCGTTATTGTGGCGGCCCTTATTTTATTTTTTGGCATTATCTGGATTAAAGATTACAGCCTGGGCCTGAAAAGACGCGAGTATCAAGCCCTCTTCCCCAATATCGGGAGCCTCGCCACGGGAGATCCGGTAAGGGTGCTCGGCGTCAAAAAGGGGGAAACGGTAAAGATTGATTTGTCCGGCAACGAAGTACTGGTGACGTTCACGTTGACCGAGGATGTAAATCTGCGGAATGATGCCCTGATCACCGTTAAAAACCTGGGCTTGATGGGCGAAAGGTTTATCGATATAGATCCTGGCTCATCGGATATCTCCTTCGACCGGTCGAAACCGGTTCAGGGGTATTACGACACCGGGATATCGGAGGTCATGGGGATGATGGGCCGGATAATAGTGGAGATGAGACAGTTGATCTCCGTCTTCGAAGAGGCTCTGGATGCCGAGGAGGGCGGAAAGTCGCTGAAAAATATTATAAAGGATACCGAGAAAATAACCAATAATCTCCGCCGGCTGACCGAAAATAATAAAGACAGGATAAACCGGGGCGTTGACGATTTCTCGGAGGCGTCGAGCCGCCTGAGGCGGTTCGTGGAAAAAAATGAACCGAGGCTTGACAATATAACCGAAAATCTGGATGAATCATCGAAAAGATTATTAGATTCCGGGGCCAATATAGACAGCATCTCGATTGCGTTAAAAGAGCTGATGAGAAATCTGGAAAACGGCGAAGGCACTCTGGGGCGGGCCATGAAAGATGAAATGCTTTACGAAAAGCTGTTGAAGACGACGTCAAATCTCGATTCGCTAATAACCGATCTTAGAGAAAATCCCAAAAAATATATACATTTTTCGATATTCTGATGATCAGGCTGATTTTTGGAATACATAACCACCAGCCGGTGGGGAATTTCGACGGCGTCTTTCAGCACGCCTATGAGAAATGTTATCTTCCGTTCCTGGAAACGGTCTCCAGGCATCCATCGATGAAGTTCTCATTTCATACGACCGGGCCGTTATACCAGTGGATAGAGGCCAACCGCCCGGAGTGGTTTGAAATCCTGAAGAAAATGATCGAATCCGGCCAGGCGGAGATACTGGGAGGGGGATTTTACGAGCCGATACTGAGCACCATCCCTGAAGAGGACAGGATCGGTCAAATAGAAAAAATGTCTGCTTATATCAAGCGCAAATTCAACGTTACCCCGCAGGGGATGTGGACGGCCGAGAGAATATGGGAGCCTACCCTGCCTTCGATAATGGCGCAATCGGGAATGATTTTCACGGTCCTGGACGACACCCATTTCAGGTGGGCCGGTTTGAAGGATGACGACCTCTATGGGTATTATATCACTGAAGACGACGGTCTGCCGGTTCTGGTCTTCCCTATCAGCAAATTCCTTCGCTATAGCGTGCCGTTCAAAAATCCTCAGGAGACCATAGACTATCTGAAGAGAATCTATGATCAAAAAGGCGATGTGGTGGCGGTCTACGCCGACGACGGCGAGAAGTTCGGGGTGTGGCCCGGCACCTACAATACCTGTTACAACCAGAGATGGCTTGAAAGGTTTTTCCATTTGATCGGCGAAAATACCGGATGGATAAAGCCGGTGTTTTTCTCGGAAGCAATCCAGGAGGTACCGCCCATCGGGCGGGTGTATCTTCCGACATCATCCTATGCCGAGATGGGCCAGTGGTCGCTTCCCGCCGACGGATTTTCCGAGTACGAGGACATGGAAAACAGGTTCAAAGAGGAGAAGCTCTGGGATCGATACGGCTATCTCATAAGAGGCGGTTTCTGGCGCAATTTCATGTCGAAATATCCGGAAGCGAACAATATGCATAAAAAAATGCTTTATGTGACTTACCAGATTCGCGATGCCGCCGGGAAGAAAGCCGTGGGCAAGAAGCTGTTAAGCAAGGCCATCGACCTGAAATGGCAGGGACAATGCAACTGCCCTTACTGGCATGGGATTTTCGGAGGTTTGTACCTCAACCATCTCAGGCACGCCACCTATTCGAGATTGATAGCCGCCGAGCAGGTCCTGGAGAGCAAAAAGGGCAATGATTTCTTGGAATACGAGGTTTACGATTTTGATGTCGACGGCAAAGAGGAGGTTATTCTAAAAAACCACTTCCTCAATTTGTATATCGCTCCTCATTACGGCGGTTCGATGTTCGAGCTCGACTATAAACCGGCCTCGATTAATCTTCTGGATACCATGAGCCGCCGGCGGGAAGGCTATCACAGCAAACTGACCGCGGCCGCGGAGGCCGACGTAGAGGCGGGCGGTTCCATACACGATAGAATCGAGGCCAAAGAAAAGGGGCTGGATAGATACCTCATTTACGATTGGCATCGCCGGGCCGGTTTTCTGGATCATTTCTTCGAAAAAGAGGTGTCTTTAAGGCAGTTCGCCTCCAACGAATACAACGAGAAAGGCGATTTTGTCAACCAGCCGTTCATGGCCGAGATTCAGAAAAAGAACGACGGAGAGGTGAACCTGGTTATGCAGAGGGACGGACACGTCTGGATCAACAACATCTGGGCATCCGTATTCGTAGGCAAAATTCTGGTCTTGAAGGCGGGCGGCTCTTCCTTTGATATGATCTACAAGATTGAAAACAGATCGGAATCGCACCTGAATTCAAATTTCGGAATCGAAACCGCCTGGGCACTCCTGGCCGGGGATTCGCCGGACCGTTTCTATCACAAAAACGGCACCAGACTCAAACCATCACAAATGCTTTCAACGGGGGTAACGGCCGACTCTGATAGAATAGGTTTACGGGACGAAGCGTTTAAGTATGATATCATCATAACTGCTGACGCCGGTATCGACTGGTGGCGTTTTCCTATCGAGACGGTGAGCCTTTCCGAGAGCGGGTTCGAGAGAAATTATCAGCAGTCGACCGTAATGGCGGTGATCGGTCTCGACCTGAAACCGGGGGAATCGAGGGACCTGGTTTTAAATGTGAGCATTAACAGCTTGAAAGATTAAAATTCGGGCCAGGTTCCGGTCAGGGCTTTTTTTGGAACTGCCGCAATAAGTTTTTTAAGAATATTTTTATAGTGACTTCCCTTCCAGTAATACCGCTTGCAGGAAGGGCATTGTTTTATGGTATCCTGGGTTTTGAGTATGAACGGGAAAACCTCTTCGGTGATGGCATCCTTGTCGACGGTGTGGCATATCTCATTGCATTTCGAGCAGCGGTTGAAGAGATTGCGCGGGTCTACTTTCAGATCGAGCTCTGTCGCGACGATATTCAATTGCCGTAGGGGATCGTCATCTTCAATTAATAGAAATCCGTAGGGATGAGTACGGGAGGCCAGTTTCCTGTCCCGGGTGAGAAGCGTTCTTTTTTCAAAGGAGGCGGTTTTCAGGAGGGAATTGTCGTCGATATCCTCGTCGAAGGAGGTGTCGAATCCCAGAATACGTAAATACGATGCCAGCTTGCCCAGATTATCATCGCAGATAAACTTCACACCGGGAATCTAAATTTATAAGGGCGCGGGGTCAAGGGAACTGAGGGTGGGACGGGGGAGTTTTTCCTTGACTATAGAGGCTTATAGGTTATTATGAAATTTGTT
>CP070813.1:3401937-3410838 GCA_020344055.1 Candidatus Zixiibacteriota bacterium | reverse complement strand
GCCCTAATGGATTCCTGCCCAGACGGGTCCGTATGGACTTCCGCAGGAATGACAGATAAAGTATCTGTAGGCCGGGAGCCCTGCGATCGTGACGCCCGGTCTCAGTACGACCATGCAATCTGTTTCAATTACCTCCAAGCTATATTTTAGAGATTGCCGCGGCTCACGTCTTCGACGTGAGCCTCGCAATGACATCTTTTTTTCAAGATAGTCCGCAGGGGCGAGGTAACCTCGCCCCTACAAGTTGTTTTTATTATAAGCTTACTTTAAATAAACCAATTTTATGGTCATGTTGTTACCCCCGCCCGTCGCTCTGGCGAAATAGATTCCCGAAGAGACCCTATTTCCCAGGGCATCCGTGGCGTCCCATATCGCTCTTTTATCACCACCCTCCGTGCCATTTAGGTCCAGAGTTTTCACCAATCTACCGTTAATGTCATAAATCTCGATATAATTCTCACCTCCTTCCGTTCCATTAAAGGCTATAACTGTTTGAGAGTTAAAGGGATTGGGGTAGACTCTAATCCCAAAGTCGTCGGGTATTTTTTGCGATTCTGTAAATACAATATCAGTAAATGTATCGCTGTTTGTGTAAAACAAATCATGGCCTGGGAAGGTATTTCCTCTAAAAATGCAATGATATTTCAAAGATAGACTATCACCGGTAGTCAGCAAGAAAGGTTCATATTCAGTAGGAATAGGTAAGTCGTCGATAACTTCAGGAATGGTCCATGAATTGCCCCAATTATCAGATATCGCATACATCAATTTCGGTAGATCACAACCGCGGGGAAAATCATCCATCCAAATGGAATATAAAACATTATCGTTGATTAGACAGGTCGAATAAGATCCAGTTTGTGTGTGAGTAATTCTGGTTTCGGGCAGCCATGATTCGCCATTGTCTGTACTTATTCTGCCCAATATATCCCCAGTGTATCCGCATGCACTCCCATACTTATAATCAAACCATAAGGCCAGGATATTGCCGGATGAATCAATGGTTGCCGACGGAGATTGGCTGTGCTGATGATAGGGAACTGGCTCCGGCGTTGATAAAGGGATTCTCTCGGACCATGTTTGGCCATGATCATCGCTAAGTCTATAATATACTTCAATTCCTACCGAATCATAAACAAGCCCGCATTGGTAAATAGCGTGGAGTCGTCCGTCATTGTAAAATAAATTCGGGGGGGAATCGATATACATTCCTGAATCTGCCTCTATAATAAATGGTCCGTCCCAATTTATTCCTGAATTATAACTGCGCATTAAAATTATCTGCGGAAGGCAAATTGAGTAAAATAAGGTATCCCCTTTGGCGGCAAGGCGAGGATATTTCCAAGCCAAATGAAACACTTCTACTGGATCATTCCAATTCCGCCCGCCATCACTACTTTTCATAAAATAGCATTTTGGAGGATCACCGGAATGTACCCTGCCGTAAAACGCTATACATAGGGTGCCATCAGCAAAAAAAATATCATTCCCCCAACTGCTGTAAAATGTGTCCGGTGGATTTATGGGATCTGTCCAGGATATTCCATTATTATTCGATCTCAAATAATAAATAGTAGCCACGGTTGTGGCTACAACATGTATAGTATCGTCAATAGCCACGGCCCTGGGAATCATCAAAGAAGGATCCGAAGTGATTGGTATCGGCTCTGTCCATTGGGCGTTTGTATTTACAGCCAAGACACCAATAAGGAATATTAACAGAATAACTTTCTTATACATTAATTAATCCCCAGCTGTACCCAATGACTTCTTTCCAAAATATAACATATTTCAAGGAATATGCAACACGAAATTTATAAATGAATCTTGATTCCCGCCACGAATAGATTCCGGTTATTTGATTAATCCATAATGACATAGCGAATAACGGATTCAGTAGCGGTGGAAGCCGGCTTATTAGAACAGGCGATATGACAATCCGGCAATCCAAATGGCTTTATGTCGTCATAGTCAGGTACAAAATTAACTGTTGTGTCGAATCGTAGTCCCGATTTCGAATCGGGACGTGATCCGACACCCTTATGGTCAGGTCACGTTCCGCTAATGGCGGAACTACGACCTGACCAAACCATTAAACGGTCATCGCGAGGAGCCGCGCCGGAGGCGGGGCGACGAAGCGATCTGTTTCAAATACCTCCAAGCTCTATTTTGGAGATTGCCACGGCTCACGTCTTCGACGTGAGCCTCGCAATGACCGGAAATTAGGCTAATTCAGGCGGAATTTTTCGCCGAGGTAAATCTTGCGGGCCTCGGGATCGTTGGCCAGGAACTCCGAGGTGCCGCTTTTGAGGATTATGCCGTCGCAGATGATATAAGCGCGGTCGGTAACCGATAAGGTCTCGCGGACGTTATGATCGGTTATGAGAATCCCCAATCCCTTTTTCTTGAGGTTGGCGATAATCCTCTGAATCTCCTCCACCGTGATGGGATCGATTCCCGAAAAAGGCTCATCGAGAAGGATAAATTTCGGTTCGGTGACCAGGGCCCGGGCGATCTCCACGCGACGTCTCTCGCCACCCGATAGATTATAGGCCATCGACTTCGATAGATGGGCGATATCGAGATCTTTCAGGAGCTCGGCCAGTCGTTCTTTCCGCCGCGCCCGGGACATCGGCAGGGTCTCCAGGATAGCCATGATATTCTGTTCCACGTTCAGTTTGCGGAAGATGGACGGTTCCTGGGGAAGATACCCGATCCCCTTGCGGGCCCGCTTATACATCGGCATGAAGGTCAGATCCTCATCATCCATGAATATCCTGCCGCCATTGGGACGGATAAGCCCGGTGATCATGTAGAAGGTTGTGGTTTTCCCGGCGCCGTTAGGTCCCAGAAGCCCCACGATCTCGCCCGCCGATACCGAAATTGAAACCCCGTTCACCACGCGGCGTCTTTTATATATCTTCAGAAGGTCAGCAGACCTTAATTGCGATCCGTTGTTTTCCATCTCGTCCGTCATGGCTCTATCTCTTTTTCGGGCTTGCCCTCAATCTCCTCCAGTTCTTTTTCGCTTTCGGGGACATCGGTGAACTCGCCCTTGACGTCTCTCAATATCTGCACGTTCTGAAGCCTGTTATCGGCCTTCATACCGTACCCGGTGAGTACGTCGTTTCCGCGCCGCAGTTTCACAAAATCGTCGGTTGTTATCAATCTTGTATCGGGGTCCCAGCGGAGCGATTGCGTATCCAGCCTGGCGGTATCGTTTTCGACCACCACGTTGCCCCATACCGAAAATTCGTTTTTCTTCTGCCTCACCAATCCCTCATCGGAGGTCAGGGTCGAACTGTATTCGCCGAATTCGTCATAAAAATCGACCTTGACATCTTTCGCGATGGTGGAATCCTCCTCCTCGAAATTTATCAGGGTGTCGGCATATATAACCGCCTCTTTCTTACCCTCGGTGGTGAGGATAATGGTGGCGTCCTCCAGTATGGAACTGGGAATCTTCCCGGTGGTCGTGGTCTGCGGCCCGTTATCCTCGGAACTGCAGGAAAACCCAAGAAAGGCCGCGAGTATTATTGCTGTTCGGATACGGATCGTTCCTCCTCCTTCATTATGTTTTTTACGCTTGAACTATCGCCGGGTTTGCTTTTCCAGCGATTATGAATCCAGATCCACTGGGTGGGGTCGAAATTTATCAGCTCCTCCAGCGCCTTGTTGCAACGAGTAAGCCCATCTACGATATCGGCCTCTTTATCATCGGTGTTATTGATCTTGAATGCGGGCAGAACCTTTACCAGGTAGCGATCATCCGGTCGGCGGAACATGGCCATGGGGACCACCGGCGAGCCGGTTTTGCGTCCGAGCACCACGGGCCCCGCAGCGGTATTAGCGGGCCTGCCGAAAAAGGGCGCGAAATAGCCGGATACTTTAGAAGAGTCAAGATCCAGGAGGACGCCGATCATTTTGCCGTCTTTCAATACCGATAGAAGTTTTTTGGCGGGAGCGTCGGATGGTATATTCTCCAGCCCGAATCGCCGTCTGTTTTCCACGATCAGGTCATCCAGCCTTTTGTCGTAAAGCTCTCTTCCGATTACAGAAAGCGGTATCTTCCTGACCGATGAGAACCAGGCGGCGAAAAGCTCGAAATTGCCGATATGGCCCGTCAGCCCGACAATCCCCTTACCTTCGGCGTAAGCGTTTTCGAAATGCTCGTATCCCTCCACATCGATTAACTCCCCGAGCTCTTTTCCGGTCCATCTCCTCGACAGGATAACGTCCGCGGCATTAAGGCCGAGCTTAACGAAGCATTCGCGGGCTACCAGCTTTATTTTCAGATCACTCCATTTATCGCCATAGACGTTTCTCAGGTTGGTCTCGGCCAGCTTCCTTTCATTCACATCGATGATCGCGGCCAGCTCGCCGAAAAATCTTCCCAGCATTAAAGCTATATTCCTGGGTAAAAGATCGAATACGGCAAGCAGGCCTCTTATAAGGTAGTATATTATATCGTTTTTTATCTTTTTGGCCGACGCCATCACACCACCTTGGCTTTCAAAAGATCGTGCAGATGTATCAAACCGACGGGATGATTTCCGTTATCTACTATAACCAGGCTGGTAATGTTGAATTCCTCCATGATGGCCACGGCGGTGGCACCGAACTCTTCGGGATCGATCCTTTTGGGATTGGGAGTGGCGATATCGCGGGCCAGCAGTATCATGGGATCGATCCGGGACTCCACCGTCCGCCTGAGATCGCCGTCGGTGAAAATCCCCACCAGCCTGTTGTCGTTATCCACCACCAGTGCGACGCCGAATTTTTTCGACGACATCTCGGTGAGTATCGATTTGAATCCGGCGGTATCTCTGACGATGGGCAATTCATCGCCGGTATGCATCAAGTCCTTGACTTTGATAAGCTGGCGTCCCAGCGCCCCGGCGGGATGGATGAAGGAGAAATTGTCGGCGGTGAAGCCACGCAGTTCCACCAGGGCCGCCGCCAAAGCGTCCCCCATGACCAGCGCGGCAGTGGCCGATGACATGGGTACGAAATCGAGGGGGCAGGCTTCCTGCTTTACCGAGGTGTCGAGCACGACGTCGACCTCCCTGGAAAGCTGCGAGCCGTTCCCACCGGTAAGGGCGATTATGGGGATTTCGAGACGCTTGAAGATGGGTATCAACCGCATAATCTCCTCGGTATCGCCCGATTTGCTGACGACTATGGCCACATCGCCCGTCAAGGCCATGCCGATATCACCATGCAGCCCCTCGGTGGGATGGATGAAGAAAGCGGGGGTGCCGACGGAGGACATGGTGGCGGCGATCTTCCTGGCAACCTGGCCCGACTTACCGATACCGGAGACGATAACCTTGCCTTTGGCCTTATAGATTAAATCTACCGCCTTCTCGAAATTTTCGTCGAGCCTGTCGGCCATCTCCCGAAGCGACTCGGCTTCCTTGAGAATGACCTCCCGGGCTTTATTTAAAAGTGAGCTCAAGGGGATCGAATCCTTTCGCCTTCAATACCATGTCCACGAATTCCCGCGCTGCCCCGAAACCGGCCTGTTTTTTCGTAACAACGTCGGCGTATCTTTTCACATAATCGGGCGCGTGAGGTACCGTCGCAGATACACCCGCCATCTTCATTAAGACCACATCTATTATGTCGTCGCCCATAAAGGCGGTTTGTTCCGGCTGTAGCTTATATTTTTTCAGGAGCCTCTCAAACGGTTTTCGTTTCGTCCCCGGGTACTGATAATAATCGCTTATCCTCAGTTCTTTGGCCCTCGCCGTGGTGGCGGGCGATTTCCTGCCGGAAATGAATGCCGTCGGTATGCCGGCCCTGCGGGCGATATATACCGCCATGCCGTCCGCTATGCAGAAACGCTTATATTCCGCGCCGTTTCGCCCCATATAGACGGTATTGTCCGTAAGAACGCCGTCGACGTCGAACACAAACAGCTCGATTTTCCTCATTTTTGCTTTCAAGCTGTTCGGAGAGATCTTTTTCATGGGGACGAATTAACCGTTACGGTCGTTTTCAGTCAATAAAAAAAGAGTTTACTTTTGTACGTCGTCTTTTTCAAGTTCATATATGGTAACCCACTTACCGTATACCCGGATCGAATCGACCGGCACAAGCGACGATAAAAACGGTTGATAGGTTTCGGTGTATTCGGATTGCGAGAACCTGCCGAATAGAAACCGCCTGTGCGATTCCGGATAGATCTCGTTTTCGAAAATTATCATCCGGCCCTCGAAATCGGAAAGAAATGATTGATAACGACGAATCACCTCGCTTTTGGGGCCGTCTTCGAGGTAGGCGACGCTTTTGATCTTCGGTTTGACCCTGTAATGGTAATCCAAAGCCAGCCGGATCTGCGGCATGTTGGCGACAATAAGATCGTTATCGTCCAGAGCCAGTTTCGCGAGAGCGTCCGCGCCGGATCGAGAAACAGAGTTATTGATCCGGGAAGCGGGAACGAATTCGCAGGTTATGTTTACAAAGGCGAATATGATCATGGTGGCGTAGGCGGTATTCCTGATCAGCGCGGAGTTTCCTATGGAGATAAATATAATAGTCATGATTAATACAACCGGGTAAAACCAGAATCCGCCGTCCTGCGGCGCCCACCAGAAGGCGAAGACAAGAAATATTAACGAGGTAGCGGCCATTAAAATCGAATCGGTTTTCTTTAATATATTTTTCGTGGCGCTTATAAATAGAATAATCATGCCGCATAAAGATAGCCCGGCTCCGACGAGATACAGGATTTCCGGCAGCGAGATCCCGCCCCCGTATAACGCCTGCCTGAGCATGGAACCGCCGAACACCGCCTTGGCGATACCGCCCGCCGATGCAATAAGGCTCCCGGAATGGACAACGCCCCATCTGCCGAGCCCCGGGTATTTCGTCAGCCAGGCGAACGCCCCGGTTATGCCGCCATCCGATGCCGCGAACGCTACAACGATATAGATCACGAAACCGGGTATAATGCTGTACATGCACGACCTGATTGACCTTACGAATGAGCGGTGTCGACTGGAATCGTATATCAGCATCGGGATCAGGGCCAGGATTAAGATTTGATGGAACAGTATCCCAATGGTTAAAAGCAAAAACGCCAGGATCGAACTCCTGTCGCCATTTTCTCTCGTCAGGTAATAGAGTGAGAGTATGAGAAACATCATCGTTACGATATTCACCTCCACCGAGGTGGAATAGTACCATGACGAAAATACCATCCCGACAATAATGGCGCCGGTCAGGGCGATCTCCGGAAGGGCGCGCTGTCTTATGAATCTGAATATCACCGCCAGGCTCAAAGCCCCGAGAACGGAGCTTGCCAGGGAGATCACCTTCATGGCATCCAGACCGACGCCCGTGGAAAGTAAAAATAGAATATGTTTAAAGACATTATAGAGCAGGTGGTGGGGATGGACAATCTCCAGACCGTCCCGGGCATCCAGCAGGAAGGCGTAGGAATCATAACCCTGGTCATTGTTGGGAACGAAGATAAAGAATACCAGGAAAAATAGAAAGACCAGCCTTTCGGGAGTAAGTTTAATCATATTATGGAATTGTATAGAGGCGGGAGTTCTGTGTCAAGGTTTCGTTAAGGCTATAGGTTATCAAGCGGGCGTTTGGTAACCAGTGTTTTTAAATCGTCATCGCGAGGAGTCCGTAGGGCGACGTGGCGATCTTTTTCAAATACCTACAAGCTTTATTATGGAGATTGCTTCGGCCCCGCCTTTGGCGGGGCCTCGCAATGACCGGTTTTATTCAGGTTGGCGCACCGGGAGGTTTACCGGCCACAAATCGAGAGGGCGGACGGTCGTGTCTGTCCTGCTCTCGGGATATTGATAGCGACCTTGTACGGATTACCGTCCGCGTTTAAAAATATGACGCCGGATTTTTCTTTTTTCTATCCAGGAGTTTCCAGCCGGCGGGCAGAATCAGCGAGGCGGCGATTATTTTAAGCAAATCGCCCGGCAGGAATACCAAAAGTCCGGCGTAAAGCGCCTTATCAATACCGATAAAAACCGCCAGCCAGGAGACCCCGAAAATGTATATCGCGAGGTTACCGAAAATCATGGCCAGGACGGTTGTAAGGAAACGCCTGTCCCATCCGGATTCAGCCAGGTATCCGGTAATAAACCCGGCCGCCAGGAATCCGATCAGGTATCCGCCCGTCACCCCGCCGAGGATTCCGATCCCCGCCGTACCGGCCGCGAAAACAGGCAGGCCCATGGCGCCTTCGGTCAGGTAAGCGGCGACCGCCATGACGGCCCGCTTTCTGCCGAGAATCGCCCCGACCAGAAGGACCGCGAAAGTTTGCCCGGTTACCGGAACAGGGCTCAGGGGAAGATAGAAGGCTATCCGGGATGCCAGCGCGATCACAATTGAGCCGCAAACGGCTATCCCGATATCGTATAACAGCGCTCTCCCGCGCGTCGTCGGCCTCAATAATTCAGCGTACGCGAATGACGTCATCTCAATTTATCCTCTCGCTAAAATCAAATCATTTTTTGACAACAGCCCCGATAATACCGATTGTACGGTCGAATGGCAAGTGTTTTTTATCTGTTCGAGTTTCTAATTATCTTTGGCTGTATTTGTGTTAGGGGCTTACCTAATTAGATTATCGCATGTGGTTGGCGTGCCGGGAGGTAAGCAAACCACAAAATTATCCCAATAGCTGTAGTTTCGGGAATCATAGTTCCCGAAACACAATAACGAGCAGCGGATTATCAAGTCGACGTTGTTGAAATGATATTTGGGGTGTCGTCAGGTCTCCGCACCTGACGACAAAAGGCGGTCAAGTACGGAGACTTGACCGCACAGCCAAAGGTTACCAAGCAGGCGCCTGGTAACCAGCAAAATAGCGCCGAGACATACAACCATAACAAAATGTCATTCCTGCGGAAGCAGAAACCTAAA
>CP070813.1:3392935-3401837 GCA_020344055.1 Candidatus Zixiibacteriota bacterium | reverse complement strand
TGAATAATCTCAACAGCCATTTCGCGGTCTATTACGGACTCGGACTCTCTCAATATTTTAGAAATAATATCGATAAGGCCCTGGAATATTTCCATAAAGTGATAGAGGAAGTGGGAGATTTCGAATATACTCAGCATCTTATCGCGCGATGTTACCGGCAGAAAAAACAGTTTGATAAGATTGTCTATCATTGCGGCAGGGCCATAGTAAACGGCCATGAGGATTCGGAAATATATATTTTGCTGGGCGAGGCTTATCTGAACCTCGGCGACCATAAAAAGGCCTCTGATAGCTTTGAGAGAGCTCAGATGTATGACGATTCCGGCAACGCTTCGCTTCTGGGCCTGGCGGGGGCGGCATCGCTTGAAGGCGATCTTAACAAGGCCTCCGAGGCGGTCGATAAAGCGCTGCTAAAAATGCCGAATTCCCCACAGGCGCTGGCGGCAAAGGGGGATTTGCTTTATCACTTCCGAAATTATATCTCGGCGGCGGAAAAATACCGCAAACAATCTGAAACCTCCCCGACCGATCCGGCAGCCCTGAATAATTTGGGCAACTGCTTTTTCAAGCAACGGAATTACGCTTCCGCGGAACAGTATTATCGTCGTACCCTTAAGTTGTCATCGGGCTTTTCCCTCGCCTACAGGAATCTCGCAGTCTGTCTTTTGAATCAGAATAAGCTGGGTGAATCTATCGCCTTTTTTGAAAAGTACCTCGAATTTTCTCCGAACGAACCCGGCCTTCACGTCACTCTGGGGGATATCTACTATAATATGAAAGACTACTGGAAGGCGATTTCCCAGTACGAAAAATATATCTCCGAAAATCCGGGGCAACATGATGCCATATTGCGACTCGCCGACTGCTATTTCAATCTGGGCAAACTCGATTCGGCGATATTGGGTTACGAGGCTGTCCTGAAATCGGATCCCGAAAATAAAATCGCCAGAAGTCGGCTTGAGGAAATAGCCCGATTTAATAAACCCGTTGAAACACAATAAGTTACCAATTTCAAAAAAAATATATTTAGATTAAAGCGTCCATATCTTCCTGTCGATTATAATCTTCAGAAGATCTAAATATCTAACTGATTCATATTGTCTTCTACAAGGGGGTGTATGGTTTACTTCAGCAGATTATGATTAAAAATGATGAAGCGAGATGTTCATTAATAAAGATGTTAACAGAAAGGACGTTAGCACAATTTCAAGGAGGAAGTTAAATGGCATTAAGAATTAACCACAACATCACGGCGTTGGATGCCTGGCGTAATTTGACGATTACGACCAACAAGCTGTCTTCGACGATGGAGAAGTTATCGTCAGGCTTCCGGGTTAACAAGGCAGCCGACGATCCGGCCGGGTTGGTTATATCCGAGCAGTTTCGTGCTCAGATCGCCGGGTTGAATCGCGCCGTACAGAACTCGGAGGTTTCGATCAACATGATCCAGACCGCTGAGGGAGCCCTCAACGAGATTAACAACCTGTTAATCGGTATGAGGGAACTGGCCATTCACGCCGCTAACGAGGGTGTCAATGACGACAACCAGTTGGCTGCTGACCAGGCCGAAATAACAAATGCGATTCGCACTATCGACAGAATCGCCGCCAATACTCAGTACGGAACAAAGAAATTGCTCGACGGCTCCGCGGCAAACGTGGCGGCCATCACCACATCAAACGTTTCCGGGTTGACGATTACCGAATCGAATATGTCTGACGGTGTCCATAGCGTGTCATCCGTCATGCTGAGCGATTCGTCCGCGACTCTCGACGTTACCAGTCTCGGGTTGAATACGCCGACAGGTCCTTACAATCTGGCCGGTGGGGTGCACAATATCGACGTCATTCAGGCGTCCTCGGGTGCGATCAAGACCGGTGAAGCCATAACAGCTCTGGATGCCTGGGGCAACGGAATTTCCTTAACCGGTACCGCTGCTTCGATTCGTGAAGCTTACGCCAGGGCGGTCACCAACTTCAGCACTCTGGTCGACAACAACCAGTATACCATTTCTTTCCAGCTCAATTTCCAGGAGGCCGGGAATAACGCCGTTGGTCTGCAAACCCTGACTATCAGGACCGACGTGGTCGCGTCCGGCGATCTCGCTACCAATATCGCCTCGAAATTGAACAGCGCCATCAACGCCAACACATTTCTCGCCGGCAAACTTCAGGCGACGGTTACGGCCGGCGCGCCTGACGCCATCCGTATCAGGACCACTCAGCAGGGAACCAATTACTCGCTCGCGGTCGGCACCATTACGTCATCCAACGCTACCGTCACTGCCGGTCTCTCCGGGCTGCAGAATCAGAACAGCCGCGGTCGTTCAAGCAACCTGCTTTCGCTTACCGCTCAGTTCGCGTCAAGCTCGACTCTTGTAGACGCTTACACCAAGACGGTGACCTTCGCTATCGGTAGCGGAACATTCTCAACACTCTCGGCATTGGCCGCCACCATTAATGGCAAGATGGCCTTGGCCGCCAACTTCGGTACCTTCAGCGATGTGGCTGTCGGCCAGGCAAATAAGGTCTACGCTACGGTTATAACTGAAGGTGGCCAGAGCAAATTGAGATTTTACACCATGGATGAAGGATCAAAATACTCACTAAGACTGAATATGACCGGAACCGGAACAGCCACCGCTCTCTTCAACGCAATCGGTATGACCGTTGACCAACTAGCCAACAAGGGTCTTGACGGGATCGTAAGATTTGACGGTTACAACAACTCGATTAACGATGTCCGTTACTTCTACACTGCCACCCTATATTCCAACTATGATCAGACGCTTTATACCAGCGACGACACAAGTTCCCGCGGTTCGGTGACCATGACGGTGGCTCCGGCCCAGACCAATGGCGGAATCAACATCGGTAATATGCTGCTTACGGTCAAAGCGCGCACATACGCGGTCAGGCTTGATGGAGGAACCGAAGAGGTTGTTACAGCGGGTAAAGAGACAACCATCTTCAACTCACAGAGAGATGAATGGCTCAAGATGCGCCTTTCGTTGAAATCCGACGGCGGCACGGAGATGATGTACGTTACCGATAGAAGCCTCGTCTTCCAGATCGGCGCCAATGTTGGACAGACCGCGAAAATCGCAATCGACAACCTTTCGGCGACTTATATCGGCCAGAATCTCGACAATAACATGTTCGCGAGTCTCGCCGAAATCGATGTTACCACGGCGGAGGGTGCTCAGGATTCCCAGAGGGTCATCGATGAGGCCATTAACCAGGTTACCAACATCAGGGGCACACTGGGATCCTTCCAGAAGAACACACTGGAATCCAACCTGACCAACCTCAGGATCGCCGCTCAGAACCTGACGGCATCCGAATCAAACATCCGCGATACCGATATGGCCAGAGAAATGTCCGAGTTCGTCAAACACCAGATCCTGATGCAGGCCGGTGTTGCCATGCTCGCGCAGGGCAACCAGGTCCCGCAGGTTGTGCTTTCACTGTTTGGTTAATACTTACTCTGAAGGATAGTGGGGATGGGATTTACCCATCCCCCTTTTTTTTACCTGGATTTCGAATGAAATAGGCGGTCTTATCGCTCTTAAATAAGTCTCATTATGCTAATAAAAACCCTGTTATTTCCGATAATATTAATGAAAAGATGCAGTGCCGCTTTGTATTCCCGCAAACGGGCACTGCCTACGGTAGTTGTCCCGTTACTCAGGAGGCGTTAAAATGGCATCAGGAGCCATTGACGGTATTTTCTCAGGATTGAATACCACTGAAATAATAAACAGTATTATAGAAGCCGAAAGGGCCAAGCAAAATGTCTATCTGGCCCGCCAGGCGGAATACGCCCAGAAAATGACCAGCTGGCAGACCATAAATTCGTATCTCCTGGCTTTTAAAACCCAGGCTGACGTTTTATCAAAGGCTTCTCTTTGGGATAAAATCTCAGTTTCGTCATCGAATCCGGACATAATATCCGCGGCCGGAAGCGGTAGCTCCGCCAGCGGAACATACTTCGTCTCGGTAGATCAGCTGGCGCAGAACCAACAGATCGCCAGCCAGGGCTATTCTTCCGATCAGACTATAGTTGGTACGGGAACAATCGAGATCTCCGTTGGGGGCAGCGCGCCCGTTACCATAAACCTGGAGGCCGGCAGTAACAGTCTGAGCGCTCTGAAGCAGGCCATTAATGACGCCGGCGCCGGAGTGACGGCAGCTATCATAAACGACGGTTCGGGAAACGACCCTTACAGGCTGATTCTTTCTGCCAACCAGACCGGCGCGAATAGCGAAATCACCGTCACGAATGATTTAATAGGCGGAACCCAGCCGGATTTTGAAACGAGTTATTTTGATATTCCCGAAAAAATGGAATGGTCACCGAACGCAACCTCGAATCCCTCGCTGGGAGCCGGCGCCGGTTATACCGGCACGGCCAATAAAATATATACCTTCACCATCGAAGGTTCCGGGTCGCAGACCATCGGCGTTGATGAAATCACCGTGAACTGGAGCGACGGCACCGATTCCGGATCCATAACCATACCGTCGACCTTTAATCCCGCCACCGACGAGGTAGTTTTAACGGGCGACGGGTCCGACGGATTGACGTTATCTTTTTCCTC
The DNA here is from genome assembly GCA_020344055.1 of Candidatus Zixiibacteriota bacterium. GTDB lineage: Bacteria > Zixibacteria > MSB-5A5 > UBA10806 > UBA10806. The sequence continues at coordinate 3,397,237 of CP070813.1, read as the reverse complement.
GGGCGTCCTCGTGGGAGGGGATACGTTCCAGGTGCAAGCTCTGGCACCCCTGATTCAGGCCGGGCAGGATGCTATTCTAAGACTCGGTTCGCAGGGGTCGGGCGGTTCCCCCATCGTGGTCACGTCCTCCTCCAATACCATAACCAGCCTGATCGATGGAGTTACCCTGGAATTGCATGATGTTTCCGCCGGGCCGATCAAGATTACCGTCAATTCCGATCGTTCCAGTATTATCTCCACGGTTCAGGATCTGGTCAGCAAATACAACGAGTTCGCGGAATTTGTCGACGAGCAGATGAGCTTTAACGCCGATGCCAATACCGCCGGGGTCCTCCTGGGTGAAACATCATTGGTGAATCTCCTCTCATACGTTAGATCGGATATTACGCAGAGAGTAAGGGGACTGGATGGAGATCTTACGACACTCTCTGACGTCGGAGTGAAATTCGACATCTACGGAAAACTCAGCGTCGACACGTCGGTTTTAACGGAGTTGTTGAATGATGATCCCGAGGCGGTGAAGAAACTGTTTCTGGCATCGGGCAATTCCGACAACGGATATATAAAGTTCTTATCCGCGGGTCCGGATGCCATTCCTTCCGAAAGCGGGTACGATGTCGATATCACACAGGCCGCTACCCGGGGTACCTATACCGGGGTGTCCATCGGCAACCCGGCTTTGACGAATATCGATCTGACCAATAACAACAACAGAATCAAGATATCGGTAAACGGGGCCGTTTCGGGTGAAATTTCCCTGGAAGCCAGAATTTATACCAGCGGCGATGAACTCGCTGCGGAAATCGAGGAAAAAATTAACGCCTGCGAGGAGCTCGGCTCAAATGATGTTGAAGTGGTGTGGGTGGATAACGGGGATACCGGCCACTTCGAGATAACCTCCTCGATCTGGGGGTCCAATTCCAAAGTCAATATCGACGTGGAGCCCGCCTGGAGCGCGCATACCATACTGGGACTTTCAGGGGGGACCTCTACCGATGGTGCCGATGTCGAAGGTACAATAAATGGAGAACCCGCGACGGGAGTAGGACAGATACTTACCGGGGACGATGAGAATGAAAATACCGCCGGCCTGAAACTTAAGGTTACCCTGACGCCGGATCTGCTGGTTTCGGGCCCCGAGGGGAAAATCACCCTGACGAAAGGCATTGCCGCCCTGTTGAGTGAAAAGATCGATGTTTATACCGACGCAAATGACGGGATTTTGAATTCGAGGACAAAAGCCATTGAAAAACAGATCAACAACATCAAGGAGCAAATTGAGAGAATGGAAAAACAGCTCGAGTTAAAGCGCGAAAGCCTCTACAAGCAGTTTATCGCTATGGAGGAGGCGATTGGAAAGCTGCAGAGCCAGCAAATGTTTCTATCTTCCGCCATCGCCTCTCTGGATTCACTATGGCAGTCCAACAACAACTCCGGGGGATTGTTTTAGAATTGACGTTTAAGAGTAAGGGCTGACGGTGGCGAAAAAAGAGCTTAAAACCTACAGGGACGTAAAAATAAAGAATATGAGCCAAAAGGAGCTCATAGTCTTCCTTTACGAGTCCGCGCTGGAATTGATAGATCAGGGAAAGGAGAGAATAGGGGCCGGCGATGTGCCCGGCACGAATGAAAAACTCGACCGCGCCAGAAATATCTTCCTGCATCTGCTGGCTACGTTGAATCTCGAAGAAGGCGGAGAATTCGCGAAAAGGCTGTCGGCTCTTTATTCATACTTCGTTGAGAAAATCACCATGGCGAATACGTGTAATAAAGTAAAAGAACTGGATGAAATTATTCCGTTGGTTAACGAGATAAAGGAAGCCTGGGAAAAGATGGAGAATAATGACCCCGGGAAATCTTCACGGGAAATTATGAATAATCCCGGGAGTCAATTAATTTCAATGGAGGTATAGTGGATAAATCAAAGGCTAATCTCGTAAGACTCCTTAAAGCCAAGAAAAGCCTCTTTGAAGATATGGAAAAAATCCTTTTGGAGCAGAAGAATCTTCTGGGGAAAAAGGAAATCGAGGGATTTCGCGGAAAATGCGAAATTGTTGATGAGATTATTGAGAAAATAAAAAATATTGATTATGATATTGCCTGCCTTGAGACCGATGATGTGAGCCTTTCGGGAATGTTGAATTCCGGAGATAAAGAGATAAAAAAGATACTCGGTAGCATAACCGGGATCTCAAAAAGGAATTTCGAACTGATGGATGAGCTGACCGAACGCCTGAAAATGTCTTATCGGGATCTAAAGGGGGAGCTGGGAGAAACGGTCGAGATGAGCAAAATCGGCGGGTATAAAACTGCAACACAACCTTCGCCCGTGTATTTCGATAAAACCAGCTAAGCTGTTGCCGAATCCTGCCGATACAGATAATGGGATAATGCATTATGAAAGTCCACGGTTTTGATAATACGATTCCCCCGCCCGAAGACGGTCGCAAAACAAACAAGCCTGCAGGACAGCCATCTCCTGATAGTAGCGGTGAAAAGGTCTCCGGAAAAAGCGGGGATCCGGGAAAGCATATTTCGCCGGGATCGGGTTCCGGCGAACGAATTTTCTTAATTAAAGATATAATTGAGTTGGAGGCGAAAAGGATTCCCGCTTCCGGAAATGGCGATATTTCCGGTGTCGCCTGTACCAAGGATACGGTGGATCCGGGGAATCGATCTCAGGATGGACTCTACAGCATCGAAAAAATCTCAAAGCCTGCCGCAGATTCAAGCACTACTTCACATAAAGCCCGTCTTGCAAAGATCCGGCGTAATATTGCCGATGGGTATTATAATAGTCCGGAATTCATTGAGCGTCTTGCAGAGATATTGATAGATAGGTTTAATTTGCAGGGGGAGAGCGAATAAAGATGATGGAAACCTCGGAAGCCACCGAGAAAAAACTCAAATTGATAATCGATAAGATTCATAATCTCCCTACACCGCCAATAGTGTTCACGCAGATTACGAAAGTTATCAACAATCCGAATACCTCGGCCTATGAAATCGGCGCCATAATCGCGGAAGATCCTGCCCTGACCGCCAAGGTATTGAAACTCACCAATTCCTCATATTACGGTATTTCAAGGACAATTACTAACGTAAAGCAGGCGATAGTAATTCTGGGCTTGGAAGCGGTAAAATCCCTGGTTATTTCGGCGTCGGTTTTTGAGGCTTTTTCAAAGAATAGCGCCCTCGACAGGGAGTATCTGGAAAATTTTTGGCGTCATTCTCTTTCGGCGGCGTTTATGGCGAAAATCGTGTCCAGGTTTGTAAAAAGGGGTTTTCTCCAGGAGTCAGAAATCGCGTTTTCGGGGGGGCTATTGCACGATATCGGAAAATTAATAATAATATCCCATCTGCCCGAAGAGTATTCGAAAATTAAAACGGTAATGGAAAAGCAACCGTCGTTTTCAGAGATCGATATCGAATCCAGCGTTCTGCAGTTTACGCATTCCGACCTGGGAAGTTATATGGCCTCCAAATGGAATCTGCCCGGGGAAATTTGCTTCGCCATATTAAATCATCACTCTCAGGAGGCGATGTCTGTTGACAGTCTGGCGGCGATAATTCATCTCGCCGATCAACTTGCCCATAAAAACGAAATTGTGGATGACCAGGTAATTGAAAAAAGTAATCCATTTCATGAGGAAGTATGGGAAGTTCTCGGTCTGGATCCAACAAACGAGGTAAAGATGCTGGAACTTCTAAGAAAAGAATACACCAACGCCGAAACATTTATAAAGATGGCCCAGGGAACAGGCTAGAATCCGAAAAGTAATCCCCATAATGATATATGGACACGGTAATTGCATTTTGAGATTTTTTGCTTGCCCGATTTTTTATAGAAAAGTATATTTATCCATGATGACCGGTATCCGATTCGGTTATCTTAAGAATGTGCGTTTTTATGAGTCCGGCGAAATAGCCGTCGGCCTCGTCAGGATTTAAAAAATATTAGCTTTGGACTCTTGTTGCCGATAATTTTACCGGGGCGATTAGCTCAGATGGTTAGAGTACTTGCTTGACATGCAAGGGGTCACTGGTTCAATTCCAGTATCGCCCACCATTGTGTATGAGAGGCGGCAATAGTCCCGGGGGTCCAGGAATCGAGGCTGCCCTCCTGGGGTAGCTGATTTTTATTTAGGTAATGATTAAAATAGAATTTCCCGACGGTTCGAAAAAAGAATTCAAAAAGGATATTACTCCCGCCGAGATAGCGAGTTCAGTTTCCAAATCGCTGGCCAAAAGAGCTCTCGGGGCGGTAGTGAACGGCGCCGTCGTGGACCTTTCTCATCCTCT
>CP070813.1:3383902-3392835 GCA_020344055.1 Candidatus Zixiibacteriota bacterium | reverse complement strand
GTGGCCTACCCGATTCTCATGAGCACCGGTTATGCCTTGGTGGTGCTGGTGTCATTCTTATTTTTGAAAGAGCCGTTCAATACCCTGAAGTGGGCCGGCATAGCTTTCATACTGGTCGGCGTAATTCTCATCGGCGTCAAAGGCTGAAATCGCCTTCTTTAGCGTCCATATTTTTTGAAACCACCCGATTGGATATCCGTAATTAAATCAGAATAAAAAAAGAGGGCAAAGATCGTCGGAGGGTAGGTTGGCCGCCTTGAACGTCCGACGATCCCAGTTCCCGTGCAGGAAAACCTTACTGCCCTCAGTTATTAGTAGGATAACAATTACGCCCGAGTTTGTCAACAATAATAAACAGAGAAAAAGGAGTAAAGACATGAAAAGAATAATTATAATACTGATGGCGCTGGCCATAACCACGATTTCGACCTCCTTCGCCGGAAACCTGCCGGTTACGCCGGTGGCTAAGATATTGGAACACAAGGCGTCACTGGCTTTAACCGACGCGCAGGTCAAGAAACTCGAGATTATCGATAAAAACGCGGTGGAGAAGATGATAGAGGCCAGAGGCCAGGCCAATATCAGGCTCCAGGAGATCGAGAAATTCACCTCCAACTGGATGAACTTGAACGGCACCGCCGTCAGGCATTTAATCAAGGAATATTACGAATTTATGGCGACTTACAAGGCCGCCGAGGTCGATGCCATCCTGCAGGCACGGGCTATTCTGCAGCCGGATCAACTGAGGAAATACCAGCAGTTGGCCTCAATTGACGCCCTGATGATCTCCCTGGAACATGATCTGGCCTTAAATTAGCGCTCCCAGGCTCCAACTTAATCCCTCGGAGTCTTTTCTATACCGGCCCCCGCCCCGATCCCTCCGGGGCGGGGGTTTTCTTTTTACGAAACCGAAAAACCGCATAAATCGGGCTGTTTTGCCCCCATTCTATATGAATAACATGTCGCGGGAGTCAAGCATGTTTGACCATTTTGGGTAATTATAGAAATACTGCTGGGCGGTCAGGAACCCATGTACAGCCTGACCCGACAGCGGCTTGGAATTGATGCGCCGGGTCGGGCGACCCGGCCGCACAGGCGAATTTATTTCAACAGCACAATCTTTATATTCCGCGAATAATCCCCCGCCCCCGCCCGCGCGAAATAGACGCCGGAGGTGTGGGCGGTCGCATCCCAGGTGGCCTCCCCGCCTCTCACCGCCAGCCGCTTCACCAGCCTGCCGGTGATGTCGTAGATATCGATATGCTCAATATTGGGATCGGAGACGGTGATCCTGCAGGCGGCATTGAAGGGGTTGGGGTAGGCGGTGATGGTAATACCTCTCGGTATTTCTGGAAAATCCCTAATAGCAATATCCGTGAAAGTATCGCTGCTCGTATAAAACAGATCATGGCCTGGAAAGGTATTTCCCCTAAAAATACAATGGAATTTTAAGAATTCATTTTCACCAGTTGTCAATAAGAAAGGTAATATTTCCGTTGGATTTGATAAATTGTCGATAGCCTCGGGAATACTCCAGGAATTACCCCAATTATTGGACATAGAATACATTAATTTAGGATAAAAACATCCAAGCGGGTAATCATCTTCCCATATCGCATATAGGGTATCATTCAATATCAAACATGTCGAACCCCTGCCAGTTTGGGTATAGGTAAGTCTCGTTTCTTGCAGCCAGGTATTACCGTTATCTCGACTGATCCTACCCAGGATATCGCCGGTTACTCCACAGGCGCTCCCATATTTATAGTCAAACCATAATGCCATTATATTGCCGGACGAATCTATGGTCGCAGATGGAAATTGACTATGCTCATGATACGGTACGGGCTCCGGCGTTGACAATGGAATTCTCTCAGACCAGGTTTGGCCGTGATCATCGCTATATCTATAATATATTTCGATACCAACTGAATCAAACACAAGTCCGCATTGATAAATAACGTGTAAGCGTCCATCATGATAAAATAGATTCGGAGAATAGTCGATAAACATTCCCGAATCAGCCTCTATAATTAAAGGACCGTCCCAATTTTCACCGCCATCATAACTGCGCATTAGGATTACCTGTGGAAGGCAAATTGAATAAAACAATGTATCCCCGTTACCGGCAAGGCGAGGGTATTTCCAGGTCAGGTGGAATACGTCTATTGGATCGTTCCAAAACTGTCCACCATTACTACTTTTTATTAAATAGCATTTTAAAGGATCGTTGACAGTTACTCTCCCATAAAACGCAATATATAAAATATTATTTGAGTATCTTATATCGCTCATTCTTGTCCTATAAAATGTATCTACCGGACAAACAGGATCCGACCAAGTTTCTCCATTATCATTAGATCGTATATAGTAAAAAGAATAGGTACCCCTCGCGACTACGTGAATTGTATCACCGACAGAAAAAGCACGAGGCCCCGAAAGGAGATGCCCATAAACAATTTGTTCCGGCACCGTCCATTGGGCGTAAGATGAAGATATAAAAAATGTAAAGGTTAAAACCAAATTGAAGCAGTATGCGGTTAATTTAACAATCATTGTATCTATCTCAATAACAATAACTTAATGCTTCTTGAGTAATCCCCCGCCCGCGCGAAATAGACGCCGGAAGTGTGCGCAGTCGCATCCCAGGTGGCCTCCCCGCCTCTCACCGCCAGCCGCTCCACCAGCCTGCCAGTAATATCATAGATATCCACCTGCTCGATATCGGGATCGGAGACGGTGATTCTGCAGGCGGCGTTGAATGGGTTGGGGTAGGCCTTGAGGGTGACAAACCTATCCGGCAATTCCGGCCCGTTTTCGATGCCGGTCGTATTCACGCAGTTGAAGGCATTGATTCGTCCGGCACCCAGCATGCCGGCGTAATAGGGATTTAGATGGTCGATGGAGTCGCAGGCGTCTTCGATCAAAGTCTCTATTTCATCGTTGGTGAACCCCGGGAAATTGGCCCATACCAGCCCCGCCAGCCCCGACACTACAGCGGCCGATAACGAGGTGCCGGTCATGTAGTCGTAGAAGTTTCCGGATATGACCCACATATTGACCCCCGGCGCGCAGAGATCGACCCAGTGGCCGAAGGCGGCGAAATAGGCCTTGTGGTCCTGGTCGTCGGTAGTGGTGACCGCCATGACGTTGTCATAACCGCAGGGATAACGGGGAATCGTATCCATTGTTGCCGCGGCGGAAGCGATAACCAGCGACCCGACGTCGTGGATGGCGTTGATCGCGTCCTGCTCAAACTGGCTGTATATCGGAGTGGCCCAGGAGCAGTTGATCACATGGGCGCCGTTGTCGGCGGCGTAGATCATGCATTGATACGGCGCCACGAAGTTCCCCGCCTGGTCGGCGGCCTTGACGCACATGATCCTCGCCGAAAAACCGAGGCCGGCTGTCCCTATCCCGTTATCGGTGGCGGGGGAAGCACAACTGGCCACCGAGGTCCCATGCAAAAGCGCGTCCTCGGAGGGATCGTTGTCGCCTGAGCCATGATCCCAGCCGACGACGTCATCGACATATCCGTTGCCGTCATCATCGATATTGTTAATATCTCCGGGATCCAGTGTATTATTGGCGTTGAGATCCTCGACCTCGTTGACCCAGATATTGGGCGCGATATCGAGATGATCCCAGTCGACGCCGGTATCGACAATGGCGATAACCGAATGCCTTGTTGTATCGCCCCTGATGATATCCCAGGCCTCGGGCGCCTGGACATGCGGCAGAAACCACTGCAGAAAAAACATGGGATCGTCGGGGGTGTAGCAGGGTTCAGGGATGGTATATAACTCCGCGTATTCAATATCGGGATGATTGGAGAGTTCATATATGGCCGATTCCAGGTTCGCGGGGTCGTTCAGGGTGAAAATGTATATATCGGAAACCAGGCGGGATAACATCTCATTTTTTAATTTACCCGTGTAGAATGGTTCGACTTGAATTATGCCGTATTTTTGACATATCCGGTCGACCGAGGGAACGCCGGTAACGGCGTTATCGCCATTGTTTTCGTAAACGACTAATTCAGGAGTATTGCCCGCCTTTGATACCACGATTTTATCGGCTATATATTTCGTACCGTCGGGAAGTTGCGCTATGGGAATGTCCGCGGCGAATGCGACCGAAGACAAATATCCGGTCAAAAGCAAAATTGTTACATATGTATGCATACTATCTCCAGACTCTAATCCTATTTCAACAATATCATTTTCAAATTTCTCGAAGTTCCGGCCGCCTCCAACCGGGCGAAATATACTCCAGACGGATATTCACCCGCCATCCATATCAAGCTTTGCTTTCCGGCGGGACTTCTTCCGGCGTGCAGCGTTTCCATTCTCTGCCCCAGCGTGTTGTAAACCGATATCACGATTTCGGCCGGTTCGGTCAGAACATATTCGATGGTTGTGGCGGCATTAAAGGGATTGGGATAGTTCGCCAGAAGCGCGAAATCTGCGGGCAATTCCGGCGCGGTTTCGATACCGGTCAGCTGCTCGTGATATATGGCTCCCATATCGGCGATGGTGCTGTCGGGATCGAGGGGCGAATCGGGATCTCCGGAATCGATGCACGGCGAACCGATCAAAAGCGAGTAGTCGTGCAACAATGTATCGGCAAACATGGGATCGGCGTCGATACAACCCTCGCCAAACCACGGCATGCCTGTCGCTTCCACCATGTCGCTGTATTCACATAATGCAACGGGATTATACACATAGTTGTTAAAGAGCGCCATAAGGGAGTTGTGGGCTACAACCGTGTTCTGCACGTAAAGATCGGCATTGAAATAAGAATTGTATATACCGTAGCCCCCGTTGCCCGAAATAGTGCAGTTCACGATATTGGTAACATAAGAACCCCAGTTCCGCACGCCGGTGCCGTTATTGTGATGAATCAGGCAGTGCGATACGGTTATGTCGTAGGAATAGGTGATAGAGATCACCGACATATTATCCGGATTGGTAAAGGTGCAGATATTGTCATACATCTCGCAACTGTCTATCGCCGTTTCGCGGGTATGATTGCCCACCGCGATGGCGGGGCCGAAGCTCGACTCGTTGTCATAAAATACGCAGTTGGAGATCCTCGAATATGACGAATTTATATATATCCCCGCACCCCGGTTGCTGTCGCCGGTGGTCAGGTTGTCGTGAAAATAGCAGTGATCGATATTTACGAAGACCGAATCGCCGGTATGGATCGCGCCGCCGTGCACGTTGGGCCAGTTGCCGGTGCCCAGTCCGTTGATGATCGTAAAGCCGATAACCTCCACCAGAAAGTGATCGTACGGCTGGATCGTAATGGTGGTGGTGACATTGCCACCGTCGACAATGGTATTTGAGATGGCCGCGGTATCGCCGGTCATAATGAACATACTGGCCAGGGTTAGCGCATGATTTGAAATAGTAATATTTTCGGTGTAGTATCCGTTATCGACCAGGACCGTATCTCCCGGCGACGACGCGTTTATGCCCTGCTGTATGGTGGGATATTGTATGGGAACATAGATGATTCCGGCTTCCGCCGTGGAAAATGTGAATACAGCCAGAAACGCAATCGAAACAGTTGCCAACATCGCTTTCATGGCGTGATCCTCCGTGAAGTTTGACGATATGAATTTTCAAAGACCCTTTATCGGCTCTAACTACTAACTAAAGTTAATCCATTTTTAAAAATAAGCAACGGTGAAAATCGACCCTATTTCAGAAAAATAATCTTTCGGGAATGGATTTTATCGCCCGCTCTTAACCGGGTGAAATACACCCCTGAAGGGTATTCGTCAGCGTTCCAGATCAGGCTTTGATTTCCGGCCGGACTTTTTCCGGTATAAAGCGTTTCAATTCTTTGCCCCAGCAAGTTGTAAATCGATATCTCAACTTCGGCCGTTTCGGTCAGAACATATTCAATAGTTGTGGCGGCGTTAAAGGGGTTAGGATAGATCCTTAAAAGCGCCAAATCTCCAGGCAATTCCGGCGCTGTCTCGACATTCGTCATATGGTCATGATATATGGCTCCCATATCGGCTAAGGTGCTGTCGGGATCGAGGGGCGACTCGGGATCGCCGGTATCCATGCATGGAGAACCGGCAAGGAGGTAGTAGTCGCGCGCCAGAGTATCCGCAAACATGGGATCGCTGTCGATACAGCCTTCCCCGAACCAGGGCATTCCCGTGGCTCTCACCATGTCGCTGTACTCACACGACGCTACGGCGCTATGCTGGTAGTTGTTGAACATCGCCATAAGCGTGTTATAACCGACAATTGAATTTTGGACATAAATATCGGCGTTATAATAAGTATTGTTAATACCGTAGCCCCCGTTGCCCGAAATCGTGCAATTTACAATATTTGTAACATAGGAACCCCAGTTGCGCACGCCGGTGCCGTTGTTGTGATGAATCAGGCAGTGCGATACTGTTATGTCGTAGGAATTAGTGATCGAGATCGCCGACATATAATCGGAACTGGTGTCGGTGCAGATGTTATCGTATATCACGCAGCTGTCTATCACCGTTTCGCGGGTGCCGTATCCCACTGCGATGGCCGGGCCGAAACGCGCTTCGTTATCGTAGAATACGCAATTGGAGATTCTCGAATATGATGAGTTTATATATATCCCCGCGCCCCGGTTGCCGGCGCCGACGGTCAGGTTATCGTGAATATAACAATGGTCTATATTTACCAAGACCGAATCGCCGGTGTGGATTCCTCCGCCGTGCCCGTAGGGCCAGTTGCCGGTGCCAAACCCGTTAATGATTGTAAAGCCGATAACCTCCACCGGAAAGTGATCGTACGGCTGAATCGTAATGGTGGTGGTGATATCGAGGCCATCGATGATCGTATTCGAAATAGCCGCTGTATCGCCGGTCATAATAAACATTCCGGCGAGGGTCAGCGGATTATTTGAAATGGTTATATTTTCGCAGTAATATCCGATATCGACCAGTACCGTATCTCCCGGGGACGACGCGTTTATACCCTGCTGTATGCCGGGATACTGTGAGGGAACGTAGATGATTCCGGCCTCTGCCACGGCAAATATAAATATAGCTAAAAGCGCAATCGAAATAGTCGTTAAAATCAATTTCATGGCGTGATCCTCCGTGAGGTCTGATAATATGAATTTTCAAAGATCCTTTTTTCGACTCTTACTACTAAATAAAGTTAATTCATTTTTAAGATTAAGCAATGGATAAAATGGTCGCTATTTTATAAAAATCATCTTCCGGGTATCGCTTTTATCCCCGGCTCTCAGCCGGGCGAAGTAGATTCCGGAGGGATGCGCAGTAGCATCCCAGGACATTCTATGTTCGCCGGCGGCCATAGATCCTTTATAAAGAACCGCTACTTTTTGCCCCAGCAGGTTTAATATGGAAAGCTCCGTTTCAGTGTCGCCGGGCAGGTAAAATTCGAGGGTTGTTGAGGAATTAAACGGATTGGGATAGCTATTAACTATCCTATCCGGTATAGGAATATTCTGGTTCGGCTCCCATATTCCCGTCTGTAAATCGCCCCGTTTATAATATACTTCATAATAGTTCATATCCGGGTTATTCCGGGCATCACACCAGGTCGCATGGCCAATACCCCCGCGAATTTCGCAGCTTGGCTCAATGGAATGCCCAAGGGCATCGGTTAATCGCTCCTCTCCTTCCCAGGTTAAGCCGCCATCATATGACACATTTGCCATTATCTCCCTGTCACCGTATCTGAAATCTGAATAGACTAAAAGGATTGTATCCCCGTCCGCCGAAATATCAGTGGCTTTTACCAGATGCAAGTCGGTCATTTGAACAGGCTGACTCCAGCTCTCACCGTTATCGGTGCTGCGACAGATAAAGGCGTCCCCGGTCCAGGCGTAAGGTGAATACTTATAATCTGTCCAGGAGACTATCACATTAGAATGGCCCCAGGCGGCTATCTGCGGCCAGAATGAGCCGCTGGTGTCATTATAAGACAATATGAATGGGCCATCCCAGCTATCACCCTCGTTGGTGCTTCGATTATAAATAATCTCTGTTGTGCTACTGGATAATAGGTTCTCCCCCCTGATAAGGTGCAAACCTGCACCATTTAAAGATAAATCCGGGCCTATTCCAGCAACCGTAGTATCAGAGACAAACGTAGTATCTCCCCAAGATTGCCCGCTATCGGTACTTTTTACCATATAAAGGTCCCAATCTTGCGGAGGGGTAGTCTCAGTTTTAATTCTAAAAACTACGTAGACGTTATCCCCAAACGATGTCACCACAGGAACACCCCCCAAATTTCGGGCAGTATAATACAAACTCTGTGTCTCCTGCCAGGTAGCTCCGCTGTCTGTACTGCGCCTTAAATAAATACCCTGGTATGGCCTATAGGCCTTGTAAACCACGTAAACGTTATCCCCCCAGGCGCTTATCTTGGGTATTACTGCATTATAGGTACTACTATCAGATATCTGAACATTTTCATACCATGTATATCCATGATCTGTACTTCTTACAAAATGAATTGTATTATTTTCCAGATACCACCAAGCGACATAAACTTTGTTATCGTAAACAGCTATATCCGGCCAATGGGCATGAGGCACTATAAATTCGGTCAGCCTCACATCGGGCTCCCAACCAGAAATAACCGGCCAGTAGCCTCCGCTTTCGGACGAATTGTCAATCGTAGCGTTCTGGTTGCGGGGCTGCCAGGTTTCCTCGTCGAGCCAGCGGCCGTCGGCGGGCTGCTGGGAGTGGGCGGCTGCGGCGATTAATATTATAGATGCTACTAGTAACAAATACCAATTCCATATCAAGCCGTGGGGAACAATCGCCACGTCATTCCCGACCTGATCGGGAATCCAGATCAGAGCAATCCTTCGTAAAGATCTTTCCAATCTGGATTCCATTCTTCTATCAAGTCCAACTTCCATTTCCTATTCCATTTTTT
>CP070813.1:3374868-3383802 GCA_020344055.1 Candidatus Zixiibacteriota bacterium | reverse complement strand
GCCCCCGGAATCAACGCCGTCCCAGACAATCTCATGAACCCCTGCCGGTAATTCCTCTGAAATCAGGGTCTTCACCTGCCTTCCCAGAAGATCGTATATGACCAGGCTGGCAAAGCCATCATCATCCAGTGAAAATGAAATCTTCGTCCGGGCGTTGAAAGGATTGGGGTAATTCTGAGAAAGCTCGAACCTGATCGGCGTTACAGGCGCGCTATCATCGACATCGGTGGGACCCAGAGTAATGGTGAAATCGTCAATAAATATACCCTCACGTCGGCCCGAGCCGCTGGTTACCAGATGAAATCTCAATCTGACATCAGGCTCGCCGCCCAGCGCGCTCAGGCTGGCGGTATATTCGGTATAGTTGAAAAAGGTACCGGTAATGGGATTGGGGAACTGCTCCCAGCTCGTTCCGCCGTTTGTGGAATATTCGAAATACAGGAAATCGACGCCGCTTTGAATTATGCCCTGATAATAAAAGGAAACTTCGGCCGCATAATTACTAAATAGATTCAACTTAAACTTCGATTCCAGCCAGCTGTCGGTATTATCAAGATAATATATATTGGGCGAATCGGATATGCACAGGTCTCCGGTTCTGACCTGAGCGTGGGTCAATCCCCAGCGATCATTGGTTCCTCCCGATTTCCAGAGAACGATGCCGTCTTCGAAAGAATCCTCTATTATGCCGCTCTCGAGATCAACTGTATAGGGGTGCATGCAACCGCCAATGGGATCGAAAGCGTGGGTGTCCGCATCTATTGCCTTAAAATAGTACTGAAATGTCCCTGTCTGGGGCGGAATGTAAGCCGAGAAGTCTATATTATTACTGCTGCTCATGAGTATCTCGGTAAAGTCGCCCGTATTTCCGGTACGATAATACAGGTAAACATCTGAGATATTCGCGCCCCCCGTAACCGTAACATTAATGCCTACCGACTGACCTGATCTGGCCTGAACCGCAGGCTGATGATCGAAAAGGATATCGCCCTGAGGATGATAATATAGCGCGCGGGCCAGATCCAGTATCCCCCAACCGTAGTCATTTGCCGGAGAATCGGCATTCCGCGCGGTCATCATCAAGGCTTCCCTGACCATAACCGGCGTCCAGTTGGGATGAGCTGAAAAGAGCACGCCGCAGGATCCCCCCACAAGCGGAGTTGATAGTGACGTTCCCCCGGAAGTCGTATAGTCATTCATGTTATTGGGATTGGCGCACACGGTATTGACGCCCTGCGCGCAAACCTCCGGTTTTGTGCGGCCGTCGTAGGTGGGGCCGAAAGATGAAAATCCGGCCAGAAAACCGTTGGCATCGACCGCTCCACAGCCGATCACGGAGTCGCCGTCAGCCGGCGCCACCAACGACCCCGTCCAGTTGCCCTCATTGCCCATGGCGGTCGCTACCGCAATACCGTTATAAACCGCCAGATCGGCCGCAATTGTGACTATGGTGGTGTTGCCGTCAAGATCCTCATACTGATAATCACCCTGTCCCGCGTCGAACCATCTGTATCCCAGAGAGGATGAAATTACGGATGCCCCGATGGAATCGGCCCACTGGGCCCCGGCCGCCCAATTATCTTCCTCAATATGCGTCTCGGAAGATATGTCCTCGCTCTTGGAAAGAATAAAATAAGACATATACGACGGACCGTATAGATTGCCGTCGGCCTCCCCTCCGAGCGTTGACCAGGTTACGGTCCCGTGATTGGGCTGATTGGGAAGATCCTGCGCGGGATCATAGTCGGTATTGGTATCGCCGTTTATGAAATCATACTGGGCAAGCAGCCTCCCGCTGTTTATTATATTTTGAAACGCCTGATGACCCTGACGATATCCGGTATCCATCATACAAACTATAACATCCTGTCCTTTAAATCCAAGTTCATGCGCCGCAACGGCGTTTATCTGATCCAGTTGACCAAAAGACGGACCGTAGTTTAGCGTAACTGTAGTTAGATCAGGTTGTATAGGTGAAAATTCCAGATCGATATTTGATTTCGCGCCGGCAACAGATTTTACCAATCTTACAAAGGGAAATTCTGAAATGGTTCCTATCTGTTCTTTGGTGGCGTTAAACGTGGCGGCGTTGAACCATTTCAATATATGCCTTAATTCCGCTCCGACGGATAAAACCCCATCAACATATTCCCGGTCGACCGGGAGATCGCGAAAATCGACGAGGTTATCGCGGCCCCGGGATTTAAGCCGTCGCGTAAACGCTTCGGGGGTTAGTTTCATCTCGAGTTCCGATAGACGGGAATATAACTCCGACCTGTCAGTGAATCCTTTATCGGTGAAGAAAACCCAGACCGCAATCCGATCATCGGTATTTAGGGATAACAACCGATCTTGAAGTCCAACATCAATGACCGGATTCTGTCTTGCCATAATCGCTGTATAAGGATTATCCCACAGGACGGGATTTTCCGATGATAAAACAGGCAGTGAAAAAACAGACAGAACTAAAATCGAGATCATCAAGCGCATTTCATCCTCCAACGGCCGACTTGAAAGTTACAATTTATTCAAGTTAAACCTTTTCCGAACGATTGTCAAGGCTATTTCACCTTTAAAACAGTATATAACCTTTTCCGAGTTCCTTGTACTTATCCTTGATTTCGATCTCGAGGTTCAGATCGGTTTCAGAAGGAATCGACGGCATCTCCGTCAGTCCTGTTATCGAGACGTTCTCGTCCTCCGGTACCCAGCTTATTTTGAAAGGGATTTTTTTCTGGAAATCGTTGACAGCTCTGAATGAGGAAACCAGTTCCCCCGATACGAATTTCTTTTGAGTAACCTGGAAAACTATGACGGCGCTGTCGGATAATATTTCGAAACGGATACCCTTGAAACTTTTATTATTGGCGTCAATAAATCGAAGCAGAGCCAGCAGACCGGCGTATTGGCATTCAAATAACGTTCCTTTGAATTTGCTGCGAAAAACAATACCCAGATCCGGGATAGAGAATCCGGCCAGGCCGGTGGATTTCGACATTTTATCTTTCGAAAAATTCAGCCCGAAAAAATAGCATCTGAGATTTTCTTCAAATTCGAATTCCTGGCTCATGTTTTTTTTAAAAGCAAACCCTGTGCCTTCGAAAAAAACAATCGTCCCCGGATTATAAGTCGCTGTATTTTAATGGATTACGGTAAAATGCGGAGGGCCGGATTGACGCCGTAATTAATAAAGAAAATCCCGATATGCAAATGCTTGCTTAACAATAGGAAATCGAAAAACAAAAATGACGCCGGTTCTATTTCAAACTCGTCTTACACCTCTCCATCCCCGTCGCAGATCCGGCAGTCAACCAATTTTTTTGAATTGGTGTGTTCTCCCGCGGCCAGGAGGCAATCCGGGCATGACGTCAGCCTGACTTTCGCCCCGAACATCTGACCATGGGTTTTATCGTAGGGCGTACCCGCCGCGCAGACGCCGGTGGCGTCGCAATGCTCGCAGGGAATTCCCTGCTTTTTCGGTTTTTCGGGCTGTTTCTCAATCACCGGTTCCGGTTGAGGCTCCGGCCCGGGCTCGATTAATTCCTTTTCCTTAACCGCCTTTTCTACGGTTTTCTTTTTGGTAACCTTCTTCTTGGCCGCCTTTTTGACCGCCTTCTTTTTCGCCGCCTTCTTTTTGGCCGGGGCCTTTTTCACGGCCTTTTTTGCGGGAGTTTTCTTGCTGACTTTCTTTTTAGCGGCGGCCTTTTTCTTCGCCGCTTTTTTACCGGATGCTTTCTTCTTCGCCGGCATAATGCCTCCTATTTTCACTCATATCCTGTTTTCCCAAAAAGACCTTCGCCCGGAATCCAATTTCCGCCGGGACAACAATTACCGTAAGAAAAATACCACATAAATTGTAGCAGTATCCGGCCGTATCGGCAATAAAATTTTGATTTCAAGGCCCGATATTCTATGCCGATACGGTAAATGACACCGGCCCGGATTCATTCAAGGCCATATACTTTGGAGGAAAAAATGATAAAGAATATAGCTTTTATATTGTTTTTGCTGTCAGGTTCAATATCCGCCCGGAATCATTACACCGGTTTCTCGGGGGCGCCGGGGTCCAACGGCACCTGCACCAACTCATGCCATGGGCAATATAGTTTTCCTCCTACGGTTGATGTTACCGGTTTTCCCGAACAGTATGAGCCGGGCCAATATTATTTTATCGGGGTGGGCCACCGCAATGGCAGCGCTATTAGTCAATTCAATGCCTCAATCCGAATAGGATTAACAGAGGAAAACGCCGGGCAGATTGTAGCCGGTCCGGGTACAGAAATATATAATACACCGGGAGAGACCAACGGTATTCATTGGTCCGACGCAAACTCCGATTCGGGCATATTCGTCTGGATCGCGCCCAATCCCGGAGTCGGCGAGGTAAGATTATATTGGGCCGGTTTGCAGGGAAGCCGCGTCTATGGTACCGACGTACAGATCGTGGAGGTCTCCGAAGACGTTACCGCGGACGTAGAATACACCCCCGGTTCCCCGATGGAGTTTTCGCTGAAACAAAACTATCCCAATCCCTTTAACCTCGGAACCAACGTGGAATTCACCATAGCCAGATCGGGACCGGTTGAGTTCATAATCACCAATATCCTGGGGCAGGTGCTCTATTCATGGACCAGCGATTACGCCGAACCGGGAACGGTCACCGTTCACTGGGATGGTTTCGACATGAATAGAAGAGAACAACCTTCGGGCGTATATTTCTATCGGCTGAAAACGCCGGAAATTACCCTGACGAATAAGATGATGATCCTGCGGTAGGAAAGACTTAAGATTAAGGAAAAAACGCCCCTGATTCAAAGGGGCGTTTTTCATTAAAAAAAGCAGGGATCACGCATGCGTGAACCCTGCCAATACAGTTAATTAAAGCTACAGATTTTCTATAATATGCGTGGCGTACTGCGAGGTCGAGACCTTGGTGGCGCCTTCCATCTGGCGATGCAGGTCATAGGTCACGGTTTTGTTCAATATGGTTTTCTCCATGGATTCCTCAATGCTCTTTGCCGCCTCCTTCCAGCCCAGATATTTGAGCATCATCACAGCCGAGAGGATAAGGGAGCCGGGATTGACCATGTCTTTGTTGGCGTATTTGGGCGCGGTGCCGTGAGTGGCCTCAAACAACGCCACGAAATCGGACATATTGGCGCCGGGAGCCATCCCCAACCCCCCCACCTGGGCCGCACAGGCATCGGAGAGATAATCGCCGTTAAGGTTCGGAGTGGCCACCACGTCGTATTCATCCGTACGGGTAAGAATCTGCTGGAACATGGAGTCGGCGATACGATCCTTGATTAGGATTTTGCCTTGGGGCATCTCCCCGTTATATTTGCTCCAGAGCTCGTCCTCGGAGACGGTCTGCGTAGAAAACTCCTTGGCCGCCAGCTTGTAGCCCCAGTCGCGGAACGCGCCCTCCGTATATTTCATTATATTTCCCTTGTGAACCAGGGTCACGGAGCTACGATTATTTTCGAGGGCATGCCTGATGGCCTTACGTACCAGCCTCTGTGTACCCGTAACCGAGATCGGCTTGATGCCGATACCGGAGTCGCTTCTGACCTTTACTTTCATACTCTTTTTAAGAAAGTCGATGACCTTTTTGGCCTCTTTAGTGCCCTTGGGCCATTCTATTCCGGCGTAAACATCCTCGGTATTTTCCCTGAAAATAACCACGTTCATTTTCTCGGGATGTTTTACAGGCGCCGGCACTCCCTGGAAATATCTGACCGGCCGCACACAGGCGTACAGGCCGAGAGTCTGCCTTAAGGTAACATTAAGTGACCGGTAGCCTCCGCCAACCGGCGTTGTGAGAGGCCCTTTGAGGGCAACGATAAAGTGCTTTATGGCATTAAAGGTGTCCTTCGGCAGAACCTCGCCATATCTCTCCATCCCCGAATCGCCGGCATATATATCAAACCATACGATTCTTTTTTTACCGGCGTAAAATTTTTCGACCGCCGCGTCGACAACCCGGCGGGTCGCCTTCATGATATCCGGGCCGATGCCGTCGCCCTCTATTACGGGGATAATCGGATTGGAAGGCACTTTCAGTTTATTGTTCTCAATCGTAATCGGTTTCCCATCTTTGGGAGGCTCAACCTTATTGAACTTCACGTTTTATCTCCTCCTGAATCATCAATTAACATCATCTATCCTAATCCTGTTTACGTTCACATCGCCAATAATGCCGTTCACGGTCAATAGCAGCTTTTTTTCCGATGATCCGAAATTATCGTCCATCTGGTCGAGTTTTTGAAAAAAACCATCCCTTCGAAGATCATCAAACCTTATATCCCCTATAACGGACCAGGAGGAGAGTTTTACCGGTATGTTTTCCGGAATCAATATCCTTATATCGCCTATTAGCGAAGAAGCGCTGATCTTATTTTCGCCGGCTTTGATATTAGCGCCGGTAAGATCGATTCTCATATCGCCTACCAAAGCCGAGAGATGGTGATTGGCTATCTCTTTGCCCCGAAAAGAAACATCCAGATCGCCAAAAATCCTGTACTCGGAGGTAAAATCCCCTGATTCGATATCCCCTCTAATTTTCCTCTGTTTTCCAATTATATAAACTCCCAGAACGATCAGCGCGATGGGCCATAGTTTCCAGATAAAATCCCAGAAATCGAAACCGCCGAAGATATTATCTAATAAAATGAGCGCGCCGAAAGCTATAATCAGCCCGCCAACAATCCTGTTCGTTTTTGACTTCATACTGCAATCCCATGCCCGGGCTGCTATTTCTTGCCCGTACTCCGATCCGCGATCATGCCGACTCCGATTATGATCAGCGCCAGCGGCCACCAAGTACTTATAAACTCACCCAGATTGAACCTGACAATATCGAGATTGTCGCCGATCATCAAGGCCCCGACGATGATGAACGCCAGCCCCCACAGGATTCCCGAAGTTTTTCGACGCATTTCTGATTCCCTTAGATCCGATCAATCGAGTTTAAAATCGCCGTGTTTCTTTATGTGCGGAACCAGGCCGCCGTCGCTTAAGATTTTTATCATTGTCGGAGGCAGAGGCTTGAAATCCAGTTCCTTACCGTTGGCCAGATCTTTGATTTTGCCGGTTTCGAGATCGATTTCGAGCTCGTCCCCCGCGTCGATCTGATCGGTATCGCAGATCAAAACCGGTAAACCGACATTTATCGAATTCCGGAAAAATATCCGGGCAAAAGATTTCGCCAGCACCGCCGAGACGCCAGCCAGATGAATAATCGTCGGCGCGTGCTCCCTCGAAGACCCCAGGCCGAAATTGTTGCCCCCCACTACGAAATCGCCGGGCGTCATTCTGGACGCGAACTCCGGATCGGCGTCCTCCAGAACGTGCTTGGCGAGCTCCGGCAGATCGGAGCGAAGATGAAAGTACCGTCCGGGAGCAATATGATCCGTCGAAATATCGTCACCGAATTTCCATGCTTTTCCTTTCAGCATTTTATCTCCTCCTACTTTCTGCCGGTTCTTTTTGTGGTTTTCTTAACCGTTTTTTTTGCGGCTTTTTTGACGGCCTTTTTTGCTGCCTTCTTGACCGTTTTCTTTTTAGCGGCCTTTTTTACAGCCTTCTTTTTTGATACCGCCTTTCTCGTGGTTTTCTTTTCCGCGGTCGTCTTTTTAGAAGTCCCCGCAGGCGGTTTCGAACTCAAGGCATCCTTGATAGCCTTGGTCGCGTCGGCGGCCAGTTTCGTCAAGGTCTTTTCAAAATCATCCGCGGCTTTTCGTACTTTGGGGCCGTATTGCTCGGTCGCCTTTCTAGCAACCCGTTCTACTGTAGTAGTCGCCTCCTTGGCCCTTGGACCCACTACCGTCGCCGTATCCGATGCCAATCTCTCAAGGGTCTTCTGGGCGGATTGTGCAACGGCCTTTAAAGCCACGGTATTTACATATTGCGGTTTCCCGATCGATTTCAATTCCCGGGTATACTTGCGGGGATCGGCTATGACTCCCTCAATGGCAGTCGCCGCGATAACCGCCGGCGAACCGAGATATATCTCCGCGTTGGGATTGCCCATTCTTCCATGGAAGTTCCGGTTCATCGTCGTCAGGCTCACCTCGCCATCGGCAGGGATGCCGCCGTGAATTCCCACGCAGGGCCCGCATCCGGGCGGCACCATAACGGCGCCGAACTCCACCAGAGTCTGATAGTAACCCAGGTCCATTACGTCTTTCATCACCTCGACAGAGCCGGGGATGGCGATAAATCTTGTCCCGGGAGCGAGTTTTTTGCCTTTCACTATCCTGGCAACCACTTCCCAGTCCTCCACACGGGAATTCGTGCATGTACCAAGGAAAACCTGATCGACTTTTATTCCGGCGGCTTCGTCAATAGGGTGAGTGTTATCAACCGTATGAGGGTAGCTTACGGTGGGAACTAACGTGGAGACGTCGATTTCTATGACTCGTTCATATTCTGCATCATCGTCGGCCTCAAGCGGTATCCACTTATCTCCCCTGCCGCGGGATTCCAGATATTTTTTCGTAGTTTCGTCTGACGCTATCAAACCTGCCTTGGCCCCGGCTTCCACCGCCATATTGGAGAGTGTAAACCGTCCCGACATATCCATCTCATCGATGGTCGGGCCGCAGAATTCGAGAGATTTATACGTCGCCCCGTCCGCGCCGATCATCCCGATTAAATGCAATATCAGATCCTTGGGGAAAACGCCCGGCTGGAATTCCCCGGTAACATATACCTTGAATGATTCCGGTACCCTGAACCAGGATTTTCCGTATGCCGCCCCGATAGCGACATCCGTGGAACCCATACCGGTTGAAAAACAGCCCAGGGCGCCGCCGGTGCAGGTATGGCTATCGGCACCGATCAATATCTCTCCGGGCACTACATAATCCTCGTTGATTACCACGTGACAGATCCCTTTGCCGACTTCCGAAAGCCGGGCGCCGGTTTTTTTGC
>CP070813.1:3365826-3374768 GCA_020344055.1 Candidatus Zixiibacteriota bacterium | reverse complement strand
GAGAAAGCGAACCGCTTCTTGCCTGGTGGCGACGGTTAACTGTTCGCCGTCATCGAATAAAACCAGGTTTTCGTTGGCGGCGACTTTTTTATCCTGCGAAAAATATCCTTTTCCCTCGATAACATAAGCGAATACGGTATGCCCCTTTTCGGTCGGATGAACGTAATCGGTGTTGTCCGGGATCGTGATGTCGAGGAACTCCGGTTTGATTACGATATCCTTCGCGGAACCTTCCACTTCTCCCACATCGCCGCAAATGACCCTGATCTTAGTTCCGTTCGGCATATTGACTTCAGGTATTTGCTCGCTTTTGATATCCCGGTAGCGGGGTTCCATCATCTTGTGGGATGCCGGAAGGTTGGCCCAGAGCTGGAATCCGCCCATCCGTCCCTGATCGTCACCTTTGGGCATCTCCTGATGCAGGATTCCGCTTCCGGCGGTCATCCACTGCACGTCCCCGGGATTTATAACGCCCTCGTTGCCGATGCTGTCGCCGTGTTCGACACTGCCGTTGAGTACATAGGTGATGGTTTCGATTCCGCGATGGGGATGCCAGGGGAAACCCCGGATATAATACCTGGGATCGTCGCCTCTAAAATCGTCCAGAAGCAAAAAGGGATCGAACTCCGGCACCTCGCTGAAACCGAAAATCCTTTTGAGATGGACACCCGCTCCCTCGATAGTCGGCCTGCCCTGCAAAATTCTCCGGATTTTTCTATCTATCACCATTTTTCTACTCCCTTATAAAAGCCGTTATCATCGCATACAATATCCCATTGGTTCTTAAGAACTGCGATATGTGCCATTTTGTGCCATTTAATGAGAAAGGATTTGGCCCTATAGACGGAACGATCTCTTTTTAAACAGATTAATACTGCGATAAAGGCCGGTTAAAAAGATTTCCTGTCTCTAAGGAATATCAGGATGACAGCCAACACGCCCAATACAAAAAGCCCGATGTCTTCATAAATGCCCTTAACTGCCGCTTCGATTCCTACCAGAGAAAATAGGGCCGGGATAATCAAGATATATTTCGGGATCTTTTTATCGGTCCAGAGCAGTAATCCCAGCGTGAATATCATGGTGGGGCATGGAACCAGGCCAAACGCGAATAAGTTGGGGTAGGTATGACCTATGAACAATCCTATTAGCTGATAACCGATCATGGCGTAAAAAATCAGGACGATGCCGATTATGGATTGTAATTTCCCAGAATACGAAAACGAAATATTTTCCTTTATAGAGGTGTATAAAAAAAGTAATCCCTGTACTATAAGCACTATTCCAAACATGAGGGCGAGATTAAAGGTCTTTACCCAATAAAGCATGCAGAATACAATTCCGATCCACAGCCAGTATATTGAAAGAATAAAGCTGATAGCCCGGTTTGAAAACCGGGTCCGTTTTATGGCCAGCACAACGGCCGCAATTCCCAATATATAGGAGACAATCTGAAGCGGCCAGATGTCGAGAATGTAATTTTCTAAAGTAATCAGGAATTTTACAAGCGTGAAATCTGGAAACATTTTTCGCTCCTTATGTTTAATTGCAGATTACTCAGTTTAAAATTTTAGGAGCGGCCCTTTACGTTTTCAAGTATAAATTGCCTCTAATTATTTTGACAAAAAATCTCATATATCTTATTCTATCCCCGGCGCCTCCCATACGTCGTCAGGGCTAACTGGATCGGCCTGATCCGGCCCGAGATTTCGGGAATCGATATCGGCCACGATGAAATTTTCCGGAGGTACAGGGCTACCATAAAGCCGCCTGAGCATGGCCAGCTGCCCGGCGTGGGTCATGGCGTCTGAGAACGGTCCCTGCAGCATCTTTTCAGGGGTGGTGTTGTTTAGACGCGATCCTTTATCCAGGTGCCGGCGGATATCCTCCAGCAGATCATGAAACCGTAGAATCTCTTGTTGAAAGGAGGGCATTTTCTCAGGTCTCCATACCCCGCCGATAAAGAATGTGCGGGCGTAGCCCATCACCCCGGTCATATGAAACACCAGCTCGTGGGGCGTTCTGACTCCCGGCCTGGCCCTGAAATCGGTGAAGGGTTCGGGGGCGTCGCGCAGCGCCTTCTGCGTGCGGTAGGCCAGCGCGGCGAGATAGTGCCTCAACATCTGTCGTTTAACATCCATAAGGTAATACCCTTCCTTTCCATCGCAGCCGTTTTTCAACCTAAAAGGCGTTTGTTTTCCGAAAATGTCAAGATCAAAAATGGACAACCTGAAAACTATACGGTATGTTAGTTGCGGTCTTTTCAAAGGGAGATCGTAATGCTAATCTCGCAACATTTGAATTGAATTGACGTTAATAAAACTAAATGAAAGGGGTCTCAGATGATTTATTTTAGGCGATTTCTATTGGCCGGAATGCTGTCGGCGCTGATCGCTTCAGCGGCTGTTGCGCAGGGTAACCTGAACGATCCTTATGATATTTTAAATCGCTACTTCGAGGCGATCGGTGGTCTCGACAACCTGAAAGCTGAACGATCAAGCTTTATGGAAGGCGAGCTTTCCGTTGCCGGGCTTCAGGGAACGGTTAAGGTCTGGTCTCAGAAACCGGGCTGTTCTCGAACCGAAGCGGATCTGGGTATAATAAAGATAATCCAGGGGGACAACGGCGATTATACATGGATGCTGGATTCCAATGGCAAGCTCCAGAAGATGACAAATCCGGATGAAGCCACCATCAAGCGTAAAAAGATAAGCATCCGGATGGCGGAATATGAATACGCCGATCCCGAATCTGGGGTGTTCGAGGCGTCGTTCGAGGGCATAGAGGATGTAGAGGGAAAGGGCTGTTATGTAGTAAAGATTGTAAACAATATCAATAACGATAGCTACACTGCATACTATAATACCGATACCTTCCTCCTTGAAAAAAGCGTATCGATCAAGGGTCAGGAAAGTAACGATTCCTATTATAGAGATTACAGGGGTGTAAACGGTATAAAGGTCGCATTCTGGTTCAAGCAGATTTTGCACGAAACGGGCCAGGAGGAGGAAATAGCGGCAACCGAATACATCTCCAATCCCGATATTGACCCGTCCTTGTTTGAGCCCCCTGAAGAAGGCGAGAAGGATTACAGGTTTTTGGAGGGTGATAGAGCGGAGAATATTCCGTTCCAGTTTAAAGGAAATCATCTCTATATCCCCGTTACCATTAACTGCAATGAAAGATACTGGATTCTGGATACCGGCGCCGGTATGTCGGTTATCGGTATAGGATACGCGAACGAACTCGGACTGGAACTGCAGGGCGAATTAAAAGGATCGACGGTTGGCGGGACCGTTGATGTCAAACTTACAACGTTGCCGGTTTTCAGCGTGCGGGGCATTGAATTTAGCGAGCAAACAGTCGCAGTTATAGATCTAAAGGAGTTAAATCGAATGCTTGCCGTTGAAATTGTCGGAATTCTCGGTTTTGATTTTCTTTCACGGTTTGTTACAAAGGTAGATTACGCCAACGAACTCGTTTCGTTTTATGATCCTCAAACATTTGAATATACCGGCGACGGCAAAGAGATCGACGTACATATCAAAAACAGCGTTTTTATGGCTAAGGCTACCATCGATGAAGATTACTCCGGCACCTTTTTGTTCGATCTCGGGGCGTCCTCAGTATCCCTTAACGGGGCCTATGCTCTTAAAAACCGTTTCACCGAGAGAAAAGGCGTTGTCGGTATCGGTCGCGGGGCCAGCCAGGCCTTTAGTTCGAAACGGGTGAAGGGCAAGAAAATTGAATTTGCCGGATTTACGCTGGATGATCCGCCGATAAGTTTCTCTTACGGCGGGACCGACACTACTTTTACTGCCGATGAAATAGGGATATTGGGGAATACGCTGTTCAGGAATTTCGTGGTTTACTGCGATTACGCCAACGAGCGCGTGATTCTGGAGAAAGGCGGAAATTTCAACAAAAAATTCCCGGAGGATCATTCCGGCCTGCAGATAATTCGCGGGAAGGATGAGGGATATGAAGTTCTTCACGTATCGGAGGATACGCCGGCGGATAAAGCAGGATTTCAGGCGGGCGATATCTTGAAATCGATCAATGGGGTGGATCTGGAATATTTCACAGACCTCACATCCGTTCGCGATATTATGAAGGAAGATCCCGGCACCAAATATACAGTAATTGTAAGTCGTAACGGCGAAGAGAAGAAGATGAAACTCAAGCTGGCTGATCTTTTTTAGGATAATTTGAAAGCGAATATAATACGATTTCGCGGTTTATTTGTGTCGAACGTTTTCTCTGAAAACAACGTGGATTAATTAATATAAGGAGGCGATATATGGACAAAGGATTACCTTTTAGGAATATTGGCTTGGCTCTTTGTTGCTGTCTGATGATATTTGTTTTGCCGTTTGAAACCGGACTGGGAGATGAACAAATAAGCCCCGGAGAGGCGAAGATCCGGTTTCTGGGTCATTGCGGTTTCGCGGTTCAGACAGAGAACCATCTCCTCATTTTCGATTACGTGGAAAAACGCCTGGAGGGAAAGTACGAAGAACCGGAAACCCGTTCGCTTTCCACCGGCTATATAAATTCCGCTGAGATAGAAGATCGGAAGGTGAGTGTATTTGTTACCCATAGCCATACCGATCACTATGACCCGGTAATATTCGATTGGGAGGATATTATACCCGACATTAAGTACTTTTTCGGCTGGCAGGCGACCGAGGAGCCGCAATACAATTACCTGATTGGGCCAAAGGCGGAATGGGAAGACGAGGAGATGCGGATTTACACCGTAAATTCCCATCACTCCGGCGTGCCGGAGGTCGCATACCTGGTGCTGGTGGACGGTCTGGCGATTTATCATAACGGCGACTGCAAAGCCGACTACAAAGAGGATATGCCTTACTTAAAATCCAAAACCGATCATCTCGATATCGCATTTGTACATCCCGTTTGGGAGGAGAAATGGGACTATTACTGGATTACTCTTGAATTAATCAATCAGATGCAGCCGCAAGCGGTGTTCCCGATGCATGTGAGAGTGGGTGATGAAGAAAAATATTTTAAGCCATTTAAAAGCGTATACCAGCCGAAAATGAAATCGGGCGAGGTTGTTCTCACCCGGAATAAAAAAGGGGCGGCGTATTTATATAAAGACGGGGAAATTATATTAGAATGATTGTATACTGATCGCCCTCTAAATCGATAGAATAGCCCTGAGTACATAATAGGAAAGCGGTTAGGAAATAAAAAAACCGCAACAAAATCCTTTACAATCCGTAATAATCCTTTATAATAGCTGAAACGCTCTGTCAGGAGGTGCATAATGGCAGGATTAAAAAATAAAACGAATCTAAAATTCTACACCACCAACGAGATCGCCGATCTCTTGAAGATGAATATCCAGGTCATTGCGCGGAAGTTGAAGCATGGTGAACTCGTGGGATACAAGATCGGCAAAGACTGGCGCGTGAAGGAATCCGATCTCATGCAATGGCTGGAAAAACATTCCAATAAGAATGTAATGAACCCGGGACAGCAGGTTATCGAGCGCTTCATGAAAAAGGGAAAGTTTGAGACTCTTCCCGTGCAGCGCAAGAAACGTAAATATATTCTCGAGCATATTCTAAGGCAATTCGACCTCAACCGGGTCTACTCCGAAAAAGAGGTCAATGAAATCGTTTCGGAATGCCATGACGATTACTGCCGGGTACGGCGCGAGTTTGTGGATGAGGGTATGATGTACCGCAAAGACGGAAAGTACCGCCGCAACGGGAGCTATAGGTTCACGAAGTAGAAAAGATTGCTAATATTCCGGCCCTGCAATCTCTTTTTTCAAGATATCGAAAAAGGATTGTCTGGCATGCCGCTCTATCCAGGGGTAATGCCCGCATCTGGATAAAATATGAAAGCGGACATCTTTCAGGCAGTCTTCCAGGAAGGGCCGGATACCCTCGATGGGATGGGGGTCGTAATCGCCATGAATTACCATTACAGGCTTATCGATTTTTGAGAACTCCTCCTTCAAAAATCCCGGCGTATCTCTAAGGATTACGAAATCCCCCCATACCTTCACGTTTATATCGTATTGAACCTCGATAACCTCCAGGTCGGTTATAATTGGATCGTAGACGTCGGTATGGAAAAAGATATCACCCCAATCTTTGGCAATTTTGGCCTTATCCCTACTGTCCGGATTATCCAGCTCCATCCTTATTTTATCAAGCTGTCGCCGTTTATTATCATCCAGCCGGCTCATTCTTATACCTTCGATCCTGGCGGAACTCTCCGCATCGAAAACTGCGCTTCCTATAAGTATGAGCTTTTCTATATCGATCTCTTTCCGGGCTGCTACCAACAGCGCCAGTACCGCTCCCCAGGATGAGCCGATCAGGATGACCGGCGGATCGGTATTATTTATAAGTTGTTTTTCGAGTTCCTCTATCTGCCCTGTCAAAGAATCTTCGGTTTGAATCGGCTCGATCACCCCGGCCGCAACCGATAATTCCCTGGCCACCGGGGCCATATATCCGGGTGCGCCCGGGCCGCCGTGAATGACCGCAACATTATAGGGCGGATTGCCGTATTTCCTGGCAGTCTCGTCATGGAAATTCTTATTCTTAGCGGATGCCGTCATGGTGACATAAGTTAATAACAGATTTTATATTAAAGCAACAATATCCTGATGTTCACATAGTCTGGAGTCAGGGATTAAAGGCCAAGAGCGAATTTTGGCCTGCGTTTGCGGGTCAAAACCGGGGACAGAATATTTACGAAATAACGTCCAAGACTCCACAATTTGGTCGGCTTTTTATGGAATGTAAATTCCATTTTTTTCGTTGCGGTTTAGAAAAATCTGAATATATTTAATTGTATTTGTGATAGGAAGAAACAGCAACTTCAAGAAGAGGGTGCAAGATGAACAGGATCTATATGGTTTTATTGGCTCTGGTATTGTCGGCGACGACAGCCTATGCCGGCTGGTCCGGGGCGACAGCGGACCGGCACATCAGCTATTATTCCGGCGACGGTTTGAGGGGATGGATCTCCAGAATTACAGTTGGCCCGGAGGGCAACCTATACGCGATCTGGCTGCAGGATATAACCTCCTCAACCAGGGAAATAGCCTTTGGCAGGTCCACCGACAACGGTGTTACCTGGTCGTCCGAAACACTGGATGTTATCATAGCCGCCCCCGATTCTCAAAATCCCCCCTATAACTCTTTGGAAAAATGGTACGGTATCGCCACCGACAGCTACGGGAATATCTACGTGGTATGGGCGGAGGATCTTGTCGATACTTACGAAATTATGCTTTTAAAATCGACCGATCTCGGTCTGACCTGGATTCATTCCGATACCGATTTCAATGTCAGCTACGACGGTTTGCCTTACCAGAACGCTTCCGATCCGGATATAGCGGTGGATAACAACGATAATATCTACGTGGTATGGCATCAGCGGACCGATATAGACACCACCGAGATTCATATATCCATATCCACCGATCTTGGAGCCTCCTGGAGCGGCCGTTCCGCAGACAGGCAGATATCATTCAGCAGCGGCCACAATGCCTCTGTGTCCGACATCACCGTGGCGCCGAATAACGACATTTACGTGGTGTGGGGAGAAAGAACCGGCTCGCTTTCAACCACCGCCAGGCTTCAGTACGGGAAATCGACTGATGCCGGAGCGACCTTCAATTCCGAGACCGCCGATTTGCCGATCACTACTCAGGTATATGATGCCGAAGGCCCCTATATAATAACCGACACCTCTGGAAACATTCATGTGGCTTTCAGAGGTTCAACAGCGCCGGCATCTCCATATCTCGTCGAAATACTCTATACCGGTTCTACGGATGCCGGGGCGACCTGGAGTGGCAATACCGCCCCGATCCTGATTGATCCCGGAAGAGGCGATGGTCGTTCGGCACAGAGACACGCCATAGCTGTTACATCGGAAAATAATCTGGTGGCGGTATGGAACGAAACGCCCGATACAATGGATTATTCTGAGATCTGGGCCAGCTACTCGACAGACGGCGGAAATAGCTGGAGCGGGACTGTGGAAGCCGATTTAATCAGCTATCCCGATAGTTTCAGCGCCTTCGCGCCCGACGTTATAGCGGGGGTTGGAGATACGCTCCATGTCATCTGGCATGAACCGTTCGCGGGAGGCACCACTCATCATGATATACATTATTCCAAGGGCGATACGCTGGCCACGAGCGGGGGAGGCCCGGGCGGTTGCGATTACGTTGTCGGCGATGTTAACGGAAGCGACAGTTACAACGGTCTGGATATAACATATGGTGTCGCGTATTTAAAGGGGGGTAACGCTCCCCTGTGCGAGCCCTGCCAGCCCTGCCCCGATTGGCATTATTGCGGAGACGTAAACGGGAGCTGCAGCTATAATGGTCTGGATATAACCTATGGGGTAAACTACTTTAAAGGGGGAGCGGACCCGATACCCTGCGGCGACTGCCCGCCTAACCCCTAGGAAATACAGCAGTAATATTAATTCTGAGAATAGCTTTACCCTTACAATGTGCCAAATGATAAAGAGATAGCGTCCGTTTCGGACACTATCTTCAATGTATGGGCTGTTCTATATTGTTTTGGCCCCCGGATTACTTGCGCCGGGCACCTGAAGGGCAATACAGATAGATATTCCATCATTTGCCCAATGCCTTCATAACTCCTTCGGCATAAGCCGGGTCGGCCTTTTTAAAATGCTCCATCTGCCGATCGATGATTTCCTTCGGAACTCCTTTCATAGCCCCGGCAATGGCTTTGTGAAGACGATCTTTTTCATCGGCCGGCATCAAACGGTAAAGGTTGCCGGCCTGGGTGTAGTCGTCATTTCCTTCACGGTGGTCATAACGGTCGGCGTCACCATCGATTTTAAGCGGAGGCTCTTTGAATTTCGGATCTTCAACGGGCCCGTCGAAACTGTTGGGTTCGTAGTTGACG
>CP070813.1:3356733-3365726 GCA_020344055.1 Candidatus Zixiibacteriota bacterium | reverse complement strand
AAGCAGAATTTGACGAGATTAGTACATTCCGCCCATGTCGCCCATGCCTCCCGGAGGCATGGCGGGCATGGCCGGCTTATCCTTTTCCGGCTTGTCGGCGATCAACGCCTCGGTGGTTAGAAGGAGCGCCGCGATGGATGCCGCGTTCTCCAGCGCCGTCCGGCTCACCTTGGTGGGATCTATAACGCCCATCTTCACCAGGTCGCCGTACTCCATAGTCTCGGCATTGAAGCCGTAGTTGGTATCCTTTGCCAGCACTTCGTTGACAACAATGGAACCCTCCATTCCGGCGTTCTCGCAGATCTGACGGATCGGCTCCTCGAGGGATTTGAGGACGATACTGGCACCGACCTGCATGTCGCCCTCGAGCTTCAAATCCTTGACAACCTTTTGGGCGCGAAGGTAAACCACGCCGCCGCCCGGTATGATTCCTTCCTCGACCGCCGCCCTGGTGGCGTGAAGGGCGTCCTCGACGCGGGCCTTTTTCTCCTTCATCTCGGTCTCGGTGGCCGCGCCAACGTTAATTACGGCCACGCCGCCGGCGAGCTTGGCCAGACGTTCCTGCAGTTTCTCGCGGTCGTAATCGGAGGTGGTATCCTCGATCTGCTTCTTGATCTGGTTTATGCGTCCTTTGATGTCGTCGGTCTTGCCGCCGCCCTCGACTATGGTGGTGTTGTCTTTGTCCACCGTGACCCTTTTGGCCTTGCCAAGATCGGAAACGACGGCGTTTTCAAGCTTGAAGCCGAGCTCTTCAGATATAACCTTACCGGCGGTCAGCGTAGCGATATCCTCGAGCATGGCTTTCCTGCGGTCCCCGAACCCCGGCGCCTTGACGCCGCAGACCTTGATGGTTCCGCGAAGTTTGTTAACAACCAGGGTGGCCAGCGCCTCGCCCTCGATATCCTCGGCGATGATCAGCATCGGCTTGCCCATCTGGGCTACCTTTTCCAGTATCGGAAGCAGGTCTTTCATGGTGCTGATCTTTTTATCATGTATCAGGATCAGGGGCTCTTCGAGCACGGCCTCCATGGAATCGGGATTGGTAACGAAGTACGGAGAAAGATATCCCCGGTCAAACTGCATCCCCTCGACAACGTCCAGGGTGGTCTCGGTCGACTTGGCTTCCTCGACCGTAATTACGCCGTCTTTGCCAACTTTTTCCATGGCGTCGGCGATGAGTTTCCCGATAGCATGATCGTTGTTCGCGGAGATGGCGCCGACATGCGCGATCTCTTCCTTGCCCGCAACATCCCTGGAGATCTTCTTGATCTCTTCGACGATGACGACTGTTGCCGCCTCCATTCCTCTTTTCAAAGCCATGGGATTGGCGCCCGCCGTTACATTCTTCAGCCCCTCACGGTACATGGCCTGAGCCAGCAGGGTAGCGGTGGTGGTGCCGTCACCGGCGTCGTCAGAGGTCTTCGAAGCGACCTCTTTTACCATCTGGGCACCCATGTTCTCGTAAGCGTCTTCGAGTTCGATCTCTTTGGCGACGGTTACGCCGTCTTTGGTCACGGTGGGCGAACCGAATTTCTTGTCTATTACCACGCATCGGCCCTTGGGACCGAGAGTGACCTTGACCGCGTTGGCGAGCTTGTCCACACCTTTTTTGATTTTGTCTCGCGCCGCGGAATCGTATTCTATCATCTTAGCCATATCTATCTTCCTCCGTTATGGAATTACGGCGAGAATATCCGATTCTCGCATTATCAGGTATTCCACGTCGTCGACCGTGACCTCGGTTCCGGAATATTTTCCGTACAGGACCTTATCGCCTTTCTTTACTTCCATATCGATTTTCTTACCGTCCTCAACCTTTCCGGGGCCGACTTCCATGACCTCGCCCTGCATGGGACGCTCCTTGGCGGTATCGGGGATAATTATCGATCCCTTCTTAACCTCTGCTTCCTCCAGAGGCTTCACTACCACACGGTCAGACAATGGTTTGATTTTCATTTATTCCTCCCTATTTTACTGAATCGATTACCGATCCTTACTGCAAATTCTCCTTGATTTTCAACGACTTACATTAATAATTAGCACTCTATACTGATGAGTGCTAATTTTTGTTCCAGCAAAATAGAAATTTATGTTTTTATGTCAAGAATTTTTTTGATTTTTTATTCGCTCAGAAGCTCTTCAATCGAGCCGACCAGATAATCCGTACGAAACGGCTTTTTTATAGCCCTGTCCGCTCCGATGGCGAGCGCAACCTTGAGATAATGCTCCGGGCCAAGCGTACCGCCACCCGATATCGCAATGATCTTCGCCGAAGGGAAATCGCGCTTTATTTCTCTTATGGTCTCGATGCCTTCTTTTTCAGGCATAATTATATCCATCACGATGAGATCCGGCCTGTTGGATATAAATTTGTTGATGCCTTCCAGACCGTTGCAGGCATCGCTGACCTCATACCCACGGATGATCAGGTTTTCCTTCAGCGCCAAGCGAAACTGCTGATCGTCCTCAATAATTAAAATACTTGCCATAACTCCATTATATAGAATCGGCTGGATATTTAACCGGGTTTAGAAAAAAATCCGAACGCTGTTTAAAAATGGTTGTTAGTCAAGAACCGAGAATTCGGAATTAGGATATTGCACAGACGGACTATCTGCGAGATAACTATGTGATGGGTAAAAGGTTTCAAGCATTCAGCAACGGTTATTATTTCAATCCCCGTTTATATTCACACGCGTCACGCAACCGCTTTGCTGAATTAAAAATAAATTGTCGCAACCGATGAGGCATTGAGATACATGGAGTGGGAACCCTTTTAAATACAATTAAGTTTATCGATGTAAATGTGGATCGATTTGGTGAGATGCGATTTAACTTTAAATAAATAAAGGACTTAAATTATGACCGTTGGGATTGTAAGAGAGACATTCCCCGGAGAAAAAAGAGTGGCGCTGGTACCCGCCAATGTCCCTCAATTTCAAAAGTTGGGGCTTGAAATATTATTGGAAACGGGAGCCGGGTCCAGCGCCGGTTATCCCGATTCGGTTTATGAATCCCGGGGAGTGAAGATAACCCGGAACCGAGCGAATGTTTTTTCATCGGCCGATATAATACTAATTGTCCGGGGCTTGGGCGCGAATCCAGAGGCGGGAAAATCAGACCTGGAATTGATGAAAAAGGGGCAGGTGCTGGTAGGTTCGTTTGAACCCCTTTCAGAACCCGAATCGATAAAAACGCTCGCCGCAAGAGGAGTAACTGTTTTTTCCATGGAGCTCATGCCCAGGATTACCCGCGCCCAGAGCATGGATACGATGTCATCGATGGCCACCGTCGCCGGATACCGGGCGGTACTGCTGGCGGCGGAAGCGTTGCCCAGGATGTTTCCTATGATGATGACCGCCGCCGGGACCATCGCGCCGGCGCATGTATTTGTGGTAGGCGCCGGTGTAGCCGGTTTGCAGGCTATAGCCTCTGCAAAGAGAATGGGCGCTGTGGTGCAGGCCTATGATGTTCGCCCGGTCGTTAAGGAACAGGTGGAAAGCCTGGGTGGCAAGTTCGTCGAACTCGATCTCGATACCGGGGATGCCGAAACCAAGGGTGGCTACGCCAAAGAGATGGGCGAGGAATTCCTTAGAAAACAGCGCGAGATGATGACCAGGGTCGTGGCGGGAAACGATGTCGTTATCACAACTGCTGCGGTGCCCGGCAAAAGAGCGCCCATCCTGGTGACGGCCGACATGGTCAGGGGCATGAAGCCCGGCTCTGTCGTGGTTGACCTGGCGGCAGAGAGAGGCGGTAACTGCGAGCTGACCAAAGCGGGCGAGACGGTGATAGAAAACGATGTGAAAATCCTCGGCCCGGTTAATATGCCTGCGGACGTGCCGTATCACGCCAGCCAGATGTACTCCAAAAACCTGACAAATTTCATGTCGCTTCTGGTGAAAGAGGGCAAGCTGCTACTCGATTCCGATGATGAGATCATCCGGGCCACCATGATTGCCCGCGACGGCGAAATTATTTCGCATGAGAACAAGTGATTTAAGATAGATTTGAAGGAGATTTTCGGATGGAAATATTTGTTACCGCGCTGACTATATTCATACTGGCGATTTTTGTAGGATTCGAGGTGATAACCAAGGTGCCGCCCACCTTGCATACGCCCCTGATGTCCGGTTCCAACGCCATATCAGGAATCACCATTATCGGCGCGCTGGTTTTAGCGGGGCAGATAGAAAGCCCCCAGCTTTCGAAGATCCTGGGGCTGGCGGCGGTGATATTCGCCACTATCAACGTGGTCGGCGGTTTCCTGGTTACCGACCGCATGCTCAAGATGTTCAAAAAGAAGTAGGGGCCGAACATGTTGAATCAGAATATTGCGAATATCGCATACGTTTTGGCCGCCATACTATTCGTTTTCGATCTTAGATGGATGTCTCATCCACGTACCGCCGTGCGGGGCAACAGGGTCGGCGTTCTGGGAATGCTGATTGCCATTGTCGCCACGTTGTTGAGCGGCAATCTCGAATTTCATTACATAATAATAGGCGTCGCCATCGGCTCGGTGATAGGCGCCGTCGCGGCCATGAGAGTAGCTATGACTGCCATGCCGGAGATGGTGGGGCTGTTTAACGGTTTCGGCGGCGGAGCGTCAGTTATGGTGGCTGCTGCAGCGTTGATCGCCGCTATGTCGAGCCTCGCGTCCGGCGGAAACAACGCCGATATGCAGATGAAGGTCGCCACCGTGGCATCAGGTATCATCGGATCTGTTACATTCTTCGGAAGTTATGTGGCGTTCGGCAAGCTGGCAGAGTTCATCGCGGTAAAATGGAAACTGCATTTCTGGCAGAAGTTAATCAAGTATGGTTTTTCGCTGATCGTAATCGCGGGAGGCATCTGGTACGGCTTATCACAGGGTATTTCAATTCTCTCTGTCGCGCTGGTAATATCAGCCGTCCTTATAGGGCTGATTCTCCTCATGAGAAAAGACCGTTTCCCCGGGATGAATATAGTGAAGGGATTATGCGGTGTCGCCGTCATAATACTGGGAGTATTGGTGGTAATGAATCCCGAGAATACCCTGCTCTTCTGGGTACTGGTGGGTGTCGGCGGGGTGCTGGGAGTGATACTGACCATCTCCATCGGGGGCGCCGATATGCCGGTAGTTATCGCTCTCCTGAACTCCTATTCCGGCCTGGCGGCCACTGCAACCGGCTTTGTTATCAACAATAATGTACTCATCATTGCCGGTTCGCTGGTGGGAGCGTCGGGATTGATTCTGACCAACATAATGTGCAAGGCCATGAACCGTTCACTGGCGAACGTGCTTTTCGGAGTAATGGGGCCCACCTCGGAGACCCCCGATGCCGACGAGGTCTACAAGACCGTCAAGGCAACCTCCGCCGAGGAGGTGGCCATGCTCCTTGATACAGCTCAGCGGGTGGTTATCGTGCCGGGTTACGGTATGGCGGTCTCGCAGGCGCAGCACGCCGTTCGAGATCTGGCCAATCTTCTTGAATCAAAAGGCGCTGAAGTTGAATACGCTATCCACCCGGTGGCGGGACGTATGCCCGGCCATATGAACGTGCTCCTGGCTGAAGCCGATATACCGTATGATAAATTGAAAGAGATGGATGCCATAAACCCATCTATGGCGCAGGTTGACGTTGCCATCGTGCTGGGCGCCAACGACGTCGTTAACCCGGTGGCGCGCACCGATCCCAAGAGCCCCATAGCGGGAATGCCGATTATCGACGTCGATAAGGCGAAGACAGCGGTGATTATAAAGCGTTCATTAAGCCCCGGTTTCGCGGGCATACCGAACCCGTTATTCGCGAAAGAGCATTCGCTCATGTATTTCGGCGACGGCAAGAAGGCGATCCAGGATCTGATCACGGCGGTTAAGGAAGGGTAATAACAACCCATTTCCTTAATTGCTGGGGCGTATCTAATACGCCCCATTTTCTTAAATTTTTTAATATTTTTCTTTAATGTTCTGCATTTTTTCCTTATTATTGAAATTAGACGTTTAAAATAGGGTAAGATTATGGTTAATAATAAACAGGGCGTTATGAATATCGCGAGAATTAATGCGAGGGTCATAAAACCTCCATCCTGTTCATTATCTATTAAATTTCTAAAGGATTTATATCATATCGCTAATGAAATAGTTAAACAAGCTGCGGAAAAAGCGTCAAAAGAATTGAGGATATTGCCAAATCAATCCGAAAAAGAATTTGCAGATCAAAAGAAACTAATAGAAGAGTCTTATAAATTGGAGGCTATTATATTTAGTTTTAAAGGCACTTTGATGTTATCGCAGGATGATTCCATTTTTGATGAAAAGGACATGCCGTCTCCTATCTCGAAGATTATTTTTAGCAATGTTGAATATTACAGGCGTAATATAGGATTGGATCCCAGTTATATAATAAAAATAGAGTTTGATTTTGGAAAATTACGGATTTTCGATTTATTAACTAGCCCATCACGTGCTTCATACAACAGTAGTACAATAGAAGTAAAGGGCGAGGACGAAGTATGGGTTGTTGGTGCAACAGATAAAATCAGATCAAAAATAAAAGAGGCAAAAAACAAGTACTCGATAGTTCATAAAGAGAGCATATATGACGTATTAATATGGCTATTAGTGATCCCATTGGCAATTACAAATATGCATATTTTGGAGAGGCACCTTTATAAGCTGTTGGATAATTTTACGGAGCCTTTGAAGATACTTATCTATTTTTTCGTATTATTATCTATTTTAGTTCTATTCCGGATATTCTTTAATTATACTCGATGGCTTTTCCCATATTGTGAACTAAAATTAGAAGAGAAAAAGGGACCATCATTTCATAGATATATTTACGGTGCCTTATGCCTAGGGATTTTGGTGGATGTAATTGTTGTTGTTTTGCTGAAATTTGCCGGAATATAGAAATAGAAATAAACGCTGCATTTTTGTATAATTAAATATAGGCTTCATTTAAACAGTAAAATTAGTCAAAGGCTGATTAATAAGCCCTGTGTGATACTATATAACTTACTACAATTAAATAAGATATAAGAAATACAGAGTAATCGTAATTTACAAAACATCTATATATATAACCAAATTGGAAAAGACTAGAAATATTCTATTGACAAATAAGCTCTAGAAATCTAAAATTATTTGTTTTTTGTAATTTAGGGCTATTTAATTTTTGCGAGAAAGGTAAGAAAAGTCTTTATTTTTAAAACATATAAGAAAATCCCATTTCTTTTCATGCATTGGAGGGAAAAAATGAAAACAAAAATAAAAGATCTACCAAAGAAAATAAAGAGCAATAGAACGAATTTAAAAGGATTTTTAAAACCGTTTATCAAATTTAGATCATCCCGAATTTCAAAATCAAACTTATTCGTTAGCTCTTATATTTATGAATTTGATAAGATCATTTCCTCAAAAAACTATTTAGTCAGATCATCGTCCATTCCGAAGATTTCAAAAAATGAGGGAGATGATGATGATTAGAATGACCTTGCCTAGAAGAATTTACGACTACTTCGTAAGACATTGGTTTATATCATCTTTATTGATGACAATACCAGCTTATTGGTTTGTTTTTATTCAGTTTCAGGGTGAGAATACCGGATTAATAGATAATAAAGGTGCATTCACAAATCCTGCTTTGATCGTTTTTTGGGTGCTATTTGCGTTATCATTTGTTTATGCAATTTTAAAATCTGCAAGTGATAAATACGATGAAGATGCAAAGCAAAGTGGCCAGTTTGTTCTTAGTAAAATGCTTGAAGGGATAAATTCTGCAAAACAAAGGAAATTACGGCGTTATAGTAATTATATTAAAGACAATTTTGGTAAAAAAAGTGTGACGGCCTATGCTGATATTGAAAATCCGACCGATCAAATCGAAAGTATTTTAGAAAACATACAAGTATCTTTGTCTGAGATATT
Organism: Candidatus Zixiibacteriota bacterium; assembly: GCA_020344055.1. Lineage (GTDB taxonomy): Bacteria > Zixibacteria > MSB-5A5 > UBA10806 > UBA10806. The sequence goes on along the minus strand of CP070813.1, from coordinate 3,357,811 downwards.
CGGTATTAGAAGGGATGATATTGGTTTAAGTATAATTTATAGATATAATTTAGGTGCCGAATGGAACTGGTTGTGTACTATAAATATACAAAATGACTTAAGTTTGGAGGATTTAATAAACAATGATAAAACTTCGGCAAGACAAATTATCGATCGAAAAGAAAGCTATATATTTTTCCCTGACAAGAATGTTGGTTTCATAAATGAGAAATATGTTCAAGGGAAAAAGGATAAATCTTATGGTGGTATAGGGTCAATTATATGTAGAGATATTAGCATTAGGAATTCTAATGTATTTGTTCAAGCAGTTTTAAGTATAACGACCTACGGTAAGCAATTATGTGATATTTCAGATTCTGAGGCTATTATGAAGATTGAACAGGTCTTACTACCTTGCTATGAATTAAGATTGACGTCAGAACTTGCACTATTATATATAAAAGAAGAAATGATATAAAAATGATATTAATGTATTAAAAATGTAATTATAGTAGTAATTTTGATAAAAAAAGTGTTCTTACGTTTTCTTCGCCCTGGCTTCCGCTATCAGCTCATCCCAGTTCAGGCGGCCGGTGAACTGCATCAGAACAAACAGGGTTAGAATAGATAGTATGGTGATGGAAAGTCCGGTGATACCCTCCAGGAAAAAGGCGGCGGAGAACAATACCAGGTAAATAAACTGCGATATGCCTATTTCGATAATCGCGAATTTGATCCCGATTACCAGCCTCATGTACGATATTACCAGCCCCATCGATACCGCCGAGCAGATTATAAAGGCAGCCGCCAGGGCGATATGGTCCACCAGGTAAGCCATCAAGAGATGGAAACTGAAAAACGCCGCCGCCAGGAAGAAATAGTTCATGGGATGAATCCTGATTCTCTTCACCAGGGTGATGATGAAAACCAGGAAGAAGAAGAAGAACAGCGACACCGGCGCGAAGAAGCTGACCCGGCTGACGAACGGCCCCGGGTTCATCTTCTGCGGCATCTCCACCCCGATCTGGATTCCGGATATGAGGCTTTCATAACTCCAGTTGAGATCCCAACCGTCTGCAGTCTCTTTTTTCGAGGTGGG
>CP070813.1:3347481-3356633 GCA_020344055.1 Candidatus Zixiibacteriota bacterium | reverse complement strand
AAAGGAGGATCGGGATGGTAAATATGAAAATAATAAGGTTAGATTATCTGCCGACATTTCAGAACCGCGACGATTACTTCGAGAAGCTCCTGAAGGAGCCGAATCCCGCAAAACGAATATTCTCGCTTCTGGCTATGCTAAACCTGTTTTCATTTTTATACGGGATCGTAATGGGGAGCTTTCACAGCTTCTATCAGGCCATAGCGGCGGGGGTCAAGGTGGCGGTGATGTTCGACCTGGTGATCCTTATATGTTTCCCGGCGTTTTTTATTATCCAGTACGTGCTGGGCTCGAAACTCGGTTTCGGGCAGATGATCTCGATCATACTTTCAGGATTCGTGCTGACTGTATCTATAATGATCTCGTTTGCGCCGATAGTGATCTTCTTTCTTCTGACCGGCAGCAACTACTACTTTCTCGAGCTTCTTCATATCGCCATATTCATACTGTCGGGTCTTTTCGGAATGAAAACGGTGATAGACGCGTTAAAATTCTCCTGCGAGAAGCAGAACATTTATCCTAAAGTCGGGGTGACGGTATTCAGATTCTGGGTGGTAATTCTGGCATTTGTGGGCATACAGCTGGCCTGGAACCTGAGGCCGTTCCTGGGCGACGAGGGCAAGCCGTTCAAGCTGTTCAGAAAATACGAGGGGAATTTTTACGCGGCTATCATTTATTCGTTCGAGCAACTGGCTAAACCCAAGACTGAAAATAGGGAGATCGGTCCCGGCGAAAAAGAGCCTGTAGAAAATTACGAAGTAGACACGACCCTGTTCGATATGTTCAGAGACGATGGGAGATAAATTGGACAGCGATATTATGACGCTGGAAGAGGTGGCGTCGTATCTCAAGCTGAAGCCTCAGACCATATACACCTGGGCGCAGGAGAAACGTATCCCGGCCGCCAAGCTGGGCAAGGAGTGGCGGTTCAGGAAATCGATCATAGACGAATGGATTTTGCATCATATAGACGAACGCTTCGATGAAATAATCAAAAAATGGAAGAAAAAGCAGAAGGAGGTTTAAAATGAGAAAATCGGCAATAATAATCGCGCTGTTTTCAGCATGCGCTCTATTCTATGTCTGTTCCCAACAGACAGATGAATCAGTTACACAAGGAGTCCAATTATACAATCAAAATGAGCTCGAGAAGGCTCTTCCCCATTTCAAGACGGCATCTGAGAAAACCGGCGACAGCGAGGCCTTTGCCTACCTGGCGGAGACATATCGTCGGCTCGGCGAGAAAAAAGAAGCGCGCGAAGCGGCGGAAAAATCGTTGGAAATAGAGCCCTGCAACAGCTTCGCGCATGTAAGCCTATCCTATTTATACAATCCCATGTACGGGGATTGGGAAGGGGCTGACCGCGATAAGGCCTGGGCTCACATTCAGAAAGGGATAGAATGCGATCCGAATGACGGTAACATATGGCTCGCGGCCTGGACCGAGGCGATATACCAAAAGGACCGGGAGATTGAAGGCAAATCTCTCAATATGCTTATCAAGACCGGCTTTTTAACGCCGACGATCCTGGCTTTTAACCGCTGGATGCTGCTACATCTGCCGCAGGACGCGATACTTTTGACCAATGGCGACATGGACACCTATCCGGCCGTGGCGTTGCAGGAAACCGAGGGTTTCCGAAGCGACGTAACCGTGATGAATTATTCTCTTTTGAATACAAGATGGTACCAGCAGCATATTCAAGATCGTTACAACGTAAGATTTCCCCTGACCGATGAGGAGCTTGATAACCTGAAAGCTACAAAAGATAAAAAAGACAAGCTTAAAACGGTGGCGTCCCGGATTATGGGAGAAATTATAAGAGCGAAAGCGGAAAATAGATTCGAAAGACCTGTCGCGATATCGATAACGGTGGGGGATTTCAGCTTCGCGGAGGGATTCGAGGATCATTTCGTTCTCATGGGAGCCTACAATCTCTGGTCCGATCAAAAAGTCGAACCGAATCACGATCTAGATGCCATCAAAACCAGCCTGGAAAGCCTGAATATTAGCGATTTTACAGGGCCGTTCGTAAGCGCTGCCGACAGGAGTCCGGTAAGAATCGTATCCACCAAGAAAATCGCGCTGAATTTCACCGAACTGGCGATCCTGGTGATAAAGGAAAAGACGGCAATGAATCAACCCGATAAGGCGCTGAGCATGCTGCGATGGGCTGAACGCGCGAACGAGACCATAATAAAGGAGCCGGAGATATCGGCGAAACTGGAGGAGCTGAGAAATTCGATCACGAATTCCGGGCAATAACCGGTCAAGGTCTTAGGCGGCTCTCTCGATTTTTCATACTCTCCTTTTACGCGCAACCGACTTATATTACGCGCGTACCTGAATAAAAGGAGTGAAAAATAGAATGAACGATGAAAAATTAAGAAAGCATCTGGTAACGATGTTAACGAAGCCCGATGCTCACCTGACATTTGATAAGGCGGTAGGCGATTTCCCATCTAAATACTATGGAACTGCAATTGAGGGTCATGCCCACACCGCCTGGCAATTGCTGGAGCATTTACGTATCTGCCAGTGGGATATCCTGGAGTTCAGCCGCGACGCGAATCATGTCTCTCCCGCATTTCCGAAGGGATACTGGCCCGAAAAGGCCGCCCCTCCGAATGACAAGGCCTGGAGAGAAAGCGTGGATCGATTCAATGACGACCTAAAGGAGATGTGCGATCTGATTTCCGACAAATCCAATGACCTGTTCGCGAAAATACCGCACGGCGACGGCCAGACCCTGCTGCGCGAAGCGCTGGTACTGGCCAAACACAATTCGTATCACCTCGGTCAACTGGTCATGCTTAAAAAAGCTTTGAGGAGATTAAAATAACGATTGTTCGGTTGCTGAACTTCGATATATCTTTAAAGTTAGTTTTATCATGAGTGCAATTCTATTAATTTTTGGATGAAAGCGAAAATTCAATATGCTGATCTTCCGTATCCCTGACCGCGATATCCTTCAGGTTACCATTCATCAGCCTGACTATATATTCGGTCTGTTTGCGAAAATGAATATACATGGCCATCAGGTTGATTGCCTCCTCGATAGAGGACGGCCGGGTTAACATAATTATCAATATATTCCTCCAGAAATAATAAATCGTAGATGGTCTGATCCCGATTTTATTTATAAGTTTTAAAAACGAATACAACGTGCTTAATTTTATGATAAATCGCGGCTTATGCTTTCTTTTATTTCTCAAAATTTTCCCGAATTTCAGGCAATTGTCGAAGTAGTTCTTTCGACTATAGATCTTTTCCAGGATGTAGATGTAGTCATTAATAATTTCGGATCTCGGCCTGAGAGTAATAAAATTCAAACCGGAAGTAGCCTGATCAATGGTATTCCGGCAATTTCTATCCAGCAGACTCGAATTTTCAAATAGCCTCTTTTCCCTGGATAGTCTTCGGGTCAGCTGGGTATTGGGAAGAGCATATAAGAGACCTATCATCGACATGCAAATTTTCCCGTCGTTAATAGAATCCACAATCAATCTTGCCGTATCGCTGGTTTCATTATCAAAACCGATAATAAATCCGCCGTTCACTACCATTCCGTGACGGTAAATTTTATAAAGATCGTCTTTGAGTTTTCTATTCAGATTCTGTTTTTTCCTGGTCGATTTTAGCACGTTCTCATCAGCCGATTCTATTCCGATAAACAGATACCGTAAGTCTATATCCTCCATCAAACTTAGAAGCTCCTCGTCGTCCGCCAGATTGATTGAGGCTTCCGTCGAGAAATAAAATGGGAAATCATGATCTTCGGACCACCTTTTAATCGCACCCAGGATTTCTTTCGATTTTGTTTTATGCCCGATAAAATTATCATCAACAAAATCAACATGACCCCTATATCCAAGTTTATATAGCGTATCGAGCTCATTTATAATCTGTTCGGGCGTTTTTGTGCGAGGGTTCCGACCGAATAGCTCTATAACGTCGCAAAACTCGCAATTAAAAGGACAACCGCGGGAGAATTGGATGCCGATCATTATATAATCCTTAAAATTAAGCAGATCAAACCTGGGGATGGGGCTTTTAGTAATATCAGGTTTATTGGCCTGCGGTAAATATGCTCCCCTCTCCACTCCCCTATCCAGATCCTGCAGAAATCGATTTATTGTATCCTCGGCCTCACCAAGAACGAGGTAGTCGGCATCCTGGTAAATATCGGGTTGAGATGTCGGATCGGGTCCGCCGACGACGACTTTTTTGCCCAGATTATGAACCCTGTTCATCAGTTTTAGAATATTGACCTGTTGAGGAAGCATCCCCCCGATGAACACCAGATCGGCCCAACCGATATCAGAATCACGCAACACGGACGTGTTCATATCGATAAGCCTGATATTCCATTCCTGCGGGAGAAGCGCCGCCAGCGTAATCATACCCAAAGGCGCGGCAGGGTATTTGGCCCCGACCAGTTTGCAGACGTCTTTATAATTCCAGAATCCGTAGGGAGAGAATTCGGGATGGATCAGTAACGCTTTTTTCATCAGAATTTACATTATAAAACGGTCTTAAAATCTTAGGTAATATGGATTCATTAAAACTCCGGGTCTTAATAAAGCGATAAATTTCATGATGTCAAACAAAATCTACACCTGATTCAATTAAAATTTTTATGGATAATGAACGATTTAATTATATAGATTAATATGCAAAGAATAAAGGGCATTGATGGAAGTTTCAACAATTGATGAATGATACAGGGCAAGGAGTAAATTATGGCTTTGAGAAGTTACAATGATTATATCGGCTCGCTCAAGAGTATGAGGCCCAATATCTATAAATTCGACGAGTTGATCGAGGATGTCACCACCAATCCGGCAACCCGTTACACTGTGGAAGGGCACAGCAAATCCTACAGGCTGTATGACGATCCCGAAGAAAAAGAGATATTGACTACAACCTCGCATATTACCGGCCAGCCGATAAGCCGGTATCTATCCATCATCCGGAGCCCCGAGGATATGTACGCCAACAGCCGGATGAAACGGCGGCTGTTTCAGCTTACCGGCACCTGCACCGGGGGCCGCTGTGTCGGCTGGACATCTTTAAACGCCATGTTCGCCACCACCTACGAAATCGATGAAAAGCTCGGTACAGATTATCACCAGAGATTCCTGAGGTGGCTCAAAGACGCCCAGGCTCGCGACATTACAATTGCGGGCGCTTTGACCGATCCCAAGGGAGATCGGACCAAAACCCCATCCATGCAGGATGACCCCGATCTATTTTTGCGCATCGTCGAAAGGCGCGACGACGGCATCGTGGTGCGCGGCGCCAAGGTAATGATCTGCGGGGTGGCGGCGGCCAACGAAATATTCATCCTCCCGGGATCGGGATACAAGGAACCGGACAAGGATTACGCGGTATCCTTCGTAATTCCGCGAGATGCAGAGAACCTGACGATCGTGGAAACCCGCCGTCCCAGCGACATGAGGGAATACGAGGAGGGATTTGACATCCCGGTCAAGGAGGGCGGTATAACGCAGGCCTACCTGTTTTTTGAGGATGTCTTCATACCCAGAGAACGCGTGTTCATGGCGGGCGAATACGAATTCTCGTTGAAAGCGGTGCTGTATTTTATAAGCGCCTACCGGGCGGCCATAGGCGGATGCGTGGCCGGGCAGGGTGACGTGAAAATTGGCGCCGCCGTATTAACTGCCCGGGCAAACGGCCTGAAATCGAAGGTATTCAGCGACAAGATCAACCAGATGCATATCAACAACGAGACCACCTACGGGATGGGGATCGCGGCGGCGGCCCTGGGCAAAAAACACCCGTCGGGAGCCTGGCAGTGCGATATGCTTCTCTCCAATGTCAACAAGGTACACGTGGCGACTCTCCCCTACGAAACCTCCCGGCTGGCCCAGGATATCGCCGGCGGAATCGGGGAGACCGGATGCATGCCGTCCTATAAGGATTTTACGTCTCCGAAATACGGCAACCTGATTCAGAAATATATGAAGGCCCGGCGTTCGGCCGAATCGCGGGCACGGGCCGCGAGGCTGGTCGAATGGGCCACCATCGGCGCCGGGGTGCCTGGTTGCATGCACGGAGGCGGTTCCCCCGACGGGGCAAAACTGGTAATAAGAGCAACGGCAAACCTGGAGAAAAAGGTCGAAATTGCCAGAAAACTGGCCGGAATTACTGAGGAAATACCAGAACCGTAGTCTCCGGAAGCCTGAAAAGGCCTTTACGGCAACCGTTGAATACCCGACCAATGTAGATATGGTTGTCGGGTATTATGTTTGCCCGAAATTATGAAAATTTATTCTATGTGCAGAAATCTGCCTAATACATAGATTGTGTTCGGAGATCCATGGAAAAAATTGTGTCTATGATCTTTGTTATTTACTTGACATTTATTTAGCTAATAGATATAATATGATTGGTTGAAGACCATTAAATTGGGCATGCTATTTTTGAGGGTTAAGAGAGCAGACGGAATTCTACTCAAAAAAGCTTCATTATAGGGAGAATAATTCTCTGTAGCGTCTTTGACCGAGACTAGTTAAAACCTATAGGTCTTTTGCGCTTTGATAAGTGAACGCAAACCGACTTCAAAGGAGGTGATGGCTAAAGAAAATAATCGATGGCTAACACCTAAGTTTGTCTCTAAACGGTAACAAAGGAAATCAGGGTCTTTTCGTTAAGCGTTTTTGGGGGAATTAGGAAAACTTAGGAGAGAAGAAAATATGAGAAAAATCTTTCCGCTCTTTTTAGTCGTGTTCTCAATCGTGCTATGGGCGGTACCTAATGCAGATGTAACCAAAACCGAGGTCGATCCATACACTCTTACCAGCAATTCCGCGCCGGCTGAACCGGTTAAGGAAAAGCCACGGATTGACGTATCTTTTATGAGACCGGTTGATAGTTTCGTCGGCACGGACAACATCTGGTTTGATGGTTCCGGGTATCCGCCTGTGGTATTGCAGGATACGACGCTGTTGTACTGTCCGGACACGTCGATGTTCAACCATCCGGTTCATCTTCCTGACGAAGCCTGGTCGGCCGCTACCAGCGATCTGTATTCCACCTACGCCTATAAAGTATGGGAAAACTACGCCATTTCGGGTGAGATTTGCGATATCCACTGGTGGGGCTTTTTGCTCGAGTACAGCGCCGGGTGGTACGAGTGTTATGAAACGGCGGCTTTCGATATCGCCTTTTATCCGGATGTCGGCGGTATACCCGATACCGCTAATCCAGTCTGTGTCTACCCGGGCGTAGTGCCCACCCAGGATACCACCGGCTTCCGTTACCACTCAACACTCCAGCTCCCGTTATGGAGGTTCGATGTTGAGAATCTGACTCCCTGCTGTACTCTCCAATCCGGCTGGGTTTCAATTCAGGGTGTCAGCCCGAGCACCCCGGACTGCTGGTTCCTCTGGCAGAGTTCCGGTACGGGTGACGGAGTTTCATACCAGTGGGACGGCACGTCATTGGTGAACACCGGTTACGATCGCAGTCTCTGCCTTACCGGCACAGGTGGTCCGCCCATAGGTCGTTGCTGCTATAATGACGACCAGAATTGCGTAGACACATTTGAAGTTGCCTGTTACAATCTTGGCGGGGAATGGGATTTCGGTTTGAACTGCATAGACGATCCCTGCGGATGCCCGGAAGACGAGATCACCATTGAAATTACCACCGACAGCTGGGGATATGAGGTTTCCTGGGAGCTCGTAGATCAGGCGACCGGTGACACTGTCGCTTACGTTACAACCAATACATACGGCAACAATACGACATACATTCACGATATCTGCGTCGATTCCACCGGCTGCTATGACTTCCATGTCCATGACAGCTATGGTGATGGCGGCGGGCCGATTTGGATCTATCTTAATTCCTACCTGGTTTGGTACAATAACGGTAGTTATGGATACGGAACGACCAAATATAACATCGGAAACGGCTGTCCTTACGTGGAAGGCATGTGCTGCTACGGCGATTTCTATAATCCCACCTGTATAGATACAAGTGAGATCTACTGCCTGACGCTTGGCGGCGTTTGGTCTACGGGTATGACCTGTATCGACGACGGTTGTCCGTCGTGCAATTTCGTCTGCCCGACCAACTCGATTCCGGAGGGCGAACCGCCCTGCAGTACCGATTATGTGGACAACTACAACGGCGGATGTAATTCTTCGCCGAACGTATTCAGCTATATGAACTGCGGCGATACGATTTGCGGCGAAACCGGAACATATCTGGTCGGTACCTCGAACTACAGGGATACCGACTGGTATGAGTTTGTTATAACCGAGCCCCGGGAAGTTACATTTACGGCCTCGGTAGAAGTACCATTCCAGCTGCTGCTGGGAATGCCCGGCAGCCCGGATCCGTGTACCGGTTACACCTTCCCCTGGTCCGGTACAGCTGCGGAATGCGACACCCTGACTCTTGACGCCGGCATTCTTCCGCCCGGGACTTACTGGGCCTGGGTAGGCCCCTCGTTATTCTCAGGATGGCCCTGCGGCGCCCAATACTGGTTCACGGTGCAATGTGCCGTCCCGACACTACCGGATATCGTAGTTACGCCGTCGTCAATCACGGGTGAGGCCGACCCCGGCTTCGCGGATTACGATACCGTCTCCATAGGGAACGTCGGTGACGACACCCTGTTCTATACCGTTGCGGCCCAGCAGGATCCTGCCGTGACCCGCTTTGACGGAACGATTGAGCCGTTATATGAGGTGGGCGACTTCAAAGTAGATCGTCAGCCTCTCGGTTATCATCCGGTAGAGGAAAAGGTCCGCGCGCAGAATCCGTATGCCAACCTGCAAGGTGAGCCTTACTTCCCGCCCATGCCGCTCAGCACCGGCGGCCCGGATGCCTGGGGTTACACCTGGATCGATTCCGACGAACCGGGCGGCCCGACATATGGCTGGGTCGATATCTCCGGCGTTGGAACGGTCATACCTCTAACCGATGATAGCAACCAGGGTCCCTTCGCGCTTGGATTCGCATTCAACTACTACGGAAGCATATTTACCGATGTCAGGGTGTGTTCAAATGGATGGGCATCATTTACGAGCACTGTCACCACTTATGCCAACACATCCATACCTTCAGGCGGAGAGCCGAACAATTTGCTGGCCACGTTCTGGGATGATCTTAATCC
>CP070813.1:3338111-3347381 GCA_020344055.1 Candidatus Zixiibacteriota bacterium | reverse complement strand
AGTTTGATCGCCTACCCCAATCCCTTCAACGCATCCACCACCTTAGAATACGGCCTGCCGGAGCCGGGGCATGTAAGAATCCATATCTACGATTTGCTTGGGCGTATAACCGAGACCCTTTTAGACGAGGAAAAGCAAGCAGGCCGATATCAGATCCCGTGGGACGCATCAGATTATTCATCGGGAGTATACTTTTACCGAATAGAAAAAGGCGATTTTTCAGAAACCAGGAAGATGATTCTGCTGAAATAAAAAAGGGGCTTAAAACGGCCCCTTTTCACCAGTATTTTATTAATCCCTATATTCGATCCCCCGGACTCAGCCGTCTGTGGCTGACCTGCAGGCCTTCCTGTGCGGAGGTTCATACAATCTCAGGGCTGTATCCCATAAGAGCATGATCATCACTTTGTCCCGAATGTTGAAAAACCCCTCGTTCGGAATTTTGGCGATCATTCTGGGAATCTACTCAGGCTCAAGAACCGGTTATAGTTTGTCAGGCGTTGCAATCAAAGGTAATCCGGCCGTCCTGTTTGAATCCGTATATTCCCCTCGATGCAGGAACGAATGAAAAGCCTTTATCGCCCTGATATAGTGATTCACAGTTGCTGCTGATTGACCTTCATTGAGCTTTTCAAGTACGAGCTCTTTGATGTTTTGATGTGTTACATTCTCCAAGCTGCCGGACTTGTTTTTGATGGCTGTTAAGAACTGATCATAGTCTCTAATGGCAGCCCTGGAAAGATTTCTGAAGTTACAGTCCCGCAGGAAGATTTCTTGCAGGTCAGCGGCTCTCTCGAAATTCTTCTTGTTGCCTCCCAATAAGTTAGGTTAATTTTCGAGAGCCCATGATTCATAATCGGCAGGTCAGCGGTTCGATCCCGCTCGGTGGCTTCTTGATTTTTACCGACCACCGTCTGAAAATATAGCGCTTGTTAATTTAAGAAAATTCATTATATTTAACCAGCTTCTATGATTTGGCTATAAGTGCGGCTCTTTTAAAAAAGCATAGCCAGGGGGAAAAATGAGAAAGATATTATTATTTACGGTTTTGATGGCTTTTTTTGCCTTCGGTCCAGGTCTGGCAACAACCATCAACGTTCCCGGCGATTACCCTTCGATACAGTTGGGAATAGACGCCGCTGTTGACGGCGATACGGTTTTAGTGGCCAGCGGGACCTATAATGAAGAACTGTTCATTATCAATAAGGATATCGTGCTGGGATCGCATTACCTGGTAACCGGCGACACCTCTTTTATCTTCACTACCATAATATATGCAGATTCGTTGATGCCGGTAATAGTAGTGGATAACGTTTCCGGAAATGTGGCCGCTATCACTGGTTTTACTATTCAGAACGGCAACGGCGATTCCGGCGGCGGTATATATATTACCGGCAACTCCGACCTTATTATCAACTCCAACTATATCTGCTTCAATATTGCGATCCAGGGCGGCGGTATATTTTGCGGCGACAGTTCCAGCCCCAGTATCGTAGATAACGATATTGTTAATAATTACGCGGATGAGGGCGGAGGAATATACTGTGAGTTAAATTCGAATCCGTTAATCGCCAACAACACCATTGGAAACAACGACGCGCAGTTTCTGGGGGGAGGGATCTGCTGTTATGAATGCGGTCCGACTATTATGAACAACAGCATTGCCGGCAACCAGGTGGGCCCGGCTTACAGCACCGGAGGCGGGATTCATTGCCAGTTTTCCGAGGCGCGTATTCAATATAACGAAATAAGAAACAACTCCTGTAACCATACCGGGGGCGGGATCAATCTTCAGAATGCCGATGTATTTATAGATCGAAATATCATAACCGATAACTGGTCGAGCTCCGCCGGGGGCGGGATCTATTGCAACGGGTGCGCGCCGACAATAACCGGCAACCTGATATTATGGAACATAACCGACTACTTTGGGGGCGCGTTATGTCTGGGTTATTCCGATCCCGTTATTATCAATAATACTATATTCGAGAACGTCGCGACCGAGGTAGGAGGGATATATTGCTATTATTCGTCACCTGAGATAGTAAATACCATCCTCTGGGCCGACACCGCCACCGTCGATTTTGAAATTTACGCTGGAGAGAACTCATACCCGGTGGTCAGATACTGCGACATCGAGGGAGGATACCCCGGTACTGGCAATATCGATATCGATCCCTATTTCCGTCATCCGGCCGGCGAGGATTTACATTTATCGGCGCTTGCCTGCGGCCAGGTGCTGGATTCACCCTGTATCGACGCCGGTGATCCCAATATCACCGATATATATTTAAGTTGCGACTGGGGACTGGGAACATATGTAAGCGATATGGGGGCCTACGGCGGCGGGGAAGGCGGCATTGATTCATGTGTTTATGCTGTGGGGGATGCGAATAATAGCGGAGATTTCAACGGGCTTGATATCACCTACGGAGTTGCATTTTTTAAAGGGGGGCCGCCGCCGCCGTACCAGTGCGAATGTACTCCCGGAAACATCTGGTATGTCTCGGGTGATGCTAATGGGAGTTGCAATTATAACGGTCTGGATATAACATATGCCGTGGCCTATCTCAAGGGCGGTCCCGATCTGATCCCGTGCCCGGATTGCCCGCCGGCTAATTGAAAAAGGAGGAACGAATTGGCGAAAAAGATTCTTTTAATCTTGTCTATTATGATTCTGTTAGAGGGTAATGTCTGGCCCGTTGTGATCAATATCCCCGACGACTACCCCACAATTCAGCAGGGGATCGACGCCGGCTCCGACGGCGACACGGTGCTCGTTCAGCCAGGGACATATTATGAAAACGTAAATTTCAACGGGCGCAATATTGTCCTGGGATCGCTTTTTTTGACCACCGGGGATACAAGTTATATAGCGCTGACGATGATTGACGGGAGTTTATCGCCAACTACTGACGGTCATATTCACTTTGGCAACGGGGAAGATAATTCGGCCAGGGTCACGGGATTTACTATCCAGAATCCGAGCGCATCATCCGCAAGCAACATATATTGCGAAGGCTCCAGGCCAACGATTAATTATAACGTTATTCGTAATGCTGTTATAATCGCCCCGGGAGGGGGAATCTGCTGCAAAAATTCCGCCAGTCCTATCATCAGCTATAACGTAATTATTGATAATGTTACAAATGATATTGACCTGGGCGGAGGAGGGATATTCTGCTGGAGGTTTTCCGACCCGGTTATTATAGGGAATATAATCAGTGGAAATATATCTACGTATGGCGGGGGCATCCACTGTTTTATGCAATCGAACCCCACGATTTTGAATAATAAAATAAGTGAAAATTCCGCCTGGTTCGGGGGCGGGATTTTGTGCGTTTCCTGCGATGTTATTATTCAAAATAATGAAATCATAAATAACACCAGCCAATATTACGGCGGGGGGATTTATTGCGGCGGCCCGACAGAGGTAATAATCAGCAATAACGTGATCGCCCGGAACGTTGCATCAAATAGTGAGGGTCGCAGCAAGGGCGGCGGCATATATTGCCAGGCGATAGATCCCGTTATATGCAACAATAATATTTACGGAAATTTCGCCGATTCGGTTGGCGGCGGGATCTTTTGTCGGGAGTCGCATCCTCATATAATCAACAGCATATTCCGCGGGGACAGTATCGGGTGGCCGTCGCCGGTCGAGGCAAACGAGATTTTCCTGGATAGCAGTTCGGCGGTGGTGGAGTATTGCAATATACAGGGTGGCTGGCCGGGAACCGGCAATATCGATATGGACCCGCTTTTCAGGAATCCGGTCGACGGCGATTTTCATCTGATGGCAACAGACTGCGGCGACAGTCTCGATTCCCCCTGTATCGACGCCGGGAGCCCGTACTATGCCGATAGCCTTCTGGATTGTGCGTGGGGGCTGGGAACGACTGCCAGCGATATGGGGGCCTACGGCGGCGGTGACACGGCGCAGGTGGGAATTAGTCATAATGCTCCCTCTTTGCCAAAAGGTTTTATATTGTTGCAGAACTATCCGAATCCATTCAATTCCGAAACCACCGTCAGGTTTGTTCTCGTTGAACCAGCGGAAGTAAAACTGACGGTTTATGATCTGCTGGGTCGCGAGGTTCGGACATTATCGAATCTATATAAACAAACCGGAATTCATTCCATAACTTTTGAAGCCTCATCTCTCCCCAGCGGGATCTTCTTTTATCGCCTGCGGGCGGGGGATATGGTTGATACCAAAAAGATGATTTTGCTGAAATAATGTTATGACCTTCTATAGGAGCGAGAGATGAAAAAGATAATCATACTGATATTGGCCCTGTTTCCGATCGCCGCGTTCTCGCAGGGAACGGTAGTTGACACATCATTTTTCTGCGATACGCTGGGTTTCGATCGATCGGTCGCGGTTTATTTGCCGGAGGGATATGATCCACACGGAACGGTCGATTATCCGGTGGTTTATTTTCTGCACGGCTACAGTGGAAATCATCTGAGTTATCCGGAGATTTATGCGTGGCTGAACAGCATGATCGGCAATTATGATATATATCCTGTTATAATTGTGAAACCCGACGGCAGTATCGGCCCGTATGTGGCCGCTTTTTATACCAATTCCGAGCTTTACGGTAATTTTGAGGATTACATAGTTAGCGATCTGGTGGAGTTTATCGACTCCAGTTTCAGGACCATTCCGGAACGTAACAAGCGCGGGATTATGGGTCATTCCATGGGCGGCTACGGCTGCATGAAGGCGGCCTTAAAGCATCCCGATATATACAGGGGCGTGGCGTCGCACAGCGGGGTGCTGGATATATTCATATTATTTTCTCTGATAACTCCTTATATACTGGCGGAAAATGGCGGAGCTCCGCCTTATAATTACACCTACGGGGCTGGAAGCATTACCAATATTGCCTTTACACTATCCGGGGCTTTTTCGCCCAATATGGGCAATCCTCCTTATTACGTCGATTTTCCCCTTGATAGCCAGGGAAATCCGGTAGATACAGTTCTGGATAGATGGATTCCTCATAATCCACCCAATATGGCCGCCCAGCTTCCACCGGAAACCCATCTCGCGATTTATTTCGATTGCGGCCAGCAGGACGAGGTTTTCTGCTATCCTCCAAACCTCGCCTTCAGGGATTCTCTTGACCTCCTGAGTATCGATTACCTGTTCAGGCAGTTCACGGGCGGTCACGCGCTCATTTACAGCAGCTTCTACGCCTCCATGACCTTTCTCGATTCGGTTATGAGCTCGAGCGCAGGATCGTGCGACTACGTTGTTGGTGACGCCAATAATTCGGGAGGATATAACGGCCTTGATGTAACATATGGAGTAGCCTTTTTCAAGGGCGGTCCGGCGCCGCCTTACGTGTGTGAATGCACGCCATATAATTACTGGTATGTATCAGGTGATGTCAATGGCAGCTGCAACTATAATGGCCTGGATATAACATACGGAGTGGCCTATTTCAAGGGCGGCCCCAACCCCATACCCTGCCCGGACTGCCCACCGGTGGAATGAGAATAGAAGTCATTAAGTAAACTGAGTGTGAGGTGGAAGATGAGAAGTATCGAATTGTTTTTAGCGGTAGTTGTATTATGCTTAATATCCAATGTGTTTCTTTACGCTGGCGAAAATCCCGTCCAGAGCATATGGTATACGGATAACGGTGAGCAAAAAATCAAGGATATAGGCACACCACTGAAATCCGGAGAGGGTATTCTACTTAGCGGTGACTGCTCCGACTACATTGACCTTACGGCGCAGCCATTGCCTATTATTGTAGGAGGGTCGACTGTCGGCGCTACCAATGATTATGGCCCGTTTCCCTCCAGACCGCTTTGCTGGTCGGAAAGTGGTTGGTGGGCATCTTCGGGAAACGCCCCTGATGTGACATATAAATGGACAGCTCCGTATCATGGGCGTTTCAAAATATCTTTGCTTGAAAGTAACTATGACACGGTTCTTTTATTGTATAATTTTACTTGCCCTACAGAACCCGTGTATCCAGACGATTTTATTTGCGGAAATGATGATTTCGGCGGGGCACAATCGCAGCTTTCTTACGTTCCGCTTGACGAAGGACAGGAAGTCTTGATCGTGGTTGACGGATACGCAGGCCATACCGGCGATTATGTGTTGTGGATTTCAGCAATCCAGACCAGCCCCGTAGATTCATTCGTTGTCGATATGATGGATACATATCCAATTCCGGGGCTGCAGGCCTGTGTTATAAAGGATGGTGATATCATATGGACTGGATCTTATGGCGACGCCTATATAGACTTTATAGACGTAACTGATTCCACGATATTCGCGCTTGCCTCAGTTTCAAAAACCGTTACAGGTACAGCCTTGATGCAACTAAATGAGGACGGTCTCATTGGATTGGATGATGACATAAATAATTATCTCCCCTTCTCTGTGGAAAATCCATATTATCCGGGAACCATAATAACTCCCAGAATGCTAATGGCACACGTATCTTCTATAAAGGATAATTACAATGTGACGGTTCCTTTGATTTGCCCCGGCGATTCACCCGTTCCTCTGGATACATTTCTGGTAAACTACCTGGTGCCCGGAGGATATTACTATTCCATTCAGAATTTCAATAATTGGGCACCGGCCGCCCGTTATAATTACACTAACGTGGGCAATAGCCTTGCCGCCTTACTCGTGGAATTGACTAACCCGGATTCATTATCATTCGACCAGTACTGCCAGGATCACATTTTTACTCCCTTAGGAATGAATAAAACAGGATGGTTTTTGGCTGATTTTGCCGACACGTTGGATATTGCCATGCCTTATGATTGGAACGGATATTATTATTCTCCCTTAGGGCATTATGGGCAACCCCATTATCCGGCGGTGCAATTAAGATCAAGCGCATTACAGATGGCTCGTCTTTTAACGGCTTATATGCAATATGGCCAAATAGATACGGTCAGAATATTGGATAGTTCATCGGTTGCGCTAATGAATACCATACAATATCCGGGAATCGATAAAGGCGTTGGGCATCCGGGTGATGCTGGTATTGGCTGGTTCAACATCGAGATGTTCGATATGTCAATATGGGGGCATCTGGGCCGGATGCCCGGGAGAATGACCGGAATGTTTTTTTGTCGTGAAGATAATACAGGAGCTGTTGTATTATCCAACGAAGACTTCTTAACGACACTGCCATTCCCAGACGCAAATATGTTTGTTATTTACGAGTTACTCAAGCTTGCATCCGGCTGGCCCTATGGATATATATCAGGAACGGTTATCGATGCTGAAATGAATCCGATAGAGACTGTATATATCAACGCGATTGGGACAGGCGCCTGCGCTTTCTCAGACGCCAGCGGCGAGTATATGCTTCATTATCTTGACGCCGGAACATACGATATATCTTTTTCCCATGATTATTATTCCGATACGACCGTAACGGGCGTGGCAGTAACTGCGGGAGATACAGTAGAACTGGATGTACAAATGGTTTTGGTCCCATGCGACTATATAACCGGCGATGTCAACGGCAGCGATAGCTATAATGGGTTGGATATCACCTACGGGGTGAACTATTTTAAAGGTACCGGGCCCGATCCTGCATGTCCCGAATGCGGCCTTTGCCCCGACTGGCATTACTGCGGCGATGTTAACAGTAGCTGTTCATACAATGGCTTGGATATAACTTACGGAGTGAATTATTTCAAAGGCGGAGCCGACCCGATACCCTGTGCCGACTGTCCGCCGGTGGAGTAACCGTAGGTCGGGTTTGAAGTTTACAAAACCCGGCTCCTGATCAATATAGAAATGAACGAGTTTGAAAGATATAAAAATGAGGCTCAGGATGCTGTTTTCGAAGGATGGGATTTCTCGTTCCTGGAAGGAAGGTTTATAGAAAAAAAATTCTCATGGAATTACAGCGAATTAGTAAAATCGAAAATAAAAAAATCGGGTGTTTTATTGGATATGGGCACGGGCGGTGGAGAATTTTTATTGTCTATAAGGGATTTCTTACCTTTAAAGGCTTTTGCCACTGAAGGGTTTAAACCCAATGTTCAACTTGCCAGGAAAACTCTGGAGCCTTTAGGAATTGTTGTGATAGAAATAGAGGATGACGAAAACCTGCCTTTTGGTAATGAGACATTCGACCTGATAATCAATCGCCATGAATCATATTCTCCGAGGGAATTAAACAGAATATTAAAAACCGGCGGGATTTTTATAACTCAGCAGGTTGGGGATATGGATAATATCGAATTAAATCACTTTTTCGATGATAGTTCCCGGGATAAAAACGATTGGTGCCTGGCCGGAGCTGCCGGAGAACTGGAAGAAAACGGAATTAAAATAAATTATAAAAAAGAAGAGTTTATCGACAGCAGGTTTATGGATATAGGGGCGGTAATCTATTATCTGAAAGTAATCACCTGGCAGATTCCCGGTTTTAAAATTGAGGAGAATCCGGGAAAAATGAAACAGCTGCACCAAAAGATAAAAAGGGAAAACGGTTTTTCTACCAGGCAACACAGGTTCATAATTATCGGGGAAAAATTATGAAGTAGCCGTGGTCGGGTTTGATCGCTTCACAAACCCGACGCCTGAGCTATCCTGTCATGCCGGATTCAATCCCCCATCCACACCGGCTGCTAATTTCCCGTGCAATCCGCATTTTTTTTTAATGGCCCTTATCAGTGAAAGCGAAGGTGCAAAATGGCGGGAAATATGGAACCGGAGTATGCCTTTCTCGGTTTAAGCTGGTGGAAAATCGGATATGGGGCTAAGCCGTTAAGATTGTGTGGATTACGTGAGAACCCGAAAGCGATTGGTGAAACTTCAGGCAGGCTAAAGTCTTACGGCGAGCTTCCGATATTCCGATATGGGTGACCAGGTTGCGGGCCTGAAAAATAGAGATTTTTCTTGACACAGGAAGCCCGGCAATTTAAATTAAATAATTGCGAGGGCAAGCGTTAGGTCTGGCAACAACAGCTTAGTTTTTTTGAAATAAGCTAGATTTTTTGGCTTGACTTTTACTGGCCGACCGCTATTTTAAGGGTCTGTCGTAAAATCCGGCAGGTTTTATTTTGGCCGGAGATAAATGGTTCTTTGAAAACCGAATAGTGCACACGAGATAAACCCGTCGATTCAAACGGTTGAGGTTTATGCCTTAACTGAAATCAAATAGCCGAACGATGCGATATCGGTTTTTATTCGATAGAGCGTTTGTTCATAGAGCTTTTTTATCGGAGAGTTTGATCCTGGCTCAGAACGAACGCTGGCGGCGTGCT
>CP070813.1:3328660-3338011 GCA_020344055.1 Candidatus Zixiibacteriota bacterium | reverse complement strand
AGGGCCGCGTGAATGCCGGCGATCCCTCCGCCAACAATTAAGACATCGGGATGAACCTTGACCCTTTGGCGCTCGAGCGGCTTATGAAGGGCAACCCTCTCAACCGCCGCCGCGATCAGGGCCATCGTTTTTTCGGTGGCGGCCTCGCCGTCTTTGGTCACCCAGCTGACATGCTCGCGCACGTTTGCCATCTGAAACATAAAAGGATTTTCGCCGCCCGCCAGCACGGCTCTTCGGAACGTCGGTTCATGCATCAGCGGAGAACATGAAGCCACCACCACGCGGTTTACCAGGCCGTCAGCAATATCCTTTTGTATAATTTCCTGGCCGGGATCGGAACACATGAATTTATATTCTCTGGAAACCGTTACATGAGGCAGGCCACGGGCGAATTCAACGGCTTTTGTTACATCAACTTTACCCGCTATGTTGATTCCGCAATGGCAGACGTAAACCCCGATTTTAGGCGTCTGATTGCTGTTTTTTTCAATTACGGACATGGACACCTCCGGAAGTTGCACGCATTTGAAACGCCGTT
This sequence comes from Candidatus Zixiibacteriota bacterium, assembly GCA_020344055.1. Taxonomy (GTDB): domain Bacteria; phylum Zixibacteria; class MSB-5A5; order UBA10806; family UBA10806. Next base: position 3,337,473 of record CP070813.1, on the reverse strand, counting down.
AACGGGGACATAAATAGCCGATGCAAACCGAGTTTATGCGGATCTATTCCCAACGCCATTCCGATTATCTGCGTGAAATACACAATCGGGATATCCAGTTCATGACGGTACAGTTTTCTCATCTCCTTCTGATAACATTCCAGGTTAAACTGGCAAAGGGGGCAGGCGGTGGCAATCATGTCGCAGCCGCGTTTCTTCGCTTCGCTGATCAGTATATAGCTGAGTCTGAGGCCGACATCCTTGATCGTACCCGTCAACGAGCCCCCGCAGCACCGCGTTTTCAAAGGCCAGTCGACCGCCTCCGCTCCCACCGCCTGTACTATTCTGTCCATGGTATACGGTTTGAACTGATCATCGAAATCGGCGTAGGGGCGGACTATCTGGCAACCATAGTAACATGCAAATTTCAATCCTTGGAGAGGACGAACAACGTTATCTTTGATTGTCTTTAAGCCTATATCGCTGTAAATCACATCGAGCGGATGCCTGATACTGATGGGACCGGATAAAATTAAATCGGCTTCGTCCAGGGCTTCTTTTACGGTGGAAAACAACTCCGGATATTCATTCAGATACCGTTGGGCTTTATTTAATCCCAGGTAGCATGCCGCGCAAGGTACCAGTAGCCGGGCTGTCCCGGTATCTCTGTTTTGTCTTTCTGCAAGCGCGAAATTTCGCGCCGACAGGGCGAAGGCCTTGAGTTCGCTTATAGACATGTAGGCGGTGGCGCCGCAACAGTTCCAATCCTCCAGTTCCTCCAAAAGGACATTTATGGTATCGAACACCGCCAGCAATGACTCCTCGTACGCCTTTCCGGTACCCTTTAAAGAACATCCGGGATAATACAAATAATTCATATCGTCGTCTCCTTGAGGAGACCCAGCTCCTCCCGGCTTTTTACCATATGCTCGGTTTCCAGGGCCTTGATCACAGATCTGAGTTCATTTTTCCGCTGAATGGTCTCTTTTTTAAGGCTGAATCTCCCCTTAAGGAAAAGGCTCAATCCCAGGCCCGTTTGCCTGAACAACTTCAAGGGATTGGTCTTTAAAAATAATTTCAGAATCAGGCGCCCCTCACTGCTCCGGCCGGAGTCTTCAACTGATTTGAAAAATTCGTTAGCCAGTATGGGGATAGGGAATTTTTTGGGATAAACCCCCTGTTTGATAGCCATACGTTTCACCGCATACATTATATCCGTCAGCTTTATCTCCTTCGGACATTCTACCGTACACGAATAACAGGAAGCGCACAACCATGTGGTGTAACAACTCAGTACCTCCCACCTTAGACCGGCCCGGATCATGGCGATTATCTGCCTGGGAGTGTAATCCATGTAAGGGCTTAGAGGACACATTCCACTACAGGTCCCGCACTGGATACATGTAAACAATTTATCACCGCCGGGAATCGAGGCTATTTCGTTGACGAAAAGATGATCGAGTTCCGATTCATAACTTATCTTTCGCCATCCCCGCCATTCCTCCATTATTCCTCCTTTTTATGAAAAGCATATCGCTCTCGAGTTTTCGTTGTTTATAGATGTTATAAAATAGAAATGAAAAAAATTAGTTATACAATTTAAAGATAAAAGCCATGCACCGTTTCCATAACGGCTCTCTTTAAATGATACATAATCATCAGGGCATAGATAACCTTTGCGGGTTTTCCCGATTCTTCTAACGGGCGTCGCCAGAGGCATTACATGAACTCGACGGACGGCGCGTCCCGGCATACCCGTCAAGGGACGAATACGGATCGCCCTGTAAACCCTTTTCGAATCCCGCAGCAAAATAATATTTGTGAATTCTTTCACGACAGGTGTCAAATAAAAAGAATTATCGCGGGTCGTTAATTCGGACCTATACCGTCCTCTGTATATTTTCGGTATTTCGTTCACAAAGCCCCCGCCAACCTGGCCGTCTCGACAATTATATCGCGCCCTCTGAGAATCCCGACCAGCTCCCCGTCTTTCAGAACCGGTATATTTATTAACTTGTGCTCAACCAGAAGATGTATGGCTTCCATGATGGGCGCGTTAACGTCCACGAAAACCTGTTTCTTAACCAGGCTGCTGATATTCTGTTTGCCGAAAACCTTGACCTGTGCCAGAAACATCCCGGTGAAATAGGACGAATAAGGGGAATCGCTCAGAAAAGGCGGAATAATGAGTTTTAGAATATCCGAGAATCGTACCATTCCGATAAATTTTTCGCTACGGTCATAAACCAGCGCAGTACGAACCTGGCCGTATTTGTTATCTTCATTCACCGGCCTGGTATAGGCATCGTAGATAGCCTTGAGGACTTTTGTCAATGGTTCGTCTATGTAGACTTTAGGATACAGGGATGGCGGCGCCATGAGATCGGCGATGGTCGGTTCCTTCAACGGTTTTTCCATCCCCTTTTCCAGGAGAGAGCGGATGTGATCGGCCAGCTGATCGATATCCACGGGCTTTTGCATGAAATCGATAATATCGAATTTTATCCCGGCCAGCGCTGTCTGGTAATCGCCATGGCCTGTAAGGATAATCACCGGCAGGGACGGATTGGTTTCACGGATTTTTTGCAGAGTCTCAATGCCGCTTAGCCCCGGCATTTTTTGATCCAGCAGGACAATTTCCGGAACTGTCTTTCCAATAATTTCCAGGGACTCCTCGCCGCTGGCCGCTTCCATCACATCAAACCCGCGCCGGGACAATCCCTGAGAGGTAGCCTGCCGGAAATCGGCTTCGTCGTCCACCAGAAGCAATCTTATTTTTTTTTCGTTATTATCCATACCATAGACTCCTCGCAATAATATCTCACAGGGCCGATAAACCGCCGAATCCGATTAGAGTCCAATAGAAGACGCTTAAGAGTATTAAAACCGCAAATGCGAAAACAACGCAAATGGCGCCCGCCCGTAAGAAATCTTTGGCGGTAACATATCCGCTGGAATAGATAATCGCATTTGGGGGAGTACCTATTATCAGCAGGTAAGCCATCGACGAGGCGCAGGCGGTGGCCAATCCCATAAACGGCACCAGTACCGTGCCCGGGCTCGAGACTGAAGCCATATTCAGGGTTATAGGGCCCACGGCAGCCGCGGCCGGACCGTCCGCCATTAGATTGGTCATAAAAATAGTTACCAGGCTTCCGGCGCCTACAAGAACGGTTCCGGAATTTAATCCGATTGTCGCCAATCCTTCTACAATCGACCGGGCCATCCAGTAGGCGGCGCCCGTCTGATCCAGCAGCCTTCCGAAAACGATGGCGCCGGCATAAAGCCAGACCACTCCCCAATCAACTTTCTCGTGGTAATCACGCCAGTTCACTATACCCGTAAGCAGGTAGGCGACCGCGCCCGCAACCGCTATAACACCGATTCCCAGCCGAATTCCGGTTAATTTGAGGATCAGCGAACTCTCCGTTACCCAGCCCAGAAACATTATTAGAAATATAACCAGCGCTAATATCTGCTTTTTGTTCCAGCCGCCCATACGATCTATATCCTGTCGTAAGGTTATTAGCGCAGGGCCAAGATCCTGGATTTTCGGTTTAAAGACGCGGTTAAGCGTAAACCATAAAATCGGCATCATAATTATCACAAACGGCATCCCGTAAATTATCCATTGACCGTATCCGATGGAAATTCCGAACATATCTTCCAGGTAAGTCATAATAATAACGTTACGAGCGCCGCCGGAGGGAGAGCCAAATCCGCCGATGTTACACGCCATGGCAATGGTTATCATCAACAGCTTGGCCAGCTCAGAATCTTCGGGAACCGCTCTCGAAAGACTGTTGGCGTATAGTATTATCCCGATGGGTAGAAAGATGGCCGCCAGGGCGTGATCGGAGATAAACGACGCGGCCGGGGCTATTACCAGGATCATTACCGCGGTAACCCATTTTACATTCGGTTTGGCAAGGTACCTGAAGATGGTCAAACAGAGGCGTTTGTCCACCCCGGTTTTTACAAAGGCGGCAGCGAACATGAGACTGCCCATGATAAACCAGCAGGCGTCAGACCAGAACAGCTGAGCGATCTCCGTCCTGGGGACAATTCCGGAGAAGACTAATATCAGCCCGATGCAGAAGGCGACACCCGGCAGCGGAATCGCCTCTGTCATGAAACACACGACTACAAAAGCCACCATGGCTATGCATATCAGAATATGTTTGGCGGCGCTATCGACCTTTTTCTGCTGCTCAGGATTGAGATCGCTATAGCTCAATTTATCATATCGGAGTTCGCGGCCTTTTACCAGCAACTCGTCGATAGTGCTCTCGTCGGCCGCTTCCAAGAATTCTCTATATCTGTTAAAATGCTGCTCTTCAACGCGAATCCCCATTTTCTGCAGGTCCTTTAAACTGCGTTTCAATACGGTCGCCTTGCGCGATACCCCTTGCTTCATACATTCGTCCAAAACTTCCACGGTCAAACGCTGCCATTGCTCGATTTCACCGTTCGGTTTGCCAAAAAGACTGTTGGCATAAAAATCCTGGACATAGGTTTTCCCCATTGTGTATTCGACGGCGACATCCCGCATGCTGGACGGTATCGGAAGAATCAGGATGAACACGAACAAGGCGACGGCTATGGAAAATCGCTTGTAATCAATATAGCGGTCGTAAGCCGAAGCCCTTGTTTTTATTGCGTCCTGCACGTCCATCACTCCGTTCTGCGGCGCAGATTTAATAGCGCCCGGACAATATCATCGCTCATTACCGCACCTTCGGATCACTCCGGATATCTCTTTCGGATTTCATCGATTAATCTTTGCTGTTGCTGGATATATGCATGCCTTTGATTAAGGTAAAGTTTTCTGATTGTCTCGATTAACCCGTCTATATTAGGAGGTTTTTTCAGATACTCGCTGGCCCCCAGGCGAACTCCTTCGATAGCGGCTTCCACGGAGGGATGCCCGCTTAAAAGAATGACATCAACGCTCGGGAAATCCTTCTTTATATGTCTTAGAACCTCAAGCCCGTCCATTCCCGGCATCTTAACATCGAGCACCACCACATCCACCAGCTCCTGGCGTAGCGAATCCAGGGCCTCATTTCCATTGACGGCCGTTGTCACCGTAAATTTCCGGCGTTGAAAGATAGGTTTCATGGAATCCAGGAATTCAACCTCATCATCCACAATCATAACCCGGATCGGTTCCTCTCTATCGATGAATTGTAGTTCGCTTTCATCCGGGATCTTACTTTTCTTCGCCGAGGATATGGCGAGGTTTATCTTGTTGGCCAGCTCATCCATTTCAATCGGTTTCGAAAGATAATCCGCAATTCCCTCTTTGGATGTTTGAAATGCATCCCCTATCGACGAGTGTCCGGTTAATAAAATCACGGGCAGGTCGGGATGGCTTTTATGGATTTGATGAAAAACCTCGATGCCATCGATATCGGGCATTTTAACATCGAGAACAACAGCGTCGTATTCGGACTCCTCGACTTTGTCCAGAGCTGTAACTCCATTGAGGGCGGCATCGACAATAAAACCTCGTCTGCTCAGAGCCCGGGAGGAAGAAATCAGGAATTCCTCCTCGTCGTCGACGATAAGCAGACGGTATCTTTTATCACTATTATCCATAAACGCACCTCGTTATCATCATACCTGTTTGTTCTCGCGCCGAACCGGTATTGAAATGCGCATGGTGGTACCTCTCCCCGCGGCGCTCATGGCCTCAATTGTTCCACCCCACGATTGAACTATACCATAGCAAACCGACAGCCCCAGGCCGGTTCCCTTTCCGACAGGTTTGGTCGTGAAAAAAGGCTCAAAAATACGATCCAACATGTCTGCGGGAATACCTTGTCCATCATCGATAATATCGATAATGACATTGCCGGCGTCCCGATATGATTTCATTAATATCTTTCCGCCATCAACCATGGCATCCATAGAATTGTTGATGAGATTCACCAAAACTTGCTCTAATTCCACGGGATCCAGCAGGACTTTCGGGAGGTTTTCCTGAACCTCGGTAATGATATCGATATTCCTTACTCTGGCGTGACGATACATGAGATTGGTTATTTCCGCAAGACGCGGGACAATTTCGGTCTGCTCCAGTTTAGGTTCCTGACTTCGACCGAACTGCAACAATTTCTGAGTGATTCCAGCACACCTTCTTACCTGAGCCTGGCAGCGCTTTACGGAGTTCGCAATTTGCTCCAGCTGCTCCGGGTTGAGATCCGATCCCTGTATAAGATCGGAGATATTGGTTTGCTCGGCACTAATTGTGGCCAAGGGATTATTGATCTCATGAGCGAGACCCGTGGTCAGCTCGCCTATAGACGCCAGCTTGGCCGAGCGAACCAGGGCGCGGGACAGCTCTTCACGTTCGGCCGTAGTCTTCTCAATTTGCCGCGTAAGATGCCGGGTGGCGAAAATTGTTATGAAAACCATAAAAATCCCGGCCAGCAACACAACATAAGCGCCTTTTGCGATGGCTTCATTTACCGGCGCCTGTATCGCCGCCAGGTTGCGCTCGACCACAAGCATCCATCTATTATCATTAATCCAGGTCGTTACGCGCAGTTTGGCTATTCCATCGGAGACAACCCGGCGCTCGCGCAATCCCGCGTGAAACGCTTCAACGGAATCCGGCGCCTTATCGAGGAGATCTCCCAGGCGAGGAGTCGTCTGATAAAGCCCTTCGCGGTTGACAATATAGACGTCACTACCCTCTCCCGGAGTACCCGTCTTCACCAGGGCGTCGAACTGGACGCTGTTTATTGTGGCGCGTAGTATCCAGGAAAGATCCCCTTCGGTGATCTTAACCGCTATTATGCAGTGCGGGACTCTGCGGTATCCAAGAAACACATCGCTTATATACTCGCCCTTAATATTTACCTCTTTAAACCAGTCAGTGTCCCTGTAGTTGCGATCCTGCAAATCGTAGGGGCCGACGTAAGCGAGATGTTTTCCCTGATGGTCTATCACTCCAAGATCGACAAATCCGCCCATTGTGGACCGGTTCAGGTTATTAAACGGCTTTCTAAGGTTTCCGGCTTCCGAAAATTCATTTAACGAATGAGATTCGGCCATCAAGCGGAGCAGACGAAGTTGTTCGGAAAGATGTGCTTCGATAGCTTCAGCGTGGCTCTCCACCATTATTTTCATCTGTTCAAGCGATTTTTGTTCAAGGAGTTCGCCAAAAACGATCCAGGATCCGAAACCGGCTAAAGCCAGAGGAAGCAAAGCGGCAAACAGAAGAACGATCACAATTCGCCATTTTAATGAATGGCCGATTTTTTTTATTCTGTCAAACGGTTGACCGGTCATGAATTTCGATTATCCTCCTCGGTTCCAGACCTTCCCTGTTATTTCAGTTTAAGCCTATGGAAAGCAAGATGTAGGCCAATTTCGATTTATTATGTAATTATATACCAAATAAGAAATTACAGAAGAAAAAATATATTGACAAACCGGTCAGCATTTTATTATGAAATATATGGCTTTCAAAATGAAAAGGTTTTTTGAAAATGACCGAGAATGAAGCGAATATGATATCCCCTGATCTGCCGCCCGATAAACAGCATCTGCCGACATTCATGGCCGCCTTTCACAGCGATTCGTTCCGCAACGTGCTACGGATGGCCTCGCAAGTTGCGAAGTTCGATTCATCCGTGCTTCTAAGCGGCGAGACCGGTGTGGGCAAAGAGATTATTGCACGTTATATACACTGGCTTTCTCCCAGATCCGATAAATCGATGCTTACCATAAGTTGTGGCGCCCTGCCGGAAACGCTTCTTGAAAGCGAACTGTTTGGCCATAAGGCCGGGTCTTTTACCGGAGCCATACACGACCGGGTCGGACTTTTCGAACAGGCAGCGCGAGGTACCGTCTTTCTTGATGAGATCGGCGATATCTCCAAGACTATACAGGTGAAGCTCCTGCGTGTCTTACAGGAACGGGAGATCTTGCGAATCGGGGAAAACATCCCGCGCAAGGTGGATATCCGAACCATTGCGGCAACCAATCAAGACCTGGATAAGGCGGCGGCGGAGGGTAAATTTCGGGAGGACCTGCTATACCGAATTCGTGTCGTAGAGATAAAAGTCCCGGCTCTCAGAGAGCGACCCGAAGACATCCCGCCGCTGACGGAGCATTTCGTCGAGCGGCTTGCCAGGCGACTCAGGCTACCCGGATTGAGCCTCGATCGAGAATGCCTGGCCAGGTTCCAGAAGTATGCCTGGCCCGGTAACGTTCGGGAGCTGCAGAACGCCATCGAGCATGCCGCCATAATTAGCGGAGACGGCAGAATAAAGCTAAAACATATTCCGCCACAGATAGCGGTTGAGGATAATATGCTTCGACGGCCATGGACCGGAGGTTTGCGTCCTCTTGAGGAGATGGAAATAGACTATATCCGGACGGTGCTTCAAGCCGTGGGCGGCAGTCGCTCAAGGGCGGCTGAGGTTCTCGGTATAAGCCAGACGACGCTATGGCGAAAGTTGAAAAAGACAGATGGTCGTAATGAAGCGAAAGAGTAATTCTAAATAGTTTCCCATGCCCCCGATTTGCTCTTTCCGAAGATTATTCATATTTTTTTTTCATTGAAATTATAAGATCAAATAAAAACACCAATAAATCAATCCGATTTCATTTTATAATAATTATTATTGTTATCAATCAATAGGGTTCCTGCTATACCGAAAAACCATGTGAAAAAAATAACAAAATAAGTTGACTTTTTTTATTTTTTAATCAACTTATAATCGGTCCGAAAAATAATAAATCCTTGAGGTTGCGATATTCGGGCCACAACCTGGAAAGCAGGGTAGGGAAGGGAAGATGAAACCCGCTTTTAATGAACT
>CP070813.1:3319204-3328560 GCA_020344055.1 Candidatus Zixiibacteriota bacterium | reverse complement strand
GCGTAATTCCCCAGCCAGAAATAGCAGGTGGCGAGCTTTTCCAAACCGGCGGCCCGGTCGCTATCATCTCTTGCGGACAGCTCTTCATAATATTCTTTCGCTCTGATCATATCGCCCTGGCCGAAAAATTGAGAGGCATAATAATCGAGTTCCCCCTTGGCAGGGTTGTAATCTGTAACATAATCAATAAAGCGCCCGAGCATCTCATCAAAGGGATACTTATAGACATCTTCGAATTTCGTTTCGAAATCCAGCGCCGTCGATTTAATATAAAGATTTTTGAATTCGGCGAAACTCTCGTTCTGAAGAAGCCAGAAGACCAGCGCACCGGTAATAATCGAACCGGTATCGTTTTCAACGCGCTCCTCATCTTTCAACAGCCCCAGGATCTCCGGCTTGCGGTAATCTTTTATAAAATCCCTTATTCGCAGCATATTGTCGTTATAGTAATTGGCGAGCCCGGTCACCATCCAGCGCGGGCCGTAACCCCATAAGCGGTAAACCAGAAGCTCGCAGCCGGGCGCCGGTGTCGCGGCTTTTATATGGTGGCCGTAAACCAGGTCTATCCGGCGCGATCGGGGCTTAATGGAATAATAACGTTCGTCGTCCATATACACTTCGTCGGTCGGCTCGGGATGAACGTACATATCTATCTTTTCAAACTCGGAGAGACGATAGCTTTTCCTATATTTATCATATATAAACTCCAGATAGGTAATTACTTTTCGCCATTTAAAATCGATCAGAGAGCCTTTCACCCAATGGGCGAGATAATGAATTGATTCCGATACATCCCAGAGGGACGTATCCTCCGAAGGAAATTTCGTTTTCATTACCTGAGATGTATCATCAAGGAGAGTTACAAAAAGGTTGACATTTGAGCCCTCTTTGACCGGCAATGATGGTATTAGCATCTTTTCCCGGGGCTCGAGGCTGAAATCGTATTCGAATATATTATAATCGGGAGCCAGCCCGTACAGGTTCGCTTTGAAATCGTATTGCCCCGGTATATTCTCCTCAAAATCCAGCAGGATAGTGTACGGCCCGGTAAAGATTTCGCTTTCGTCTCCCTCGGGCATGAGAAACTCCGCCTCGAAGATCGGTAATTTTGCATCTGTATCGATTAATTCGGCGCTCAACCCGATACGCATGGTCTTGCTTTGAACAGAGCTCACCAGAAACGGCAATATCAGCAGAGTGAGAAGCGGTTTTTTCATTTTTCGGCGAGCTTTCTCAATTTTCCCATATTGATCCTGTCCATCTCGCCGTCATCGCCCTTGGGGGTCTCCAGAAGTTTGGGGATTTTCTCAAATCTTTTGTCCCTCATAAAAAATCCGAAAGGCTCTTCGCCGATGTAACCGTCCCCGATATGGCTGTGACGATCTACCCTCGATCCCAGCTCCTTTTTGGAGTCATTGAAATGGATCACGGCCAGCCTTTTCAGACCGATTATACGATCAAACTGCGATATTGTTTTCTCGTAAGCTTCCTTTGTGGTAAAGTCATACCCGGCGGCGAAAATATGGCAGGTATCGACACAGACCGCCAGCCTGTCCGATTCTGAGGTCTTTTCGATCATGGAGGCTATCTGCTCGAACCTGTAACCGAGATTGGTGCCCTGCCCGGCGGTGGTTTCCAGCGCGATCTTTACGCTGAATCCTTCAGCTTTTTCATGCAGCCAGTCCAGGGATCGGGCGATCCGTTCGATCCCCCACTCCTCGCCCTTTCCCAGGTGGCTCCCCGGGTGGGTAACCAGGAAGGGGATTTTCAAGGTTTCGCATCGCTGCATCTCGACAAGGAAGGCCTCACGGGATTTTTTCAGGAGGGCTTGGTCGGGCGAACCGAGGTTTATCAGGTAGGAATCGTGGGCAATTACCGGATCGATGCCGGTTCTCTTTTGCTCGGAGTGGTATTTCTCCACCTCTTCGTCGGTTAACTCCTTGGCTCTCCACTGGTTGGACGACTTGGTGAATATCTGTATGGTGGTGCAGCCGAATTCCTCGCCCTGCGCGAAAGCATTGAATACGCCGCCCGCGATCGACATGTGTGCGCCCAATAGCATTAGAGTTTCTCCCTTCTAAAGTTTGCGCCCGTTTGGCCGGGCGAACATCCAAGATATTTAATTATTCGATTTTATCAAGGAAAAATAAAAAACGGTGAAATAGACTTAACACTTGTTTTTTGTTAATACCGTTAATTATTATACTCGTTAGAGATTATGGTACTCAGATATACGGCAATCGCATTTGCGCTCTTATGCCTTCTATTGTACAGCCTGTATGTCCAACCCTGGGTATTTGACGATGCCTTCATCTTTTTCCGCTACGCCGAAAATTTAAACAGCGGCAACGGCCTTGTCTTTAATGCCGGTGAAAGAGTTGAAGGTTACACATCATTTTTATGGGTTATCTTAATGGCCCTGGGGGATCTCGCACGTTTCGATATCATAATATTATCCAAAATCATGGGGCTTATTTTCGCCTGCGGGTGTATTATATTAACGGCATACTCTTATAAATTCATAAGTGGCATTACGCCGGCGACGTCTTCCATTGCGACGCTTTTCCTCGGCACCACCGGAATTTTCCTTCCCTGGGGAGTAAGCGGCATTGAAACCACGATGTTCGCTTTTTTCGTATTGCTGATGGTATTATACTATATATCAATTCGGGATGCCGGGTCCCGACGCGATTTTTCTTTTCTAGGGGCGATTGCCGGTATTACCACGCTGATAAGACCGGAAGGCTTTCTCATATTCGCAGTGTTGATAATTGACCGGATTTTTCGATCGCCGGCCGGAAAGAGGTCTGTTTGCCTGTTTTCGATTATCTTTTTTCTGGCATTGATCATCCCCCATTTTATCTGGAGATTCACCTATTATGGCTACCCGCTTCCGAATTCCTTCTACGCAAAAGTCGGATTTGACTTCTCTCAGGTCCTGAGGGGATGCAAGTACATTGTCAAATTCGGAATACCCGGTTTGCTTATCATACTTCCCCTTATCGATCCTTCCATCGTATATGGTTTTTTGAAACGGCAGCGTCTTGTATATCCGATATTTATGGTGGCGCTTATTTATACTCTCTATATTATTTTCATAGGCGGCGATTATATGCCGGGAGCGCGATTTTTCACGCCTGTCATGCCGGTCGTCTGCATCTTATCGGCCTATGCAATCAGTTTTACATACAGCGGGAAAATAAAAACATTTTTTGTCTCCGCCACCGTTATATATAATATTTATATGCTGAGTTTTTATTATATAACTCCCCAGATTATTACCGAGCCGGTAACCGAAGCCGGCAGAGAGGTCGGCCTATGGTTAAAAGACAATGCCGCCCCGGACGCGGTGATCGCGACCAATACCGCCGGCAGCATCCCGTATTATTCGGGATTGAAAACGATCGATATGCTGGGATTGAACGATGCACATATAGCCCACAAGAAAATGGATGATATGGGAGTCCGATATGCGGGTCATGAAAAGGCCGACGGCAGGTATGTACTGGACAGGAAACCGGACTACATACAGTTCTGGTCCAGCCTGGGATGGGAAACGCCGGTCTTTCGAAGCGATGAAGAGCTGTATGCGATCCCGGAATTCCATGAAAAATATGAGCTTAGAAATATCATCCTGCCGTCGGGGAAAAAGCTGATGCTTTTTGAAAGGCGAAAGGACACCGATCAAGATTTATAAACAGGGGCGGGCGGCGTCCAAGCTTACAGGACCTTTATGATTTATTTTAGGGAAAAATTAGAGAATATCAAATTAATTTTAACTCCCGTCTTTTATGAATACTGTTAATTATTTTGCTTGGAAGAGATTATGGTAGTCAGATATACGGCGGTTTTGCTTGCGCTCTTATGCCTTCTATTTTTCAGCATACATATCCAGCCCTGGATGCCGGACGACGCGTTTATATCATTTCGCTACGCCGAGAATCTGACCGAGGGACACGGGCTTGTCTACAACGCCGGCGAACGTGTGGAGGGTTATACCTCTTTCTTATGGGTCATACTGCTGGCGGCAGGCAACCGGTTCGGAATCGATCTGGTGGTATTCTCAAAAATAATGGGGATCGTATTCGCACTTGGTTGCATTGCCGTTCTGTTTTCGGCTCACCGGTTTATAAGGGAAATAGACTACAGCATATCCACCGCCGCGCTCTTCATGATGGGAAGCTCCGGAATTTTCCTTCCCTGGGGAATAAGCGGAACGGAGGTTACACTCTTCGCCTTTTTGATTCTCTTGAGCGTCCTGTGTTATATTAAGATAAAAGACTCCGGCGATTATCGAAAATTCATAATTCTCGGTTTACTATGCAGCTTGGCCATGCTTACCAGGCCCGAGGGATTACTGTTATCAGGGACCCTCGTAGTATATCATTCAATAGCAAAAAGAGATTTTCGATCTGCGGCATATTTATCGGCTGTAATTATATTTATTTACGGCCCCTACTTTTGCTGGCGTTACATTTATTACGGTTATCCGTTACCGAATACCTTTTACGCGAAGGTGGGATTTAATACGAGTCAGGTTATCAGGGGAATTAAGTACTTGATGTATAACGTGACTTCATTCCTTTTAGTTCTTTTTCCATTGATGGACCCGGGGGCGGCATACCGGTGGCTGAAGAGATATCGAGGGTTTGTTATACTGCCCCTGGTGTGCGGCGTATATACCATATATATCATTCTGATCGGCGGAGATTCAATGCCGGCTTTCAGGTTTTTCGTTTACATTATGCCTGTAATTTGCCTTTTGTCCGCTATGTTCATAGCGTTATTCGGCAGAAGAACGATGGCTTTTTTTATCGTCGCCGTTCTCGCTTTCAATATAACAATGTGGAACTTTGTTTACTTCATACCCCACATAAAAAAATCCCGGGTGGCCGAATTCGGCCGCGAGGTCGGAACATGGCTTGCCGCGAATGTCCCCGGCGACGCTGTTATCGCCACGAATACGGCCGGGAGCATTCCCTATTATTCCGGTCTCAAGACCATCGACATGCTCGGATTAAACGACCCGCACATAGCTCATCGGCGGATACCTGAGATAGGGACCGGATGGCCGGGACATGAAAAGAGCGACGGCGATTATGTTTTATCCCGGGAACCGGACCTTATTCAATTTGGATCCAGTCTGGGCAGAAAAACCCCTGTATTTTGCGGAGATTATGAGCTTTTCAACAACCCCGAATTCCGCAAAAAGTATGTTCTTAAGAGCATAGAAATGCCATCGGGCAATATACTGCATATTTACCAGCGCCGTGATAGGCCGGTTTTGCCTGAAGGCGGGGAAAGGGGAATTTCGGTTCGCCTGGATAGATTGGCGCCAACGGCTTCAATGGGCTAGCCACAGGGATAATCAAATCTTGACATTGGGCCGAATTTCGGTATCTTTTTAGTTTTGGTGAGGTTTTGGGGCGTCGACAAGCGGTAAGTCACCAGCCTTTGGAGCTGGCATTCCCAGGTTCGAATCCTGGCGCCCCAGTCAGGTAGGATCGGCATTTGAGAACGAGACGTCTAACGTTAGAGAGTTGCGGGGTGAGGAAATGGTAAACGATCTAAAGATTTTCGCGGGAACGTCTAATCTGCCGCTGGCGGAGAAAATCGCCAATCATCTGGGAAATAAGGTATCCAACTGTACCTTGAAGAGGTTTTCAGATGGCGAGATATTTTTTCAGATCGACGAGAATATCCGGGGTATGGATACCTTTATAATCCAATCCACCAACCCCCCGGCTGAAAATCTCTTAGAGCTGTTTATCATGGTCGACGCCTGCAGGCGGGCCTCCGCCCGGAGGATCACGGCGGTCATACCCTATTACGGCTACGCCCGTCAGGACCGCAAGGACCAGCCCCGGGTGGCCATCACCTCGAAGCTGCTGGCGAATCTCATAACCAACGCCGGCGTGGACAGAGTGGTTTTGATGGATCTGCACGCCTCCCAGATCCAGGGTTTCTTCGATTGCCCCTCCGATCACCTTTATTCCTCAAAGGTTTTTAACGAGCATCTTAAGTCGCTGGATCTTAAAGGCGGAGTGGCTATTTCTCCGGACGTAGGTTCGGTAAAACTGGTCCGGGCTTTCGCCAAGGCAATGAATATGAGCCTGGGCATCGTTGATAAAAGGCGTCCCGATATCAATCAGGCTGAGGTTATGCATGTTATCGGGGACGTTGAAGAAAAGGATGTGGTTATTCGCGACGATATGGTCGACACGGCGGGGACACTGACCGAGGCCGCCTACGCGCTCAAGGAAAAAGGGGCCAAGAGAATAATTGCCGCCTGTACCCATGGTGTTCTTTCCGGTCAGGCTGTCAAGAAAATAGAAGATTCCCCTATCGAAAAGCTGTTTTTTTCCGATACCATTCATCACGATCCCAGAGAATTATCATCAAAATTCGAGATACTGAGCGTATCGGAGGTTTTCAGCGAGGCCATATTGCGAATACACGAGGAGAGATCGCTTTCAAGCCTGTTCAAATAAAGGCGACCGGCATATCCGATATCCGGAAACATGCCGGGCATTTATTAAGTTTGGATTTAACGTGATTTTAAGGAGTAAAATATGAAGGAAGTAACACTGCAAGTCCATGCGCGGACGGCCACCGGGAAAGGCGTGGCAAGAAAGCTGCGTTCCAACGGTAAACTGCCCGCGGTAATTTACGGTCATAACGAGGAGCCGGTGCCGGTCGAACTGGAGCAGCATCGGCTGTCGTCAACCATGAGACAGGCCGAAGGGGAAAAACTGCTTATCAACCTGAATATCGACGGTAAGGATTCAGGCAAAAAAGCGCTTATAAAAGATATCCAGAGAGATCCCGTAAGCGGGAAAATCCTGCATGTCGATTTTCAGCATATCTCCATGGATGAGAAAATCAAAATCGAGGTGCCCATCAAACTCGAGGGCACAGCCGAAGGCGTTAAAAATTTCGGCGGAATTATGGCCTGGAATATCAGGAGAATCATGGTTTCCTGTCTGCCGGCCGATATTCCGGATAAAATCAGCCTCGATGTATCCGAGATGAAGATTCACGATTCAATTCATGTCAAGGAAATAACAGCCGGAAAATTCGAGATCCTCGACGATCCCGAGGAAACCATAGTATCGATCATTCCTCCGACCATCATCAAGGAGAAGGTCGCCGCCGAGGGTGAGGAAGGCGAGGAGGCTCCCGAGGCCGCACCCGAGGTCGAGGAGGCAGCCGAGCCGGAGGTTATTTCCGAGAAGAAGGCCGAGGAAAGAGAGAAAGAGAAAAAGGAATAACGGCAATAAAGGTTACATTGGATTTTTATGCTATTTCAGGCTGCGGGAATCGCTACTCTCGCGGCTTTTTTTATTTTAGGGGATTATGATTCTAAAAAGGCAATAAAAAAGGCTAATATTTTATGATATATTTTCATCAGATCACCTGTTCTGATAATACCGAATACCCTGCATTAAAGGTGATTCATTAACATAAAATGTCAAGTTCTTTTTGCACATTCTTATTTTATTCCCCCTTCACCGGACTACTTAATCAATACAATCTTTCTTGGGTTCGAAAGTTCCAGACCCGAAATCACCAATCTCGCAAAATAGATCCCAGACGATAGGCTCTCACCTCCTTCCCCCCGGCCGTCCCAGACAGCGGAATACTCACCCGGATACTGCCGTTCGTCTACAAGTTTCCTCACCACCTGCCCTCCGATATTGTATATATATAGCTGTACTTGGGCCGGTTGATAGCCGAGATCGGCCAGATAATACCGTATTGTGGTCTGCTGATTAAACGGATTGGGGTAGTTCCGGCTTATACCGCTATTAACAGGTATCGCAACGGACTGATTGTCTATACCTGTTATTACAACGGCCAGCTCCTCGGAATAGTCTGAGTTATTTCCCTGATTATCTACAGCAGAAATCTTGTAATAGTGATTTCGTCCTTGGAAGATATTCGCATCGATGTAATAGGAGGTATCCGGTTCGGCTATGAGATTGAAAACAGAAGGCTCAAAGCCGGAAAGGGTATCCCTGTAAATCATATACCGGTTGAAATCCGATTCCGTGTTGTATCTCCAATCAAGGATAATGCTATTGGAATCGTATATTCCGGTCAGGCTATCGGGTACACGAGGGGCAAGATCGAGATAATCGTATATAAATCCTCCAGGCCCCCCGTATACTCCCATATCGGATCTACTTCCATCAGGGTCGAGAATTATGGGGTCGCCCGCATCTATGCAGGGAGAATACATCTGCAATCTGAATCCGATAGTATCCTCGAACATAGGATCGGCCCATATATTGCCCTCCACAAATATCACGGAATCACCGTAATAATAATCATACATGTTGTTCCACAGGTCATTGTAATACAGCAAAGCCGTATTAGGAACCGGGCTGGTATAAGCCCGGATAGCAAACCTAAATCCGGTCACAATATTGTTTCTAAAATGAGAACAGCTATCATAATTGGGTTCCATAATTACTGCTATAAACCTATCCGCCTCCTCGAATCCGATAATGGTATTGTTCTCGCAATAACCTTTAAAACCAGGATCAATCAAGACGTGGTTGATTATCGGATCATACTGCAAGTTACGATAAAACAAATTGCTTGCTATGTAGGAAGTATCTCCTGCAGCCGAAACAAGCGTCATTAATACTCTCGAGGTAGTATGTGGGTTATGATGAAAAATATTATTAGTTACATAGTATTGTCCGTTTAGAGTCTTCATGGCCGTTTCAAGATGTCCGACGAACGTATTGTTTATTACGATTAGACTACACGAGAAAATACAATTTATCCCCTCATCGTTGCTTTCAAATATATTGTTCTCTATGATACCGCTGTTCCTCGCTCCCAAAAAGGCGATATGATTTTCAATGAACCTATTATTCCTGATAACGAGAGTTGAATCGTCAACATGGGGCTCTATTGCCTTACGGCAGTTTTCAAATTGAAATCCTTCCACCGAAATATTGCCATTAACCGATAAATGTGGTCCTTCCATGAATCCACGCAGAACAGTAGAATCCATACCCATTCCGATCAACGCTAGAGAATCCCAGAGTTCGTAAGGTCCGTCTTCCCAAAGTCCCGAACCGACATAAATCGTGTCTCCGGCCTCCGCCGCGTCTATGGCTTTCTGTATGCTGTCCGCCGCTGTAGCCCAGGAGGTATAGGGGTAAGTGTTGCTCCCGTCATGGCTGGCATAGTGGTAGTCGGCGAGAGAGGATTGGGCCGAAATGGCTATTAGAGTTATGATTATCGCCTTTTTCATCGCACCCCGATTGTCACAGGTTATATAGATCAATATAATAAAGGACCTAAAATTAACAATAGCAAAGTTGTACGGGTGGTCGGCG
>CP070813.1:3309323-3319104 GCA_020344055.1 Candidatus Zixiibacteriota bacterium | reverse complement strand
ATAGAACTTTGTGAAATTTATGTCAAGGTCTTTAGATTTTTCGCGCCCGGTTTGTTTTCATAATCATATGTATAATAAAATATTAAAGAGAATACAGATCTATGTTACGGCCCGATTGCCTTTCGATTTTCACCAAGTTCCGCGTTTCGGGCAGGGTCGCGGATAAAATATAATTGTAGTTACAATTCCAAAAGAAGGCATAAAAAAAGGAAAGCGAATAGCGGGTTTATGCGCCCGGATCCGAACTCAATTCCCCTGTTTTTCCCTTATTTCCTTTTGCTTCGCCTCCAGTATATCGGTCTTTACGGTCATTGTCTTTTCGCCGAATAACGCGAACTTAAGCCAGTCGTATCCAAATTCCAGTAGCGCGACGTCATCCTCTTTTATTTTCTGCGGCAACTCCTCGTCTATTTCGAACTTATCGAGAAAGGAGGTACTGAAGATGAATTCTCTGAACTTATCAACGTTGTAACAGACCATGAAGAACATTTCCATTTTCTGCGGAGACAGGTCTTTTCCTTCCTGAAAATAGGAATGCAGTGTTATATCCTTGAAGCCGCGGCCTATCCGGTTATAAAGGTCGATTTCCTGGTCTTCGATCCATTCTTTCACGCTCTGTTCGTTGTCTTCGGCAAATCCTTTGCAGACTTCTTCTTTCAATAAAAAATAGAAATCGTCTTTTTCGGTCCGGTGATCTTCCTTTGGCGAGGCCAGCCCCAGCGGGTACATCCTGCAGGCCCAGGGGCGGTCGGAGTATACGGCGCACCCCTCTTCCGCGACAAAGGGGCAGCTTTTTTTCTCGTCGTCCTCCATTTTCAAAAGCAGGATCGGGTACTTGAGGTTTTGATCAAAGGGCGTAATCGTATATTTCTTGATAAATTCTTCGGACGTCATTCCCAGCCTGTTTTTGAGCCTGATAATGTCATAGGGGGTCAAGAAAATATTGACGTCACGGCAGCATTCGTTAAAGCATGGCACTCCTTTATGACATCTAAAGCAGAATCTGCTGTCGATTCCCATGCGGGGATATTCTTCCAGAACAGTTTTTTTGAATCTCTCAAGCTCTTTCATGATCATTCTCCATTACTCTACAATTCCGCTTCGGAGCGCCGAACTCGACCATACCGGCAGCGGCCCCTTTTCCCCGGTTTTGGGATTTATCCTGAGCCTGTAGGATACGTTTTGGTTGTACTGCTGACGCATCCACTCCCATCCCTCTACATAATAGCTGCACTCATCGTTGAAACAAACCAGTTGAATCTGCTGCGGGAAATTCGAATCGGAGGGCGGAAGCCACCTGGACATCTTATGATCGCAGTAAGGGCAATTTTCGGTGATATCATTCATTATACATTAATATACTATAAATTCCGGAATTTAGTGCCCTTTATTCCTGACGATCTTTGGCCTTAAAAAAGTCCTCCGGAGTTTTTTGCTCCGGAGGACGCAGTTTGAATAAAGCAATTATCCTGTTCAGATTTAGTAGATGGAGATAATGTCTCTTTTCATCATCTCCCAGCTGTCATTGGCGGGATCGTATTTGCAGTTAGCGAAGACTTTCCATTTATCGTCCATTTTCGGCTTGTCGGATCTGAAGTAGTATCCGGGCCAGCGGGTTTCCTCACGGAATAGAATCGTCCTGATGTGGGCCTCGGCCTGCCAGGTGCGGTGAATGTTTTCCCAGCATCTCATGAGCTCGTGGAGGTTTTTGGCCCCTAATTTTTCGGAGTCTTCCTTGAGGAACTTGAGCAATTCGAGGCCTTTTTCCAGAAGTTTATCGCTGGTCTTGAAGTTGGTGGAGACGCCGCCGGCATACTCGTCCATCAATTTCTGGAGTCTGAACATGTACTGATGAGGGGTGATATATTCGGGATTGACCGTTTCATCGGTTGTGGCGTTTTTATTCTTTTCGTAAAGATCCAGGGGTCTGAGGATTCTTTCTTTCAGGGCCTCAATTTTGGCGTTATCGACGGTAGGCTCAGCGGGATTTTCCGCCGCGTACTTACAGGCCGCCTTGGCGGTGATTCGGCCCTCGGCGTGCGACCCGGAGGAGAATTTGTGGCTGGATGCTCCGGAGGCATCGCCCGCGGCAAACAGACCGTTAATGGTTGTCATATGAGCATAACCCCAGAAGTATTCTTTGGGAGCCAGATCTTCGGGTCCGCTAACCCATGCGCCGGAAGCGCCGGAGTGGGAGCCGATGAAGTAAGGCTCACAGGCCGCGATCTCGGAGGGTCTTTCTTCGGGCATGGTATTGGTGGCGGCCCAGAGCAGCGCCTGCGAGATGGTCATATCGAGGAAGTCTTCCCAGGCTTCGGATTCAAGCTCTTTCAACTTTTTCTTGCGCTCTTTTTCGTCAGCGGCTTCGGAAGAAAGCCTTTCGATAGCTTCCTCGGTCCTCATGTAGATCGGGCCCTTGCCTTCCATTACGTCCAGCATCATAAGCCAGTTACGGAGGTTGGCAGGAACCGGTTTGACCTTGCCATAAGGGGCCCAGTTTTCCAGCTCGTCTCTCCTGGTTTCCATGTAGTTTTCACCGAGCCCATTGGTAGCGCGCGACTTGAAGAGCAAAAACCATGCGCCGACAGGGCCGTAAGCATCCTTGAACCTGACGGGAATGAACCTTACCTCCTGGCAGGTCATCTCGGCTCCGGCCTTGATGGTGAAGTAGGCGCTGGCGCCGGAGTTGAAGGGCGGATACCACGAGCGGCCCAGGCCTTCACCACCGGAACGAGGCTTGAATACGTGAACGGCGCCACCCATCGCCGCTACAACGGACTTGGCCTTGAAAACGTAGAATTTGTTTTCACGCACGCTGAATCCGACAGCGCCGACGATTTTACCTTTTTCAACCAGGGGTTCTGTGACGAACACTCTTTCATAAATATTGTCCATGCCCAGGGCGTTTTTGGCGGCTTCGGCCACGACAATCTTGTAGGATTCGCCGTTGATCATCAGCTGCCAGCGCCCCTCATGAACGTAATGGCCCTCTTTATCCTTCCAGATGGGCAGTCCCCACTTCTCGAAAAGATGAACCGTGGAGTCAACATGACGGGCGATATTGGCCACGAGATCCTCGCGAGTAATACCCATCAGGTCGTTTCTTACATATTCAACGTAATCTTTAACGGAATTTTGACCGTCTTTTACGCCAACATACTGGTTTATAGCCGAAAGCCCCATGGCCACGGCGCCGGAACGATCCATGGCAGCTTTATCGACGAGGGCTACTTTTAGATTGTTCTTCTTAGCCCAGTATGCGGCCTCAACCGCGGCTCCGCAAGCCGCCATGCCGCCGCCCAGGATCAGTACGTCGGTTTTAACTTCTACAGTTTCGAAATTAGCCATTGCGTTACCAATCCTTTCCTATTTTACCGGCGGCAGCGTATCCATGCCGCACGATTCCGGTTCAGTGAATAGTTCTTGACTGTTCAGATCATCGCCGGATTTAAATCCACCATCGGGTACAGCCTGACCTTCCGGAGTGGTTCTGATGGGGAATTTGAACCTTTTCAGCGAGCCGTTTCTGAATTTTATGGTCCACATGATACTGTCCGTGCTTCTCATCGGAGTCACGGAAGCTCCAAGCGGGACGAAATCGGCGTAGCCTCTCACCTCCATCGCCTGGACGGGGCAGATCTTAACGCAGCACATGCATTCCCAGCACATGTCGGGCGCCTGGTTAAAGGCCTTCATTTTTTCTTTGTCCAAAACCATCAAGTCGTTGGGGCAAATATGCTGGCAAGCGGTTTTATCCAGAGCCTTGCACCCATCGCACTTGTCGGTAATCACATAACTTGGCATACTGTCCTCCCAAAATTAACGATTGTGTGATCGTTTTATTTTATTAATTCTCTATTTTTTCTTTTTATTGGCATCCCCGGTAGCATGGCCGTGCAACTTCACTTCGACTTTCTCCTCGAGACCGGCGTAATATTTGCGTAGAATAGCCAGCACTTCGGTACGGCTGAATTCTGCGGGCACCTCTCCGCCCTCGGATAGCGCCTTTCTCAGCGCCGTTCCGCTCAAGAAGAGCCTGTCATCTTTTCCGTGGGGGCAGGTCTTCATGGATGCCATACCGCCGCATTTGAAGCACCAGAAAGTCCAGTCGATGGGAAGCATCTTGCATTCCAGGGCGCCGTCCCAGAGCTTATAAAAAATCTCCTGCGCGTCGAACGGCCCGTAATAGTCACCCACGCCGGCATGGTCGCGGCCGATAATCATATGACTGCAGCCGAAGTTCTGGCGGAATACGGCGTGGAGAAGACCCTCGCGGGGACCGCCGTAACGCATGTCGAGAGGATAACCTCCGGTTACGACGCGGCTCTTATCGAAGTAATTTTCGACCAGCGTGTTTATACAGTTGACCCTGACATCGGCGGGGATGTCGCCGGGTTTCAATTTGCCGACAAGCTGGTGGATAAACAGACCATCCGAAACCTCGACGGCGATTTTGGCCAGGTATTCATGGCTGCGGTGCATGGGGTTGCGAAGCTGAAGCGCGGCGATTGTCTTCCAACCCTTGTCCTCGAATATCTTCCGGCTTTCCGCGGGCCGCATATAGATATCCTTGAACTCGGTGGGAAAATAGCTTTCCGATAGCACCTTCACGGGACCGCCGAGATTGTATTTTTTCTGCGCCATAACCATTTTGACGCCGGGATGTTCGGGATCGGTGGTGGTGAATACGTTTTTACACTCGAACTCTTTGTCGATTTCGTAACAATCCGTGACCTTCATAGTCCCCATGATTTCATCGGTTTCTCCCGACACCAGGCAGATATCGGTTCCGGGTTTGATCTTTTCATCATGGGATAGAGTAATGGGGATGGGCCAGAAGACGCCGTTGGACATCTTCATCTCCGCGCATACTCCCTTCCAGTCGTCATGTCCCATAAAGCCGTCAAGAGGGGTAAAACCGCCGATTCCGAGCATGATTAGATCGCCTGTTTCGCGCGATGACATGACGATTTTTGGAAGAGCCCCCGCTCGCTTAAGCTCCTGATCCTTTTCTTTGCCGTCGAGGAGAAGAGCTTTTAGCGTATCGCTTCCGTGTGGTGAGATTAATTTTGACATAAAATAATTCCTTCTATCAATCAGTTTATCGTTAATATCAATAAAAACAGCTATTTACTTTATCGGAAACTATGAGATATTTTTCACAAGCTATGGGTAAAAAGTCCGCGAAAAATAATCTTTTCATTAAAATATCGTAAGCTCTATTTTCGGGATTTTCCGTAACAGCAATACTGGTATCGGTATTCATCCCAATCATTCCCAATCATTCACATCCGCCGAGAAAGTAATTTCTTTCACAAGCGGTGTCAAGAGAAAAATGAATTTTTAAATATTAATTTTTAATATAAAGAATAGGCCTGTTTTAACATATTGAAAAGTAAAAGGATAAGATAATGAGTGCTATTATTATTAAAAAACGGAATATTGCATGCGCGCTTATCTTAATAAATTATGGCGTAATTGCCCGAAAAGGCCGTCGGCCTATAACAATATTTATAAAGGAAAATCTGAAAATGAAATAGTTGTAGATTATATTATCCTGTTACTTTTCCGGCGGCGGGCATTGTGAAAAAAATAACAAAAATACTTGACAAAATTTGGCTGCATTTCTATTTTCTTCGCGATTAGAGTAGAATCCTACTTAAGATCGCAGGGATTTTACTGAAGAAAGGAGTATTTTGATGGCTGCGGGACGTTTGGTCGAGCCTGATCTTGATTTTATCCGCGAGGTGAAGAAAGCCGGGGGCAGTAACGTCAAGAAATGTTTCCAGTGCGCCACCTGTTCTGCTGTCTGCAATCAATCTCCCGAGGGGAATCCTTTTCCTCGCAAAGAGATGATCCTGACGGGATGGGGGCTGACCGAAAAGCTGGTTATCGATCCCAACGTATGGTTGTGCTATCAATGTAACGATTGTACCACATATTGTCCCAGAGGGGCGCGGCCGGGGGATGTCCTGGCCGCCATCAGGTCTTATATGTATAAGAAAATGGCCTTTCCTTCGTTTATGGGGAAAGCCCTTGCCAGTCCGAAAGCCCTGCCGCTTCTATTTCTTGTTCCTGTGATTATTCTTGCCGCCTGTATTATCTTGTTTGCTCCCAGGGGCGAAAGCGGCGGTTTCCTATTTATGCAGAGCAGCCTGATCGACTACAATTATTTCCTTCCCCATAGCTCCGTCGACGCCCTTTTTGTTTTCGGGAATATCATGATCTTTATTTTTGCGGCGATCGGTTTTGTGCGATTCTGGAGATTTCTTAATAGAAACGGCGGCGATTCCGAGATCCCGATTTTAAGGGCTTTTTTATTGACCATAAAGGAGATTTTCTATCATAGCAAATTTTCAAACTGCGGCGTAAACCGCGCCCGGGCGGTCGCGCATTTTATCCTTTTCTACGGTTTTATAGGAGCCATGATCACGACCGGGGCCGTTTTCATTTTTATATTCATTCCCCATTATCTGTCGCTTCTGGGGCTTGAAGGCCTTCATTCCTTTTTCGAGTTGCCCATCAATCTGCCGCATCCGGTCAAGATAATCGGGGGATTGAGCGGGCTGGCTCTGGTCGTCGGGACCTTTCTTTTGATATTCCGCCGGAGCACGAATCGGGATCAGGTGGGAGCCAACGGATACACCGATTATCTTTTCCTTTATATATTGTTCTTCACCGGCCTTTCCGGGATGCTGTCGTGGCTTATCAGGTACTTCGATACTCCCGGCGTGGCTTATATAATCTATTTTTTGCATATGGTTTTTGTATTTTCCCTTCTCTGGTATATGCCTTATTCGAAGTTTGCTCATATGATTTATCGCACTCTGGCCATAGTTTACGCCAAGATGACGGGGCGGGATTAAATTTTCAAGAGGCTGAAAGATGTTGGTCAAAAAAAGGCTTTCTGAGGGGAAAAAGGCCTCGGTTTCAGGGGCTCTTTTTCTAATCGGATTATATTTCGGCGTTATTATCGCGGCGTCATTATATCCTGCGCTCGTTTTCGCCGGAGGGGGTAGTGAAGACGCCGGAGATTTGGAACATAAAGTAGATCTTGAAGACCAGAGCGGGATTAATCTTATAATCGCGAAGCTCTATAACGATAATCGTCTATTGTTCGCTCTGGCGGTGACTGTGACCATGGCCGTGGTGGGCATAATCATAGGTCAGATCACCGGCGTTTTGTTGAGGTTGCTGGGTTTGAAATAAAGATTTAACTCCTTAATCGCGGGGTGGTGACGGGACGTGGATTTTCTGAATATATATCTTCCGATTTCGGGAATTGAATTCAGTATTATAATACTTCTTATTATAGGATTCTGCGTGGGTACCCTGGGCGGATTTTTCGGTGTCGGGGGCGCCTGGATCGTCACCCCGGCTCTGAATATATTCGGTTTTAACATGCCGTTTGCCATCGGAACCGACCTGGCGCATATTTTCGGCAAGTCCATTATCGCCACCAAGAAACACAGCAAGATGGGAAATGTGGATTGGCGGCTGGGATTCTTTTCCATTATCGGTTCCATAATCGGTATTGAGCTGGGCAAGAGAATGGTTCTTTATCTTGAAAAGGTGGGGAATGTCGGGCCCGTTGTAAGGTGGGTTTACATGGTGTTTCTGTTCGGATTGGGCATTTATATGGCCTACGAATATTACTCGGTGACAAAGAAAACGTCATCTTCTCATTCCGAAGATGTAAAGGCGGACCCACCTTCGGAGGAAAAGGCCAGCCCGCTTTCGAACAAGCTCAGGTCATTTAAAATTCCTCCCATGATATCGCTTCCGGTATCGGGAGTACCCGGGATATCGTTCTGGATCCTGTTCAGCTTGTTTGCCATAACCGGTTTTCTGTCGGGATTTATGGGCGTCGGCGGGGGATTCATATTGCTGCCGGCGCTTATTTACCTGATTGGCTGTCCCACCACGGTGGCGGTGGGTACGTCTTTGCTAAGTGTGTGCTTCATGTCGGGCTACGGATGTTTTACGTACTCTCTGTCGGGCAGAACCGAGCTGGTGGCGGCGGTGATAATGCTGTTTGGCGCGGCCATCGGCGCGCAGATAGGGGCCATGGCTACGAGGTTTGTCAGGGGATATGGTATTAGATTGCTGTTTTCCATAATGATCATAATCGCCGGGGTTTCGGTAGCTTTGAAACAGGCCCATTCCGCTTTTGGAAACGCTATATTCGGCACCCTGGCCGCATACTGCGTTCTGGGAGCCGCCAGCGGCATGACCGCGCTGATTTTCATCAAATTGATTATCGGTTATAGATCGAAGGGGGTTACTTGATAAGATCTAAAGGTTTGCCGTAGGCGAGTCTTTTTTTATTCCATTGCGATAAAAATTGTCATATATTTACATGAAAATTCGGCAAAGTTGAGATCTAAATTGGATTCAATGCGGAGGAGGAAACCGTGGCCATTATTACATTAACCCGCGGATCGTTGAGCGCAACCTATAAACTGGCCGAGATGCTGTGCAAGCAAAATCCCGATTGTAGAACTGTGGCCCGCGAGGAAATTATTAAATACGCCGAAAAATATGGGATGGAAGAGACCGGTATGGCCGATACCGGCTATATGGAGGTTAAACCTCCGCAGTTCTGGGACCGGCAGGCCGCCCAGAGAAGGTTATATCTTATCTATTTTAAGGCCAGTTTGATGGATTTCATTATTAAGGATAATATTGTCTATCACGGTCATCTGGCACAATTTCAATTGTCTGATGTCCCTAAGATCTTGCGCGTAAGGGTTGACGCTTCTCTGGATTACAGGGTTCAAGCTTTGATGAGCGAATCGAATTATACGCAGGCGGAGGCCCAGAAACATATTTTTGAAATAGACTCCAGAAGGAAAGATTGGGCTAAGTTCCTGTACAATGTCGACTTTAACGATACCCTCAATTATGATATTGTTCTCAATATGGATAAGATGAGCGTCGAGACCATGGCGGACGTAATCTTTCGGACCGCTCGGAGCCCGGAATATACAATAGACGATGAGGCGAGAAAGGTCATTCGCGATGTTCATTTGAAATCGGTCATTCTCGCCAATCTGGCGCGGTCGCCAAGGACCAGGGGAATGGAATTGATGATCCAGTGTGATTCCGATAGCGGTATTGTCAAGGCTCGCGGGCTGGGGCCGATTCTGGGAACTGAAACCTGGGAGAACGATATTCGAGAGGTTATTTCGAGCATCGACGGCGTCAAAGAGGTTGACGTTTGCTGTTAAGCAGTTAATATAAAGTCTGGATTCAATACCCTCGTTATTATGGACGGCGAGGGTATTTTTTTGTCGATTGTTCTTGATATTTAATTATTTTAGGTTATTCTATATATAGATATCAGGCGATTTTCCCGGGAGTAAGACATGGGAAACCACGAAAATAATATTTCGAGAAGAGGCTTTATAGGTACCATTACCGGCGCGGCGGCTATGTCGCTTATGGGGCTGGAGCGTCGCGCGCTGGCGGACGTCTCGCCGGGCGGCGGGATAGTCACCGATTATGTCGGGAGGTTATGCTATAACGAAAATCCTCTGGGACCGCCGCCGGCCGCCATAACGGCCATAGAAGATGAAGCCGAGATGGCGCATCGCTACCCGGACTGGTTTGCCGAATCCCTCATCAATTCCCTGGCCAATAAATTTGAGGTTCCCACGGACCGCATTCTGTGTGGTTCCGGGGCCACCGAAGTGTTGAGGCTTTGCGCCATGGCAAGCTGTCATCCCGATGGCGGAAACGTGGTGGTACCAACACCGTCTTACGGCCAGTTCCCGGCGGA
>CP070813.1:3299413-3309223 GCA_020344055.1 Candidatus Zixiibacteriota bacterium | reverse complement strand
CAGACGTCGACATCGGTTTCCACCTCGGCGGTTTTGTCGCTTATAAACCAGGCCGAATATTCGGAGGCATCGCGGAATTCGCCGCTGAAATTGAAGTTTTCAGAATAATTTTTGGCGTTTTCGATCTGGCCGTCGGTCAGCATATCAACGTAAACAACCTGGAAGATGGGCCCCCTGAGAGTCCTGTGGATCCACTGTTCCGTCTCGGCCCACGACTGGTCGGAGAAACCGGGGAACAGGCGTTCCCATCCCGAATAACGGTCCTTTATCTCGCCCCAGGCGACCATAACCACGGTCTCGCCGCATAATATCTGGTTGGAGTTTTCATCAAGTATACAGGGGAGCTCGGCGGCGACCTGCTGGATGGCGTCGTCCATTAACTCGAGAATTAGCAACTTGGCGAATGTATTGAGCAGATCCAGAATCGCGGAAACCGGGTCGGTGAAAAAGTCTATCAAAAGACCCACAAGGCCCGCCAGCTGATCGACCCAGGAATCGGAGAAGAAGATAAAGTTTATCAATTCGCCGATGCAGTCTAAAAGAGCGTCCCCTATCGAAAAGCCGCTGTCGAACATTTGATGTGTAAGTCTTTCGGCGAGAAGCAGTCGAGCGATGCTCAGTTTTACATCCAGGTCGAGATCGGACAGCCAGGTATCCAGAAGTTGTCTGACCTCCTCCTCGGAAGGGTAACTGAAGGTATATACTGTATCTCCAAACGGTCCTTCCCTGGCGATATGCGTTAGATTATAAATCGATTGATATTTCTGTACCACCAGCGATTCGGGAAGCACGATATCGACGGTATTGGTCCCGGGGCCTATTGAGACCGGCGCAGTGTGTCTGAGGTTTGTCGAAACGGGCGGATCGCCTGGAACGGTTACCTCCTTTTCAGCGACCAGATCGTAATCCCCCACGGCCACATTATCGAATTGAACAGAACCTCCCGATCCGGTTTCGGAAGGACCGAAAATAAGCTGGTTATTCTGGTAAAGGGAAATGGCGGCCCCGGTTATGGGCGGTTCATTGAGGACGTGGTATTCGAGGGCGGCATAAGAGTTTTTCGCATCAACTATTAAACTGCCGAAATCTCCGGTCGTGGTGCCGGTACCCTGTAGAGAAATTCTCGCTTCGGGATTTAGCGGATCGTTTGAATAAATGATCAGGGTATCGAAATAGGTAAGGTTATCATCCGGGTCGAACCGGATGGTTATGGAATCCGATTCAAGGGGCATGACCGTTTTCGGAAGAGAAGCATTTATAAGGCGAAACGTAGTGTCATAGGACGTAAATTCGCAGGCGTTAATGATCAGGGGCGCCTGCCCGTTATTCAAAAGGGGACAATTCCAGTCAAGATAGCTTTGTGTCCAGACTGTGCCGTAATTGTGAGCGGTTTCCGGCAAAGCCATTTCGGGATCACCCGGCCAAAAGCGATAATAGAACAGGGCGTCACGACTGTAATCCAGGGTCCTGCAGTATGACGATATTCTGGGGTGGTTTTCGCCGTCGAATTGCAAAGAGCAATACCAGCCGGGGACAATTTGATCGTCGACAAGCTCCCCCTCCCAAGTACCACTTATTTTTCTGTAGAAATATATTCCATCCTGAAAAGTAACCAGGCCGGGCCGATCTATATGGTCGATTTTCAGATCGAAACCGGGCCTGCCGCTGAAGCCGGTGTTATCCATGATTCTCTCGATGGTCCAGGTAAGGCCGTCATAGATGGCGAGGCTGAGGCTGTCGTTCGAATCAAAATATACGAAGTAGGTGATGTCCTGGTTATCGATATCGAAGGAGAGAAGGTCGCCGAAACTTATGCCCCCAATGTTATCCGGTACCTGGACGATATCCCAGCTGGTATCCGATGGATCAAAATATGCTATTTCCAATATCTCGTTATTTAATGTATCCAGCCGGTGGTATCCTATAATAGGATCAAAACTCCCCGCAAACACCAATTTTGAATAGTGTGGGATGTTTACCTGATTGACTGCCGTTACATTCCAGCCGGTACTATCCTGGTATGCGTATTTTATTTCGTCGGGATCGGCCTGTAGATAAGATATACAGGGATAACCATCACCGTTAATGGCAATACTGGAGAATTCGCCTATTTGCCCGATGCTGGTGTCCTCCGGAGAATCGACGATCTCCTTTATCCAACCGGTATCCGAAAGGGTGGCGTATTTGAGGCTCCAGTAATATCCGAGATATTCCTGCTGGTAACTTATGTGAGGCCGGTCCTGTGAATCCAGGGCGATACTGCAATAGATCCCTGCGTTACCGATGCTGTCGACAATGTCAATGGCCCATTCAGAACCGTCGAAGTACGCGTATCTCAGGTCTTCGAAGTCGGTATCATAATAGGCGATATGGGGATAGTCCTGGCTGTCGAGAGCCAGGGAGCAGTATTCGCCTTTATCGGTGCCGGTGCTGTCTGCCGCTTCTCTTTGCCATACGCTTGAATAAACGTCGGAGTGAAAACTCAATAGACATGCTGTTGCGAAAAATATTAGAGTTTTTCTCATGGCAACTCCTCGTAAGTATTCTATTATCAATTAGAAATTTCTACCGGAGCAAACCTGGAGTGCGAAATCTGGTTTATGATAAGGCTTCGGTCAGATTATGTCAATAATGTGAATTCATGACCGGGTTTCCTCACCATTGCGGATAATATAGTCTATTATTATTCCAAATATGTAATTAGTCATCAACATTTCTGGAACTAATTCGTAGATAATACTGTAGGTATTTCAGGGATGTTGGGTTGGTCGGGCGTTACATCTTTGGAATAAATCTTACGGCAAGGGAGCGGTATTTTTAATCCTGACCAGTTGAATCAGCCGCAAGGATAGCGAAGGCAGCTTTTTATTCGGAGGATTTTTGAGGCGAATTGCGACGATTTTCTTTCTAATTTTCCCGACATTGGCCCTATCGCAAGGAACTGTTGATACGACATCGTTTTACAGCAATTCCCTTGGAGAAACGCGCTATATGTGCGTCTATCTTCCCGAAGGTTATGATCCAAACGATACGTTGCTCTACCCGGTGGTATATTTTCTCCATGGCACAATTGCGGACTACACCGGTTATAATGAAATTTATTCAAGCCTCGATAGCATAATAACCGATGGCAATATAGAGCCGGTGATTCTGGTAATGCCGGACGGTAACGTGGGACCGTTTGAGGGCAGCTTTTATACGAATTCCGAATTGTATGGCGACTTTGAAGATTATATCGCCACGGATCTAATTGCTTTTATAGATTCCACTTATTCTACGGATCCTGTTCGTTCAAAACGGGCGATAATGGGACATTCTATCGGCGGCTATGGCGCCATGAAACTGGCACTTAAACATACCGATAAATTCGGGGCCGTGGTGTCGCATAACGGTTTTCTGGAAATAGTATTTGGGCTTTACAACTGGGTGGATTATATTCTTTCTGAGAACGGCGCGAGCCCGCCTTACACCTACGTATATAATAACGGTATTTTTACAAATATGACCTTTACCTGCGCCGGGGCTTTTTCTCCCAATCTGAATAATTCTCCTTATCAGGTGGATTTTCCGCTGGATGCCAACGGTGACATCCTCGATACCGTTATTTCGAGATGGCAGTTACATAATCCTCCTGTACTTGCGGCCCAGATTCCTCCCGGCCAGGAACCGGCGATTTACTTCGATTGCGGATATGGCGGATATTATCTGGAATTTTACATGAATGCCGCTTTCGCCGATTCATTGGCTCTTCTTAATTTCGATTATGCTTTTCCGGTTTTCTCTGGATATCACTATAATCCGGAACGTTTCCCCATTTCGCTTTCCTTTATAGCCGAGGCTCTCGAAATCTATAATCACTGCGATTTTTCGGCGGAGCCCCTGACGGGCCAATCTCCTCTGACAGTTCAGTTCGACGACCTATCGGACCCCGACTGGATTATCACCTCCTGGGAATGGGATTTTAATAACGACGGAATTGTGGACTCATACGATCAGAATCCCGAATGGACCTATGATTCGCCGGGAGTTTATAGCGTGGAGCTTGTAATCGCTTGTGACTCGGTTTCCGAAAGCAGAGTTCGGGAGGATTACATTAGCGTTTTCAACGGTGAAAGCGCCCTGTTGTTTGACGGTGAAGAAAGCATTGTCGAGGTTCCAGCATCTCCCACACTCAACCTGACCAGCCAGTTTACGATAGAAGCCTGGATAAATCCGTTCGGGTGGGGAGAAAATCCCGGAACCGGGTTCGGCAGGATAGTGGATAAGGACGTGATCCGGTTTTTTACCCTCAGGTCCAATCCGCTTTTGGGAGACAACACCATATGTCTCTGGCTGTTTACTCAGAGCGGCGGAAACAGCTTCTCGGCGATTCCCGAAAGCTCGATTGTGCTTGATACCTGGCAGCATATCGCGGCTTCATACGACGCGGGCACCCGCGAGTTAAAAATATATCTCAACGGAACAGATCAGACGTTAACTCAAACCGTCCCGCCTTCGGGGGAGTTGAACGATAATCTGGCGATCGATTTGACGATCGGCAATTCCAGTTCCCTTGATGATACTTTCGACGGTATAATCGATGAGGTCAGGGTCTGGAATGTCATAAGGACCGAAGGGGAGATTCAATCATATATGAATCAATACCTGGACGGCAATGAACCCGGTCTGGTTGGGTACTGGCGAATGAACGAGGGCAACGGCCAGTTTATAAACGATTTTACGGGCAATGGAAATCATGGCGCCCTGTACGCCAACGAATGGGTTGAGGGTGTGCCTATGGGGCAAACGGATATACATGAATTCCTCCAGGTTCCCGGAGACCATAGTCTTTCCGCTTTTGCGTATCCTAATCCGTTTAATAGCTCGATCTTAATTGACTATATTTTGCCTTACAGTTCCTTCGTAGAAATTAACATCTATAACTTACTCGGGCAAAAAATAGATAATATATTGAGCGCCACAATGCCGCCCGGTGAAAACCGGGCGGTCTGGCGGGCCTGTAATTTGCCCTCCGGAATATATTTCTATAAAATTGGCACCGAGGGCAATTTTAAGTCCGGGAAGATGATATTGATAAAATAAATTTCGAAAGTGTAGGATAAAAAGGAGAAGAAATGAACAGGGTAGGATTGATTCTGGCGGTGGTATTCATCATTATACTGGCGCTCATTTCTAAGGTTTTCGCACTTTCGGAGAGAAGCAGCGTTCATTTTGAGGATGGCGTCGAATATGTGCCCGACGCAATTGTTGTGGCGTTCTCATCGGATATTCTCCCCCTGAATATTCGCGCGGAGAGGGGAACAATCATAACCGGGAAGGACGCGATTGATAATCTTAATTGGAGGTTTGGGGTTTCGGGAATCGAGCCGCTTTTCCCCGGCGCCGATAAAAGGGTCGCAGCCGGGCTATCAGGGTATTATACCATAACATTTGATTCCCGGAACGATATGATCTCGGTGCTGGAAGCGTATGACGGCTTGACAGAAGTGGAGCATGTGGAGCCGATCGGGATTCACCCCATCGACTACGATCCGAACGACCCGCAGATAGGCCAGCAGTGGGCCATAAATAAGATCGAGGCCAGGGGTGCCTGGGATATATCGCAGGGCGATTCCAATTCGGTCGTCGGCATAGCCGACACCGGGGTCGACTGGGATCATCCGGATCTCGCTGATGATATCTGGCTCAATGAGGCCGAGGTAAACGGCCTGACCGGCTTCGATGATGACGGCAACGGTTATATCGATGATTACCGTGGGTGGGACTGGGTTCACGGGGTGAACGGCGCTCCCGGAGAGGATGACATGGACCCCGATAACGACCCCATGGATTTCGACGGCCATGGCACGCATTGCAGCGGAGTGGCGGCGGCAGTAACTGATAATGGTGTTGGAATAGCGGGTGTCGGATTCGATTGCCATGTCATGCCCCTAAGGGTAGGCTGGCAGGATCCTTTCGGCCAAGGCTATATCAGAATGGATTTTGCGGCCCAGGCGTTCTATTATGCTACCGATAACGGGGCCGGATCCATCAACTGTTCCTGGGGATCATCGAACTCCGGCGGGCTGGGAGCGGCGGCCTCATACGCCACCAACAACGGCGTTATCGTGGTATCGTCGGCCGGTAACGATAACAATCAGAATCCCTCCTACTTGGGCGGGAGGCCCGATGTAGTCGCGGTGGCGTCGACCGATCAGAACGATTTTAAATCGTCATTTTCAAACTACGGCACCTGGGTGGATATTTCCGCTCCGGGAACTGCGATTTACTCCACCTATTTCAACGACGCTTATACTATCCTTGACGGCACCTCCATGTCGGCGCCCCATGTCGCGGGACTGGCGGCCCTCATATGGGCGTCGGAACCCGGTCTGACGGACCTTGAGGTTATTACGAGGATATTATCGACGGCCGATAATATCGACTCTTTAAACCCGAATTACAGCGGCCTTCTGGGGGCCGGAAGGATTAACGCTTACGCCGCGCTGGCATCCGTACATTTTCCCAATATCATACCGAGAAGCCAGACCATAAATATTACAACCGGCGACGGCGACGGGGTTCTCAATCCCGGGGAGACCTTCGAGCTGGTTATTACGCTCGAGAATATCTGGGCGGACGCTCAGAACGTAAATGTAACATTAATCGGAAACGATGATTTTATCATGATTGATTCCACAGCCTCATTCGGCGGTATCCCGAACGGTCAGACAAATAACAATTCGTCCGATCCTTTCGTGATTACGGCCAATCCGTTATCGATTCCGGGAACCAAAACCCTGACCATGAACATTACGGCCGATAATTACGAAGTCGATCGGGAATTATCCATATTCGTATCGTTGTATCAGGCCAACTTTCCCATAGATATTCCGGGCAATATAGAATCGTCACCAGTTATTGTAGATTTTGATGGTGACGGACAGAACGAAATAGTTTTCGGCGCGTCCGACAACAATGTCTATGCCATCGAACAGGACGGGCAGAACAGCCCCGGGTGGCCGCAGCCGGTTATCGGCGAGGTAATCGGGGCGATTGCGGTAGGCGATATTGACGTAAACAACCATTTGAACGTCGTAGCGGTGACAAAAACCGGCAAGTTTTACGCCTGGAATCCTGATGGTTCACCTATGCCAGGCTTCCCGGTTGATAAAGGTGGAGTTTTTTATTCGGGGGTGATGCTCGCGGACATCGACGGCGATTATGATCTTGAAATAATCGCGGGATCGTTTACCGATAACAATATTTATGTGCTCAGCCACGATGGTACGGATTATCCCGGCTGGCCCTTTACGGGAACCGGAAGATGGTACGGTTCTCCGGCGGCGGGTGATATCGACGATGATGGATTAACCGAGATCGTTTACGCAGGATTCGATTCAAGTTTGCATGTTTTTAACGCGGACTTGAGCTACTGTTACGGGTTTCCGGTACAGCTGGATAACGTGGTATGGGGTTCGGCAGCGATTGGCAACGTTACTCCATCTCCAAATATGGAGATCGCGGTGGTTACTGCGTCGGGCAGCCTGTATCTGGTTAATTACGATGGAAGTATCGCGCCCGGCTTTCCCGTGCAATTGAGCGGCGTGGTGAGGTCGACACCATCGCTGGCGGATATCGATGAGGACGGCTCGCTTGAAATCCTGGCGGGCAGCAACGACGGCAACCTGTATGTTTTTGATCGTAACGGCGATCTGCTGCCAGGCTATCCCGTAAACACCGGCGGTTCAATAACGGCCCAGGTGGTAATTGGAGATATAAACGGCGACAGTAGCGCCAATACCGTTGTCGTAACCAGCCTCGGCGAAATTCATTGTTTCTACGGGGCCGGTAACAACATATCCAATTTCCCCATAAGCCCGGAGATCTCCGCGCAAATTACGGCTACCCCCGCGCTGGGGAATCTTGACGGCGACCTGGATCTGGAAATAGTGGTGGGATTGAGGACCAACAATCAAAACCTGCTGGTTATCGATTACAAGGCAAATGCCATTGTTGCCGGGTTGAAATGGCCGAACTTCGGCAGGGATATCTGGAGATCCAACAGCTATACTGATATCGTAACATCTATTTCGGAAAATCCGAATATCCCTGATGAATATAGATTACTGCAAAACTACCCGAATCCATTTAACGCCGGAACCGCTATAGGTTTCAATCTCCCTAATAGATCGCATGTCAGGCTGGATGTTTACGATATACTGGGCCGAAAAATAGAGACTCTTATAGATAAGAATCTGCCCGCCGGCTATAACAGCGTAAATTGGAATGCCGAAAATAAATCGTCCGGCATTTACTTTTACAGGATTACGGCAGCCGATCAAACGTCGACCAGAAGGATGTTACTAATAAAATAAGAGATCAGCTTTAAAAACCGGGGAGGCCGCCTTGAAGATTATACATATTTCCCTAATAGGATTTATAGTTGTTTTGTCGTTTTTATCGACCGCCGACGCTCAACTGCTCCAGAATCCCGAAAGCGTGGTATATGACTCGGCGCGAAACAGGTACCTTGTATCTAACTGGAACACCGGACATATGGTACAGATCGACAGTGACGGTGTTCAGGATTATTTCGTTACCAATCAGCATTGCTATGCGGGACTGCATATAGTAGATGATGTAGTTTATGTTGCATGCCGGGGCGAGGGAGTGAGGGGATTTGATCTGGCTACCGGCGATTCCGTATTTTGCGTCCGCATTCCGGAATCTAACGTTTTAAACGATATAACGTCGGACAACTCCGGCCACCTTTATGTTTCCGATCCCAACGCGCACCTGATTTTTAAAATCAGAATCAGCGATGGGAATCATTCCATATTTGTCGGTTCAGGTCTTTCGGTGCCCAACGGTATAATTTTCGATGAACCCAACAACCGGCTTCTGCTGGTATCCTCCAGGAATTTTTCGCCGATTCAAGCCATCAGCCTCGAGGATTCCTCCCTTTCAACAATCGTGTATACGGGAATTTCGATTCTCGATGGATTAGCGATGGACGAGCACAGGAATGTCTATTTTTCAGCCTGGAGCACAAATGCCGTATATAAATATGATTCAACGTTCACGAATCCTCCGGAACAGATTTCGACTCACGCCCCGGATCCCGCCGATATATCTTATAATTCTGTTCACGGTGTCATCGCGGTGCCGATCTTCTACGGAAATTATGTCGACTTTGTCGATATAACGCAGAGCTCCGCTGAATTCACGGAGACACCCTCTCAATTCAGACTCAATATTACAAATTACCCCAATCCCTTTAACTCCTCGACCTCTATCGGATATTATTTAGAATCTCCTTCCAACGTCTTTATCGAGATTTACGATATGATGGGGCGAAAGATCGAAACCGTTTTTGACGGCTTCAAAACCACCGGCTACCATCGGGAAATCTGGGAATCGGAGGAAGCCGCTTCGGGTATCTATTTTTACAGGATTAAAACCCGACAATATTCCATTACCAAGAGTATGACCCTGATCAGGTAGCCGCATCTGAAGGCAACCGACGGAGGTTCCTTCAACTTATTATATTACAATATGTTATTGGTCCTCAGCCTGATGAGAGATCGAAAAGGCCGAGCATTTTATCCCCCCATATCGATCTTTAGGGCAGTTTGGTAGATAAAGTCTATTTCACGGCAATTTAAATTTCGATTTCAGCTTACCGATCACGCTTGACAATGCCGCTTCCGCGCTTTATTTATTTTAGTAAAGCGGGAGTAACTCAGCTGGTAGAGTCATCCCGCCTTCGGCGGGATTGGTCGCGAGTTTTCCCTGAAATGAAAATAGAAGAAGCGGGAGTAACTCAGC
>CP070813.1:3289393-3299313 GCA_020344055.1 Candidatus Zixiibacteriota bacterium | reverse complement strand
GCCATGGAGAAGGAGCTCAGGTTCGCGGTACGCGAGGGCGGCCGCACCGTGGGCGCAGGCGTAATTACTGAGGTCGTCGAGTAAGGGAAATACGGATTATGGAAGGACAGAAGATCAGAATCAGGCTAAAGGCCTATGACCACGTTGCGCTGGATCGCTCAGCAAAAGAAATAGTCCGAACCGTTACCCGTACGGGTGCGAAGATTTCCGGACCCGTACCCCTTCCAACAAAGAGGACCGTCTATACGGTTCTGCGTTCGCCCCATGTCGACAAAAAATCGCGGGAGCAGTTCGAGATGCGGATTCATAAGAGGCTGATTGACATTTACGATTCCAGCCAGCAAACCGTGGATTCCTTAATGCGGCTGGATTTGCCGGCCGGGGTTGACGTGGAGATAAAAGTTTAGTATATTGAAAAGTTTTGTTGAATTATGAAGTCGATTTTTGGACGAAAGATAGGGATGACAAGAGCCTTCAATGAGAAAGGTGACTCCGTGGGGGTTACGGTAATAAAGGTATCCCCGGTAACCGTGGTGAGTACCAAAACCGTTGAGAAAGACGGCTATAATGCCGTGGTTGTGGGATTCGGTGAGATTCGCGAAAAGCTCTTGTCCAAGCCCGTTAAGGGTCAATTCGGGAAATCCGGGTTTAAGCCGACCAGGCATCTTCGCGAGATAAGGATCGAAGGAGACGAAATTCCCGAGGAGGGAAAAGAGTTTACGGTTGATATTTTCAAGCCCGGCGATCGAATTAATGTAACCGGCAAATCTCGCGGAAAAGGCTTCCAGGGCACCGTGAGAAGACACGGATTCAAAGGAGGACCGAAAACTCACGGGCAATCCGATAGGTTCAGGGCGCCCGGCTCCATCGGTCAATCCAGTAATCCCTCGCGGGTATTCAAAGGTACCAGAATGGCCGGGCATATGGGAAATAGAAAAGTCACCACGAAAAACCTTGAGGTTTTCGCCGTGGAATCGGAGCAATCTCTTCTTATAGTCAGGGGAGTTGTTCCGGGACACAATAATTCCGTGATTTTCGTGAGCAAGGTGGGTTGGAAAAATGCCGGACGCTAAGTTTTTAACGAAGGATGGCGCTGAATCCCGTACCGTTTCGCTTGACGGTCCGCTTTTCGAATCGGAGCCGAACGGCATTATTCTGCACGAATACGTTAAGGGATATTTGAGGAATCAAAGACAGGGAAGCTCGAGTACCTTGAACCGCGCCCGTATGAAAGGCGGGGGAAGGAAGCCGTACCGGCAAAAGGGAACCGGAAGATCGCGCGCCGGATCCAATAATTCTCCATTGTGGACCGGGGGAGCTATCATATTCGGACCCGTCCCGAAGGATTATTACCGGAGGATGCCCCGGCGATTGAAAAGAAAAGCGCTGGTTTCCGCATTATCTTTGAAAGCGAAAAGCGGCGATATCAATATTGTCGAAAAGCCTGATGTTAACGAACCTAAAACCAGGATTGTCGCCGATTATCTCAAGAAGCTCGGATTATATCATCGGAAAACGATTTTGCTTTATGAGGGGAAAGATGATAATCTTTCGATTGCCTCCAAAAACATCAGATATTTTAATGTTAAGCGCGCCGAGCTCGTTAATCCATACGACCTCCTGTGGCATAAGACCGTTCTCATAACCGAGGATGGATTGGCCAGAATAAAGGAGATATTCGGCGATGGTTAAAGAAGGCAAGATCCTAATACAGGCCCTGGTTTCCGAAAAAGCCACGGAACTTCAGGAGAAACAGAATTGCTACGTTTTTAAAGTGGCGAAAAACGCCAATAAACTCGAGATAAAAAACGCCGTTGAGAAGGGATTCAATGTTAAAGTAACGTCGGTTACCGTCTCGAATGTAAAAGGGAAAACAAAAAGGCTGGGAAGATTTGAAGGTCGACGGGCAGGCTGGAAAAAGGCTTTTGTAAGCTTGAAAGAGGGTGAATCCATCGACCTTTTTGAGAGCGTCTGAGGATTAAATTATGGGTATTAAGAAATTCAAGCCGATAACTCCGGGAAGACGATTTATGACGGTATCGGATTTTTCCAATATAACTCATTCTACTCCTGAAAAGTCTCTACTCAAGCCGCTAAAAAAATCCGGCGGTCGCGGAAACACCGGGAGAATTAACGTCAGGCACCGCGGCGGCGGACATAAAAGAAACTACCGGTTAATCGATTTCAAACGGAACAAGATCGGAATTCCGGCCCGGGTGGCTTCTATAGAGTACGATCCCAATCGTTCCGCCAGGATCGCCCTGCTGCATTACTTTGACGGGGAGAAGCAATATATAATCGCTCCGCAGGATCTCAGGGTTGATGATAT
This sequence comes from Candidatus Zixiibacteriota bacterium, assembly GCA_020344055.1. GTDB lineage: Bacteria > Zixibacteria > MSB-5A5 > UBA10806 > UBA10806. The sequence goes on along the minus strand of CP070813.1, from coordinate 3,296,984 downwards.
GGTAATGGCCGGTGAAAATTCGGAGATAAAGACGGGGAACACGCTACCGTTGTCCGGGATACCGCTCGGCATGAACGTACACAATCTGGAGCTCAAGCCGGGCAAGGGAGGCCAGGTGGCGCGTTCTGCGGGGACTATGTGCCAGCTTCTGGCCAAGGAGGGCGGCTTCGCCCATATTAAGATGCCCTCGGGCGAAGTGAGGCTGTTTAAACTGGAATGCAAGGCCACGCTGGGGCAGGTCGGGAATATTGACCACGAAAATATAAGTCTTGGAAAAGCGGGGAGATCCCGTTGGTTGGGGCGCAGGCCGCGGGTAAGGGGTGTTGCCATGAATCCGGTGGATCATCCTATGGGAGGCGGCGAAGGGAAGTCGTCGGGAGGCAGGCATCCCTGCAGTCCCTGGGGTCAGCTGGCCAAAGGCCAGCGGACGCGTAAACGCAAAAAAGTATCCGATAAATTAATCGTGAAACGCCGATCGTAGTTCGGGAGGATTGTAATGGCGCGATCATTGAAAAAAGGCCCTTATATAGATCAGACGTTATTGAAAAAAATTGAGGAGCTTAACGCATCCAGCCAGAAGAGAGTGATAAAAACCTGGGCCAGAAGAACGACCATATCTCCGGAATTTGTCGGCCATACCCTTGCGGTTCATAACGGCAACAAATTTATCCCGATTTATATAACCGAAAACATGGTTGGTCACAAGCTGGGGGAGTTTGCTCCCACCAGAACCTTTAGAGGGCACTCGGGCAAATTAACCGAGAGAAGCGTTGCGTTAAAGTAGGTGTTTTAAATGGAATCGAAAGCCGTTTCAAAATATGTGAGGATGTCGCCCCGGAAATTGAGAAGGGTTGCGGAGTTGATTAAAGGCGAGTCGGTTGACCGGGCTTTGAACCTATTGACGTTAACGCCCAAGGCGGCCAGTACGGCTCTTTTCAGGACCTTAAAATCCGCGGCATCGAATGCCATAGCGACAGAGGGTTCGGCGAAGGTGAAAGTCGAGGATCTGTTTGTAAAGGAGATATCTATCGACGTGGGACCCACCTGGAAGAGGATCCGCCCGGCCAGCATGGGGAGAGCTTTTATGATCAGAAAAAGAACCTCCCATATCAGCGTTGTCGTGGCCGAGAGAAAAGAAAATACGAAGATTATAGAAGGTAAAAAATAGGGAGGCCGTTTGGGACAGAAGACACATCCATACGGTTTAAGACTTGGGATAATAAAGAGTTGGAAGTCTAAATGGTTCGCATCCAATAACTATGCCGATCTTTTGCAGGAGGACCTGTTGATCAGAAGGTATACCAACAGGCGGCTGGAGCATGCGGGCATAGCGGAGGTGGAGATATTGAGGGCGCCCAAAAGGGTGACCATCGATATTCTTACGGCCAGGCCGGGCATAGTTATCGGGCGTAAAGGCGCCGAGGTGGACAAGTTGAAAGAGGAACTTCAACTTCTCACCGGCAAGGAAATTCTGCTGAATATTATCGAAATTAAGAAGCCGGAGATCTCGGCGACACTGGTTGCCCAGTCTATCGCGAAGCAGCTTGAGGGCAGGGTAAACTACAGGAGAGCCATGAAAAAGGCTCTCGCCGCGGGGATGAAATCCGGTGCCGAGGGCATGAAGATAATTTGCAGCGGAAGGCTTGCAGGAGCGGAAATCGCGCGCAGTGAGAAATATCATGACGGTCGGGTTCCTTTGCACACCTTGAGAGCGGATATAGATTATAATACTGCCACCGCCCATACGACCTACGGGACCATCGGCGTAAAAGTCTGGATATGCAAAGGCGAAATAATCGGCGATCGGGAAGAGAGAACAGAGGCAGCTGAGCAATCCGCTCTGGGCCTAAAGGAACAGCCGGCCGAGACCAAACGCCGTCGGGCTCGTCGCCGGAGGCAGGCCGAGGATAAAAAAGGCCCTCCTCCGAAATCCAAACCCTCCGCCAGAGATCTGGATAAATCTCAGAGAAAATTCCGGGCCAAAACCGCCAAATCAGAGCGTCCCTCGGGCGATTCCCGCAAATTTACAAAAGACCGAAAAAAAGCTGATAAAACCACCACGGAAAAACCAGGTGGAAAGGGCAAAGATTCGAGCGCACCGCCCGCCAAGGGGTCCTCCGGAGGTAAAGAATAATGTTAATGCCGAAACGGGTAAAATTCCGTAAGCAGCAGCGGGGACGACGCAAAGGGAAAGCCTACCGCGGTTCCAATATCGATTTCGGTGAATACGGATTGAAGGCGCTGGAGCCGGCCTGGATTACCAACAGGCAGATTGAGGCCGCACGTGTCGCCCTAACACGTCATATAAAACGCGGAGGCAAGGTCTGGATTCGTATTTTTCCGGATAAACCCGTGTCAAAAAAACCGGCCGAAACCAGAATGGGAAAAGGCAAAGGCGCACCCGAATTCTGGGTGGCGGTCGTAAAGCCCGGAAGGATTCTTTTTGAACTTGAGGGTGTCGATATAGAACTCGCGCGGGAAGCGATAAGACTGGCGGCGGCGAAGCTGCCCATCAGATCGAAGTTTGTTACCAGACAGGACTTAGCCAGGGAAGTATAAGGATGAAACCTCGTGAAATAAGAGATATGACAAAAGATGAAATTCTCTCGAAAAAGGCGGAGCTGGAAAAAGAGATCTTCAATCTCCAAATCCGCCAGAGGTACAAACAGGTGGATAATCCGCTCAGGATCAGGATCTTGAGACGGGAGCTGGCAAGGATAACCACCATATTGCATGAGGACGATAAAAAAATCAGGCCGTTGACGGCAAGGGGAGAAACGAAAAATGAATAGACCCAGCAGAAAGACGAGAGCTGGAGTTGTCGTCTCCGCCAAAATGGATAAAACCATAGCCGTGTCGGTGGAACGGCTGTTCAAACATCCTGTTTTCGGCAAAACGGTGCGTAAAAGCAAGAAATTCTATGCTCACGACGAGGAAAACAAGGCGAAGGTCGGTGATAGGGTCCTGATTATGGAAACAAGGCCCCAGTCGAAAACCAAGCGCTGGCGTCTGGTGAAAATTACCGAGGAAGCTAAATAGCGGGATCGTATTGTGAGATGATTCAGGAATATTCAAAATTAACAGTGGCGGATAATTCCGGGGCCAAGGTGGTGCAGTGTTTCAGAGTTCTTGGAGGAACTCGAAGACGGTATGCCCGGGTGGGCGATATAATTGTCGTGTCGGTCAAGGACGCCATTCCGGGCGGAGCGGTCAAGAAAAGAGATGTCTGCAAAGCCGTGGTGGTTCGTACAACTCAGCCCACAAGACGCAAAGACGGGACTTACATCCGGTTTTCCGACAACGCCGCGGTAATAATAAATGAGCAGAGGGAACCGCGGGGAACGCGTATTTTCGGGCCTGTAGCTCGCGAGCTCAGGGAAAAGCAGTTTATGAAAATTGTATCTCTGGCGCCAGAGGTATTGTAGGGACCTTATGTTATGAAATTGAAAAAGGGTGATACGGTAAAGGTTATATCCGGAAACGATCGCGGCAGGGTGGGCAGAATCCTGAAGGTCTTTCCGGAGAATAACAGGATAATAATAGAAGGAGTGAACCTGATCAAGAGGCATACCCGGCCCACTCAGAAGAACCGCAAAGGCGGAATAATTGAAAAAGAGGGACCGGTTAATGTCTCGAATGTCATCTTTTTCGACGGCAGATCCAACACCGTGGCCCGTCTGGGGCACCGGGTTCTGGCGGATGGCAAGAAGGTCAGAATAAATAAAAAAACCGGGGAGATTATTGAATAAATGTCCAGATTGAAGGATATGTACCTGAATGAGATCCGACCCGGCTTGATGAAAAGCGCCGGCTATAAAAACATAAACGAGGTTCCCAGACTAAAAAAGATAGTCATTAATATCGGCGTCGGGGATGCCTTGCAGGATCCCAAGAAATTGGAACGCGCCACGGATGAACTCGCCACCATCACGGGGCAACGTCCGGTAACCAGGCGGGCGCGCAAGTCCATATCAAATTTCAAATTGAGAACCGGCATGGCCATCGGATGCTCGGTAACTTTAAGGCGTGAGCGGATGTACGAATTTCTCGATCGACTCATAAATGTCAGCATCCCCAGGATAAGAGATTTCCGGGGAATTCCGACCAAATCCTTCGACGGCCGGGGCAATTATACACTGGGTATAACCGAGCAGATAATTTTTCCCGAAATTGAATATGATAAAATAGAGAAGATCCGGGGAATGAATATTACTTTTGTAACATCCGCGAGTACTGACAAGGAAGGTTTCGAACTTTTGCAGGCACTGGGAATGCCTTTCAAGAGGATTTAGATATGGCGAAAAAGTGCAAAGTCATTCAGGCGCAACGCAATCCGAAATTCAAGGTTCGCAAGTACAGTCGATGCAAGCGATGCGGCCGTCCACGAGGATATATAAGGAAATTCGGACTTTGCAGAATTTGTTTTAGAGAACTGGCGCTCGCGGGTGAAATACCGGGAGTCGTGAAAGCCAGCTGGTAGGTGTTATTATGACTATGACCGATCCGATTGCCGATTTTCTCACAAGAATAAGGAATGCCTGCAATGCCCGGCATCGCAGGGTGGATGTTCCGGCCTCCAATTTGAAGCTTAAGATCGCGGAGCTGCTTGTGGACATGAATTTCCTGCGGTCGGTTGATTTTATCGAGGACGGCAAACAGGGCATTTTAAGAATCAGGTTGAAATACACCCCCGATTCGGAAAGTGTGATAAGCGGCCTTAAAAGGGTATCCAGACCGGGCCTAAGGATTCATATGACGAAAAAGGATCTTATTAAAGAATCCCGTAAAATGGGCGATCTGGTGATTTCCACTTCGCATGGACTCATGACCGATAAAAAAGCCTTTGAGGCCGGGTTGGGCGGCGAGGCGCTTTTCAGGGTCTGGTAATTCAGGAGGAACTTATGTCGCGGGTTGGCAAAAATCCTGTTCCCATACCTTCGGGAGTTAAGTTTGACCGTTCCGGCGGGCTGATCACCGTAGAGGGGCCCAAGGGAAAACTCACGCAGAAAATAGAGGACGTTATTTCAACCGAAATTGCCGAAGATAAGATTGTTTTCACAAGGCTGTCCGACAGCAAGCAGCATCGCGCCAAGCACGGACTTTATCGAGCCCTGGTGGCTAACATGGTCAAAGGTGTTACAGAGGGATTCACCAGGACTCTGGAGATTGAAGGAGTCGGATACAGGGTGGAAAAATCCGGAAAAGGGGTAACCTTATCGCTCGGATTTTCTCATCCCATTGTGATTTTTCCTCCGGAAGGCGTGGAGATAAAAGTGGAGACGGCAAACAGGATTTCCGTTTCCGGCATCGACAAGCAGCTGGTGGGCCAGGTTGCAGCTAAAATCCGTTCGCTAAGGCCCCCCGAACCTTATAAGGGTAAAGGCGTCAGGTACGAGGGCGAATATATAAGGCGGAAAGCGGGAAAGACAGCCGGAGCGTAGGATGAAAGATCAAAACATACAGAAACGAAAAGCGCGGCTGAAGCGTTCGAGAAGAGTACGCGGCAGAATACGCGGTACCGCCGAAAGACCGAGGCTTGTGGTATTTAAAAGCCTCAATCATATTTACGCCCAGCTCGTCGATGATACCTCCAGGAAGACCATAACCGGCGTTTCCAGTCTGAAAGGCGATCCGCAGGTTAATAGAAAGCCGTCGGACAAAGCCAGGGTGGTCGGGGAGGAAATAGCCAGAAAAGCGCAGGATCTGGGGATAAAATCAGTTATTTTCGACAGATCCGGATATCGATATCATGGAAACGTAAAGGCTTTGGCCGAGGCCGCCAGAAAAGCCGGTTTGGAAATTTAGTTAATATTATTATGCAGGAGTGATAAGTTTGGCGAGATTTACCGAGGATCAATTTGAGTATCAGGAAAGAGTAATCGATGTTAACCGGGTGGCGAAGGTCGTTAAGGGCGGTCGCCGTTTCAGCTTTACTGCTCTGGTCGCCACGGGCGATAAAAAAGGCAAGGTGGGAATCGGTCGGGGCAAGGCCTCCGAGGTAGCGGAAGCGATTCGCAAAGGCAGCGAGGCGGCCAGGAAAAACATGGTTGAGGTTCCTATTACCGAAGGATCGATTTCCAGGCAAATTGTCGGTCGCTACGGCGCCGCCAGTGTCCTGTTGAAGCCCGCATCGCCCGGTACGGGAGTTATTGCCGGAGGCGCTGTTCGCGCCGTCCTGGAATCCGCGGGGATCCAGGATATACTGACTAAATCTCTGGGCTCGCCGAACGCCCATAACGTGGTAAGAGCCACCATGGAGGGCCTGCTTCGTTTGAGAGAACTTGAGAGACTCCACCAGCACAGGGTCGAAGAGGGCAAGTAAAGATGGCCGGAAAACTTGAGGTAAAGCAGATTAGATCGGTTGCCGGCGCGACCCAGAACCAGAGGCGAAACCTGAAAGCCCTGGGCCTGAGACGTCGCGAATACGTCGTTGTTCACGATGACACTCCCATTATTCGCGGCATGATAAAAAAGGTTGCGCACATGGTGCGGGTTACGGAGCGCTGATATGTTTAATCTATCGAACCTCAAACCGAGCCCGGGCTCGGTAAAAAACCGCAAGAGGTTGGGCAGGGGGCCCGGATCCGGGACCGGCAAAACCTCCGGCAAAGGTCACAAGGGACAGAAAAGCCGGAGCGGATACAAGTCCAAACCGTGGAACGAGGGCGGCCAGATGCCGCTGCAGAGGCGTCTTCCCAAGCGCGGGTTCACCAATATCTTCCGTACGGAATACCAGGAGATCGCCGTTTCAAGATTGGCCTCGCTGGGGATAGAAAACATCACTCCCGAAGTTCTGCTTGAGAAAAAGGCGGTAAGCAGGAAGGGAATCCCCGTAAAAATCCTGGGAAACGGAGAGATAGACAAAGCCGTTTCGGTCAAAGCGCATGCCTTTTCCAAGTCCGCTATCGAGAAGATAGAAAAAGCGGGTGGGAAGATCGAGATTATCCGAAAGAATAAAAAAAGGAAAAAGAAGAGCGCCTCCGAATCGGGCGGCGGTGAAACAGGTTAGAATGTGAGAATAGGCAGTGTTTGCGAGCATAAGGAATATTTTCAAGATACATGAACTGAGACAGAGGATACTATTCACCCTCGGTCTTCTCGTGGTTTATCGTATCGGCGGACATATTCCCACTCCCGGCGTGGATATAAACGCGATTCAGCAGTTCAATCCCGGCGGTTTGTTCAATCTTTATGATTTATTTGTTGGCGGCGCTTTCACCAAAGTGACCATCTTTTCGCTGGGGATTATGCCCTATATCTCCGCGTCGATTATTATACAGCTTTTGGGAGCGGTCGTGCCGTTCTTCCAGAGACTGCAGAAAGAGGGGGAGGAGGGGCGCAGGAAGATAACGCAGTATACTCGATACGGTACCGTTCTTATCTGTGCCATGCAGGCTATGGCCACGGCCGTTTTTCTGGCGGGGCAGACGAATCCATCTTTATTACTGGAGGGAATGCCCAGGACCAGCTTTATCGCCATTACAATTCTCACTTTCACCTCCGGAACCATATTTATCATGTGGCTGGGAGAACGCATAACCGAGCGGGGTATCGGAAACGGTATTTCCCTTATAATATTTATAGGCATAAT
>CP070813.1:3279344-3289293 GCA_020344055.1 Candidatus Zixiibacteriota bacterium | reverse complement strand
GAAAAGTTATAAATCCTCTGGAGGAGGGGCGATTGTATGGGACGGCACCGATAATTACGGAGGCGAGGTCTCGAGCGGGATCTATTTCGCTCGCCTGCGCGGTGAAACCGTCTCTGCGAGTATTAAGTTATTTATGATAAAATAACGGTTAATGATTTTTTTGATTACGGGGCCGGTATAGAAAAAAGAGAGGAGCAATAGTGAAAAATCTCATTGGAGGGGGTTTAGTTGTATTTTCCGCCTTTTTGCTTTTTTCATCGCCAAACTACGCGGCCGATTATTTTCAGCCCGGCGTGGACTATTCGCCAAACGCCATTGTCGTCGTTTTCAAACCGGATATTTCTCCCCTCGAATTTTCAATCTCTAACGGCCGCGTATCGACCGAATTCGCCGAGGTCAACCGGCTTGTTGATTTGTTCGGCGTCAGCTACATGTGGCCTCTGTTTCCAAAAGCCGAAGAATATGGCGAACCGGTAATGGCGGGATACTACTCGTTGACGTTCGAGGACGGCAACGACCTTGAAGAAGTCTTATCCTCGTATGAAAAATTACCTTTCGTTGATCATGTCGAGCCGGTGGCTGTACATAAATTCAACTTCATACCAAACGATCCCTATGTATCGTCACAATGGGGTCTATCGAAGATAAATGTATATAACGCCTGGAATATAAATCAGGGCGATACGGCGGTGGTGCTTGGCATACCGGATTCCGGAGTCGACTGGGATCATCCCGATCTGGATGGCGATATCTGGACTAATCAAGCCGAAATTAATGGATCGACAGGCGTGGACGATGATGGCAATGGATATATTGACGACTACCGGGGATGGGACTGGGTTACCGGGGTTTCCGCATGGCCGGGTGAAGACAACCAGACGCCGGATAATAATCCTATGGATTTTAGCGGCCACGGTACCCACGTCGCCGGTATAGGCGCGGCGGAAACCAATAACAGCCGGGGCGTGGCGGGCGTCGGATTCGACTGCAGAATTATGGCTCTGAGAACCGGCTGGCTGGGCAATGACGGCATCGGTTGGGTCAGGATGGATTTCTGCTCTTCCGCGTTTTATTATGCTGTTAATAAAGGTGTAAAAATTATAAACTGCTCCTGGGGCTCCAGCAGTCAGATCGCATCCGCCACCAATTACGCCGTCAGCCATGGAGCCGTTATTATCACCTCGGCTGGAAATGACGGAATCTCCTCTCCCGATTATCTTGGAGCCAGAACCGACGTTATCGCGGTTGCCGGCACCGACGCCTCCGATCATAAAGCGAGTTTCTCCAATTACGGTACCTGGGTCGAGGTCAGCGCCCCGGGTGTCAACATAAGATCCACATTTTTTAATAATATTTATCAATATCTTGACGGCACCTCGATGGCAGCGCCTTTTGTATCGGGTCTTGCGGGACTGATCTATGCCGTTGATCCTTCTCTCACAAACGCCCAGGTAAGAGCTTTGATTATCGATAATGCCGATAACATCGACGCCTTGAATCCCGATTACGCAGGCCTGCTGGGCTCCGGCAGGATAAACGCCTACAATACCCTGCTGCAAATCGGAGGAATAGTCAACACTCCGACCCCGATCTATCCCATAAATAACGAATATATCAACGATCCCTATCCCGAAATTATCTGGGGGTCGTCCGACGGCGCCATTCAATATCATCTGATGCTGGGTTCATCGCCGCTTTTCAGCGACCCTCTGGTAGACGATTCCACCATAACCGACACCATTTTCGTATCCCCGGATAGCCTGACCTCGGATGGAACCTGGTACTGGAAGATACGAGCGGGCAACGGGTTGTCATGGTCCGATTTCTCGCCCGTTCAGTTTTTTAGACTCGATATTACTCCCCCGACGTTGCCCGTGTTGATTTCTCCGGCGGACATATGGACGACCGATCAAAGACCGCAGTTCGAATGGCAACCGTCTACCGATAACGGCTCGGGAATGGATAAATATATACTTCAAGTAGATGATGAAACCGGTTTCAGCTATCCGCTTAGCCTTGAGGACTCGACGTCGAATACATTTTACATTCCCTCGTTCGATTTGCCCTCCAATTATCGCTATTACTGGAGGGTCCTGGCGCGAGACAACGCCGGAAATCTGGCCTATTCTGCTATAGAGACTTTCGGAATAGACAATTCGCCTCCCGATGTGCCCGTCGGTTTTAACGCCCTCCCTGATGGCTGGAGTATGGATCCCAATTTCACCATCGACTGGACCAATCCGGCCGATTCCTCCGGTATTGCGATAGCCCTGTACAAAATCGGGGAACCGCCCTCCGGAGATCATGATACCACCGGGCATTTCGATGCTCCGCCGGGTGGCTTTATGGCCGATTCCACCGGGGTTTACCCTATTCATCTTTGGCTTGAGGATAGTCTGGGCAACGTTTCCTGCGCGAACTCCGCGTCCGATACGATGTTTTACGATGGTTCGCCGCCTTACGGTTGCGAAACCTCCTCACCGGCCATAACTGCTGAATTGTCTTTCACAGTGTCATGGTCGGAAGGCTCGGATACAGGTTCCGGAGTAAGCGGCGTCTACGATGTTCGTTATAAAGACGGCGAAGCTGGAAGCTGGGTCGATTGGATTCTGGGTTTTTCGGGAATGGATTCGGTTCTAACCGGCCTCCACGGCCATGTATATTATTTTGAAGCAAGAACTTACGATATGGCCGGAAATCCGGAGCCGTTCACCGGTACCGCCGAATCCGAAACCGAGGTCGATACTACTTATACCGGACCGGAGTACATTCCGGGCGACGCCAATAACAGCGGAGATGTCAACGGCCTGGACGTCATATATCTGGTAAGATATCTTAAAGGTACCGGGCCGCCGCCCGATCCCTATCTGGGGGGAGATGCCAACGGTTCCTGCACTGTGAACGGTTTGGATGTCACATACCTGGTCGCCTATTTCAAGGGCGGCGATCCGCCGTTCGCCGGAAATTGTGATTAATATCATATTCTGATGCCGTTGGCGGCGAAATTGTTTTTTGAGCGTAAAGCGGGATTTTCCTTGACATTTATCCCGTTGAAGGTTATAATATTACCGGTTGGAGACTGCCCGCTTTTGTTGCGCGATTTACTTAACATCAGAAATAGGGGAAGCAAACGGCGATCCGCCTGAGAAGACTTCATTAACTAAAAGAAAGGAGAGACGATCTCCCTTCTGGTCTGCAACCGGGATAAATTAAAATTAAATATCTTCTACAAGCTGAACGTCAATGAAAACCCACTCAAAGGAGGTGTTTGCTTAAGGAAATAAAAAGGTTAACGCCCAAGTAAATTATTAACATTCGTATTTAGGGAAATCAGGGTTTATTTCGTTAAGTGTTATTTGAAAGCTAATTTTTTGTAGCTTAGGAGAGAAGAACATATGAAAAAATTCTTTCCCTTGTGTTTACTTTTAATCATTGCATTGGTCTGGACGGTTTCTATAGCGGGAGATATCGATAGGACTGTAAAATTCATCCCTGAAGAAACGGTAAAGGTTAAAAAAGCTCAAACCGCTATAGAGCAGCCCGCCGTTGTTCAAAAACAGGCGAAGGAAAAGGTTCCCTGGGAAGCTCCTGCCGTAACAAGGCCCGCAGACCGGACTCCCACGGCTACCTCCGGCGAGGCGGAAAAAGCCGCTCGCCTTGCAGCCGAAAGAGCCGGTGAAATAACGGTCGTACCGATTGTCACCGGGGAGAGGACCCCGAGTGCGAGGCGGATAAAGGATATCAAGGCCGACGGCGTGATCAGCTCCGATGAGAGAGCTTTGTACGAGGAGTTGCTTTCTACTTCAGCGCCCGGCGTTGAGTTACCGACACCTCTCAATATCGTCTACGAATCCGAGGTGAACGATTCCTGCCATCTCGCCGATCCTATCGCCTGCGGCGATACCGTATGGTGCGCCGACCTCGCCTATGGAACGGACGATAACGACTGGTATACTTTCACATTAACGGATGCTCAGCAGGTCACGATTGAGACCCATGCACCCGCTGCCGGTGTATGCGATCCTCCAATAAACGATACCTGGTTGGAACTCTGGACCGAGGATTGCCAGACGATGCTCGCATATGATGATGATGGCGGCGTCGGTATGTATTCGCTGATCGTCATGAATTTGGCTGCCGGCACTTACGCCATTAACAGCGATGCCACTCACTGGGGCGGCCAAACCGGTTCTTACCATCTGTCCCTGCTTTGCGATCCTGTCGTTCCGGTTTGGTATTGTATGGAAGATCCCCCGTTTTACACCGTTCCTCCGGGTAAAACCGGCGGCGGTAATGGCGATCTGGAACCCAATAACAATTGTGCTGAGGCCAGCCGCGCCATGTGCGAGTACGCTTACTGCGGTGCACTGTCCTCGGATAACGATGTCGATTGGTATTACGTGGATATTCCTGCAGATACATCTTATAGCCTTCATATCAGGGTGTTCGCCGACGATACGCCCAACCAGTACGCTCAGGGCGGCGGATGCGATCCCTGGGTTGGATTGTACGCCTCCGATTGCGTCACTCTGATTGCGGCCAATGAGGATTATTACGGTACCTTCCCGGATGCCGAGACGTATGATTCGCAGATCGATCCCACAGGTTATCCCAACTGTTTCAATCCTGGTGATAGAGTCTATATTCAGATCCTGACCAATTACTACAGTCCCGGACCGTATCTGCTTATCATCAACTGCGAACCGTGCGAGATACCGCAGCAAGGCTGCGATCAAGACTCGCTTACAATTGAGATCACAGCCGATAATTATCCCGAGGAAGTTACCTGGGATGTTGTTGACCAGAGTACCAGCCAGGTTGTTTGCTCCGGCGGTCCTTATCCCGGAACACCCTCCGGTACCGTAATAACGGAGGTTTGCTGCCTCGATTCCACCGGCTGCTATGACTTCAATATCTACGATGCCTATGGTGACGGCGGCGGACCCTACGATCTCTACTTCAACGGCGTGCTCTTCTATTCCAGCGACGGCGATTATGGTACAGGCGAATCGGTTCTGTATATCGGTAACGGCTGTCCGGAACCGACCGGAGCCTGCTGTGTCGGCATCACCTGTGTCGCCACGGTCACGCAGGATTCCTGTAACGTTCTCGGCGGTGACTGGTTTATTGACGAGGATTGTTCGACCTTCGTCTGCCCGTATGGCGCCTGCTGTCTGGGTGACGCTACGTGCACAGCCACTACCAACGAGGACGATTGCCACGCTCTGGGCGGTTTCTGGTATGCAAACGAGACCTGTCCGGAATTTCAATGCATTCCTGTAACCAGCTGCGATACCGCGATTTATCATAACGGCGATCCGTTGGGCGGCGCTATGGCGTCACAGTGCGATCCGTTCTGGCCGATGGCTGCGGAGACCGCTGATGACTTCATACTGCCCGGCGCCGGTCCAATCAGTATCAGCGAGGTTGTATCCTGGATGTGGCATTGGAACGGTCCTCCTGAGACCAACCCGGCTGATTACCTCGGTATCAACGTAACCATTTACGCCAATGACACTCTCAACCTGGGTTATCCCGCTCCTGCCGGAAAGCCGATCCACGGCGATACTTTGTGCCAGCACATGGAGTTGATCCCCGGCGGTATTATATATACGGTCGAGCTTGCTCCCGGCCAATACACCTACGTCCCTGAAGGCGGCCCCATGTGGAGACTGATGCTGCCGATTTGTGTCACGCTGGAAGCCGGTGAAACCTACTGGATAGCGGTTGAGCCGATTTTATCCTTCGCAGCGGCAGGACAGACCGGCGCAGTACCCACCACTTCTCAGACCGGAAATAGCGCCGAAATGATCTTTGAACTTCTGGGTATTAATGTATGGACCCCGTTTGATCCTGCTGAGGACATAGCCTTCTGTCTGATCGAGGCCCCGCCTGTTGTCTGGTCATGTATCGAAGAACCGTGCATGTATACGCTGCCTGATAACAAGCAGCCCGGCGGTGTTGGTGATATAGAACCTAACGACGACTGTGCCATAGCGAGCGATGCTTTGTGTGAATACGCCTACTGCGGTGTTATCAGTACGGATAACGATCACGATTGGTATCGCGTAATTATTCCAGAGGACGACTCCTATGGTCTCCATGTCAGGGTCTTTGGTGACGACACGCCCAATCAATATGCGCAGGGCGGAGGATTGGATCCCTGGGTAGGATTGTATAAGTCCGATTGTGTCACTCTGGTTGCATCCAATGACGATTATGTAGGGACGTTCCCGGATGCCGAGATGTTTGATTCTCAGCTCGATCCCGGTGGAGCCAACTGCTTCTTCCCCGGCGATACCGTTTACATTGAGATTATGACGCCATGGGAATCTCCCGGACCGTACCTGTTGATAATCAACTGCGTGCCATGCGTGGTACCGACCGGCGCTTGCTGCGTTGACACGGCATGCGTGGCCACCAACTACCAGTTCGAGTGTGATGCCCTCCAGGGCACCTGGTTCGTTGAACAGGATTGCGAGAACTTCATCGCTTGCGCGCCATCGGATACCTGTGACGAAACTGCCGTGTATCACAACGGTCTCCCCGTGGCCGGTGGCGATGGTGCATCTCAATGCGCCTATACGGTTTTCGCAGCGGCTGATGCGGACGACTTCGTGCTTCCCGGCGCGGATTCGGTTAAAATCGTGGAAGTTATATCCTGGTTGGAGTTCTTTAACCCCGGAGGTCAAACTCCCCTCGACTTTGATGCTGTAAACGTCACTATATACGCGAATGACGCCATTTCCGATACTGTTGACCACCCGGCCGGTAAACCGATCGACCAGGATCCTGACTGCGGTCACGTGGAGATAATCCCCGGCGGTATCATCTACACTACGGAAATTCCTTTTGGCGGATTCCAATATACCGAGGATGATTCCGGACAGTGGAGAATGGGTTTGCCTGTTGATGTCATGTTACTTGGCGGCGAGAAATACTGGCTTGAAGTAGAACCGCTAATGACATTCCCCGGTCAGACTGCCTGGGTTATTTCAAACACCACAGGTACCGGTCAGATGATCTTCGAGGGCATAGGATATCTCGTCTGGACCGAACGTGATGTCGAATACGCGTTCTGCCTGTTCGGACCTGCCGGCTGCGATTACATTGTCGGTGACGTCAACGGAAGCAACAGCCACAACGGTCTGGACGTTACCTATGGAGTTAACTACTTCAAGGGAATCGGTCCCGACCCGGTATGTCCCGACTGCCCGCTGTGTCCCGATTGGTTCTACTGCGGTGATGTCAACGGAAGCTGCAGTTATAACGGCCTGGATGTCACCTACAACGTTAATTACTTCAAGGGCATCGGCCCGGATCCGGTTGGATGCGACGACTGCCCGCAGGTAGGTGGACCCGCCGCTGATAACCGCGCACCCGAGACTCCTTCGGTTATTAAGACCAAACCTGTATTTGAGCAAAAGCCCGGGACCAAATAATCCGGACTCAAGCAAGCTGAAATATCGGTTTCGGCTTAAAACCTGCAATCGGGTCTCTCAAGCGAGAGACCCGATTCTTGTTGCCACTCGATAATAAAACTGCCAATTTGGCAGTATAATGTCACAACGACGTCGAATTTTGTAATCTCTTGCAATTCAAAAGGTTATATTTTTTTAATTGACTTTTCTCGCTTTATTTGTTAGTATTGGGTAAATTGTTTAATTCCTTTTTTTAAATAAGGTTTAGTTAGCCATTATGTTAGGAATAATTGATAATAAATTTATAATCGGAAGAGACGAGTTTTTCCCGTTCTCCGCCGAAATGCATTATTTTCGAGTGGAAAAACGGTATTGGTCCATCTGCTTCGAACGGATTAAAAAAGCCGGCTTCAAAATCATCTCCACCTATATTCCCTGGAACCTTCATGAGGAAAGACCCGGGAACTTCGATTTCAGAGGATATACCAGCCCCGATAAAGATCTTATAGTTTTCCTCGAACTCGCCCGGGAATTCGGATTCAAGGTCATCCTCAAGCCGGGGCCATGGATAAAAGCGGAATGGAATAACGGCGGTTTACCCAAATATCTCTTCGCCGATGAGGCCGTGGTGGCCAGAGACAACAAGGGCGAGCTGGTCTCCGCATACAGCGGTCTTGAAGGCCAGGCGGGTTACCAGCCCAGCTATCTGCATCCCAAATATATAGGACATATAAAAAGATATATTTCGGGATTATTCGAAGTTATTCAAAATTATATTTTCCCCAAAGGGCCGGTTTTTATTCTTCAAATCGATGATGAAGTCTGTTTCGGGGGCAACCTGGATCCCTTCTCCGCTGACTATAACAATATTACCATAGCCGACTATTATCAACTCTTTCTGGAAGAAAAATACAAAGAGCCCAAACACCTCCCGGCCTCGTACGGTAAAAAGCTCAAGGAATTTTCTCAGGTCGAACCCCCGGGCTCCATCGAACTTAAAAAACCTGAGGATCTTTTGAGGTACTTTGATTGGATCGATTTCAAGGGATTTATTGTAGCCACCTATATCGATATGATAAAGGAAAGGCTGGAAGCCCATGGCGTAAGCTGCTTTTTCTCGATAAATCTTCCCTGGACGGGGGATTTCGGCCTGCCTATCGATATCGACAGGATACTGGGCGAAAAGATGGTTGTGGGTATGCAGGTTCCCGATCCCAGCGATTATTGCCGTCTCGGCAGAAACCTGAAATACCTGGCCGGTAAAACAGGGTTTTCCTGGACCCCCCAGCTCTACGGGGGAACCACCGATGGAGAGAATAGACCTCATAATAAACCCGAAATAGAGGTCAGTCCCCGGTTCCATAGATACCTTGTCGTAAGCTCTCTGGCGGCCGGCCTCAAAGGAATGAATCATTACATGTTTGTCGGAAGGGATCATTGGCTGGGCGCTCCCCTTGGCAATGACGGTACCGTCCATGAGAATTACGATATGGTTCGAAAAATGAACACGGTTCTGGAGCATATTGGCATTAACACCGCAAAATCTGTCTCAAAAATCGGAATTATGTATTACAGGCCCTACCTGGTACAGCATCATCTCGGTATCACCGAGCAATTCCCCTATGTGAATGATCTCGTCACTCAAAACCTGAATCCGCTGGGACAGGACCTAATGAACATGAAATATGATTATTCTATCGGCGATCTCGAATCCGAAAATGCGTTTCAGGACAAGAACCTGTACTTCATCCCGGTGGCCGAATACATGTCCGAAAAAGCCCAATCCAGGATTGTGGAAGCGGTTAAAAGCGGCAAGAACGCGGTTCTTTTCGGCCTGATGCCCAAAATGGACGAGGTCTTTAAGCCCTGCAGAGTGCTTTCCAGAGGCCTGGGATTGAGAACCACACCTTCCTGGTCGCCGTGCAATATCACCTGGGAGAAAACCGATTTGAAGGCGGTCCGGTACGGCTTTATATCGCAGTCGGGAACTACTAAGGTTATCGCCAAAAGCGGGAGCAAGGCCGTGGGCGTAATCAAGAAGGTGGGCAAGGGAACGGTGTATCTATTCACCTTCGATATCTCGCCCAAGTTCGACCCTACCCGGCTCAATCTGCTCAAATTGATTTTTGAGCAGCTCAAGATCACCTCGCCCGTTTCCACCTCAGATCCCACCGTGGACCTGGTGGCCCAGGTGAACGACCGGGGCGTGATCCTGTATATGGTCAATACCGATATAATGTTTACCGCCCCCGACAGCGATTTCACCAAGAAGGTGGTCGTCTCCATCGACCTGGCGGCGCTGGGGATCAGGTCGGCCAAGATCAAGATGTACGACGTCCTTGACGACGAGATCCTCGATTTCAACTCCAGGGACCTGAAAGAGGGAGTCGTTTTCCCGGTCGGCTACCACGAAGCCAAGATCTTCTACATCCCGAAAAAATGATAGATATGCTGTAGGTCGGGTTTGATCTTTCCCCAAACCCGACGCCCACCTTGTCATTCCCGAAATCTCTAATCGGGAATCTATC
>CP070813.1:3268577-3279244 GCA_020344055.1 Candidatus Zixiibacteriota bacterium | reverse complement strand
GCGGTTTTTTAGCTGGATATACCCGTAACTTTTTATCTTTTCAACTTATATAATTTTACACAATAGAATTTACACTATAGTTATCAGGGAGCGGGACCCCCGGTCCACGGGCTACCGTACCAAAAATCATTTGAATTTGGATATGGTTTAGTTTAGCTTGAGCCGACGGAAGGAGCTGTCAATGACCGAAGTAAATACAACCCTTATCGCTGATGCGACGGTATTGCTGAAACCCGAAGTCAATTTGCCGGAGGGATTTAGAATTGCAGCCAGCTCTCCCACATATGAGTCGCAGTTGGCAGTCCTATGGTTTGAGGCTTATCCGCCGGAGATAGCGACTGATATTGACTGCGCAAAGCAGGAAATAAGAGATATGTTTGCGGGTGAATATGGCGGGTTTTGGCCCGAGGCGTCACCTATCATTTTATTTAATAAGGAGCTTGTTGCCGGAATCTGCACGGTTGTCAAGGCCCCCTGGGAGAAAACGCCGACCTGTCCGTTTATTATCGATCTGATGGTTCATCCGGACTACAGGCGGAAGGGATTGGCGGCGTTCTTAATCCAGCAGACCGCCAAGACTGTGCTGCGAGATGGCAAAACGCATGTGGCCTTGCGAGTGCAGGTCGATAACAGGGCGGCGATTACACTATATCGGAAGCTGGGTTTTGTTGATTGGGATGGAAGGCTATTCGCGCCGATAGGGCGATGTTAATGAAGGCAGGTATCCCGTATAGGCAGGTTTGTATTCGATAGCCTCGCTTTGGCCATTGACATGGGATTGAGCTTTACGATAGTATCCGCAGCCTATCTCACCGGCGGGCAGTCGGGGCATGGTATCGGATCGGGGCCGCCCTTGAAATAAGCAACCCCATATGTTATGTCGAGGCCGTTAAGGGAACAGCTTCCATTGACGTCACCGGAAACAAACCAGACACCATAAGGCGGACAATTGCATTCATATAATGGCGGCGATCCGCCCTTCAAATATGCTACGCCATATGTAATATCAAGACCGTTATAATTGTCGCTTCCATTAACATCCCCTATTACATATTCGCAGTATCCTGCCTGATGGAAATAATAGGCACCTATATCGGCAGTAGTGCTATCCGGGTCCAACGGAGAGTCAGGATCGCCGGCGTCGATACACGGGGATCGGGTCGAATCCGGGGCTGGATAATTCACCCAGGTAATCTGGTAGTTGCCAGCGGAAGGATCTTCGAACAGCGGATCGAGGAAGATATTCATGAAGACATCGCAGGAATCGCCGTTGGCGTTGGTTGTATCGATTACACCTAAACCAGAGGGCACGGCACCGACAAAATCGCCGCCCTCGTTATTGTAGAAATCGCAGTACCGGAAACTTGCATTGGGTGCGCTGATGAAGTTGACACCACCGTTACCGAAGTTTCCCGACACTATTGTATTTAAGAACTCCGGACTTGCACTGTAAACAGTCATAGCTCCACCGGCCTGTGAAATGGCTTCGTTGGCCGTGACAGTACAATTGATGATTATCGCGCTTGAACCACTATTAATCTCTAAACCGCCACTCTCTAAAAGGGCGGTGTTATCATTTATTACGCAGTTGCGGAGTACCGGTTGTGCATTATTAATTGAGTGGAATCCACCGCCATATGTGCCTGCGTGGTTATCGCTGATGGTACAATTCTCGAATACCGGATTAGAACTGGTACATGATATTCCACCGCCAGACAACCCGGCGGTATTTCCGCTGAACAGGCAATCGTTGATGACTGGATTGGAATAACCGGCAATTCTAATCCCGCCACCATGCTGAATGGTCGAATTATTGATAAAATCACAATTGGTAATTACAGGATCACTATAAAAATAAATAATCATGCCACCGCCGTTATCGGATGATCCATTGGCGGAATTATTTGCGAATACGCAATTTGTAATTATGGGGCTGCAGTAGGTATCCATAATCATTCCGCCGGTATGCTCATTTGAGATATTATATGCGATGGTACAATGATCCAATACGGGATCACAGTAGTTCTTGCATCCTACACCTGCCTCGGCATTGGCTGAATTGTGGATAATATCACAGTAGGTGATAGTCGGATTTGCGTCAGAATACAGGCTGATTCCCCCGTTAAATACCTGCGCCCGGTTCAACCTGATAGAACAGCGCGTTATAACGGGGTTGGAGGTTTCGCAGTGAATCCCTCCCCCCCATGTATCCGGATCTTCAGGACCGACTCCGGTGGCACGACCGTACTGGATAATACAATAAGACAGATGGCTGCTGTCCGGTGCGTTAATGAAACGGATTCCATGCCACCCAACGCTGGTATCAGATGCGGTAAATAATATGGAGTCGCCTTCCGCTCCCATTGCCTCAAGATAGCCGTTAACAATTAATTTGTAGTGCCCCTGAAAGATTACCTCCACCCCCTCATGAATATTCAATGTAGAATCAAGCGGAACCGTGATCTCACCATTGATATTGTAAGGATTTCCCGCTGCGTACCAGTGGCCCGATACAGAGCCGGAGTCGATTTCCGTTGCTTTCGCGGTAACAACTGCAATGGTAACGAAAAATAAGGCGTAAGTTGTAGCTACTTTCATACTTCCTCCCCTTATATAAATTTTTAAAAACAGCCTTTGCTTTCAATAAGCCAGTAATATCACTTAAAATATAAGCAATTCGAATAATATGGCAAGGAATATCTACAATAAAATCAGCGGGCGAACGGGTCCTAATCTACGCCTATCTAACCGGCGGGCAATCCGGGCATGGCAATAATTCGGTATATATACCTTTCAGAAATGAAACTCCATAGGTGATATCGAGGCCGTTGTAGGAGCAGCTGCCATTGACATCACCGGAGGCGTACCAGATATTGCCCGGCGTGCAGACGCATTCATACAGGGGCGGAGGCCCGCCTTTCAGATAGGCCACCCCGTAGGTAATATCGAGGCCGTTGTAATTGCCACTATCGTTAACATCGCCTACGACGTAACCCTCACAATTATAGCAACCTATTCCCCGCGCACCTATATCTTCGCCGTTCTGCCCCGCGCCGACGCAACAGGAAAAAGCGTTTAGTTCAAAATTACCGGAATCTGGTTCGCAAAACTGCGGGTCGCAACTGATGTTGCCCTCGCCCGGCCAGAGAGTGTCCTGGATGTCGCAGTAGGTAAATGCGGGATTCCCGGATTCAATATATATTTCGTTTCCGGAAGCGGCACTATCCGCCCATAAAATAGTGTTGAAAATAATGGGGGAGCTGTCATAACAATAGATCCCGCCGCCGGAATTAGAGCTAAAATTCCAATAAAGAGTATTTTTGTCTATAGCGGGAAAAGAATTATGGCAGTAGATTCCACCCCCATGATGCGCCGAATTATCAATTATTAAATTTTGGGAAATAATGGTCGAAGGATATCCTCCAGAGGTGTAAATACCGCCTCCGGTATTTCCTGAATTACCGCTGATAATATTATTAATAACGGTTGTAGAACTATCTGCAATACAAATCCCTCCACCTACAGGTGACGCATTACCAAGAACGGTATTTCCACTAATGACGGGATTTGAACCGGAAATACTATGAATCCCTCCTCCGGCACCATCAGCATAATTATCGCTTATATAATTGTCGATAATCGAAGGACTGGAGGCAAGACAGCTAATACCTCCTCCTCCCAAGTCATTAATATTATTACTTATTGTATTTCCGAAAATACCGGGGTTTGAATTATCCACGCAAACAATCCCCGCACCAAGGTAATCACTAAAGTTTCCTATTATGACATTATAATTAATATCTGGATGGGAGTTATCATAACAGCAAATCCCTCCCCCATATCCGAAATACAAAATCTGATTTCCAGATATTATGTTATTTTCCATTGTTGGAGAGGAATTAACGCAATATATGCCTCCTCCTGCTCCGCCATAAGTTGTAGAATAATATCTGACGCCTGCGAAATTGTCTGCAATCTTATTATTTTTGATGATAGGTTCGGAATTATCACAATAAATACCTGCTCCGCGACGGGCGAAATTTCCAATTATAATATTATTACAGACCGTTGGATTTGAAGAGGTCTTACAGGCAATTCCTCCTCCCAAATGCTCAGGAAACGTTCCGGTGCCGAAACCATTTTGAATTTTGAATCCTTTAATAACCGCCGTATTATCCTCACCGCTATCAAAAGTCACCACCGACCCAGCCGAATCTCCATCAATGATCGTAGTTGAAATATAGCTCGTATCCCCGGTAGTCAAAAATAGCGAGCCCAGGACGATATTATGCCCGTTGAAATATATGTTCTCAACATAGATCCCTGGTTGAACCAGCACCGTGTCGCCATCAATTGAGCCGTTTATCCCACCCTGGATAGTCGCCGAATCGCCGGGAACGTTGATTATGGTTGCCGACGCCATCGAAAACGACATAAAGACTAATAATATGAAAAACCTCGCCTTCATCGGATTTTCTCCTCTAAAAATAGATCGAGTATATTTACCATATTAAAATAATATTGCCATGTAAATATGGCAAGAAATATCTGCAAATAAATAGCGGGCGATGGGGGTCGAACCCACGACGTCCAGCTTGGGAAATTAGAGCTAGGCAAGATTATAGACTATTTCAATAGCACCATCCGCTTCGTCTCAACCATCTCCCCCGCCTGCAGCCGGTAGAAATAGACGCCGCTGGAGAGGTAGGAGGCGTCGAAGGTAACGGTATGGGAACCTGCAAGCAAGTATTCATCTATCAGCGTTTGAACCTGGCGACCGAGGAGGTCGTAGACGATCAGTCGCACGTAATTAGCGCCATGCAGGTCAAAACTTATGGCGGTTTGAACATTGAAGGGGTTGGGGTAGTTTTGATTCAACATTAATTTACGTGGTGCGGGCAGATATTCGTCGGAAATTGCCGTCATCGGAAAATCTCCCCCGCCATAGGCGCCCATATCACTGCGCGAGCCACCCAGGCCCCAGGAACAATCGAGCAGTATGTCCACCAGGTCCGGATGACCGGCGTCAATGCAGGGGGAATCTAAAGTGTCGCTGCAAGCCATCGACATGATATGAAAATCGCCGGCCGACGAATCGCGAAATAAAGGGTCCATATCGATATTACCTATACCTGTCCATCCTCCCTGTATATCGCAATAAGTGACCGACGGCGACGATAGGCCATCGTGATCAATTTCTAAACCGGCCGGCGCGCTGTCGGCCCATAAGATAGTGTTGATAATCGACGGATATGATTCTAGATTGCAATAAACGCCCCCTCCCGACATACTCCCCGTATTACCCGCCAGGACGTTGTTAATAATAGTCGGGCTCGATTCCATACAGCAGATTCCCCCGCCCTGATTGGCCGAATTATCGAGAATCAGGTTATTATTAAGAATCGAGGCGGATTCCAGAAACAGGATACCCCCGCCGAAAGAGTAAACATAATTGTCTTTTATAATATTATAGCTGATGGCCGGATCGGAGTTATAGCAATAAATCCCACCGCCATGATTAGCCGAACCGCTTTGAATTGTAAATCCTATAATACTGGCAGTGCTGTCCTCGCCGCTGTTGAAAGTTATGACTGACGCGGAATCGCTTCCGTCGATAATGGTCGATGAGATATAGGAATTATCTCCGGTCATTATGAACATAGAGCCCACGACGATATTGTATCCGTCAAAGTTTATATTTTCGTAATAGATATCAGGCTGGACAAGTACAGTATCCCCGTCATTGCAGGCGTTGATGGCTAGCTGGATTGTGGGATAATCGCCCGGGACATTGATGATTATATTTGTATTAACAATGATCGTATCGCCACCCCCGTAGGCTCCCATGTCGCTTGCGATCGTGCCTAATCCCCAGGAACAATCAAGCAAACTGTCTCCGATATGGGGACTTCCGGAATCGATACATGGCGAATCAATTGAATCTCCACAGGCGATTGACATTAGGTGAAAATCGCCCGAATCCGGTTCTATAAATAAAGGGTCAACATTAATATTAGCCTCTCCGGGCCAGCCGCCTTCGATGTCACAATAAGTGATAACCGGAGAACTATTGTTTACATGTATTTCGTTGATACTGTTGGCCCAAAAAATATTGTTGGTCACATTCGGCGCGGAATTGACCCGGAAACTAATTCCGCCGCCGTAAGGCGCGAAATTATCAAGGATGATATTATTACGGATCACTGAGAGGGAATCCCTCCAACAACCGATTCCGCCTCCATAACTTGCAGAAGTATTTCCTCTAATTATATTATTTGCTATATTAGTGGCGGCATCAACACAACATATTCCGCCACCCGTATCATCCGCAGAATTCCCAATAATAATATTCCCGGATATGATAGGGTCGGAATTCACGCAACAAATCCCACCTCCCCAGTAGCCCGAATTGTCGCTTATAATATTTTTACTTATAAATGGACTGGAGGAGCTACAATTAATTCCGCCGCCAGAGGCATCAAACTCAGTCGAGTTTCCATAGATGATATTATCGATTATAATTGCACTTGAGGAAATGCAGCCGATTCCGCCACCACCACCGGCTGCGCCATAAGTGATGTTTCCACGAATAATATTTTTGTTAATTGTCGGACTGGAATAGGAACACCTTATACCGCCTGGTCCGATAACATAACCGTTTTGTATTGTAAGGCCGGTAATTATGGCAGTATTATTTTCGCCTTGATCGAAAGTTACTACAGTTCCGGCAGAATCCCCATCAATAATTGTAGCCGAAATATAGCTGGTATCCCCGGTCGTTAGGAATAATGATCCCAGCACTATATTATGCCCGTTGAAATTTACATTTTCGACATAGGTGCCGGGATGAACCAGCACAGTATCGCCATTCGTACCGGCGTTGATTCCAGTCTGGATGGTCGGGTAATCTTGGGGGATGTTTATGATGGTGCCCCAGCAAAAGGCGGATATGAAAATTATATATGCCACTGTGATAAATATAATCCTTTTCATTCCTTCCTCCTATAAAGCGCAATAATTAACAAACCCGGTGCGAATCAAAAGCTTTACAGAAATATACAAAAAAATCGAAATATGGCAAGTTTTATAGATAAAAACCAGCGGGCGATGGGGCTCGAACCCACGACGTCCAGCTTGGGAAGCTGACATTCTACCGCTGAATTACGCCCGCCTGATTGACCTTTATTGTCAGGTTTCGGGGAAACCTGACCTACGGCCTGGCTATTTTGTAGGTCGGATTTAAAGCAAATCCGACGAACGTGTGTCAGGAGCCCTGCGGGCTCCTGACCTACCGCCACCGCAATTCAAATATATCGGGCGCGGATATGGCAGTCAAGGGATTAGAGTATCAGGTTACCAAGCGGCGCTTGGTAACCAGACATTTCTGCCATAAAAAAAGCCTCCCCAATGGCGAGGCTTTCAAAATTGCATTTCGTTATGTTTATTCTGAGAACGCCAGGTATCCCGGGACGATCAAGTTCAAAAACGGGATCAGCATCAGGACGCCGAGAAACGGCGATTTCTGACGGGCGTCGGAGACCGCCATCCAGATCAGTACGGTCATGACGATATTGATGAACGGGATGAACATCAGAACGACCCACCATCCCGGCTTGCCTCCTATCTGGCAGAGAAGCCAGACGTTCAGAATCGGCACCCAGGCCCACCAGGCGTTTTCAGTGTTGGTCTTCCTGGCGATGGTCTGAATGCTGAATGACATGTAGGCATAGGCCACAAGTACGACCAACAAAAGCATAAACGGCGATCCGCCGCTGGTTTGTACCGGAGTATAATCCATATCTCCCCCTAAGTTAAATTTATGGTTTTTCCTTTGGCTTTGTTATCGGCCGGCCCTCGATTATAATGATAATTTTTATCTCTATTCATGGTGAAACATCCCGATATGGAACGCCTTCTTATCTTATTAGTATAAAGTTGATTACGCCATTACCCTAAAGTAAGAGGTTAAGATGGAAAACCGGGAAATCAAAAACCGACAACCCATTTTTTCCAATCGTTAATATAATTTTTCCCTTGACGATAAAAAAATCGGATGTATATTAATACTGCACATTAGTTCAGGTGTTGAGATGATGGAAAAGAGGATAATCGCACTGGTGGATATGAACGCCTTCCTAGCGTCGGTGGAGCAGGCCCTGAACCCCGACCTAGTGGGGAAGCCGGTGATAGTGGGCGGGGAGCCGGGGACGCGGGGCATCGTGATCTGCGCCTCCTACGAGGCCCGGAAACTGGGGGTGGCGTTCGGCGTGCCGCTGGCGGAGGCGTACAGGCGGCTGCCCCACGCCGCATTTCTGCGGGGCGATATCAAGATCTATATGGATTACTGGAAAGCGGTGCAGGACACATTCGACGAATATACTCCCCTGGTGGAGCCGGTCTCCATGGACGAAGCGTATCTCGATCTGACCGGATGCCGTAACCGCTTCAAGAACCTGACCACCCTGGGGCTATCATTAAAGGCCGATATCAAAACACGGTTGAATTTACGTTGTTCGGTGGGCATATCGGTTTCCAAGATGTTCGCCAAGATCGCCTGCAATATGCGCAAACCGGATGGCCTTACTGTCATCGGCGAAAAGCGAATGCGGGAGATGTTGCCAGGTCTACCCATTCGGCAAATTCCCAACGTAGGATATAAGAGCGAGAGGTTATTGAAGGAGTTAGGAGTGCATACGGCAAGCGAGTTACGCGAAGTTCCCCGGCCGGTTCTGGATGACCTGTTCGGGGTGCGGGGAGCGGAATGGCATAAGTATGCCCGGGGAATCGATGAGCGAAAGGTCAAAGGGCAAAGGGGCCCGAAAACCGTCAGCCGGGAGACCACCTTCAACGCCGATTCGGTGGACCCGAAATTCCTCGAGGGTACTCTTTACTATCTCCTCGAGCGGGTTTGCCTCAGGTTGCGGGAGCTTGACCTGGTGGCCGGGAGGATCGGCGTAAAACTACGCTACGTCGATTTCTCGTCGGTGGACGATGTCCGCACCATGCGGTTCCCATCCAACACCGAGGGAGAGATTCATCCCTATGTAAAAAACCTCTTCGAAAAAATCTACACACGCAAAACCGGCGTACGCCATCTCGGAATTACCGCCATGAACCTCTCCCCCGCATTCCGGCAGATAAAGCTTTTCGAAAGCGAGAAATCGTTCGATCTGGCGCGGTCGCTGGACAAGGTGCGCTCGGGGCTGGGATATCATTCGGTCTTCACCGGCAGGACCATGCCGCTCAAGGATAAATTCCGCGAGGTTACCGATGGTTACGAACTTCGTACCCCTTCGCTGTCGCAGTAACTATTCGCTGCTTCATGGGGCGTCGACCGTGGATGCTCTCCTCGATCGCGCCGCGCGGGAGGGGATGGGAGCGCTCGGCCTGGCCGAGCTTGGCGGGCTTTACGGTGCCATCGAGTTCTACATAAAGGCGAAAGATCATAATATAAAGCCGTTAATCGGCCTGGAGTTCGATACGGAGGCGGGAAAAATTATATTTATTACTAAAGATATTACCGGCTACGGCAGCCTCTGCCGTCTATCCACCATAGAGAAACTGCACGAAAAGACCATCTCGCTTGAGGATATCGTGGCTCATCATAAAGGATTAATCGCTATTGCTCTTGATGCCTTTTATATCGATATACTGAAAGAGGTATTCGCCGATGATTTCTATTACGGCCTCACTTATTTCGGCGATATCGTAAGCCGCATACGGATTCAAAGAGCATTGAGGGATATCGGAAAACATAATCCGCAACTGGTGGCG
Organism: Candidatus Zixiibacteriota bacterium; assembly: GCA_020344055.1. Lineage (GTDB taxonomy): Bacteria > Zixibacteria > MSB-5A5 > UBA10806 > UBA10806. The sequence goes on along the minus strand of CP070813.1, from coordinate 3,269,470 downwards.
GCCAACCCGGTGACATTTGTGGATAAAGACGAATACCCCACACATCGAATTTTAAGGGCCATCGGAGAGATCGTCCCTATCGACCGTTTAACCGATGATAAAACCGAGACGCCCGGAGCCTGGTTCAGATCGAAGAGAGAATCACTGGCACTGTTTTCGGAATTCCCCGAGGCTATCGGCGCCACCATGGAGATCGCCGAAAAATGCGACCTCGAAGTGCCGGTGGGACGGCTCAATTTTCCCAGTTATGAAAACAAAACCAGTAAAACCAACGCCCGTTTGCTTTACGAATTATCATTCGACGGTTTGAACAAACGATATACGAAACTTACCGGCGAAGCTATCTCCCGGCTGGAATTCGAGCTCAATGTCATCGAGCGGGCCGGTTTCACCGATTACTTCCTGATCGTGCGGGATATTATCGACTATTGCCAGCGAAACGGTATCCAGTGCGTAGGACGGGGCTCGGCGGCGTCATCGATTGTATCCTATTGCCTGGGGATCACCGAGGTCTGCCCTATCGAGCAGGACCTCTATTTCCAGCGTTTCCTTAACGAAGCCCGTACCGACCCGCCGGATATCGATATCGACCTCTGCTGGAAAAGTCGCGACGAGGTGCTGGAATTCGTCTACGAAAAGTACGGCCGCGATCGCGTGGCGATGATATGCACGTCGAACCGTTTCGCGATCCGCGGATCTATCAGGGAGGTCGCTAAGGCGTTCGGGCTTTCGGGCGACGAGATCTCCGACTTCACAAAGCGGCTGCCGTGGAGCGGGTCGAGCGAGAATATCGAGTACCGGGTGAAGAACAGCCCCGAATGCGCGCACCTTCCGATTTATACCGAGCCGTACAAATCGATAATCAAGATCGCGCGCAAGATCGAGGGTTACCC
>CP070813.1:3257801-3268477 GCA_020344055.1 Candidatus Zixiibacteriota bacterium | reverse complement strand
CATCAAGCAAAACAAACTCAGGATGGTTATGGATTTCTCAAATGTAGATTGGATGAACTCCAGGGGTATAGGTATTTGTATTACGACCGTCACTGCGTTGCGGAATAGGGACGGTGATTTAAAATTAGCCTGTCTTAATGAAAAAGTAGAATCTCTTTTGAGAAAAATGAAAATGTTCAAGATATTCACTGCCTATAAGACAGTGGATGAGGCTATAAAGAGCTTTGATAATTAGAATCGAAACCGCTCTGCCTTTCTTGCGCCGTCCGGAATCCCTTCCTGATGGCCTCGTACTATTCTGGAGGTAGAGGGAATCGAATCCCCGTCATTCCTTGCGCCGCAACAAGTTAACCCATATTGTGACTAAATTGTGACGGTTTTTTTGGTATTTAGCTCTGCCTTTCGATCAGAAATGGACACCAGCTAAACGAATCACGGAGTATACCAGCGCTGCCGTTCCCCAATAAACGAAGTTGCCCCACCAGTAGGTGAAGTAGACCAAAGGGCCTTGCGCTGAATATACATATTCCTTTTCAAAGAACCACAGGAACACATTGATATATAGCGCAATGGTTCCCGCGGCGCCAAATAGAACATATCCCCAGCTTCCGGCCAGCGCGATCCCAATTATTCCGATAGTAAAAAGTGGGAAATAAATAAACCAATCTACTATCGCAAAAGCGTAGGCAGATTTGAAATGAGACCTGTCCCGCCATTCTTCACCCTTACCGATTATCAGAGTCTTCGCTCTCTCGCTATTTGGTTTCATTATCATAACGGCTTGCACATACAATAATGGACCGTAGGTAATGATACCGAAGATGGTAAGTATCCAGGTGATAATAGTCGGTTCATACATTTTTAGGTTTCCTCCAAAATTTAACCATTATCGTTTAAACGGGTTATTTTACATCCGTCAGCCTGCCTGCCATGCGATTGCTACCGCCAGAATTCCGGTAATAAGATTCGCTGAAGTCCAAATAACCCTGATTGAATCAGAGAAAAGCCGGTATCCGAGTTTATTTTGATAATGCGTCCAAAACCAGAAACTGATACCATGATAGATTAGCATAATACCGGGAACCCATATTAGCCGATAACTCCAGGGAGCGTTCAGAATCAGGCCTACACCGGCGAAACCGTAGGTCCATGCGACCGCGACATCTGCAATGGCAAGACCTTTTTCGTAGACTTTAAATTCGTCCGGCGCCCCTTTTTCCTGAATGCCGATTTTAGTTGCGAACTCCCAGTTTATTACGGAGACAAGCTGACCGATCCAGTGCATCAAAAAACCAACGGCAAGTACCAGTATGCCGGTTACGATATTTGCATAAGGAAATATCTGATTCATCGTTTCTCCTTTCTATTTTGATAGGTTATTTTTCGCCTCTCCGACACGGTGTGCATAGCCAGCCCTTTTCATCAATTTTGACATAAGAATAGGAGATGCTCTAAAAAAGTTCAAACTAAAGCTTACGTTTCAAAAATATAACGCTATTATCTTTTAAAGTCTTTCCAATTTTGCTGGAATGGTTTTAATGGAGGCGAGGGGAATCCAATTCTATTCGCGCATTGTCTGGCAATTACCTAACCTGCGATATGATAAATCTTGGCGATTTTAGACATGCTATTTTAGCAACAGCATCTTCCTGGTTTCGATATAATCTCCAGCCTGCAGCTTATAGAAGTATGTTCCCGAGGGAAACCGATCGGCACGCCAGGTAACCTGATATTCGCCTGCCTGTTGATATTCATTTAGAAGCTTTTCAATATGACGGCCGAGCAAATCGTAAATATCAATACTGATGTCGGATGGTTCAGGTATCACGTAGTTGATAGTTGTAGATGCGTTAAACGGATTCGGGTAATTTTGAGAAAATGAGTAATCTCGGGGAATATCATTTTCAAACGGCTCTATATCAATCACAGGTTGCACATCAACACGAAACGCGCTGGCTGTTTCCTGAAGAATAGGCAGCCAATCTTCTCCCTCGCGGCGCAATGTATGCGGGCATGTTAAATTCGGATCGATATTCACACACCATCCGCACCAGGTCATTTCGCCGCCGATCGCCCATAACCAGTAACTTTCGCCATCCTCCAGCATGGAGACGTTATTTCCCTGAAGGTGAATCGGGGGGCTCCATTGATCCCATGATTCGAATTCAGTAATAACCCATTCTTCCATAACGTTCTCGGGTACCGGAGGCGCGCCATCGGGATTGCCGGTAAGCCTGATCGTAACCGTATCCGGAGGCGAGCTGTACGGAACGTAGAAAAACGCCACCCAGATATCAGTCACCAAACCATCGGCGGTGGATTGGAATTCCATGGCCTGTTCGACACCATATTGCCCGGCGACGCTGTCCCCGGCAACGGTCCATCCCAGGCCGAAGTTATAATCCCAGCCGTTATGACCGGGGCCGAAATTGTTATAAACGGTTACCTGCGCCCCTGAAAAGGAATAAAACGCCGTAATAAAAATAACGGCATATACGGTGGTTTTCATATTTGGTACTAACATGACTGATTCCCTTTTTTAAACAAGAATTTGTCTCTTTTGGCCGCCAACTTACATCTATATATTATAAATATAGCCTGATTACCAAATATGTCAATAAATTTTGTATAAATTTAACACTCGCTTCGGTTGGTAAATAGCAATTCCGATTAAACTTTCCCGCTTGTCGCATACTAGATATATTGAAGCGCTTCCTCCCCTTCCTTATATACTACGTAGGTTCGTCAAATGAGTTTCGAAGTTTGCCAAGTAAGACTGCTATTAAGGGCAGCCAAGCCGTTCTCCGTCAAACGCTTGGAATCCGGCTATGACAGGCTGCAAAGGTCACCCAATATTAGATTTTATATTATTTTTCTCAGCACAGTCTCAGCACAATAAAAAATATTCTATCTTACCATTTAGCGGTTCCTCAACTATAAATGGGTTCGCTATTCCCTGACCGTTGGCATTCTTATTATGAAGAAATAAATCTATTATTTTCTTGACAGAATTTTTTAGATATCTATAATATAGATGGGTATTACGATGATTTGTGAAACGGTAGGTTGGCCTTGTATCTCGGTTTGGTATACATATTCCTGCCTGCTAAAACTTAAGATAATTCATGACTGAAGGAGGTTTTCTCCATGTTTTCGGTCATAATAAAGTTTAATACGATATTTGTTTTATCAAATCTGTTGTCTATTCCTATGAACTACCCCAAAAAGGACGATTGGATAGAAAAGTGTCTGCATTTTAATTTTTTAAAATCAGGATTTATTTCGCCATGCACTATTTAAAGATTAATTTCCGGTAAATTAGAAGAGAAGAGAATATGAAAAAACTATTTCCCTTGTGTTTATTTTTAATCGTTGCGTTAGTCTGGACTGACTCGGTCGCGGACCCTATCGAGAAATCACCTTCGGCCATTTATGCTCGACAGGTTACCATGGAAAAGAAACAGAAGGTTGTCGAAGGGCAGGCGGTTAGCGTTGATGAGATGACTCCCGACAAGGCGGGCCGTATGGCCGGGGCCGCCGGGGAGATTCTTTCCGATCCTGTTATAGGTCTAAAATCCGATGGTACTCCCGGAGTCGGCGTCGATAATCCTGCAGATTTTGGCTCCTGGGAATGCCCGCCGACCAATACGATTTTCAGTCAGCCGCCGCATACCCCCGGTGAATCATGGTCCGGGGGCGCCAGCGAGCTCAACGTACTGGGCAGTGACTATAAGCTTTTCGAGAGCTTTGACAACGCCGGCGAGATCACCGATATCCACTTCTGGGGATGGAAAGCTGTCCTGAACGACCAATGGGAGAACTGCATTGAAGAGCCGATGACCTTCCTGATCGAATTCTGGCTTGACGATGGTACGGGCAGACCGAATATCGCGACCGGTTCCGTCTACTCTTATAATATACCGATCGCAAGCCTTGATATGGATAGCCTGTACTCGGGCTATATTAACGCCTATGAATGGAGCGCGGTTTTGCCCGTGCCCTGTACTCTGTCGAGCGGATATGTTTCCATCCAGGGGCAGCTCGATTCTACCTGCTGGTTCGTATGGCTCTCATCGCCTGTCGGTGACGGCCACTCCTGGCTCATGAAGAACGACAGGTTGAATGATTACTATTATGATAACTCGCTCTGTCTTACCGGCACCAGCATGGATGTCTATGGCGCCTGCTGTGATGACGCCACGGGCAACTGCACCGATAATGCCCAACAGCAGCAATGTCCCGGTCCGTTGCGGTTCCGGCCCAACACCCTTTGCGCCGATCTTGACCCGCCTTGCGGCCTGATCCCCGGGGCTTGCTGTGATCCGGTCACCGGCAACTGTATAGTCGCTCTGGAAGACACCTGTACATCCCTTGGCTGGGAATATCAGGGAGATTGGACCGATTGCGATCCTAATCCGTGTCCCCCTCCTGTTCCTGCCAATGACTCCTGCCGGAACGCCTTAACCGTAACGGTGCCTTCAGATACGCCGGGCAGCACCATCAGCGCTACTCCCGACACCTTGACCTGCGATGTTGACCAATTCGCCAATAGCGTCTGGTACAAAGTGGTCGGAACCGGGAATACCATTACGGCTTCCCTTTGCGACTCGGCTACTGATTACGATACCAGGATTCAGGTATGGTGTAATACCTGCACCAATCCGGTCTGCATCGGCGGCAACGACGATGATTTAAATTGCGTATACGGCTCTTTACAGAGTTCCTTCTCCTGGTGTTCGGAACCCGGCATCGAGTATTTAATCCTTGTCGGCGGTTTCTGGGACAATTCCGGCAATTTCGTATTGCACGTTTACGACGACGGTATCCCTTGCACTACCCCACCCGACTGCGCCGCTCCTGTTGGACGCTGCTGCTATAACGATGACCAGAATTGCGCTGATGTAACTTTGGAGGATTGTATGGCTCTGGGCGGTTACTGGATCGATCTATATAACTGCATCGATAATCCGTGTGCCGTCTGTCCCGGCGGTCAGGATAAGATAGTCGTTGACCTGACAACCGATTCATGGCCCGCGGAAATCACCTGGGAAATCTACGAGCGCAATGTCGGCCCGATCGCTTCCGGGGGTCCTTACAGCTTTGCCAATACAAATTACGTATATGAGATTTGTGTCGATGAGGGTGGATGCTACGACTGGTATATCTACGATTCCTACGGTGACGGCGGATGCCGCTACTACCTGTATTATGACGGAACGCTGGTCCATTCCAGCAACGGTAGATATGGCTTCGGTGAAATTGTATACGACATGGGCAATTCCGGATGCGGCGAGCCTACCGGCGCCTGCTGTGTGGCTCGCGAATGTGTCGCCACCAATTCTCAAAGCGAATGCCTTGCTCTCGGCGGCGCCTGGTATATTGGCGAGGATTGCGCAGCGTTTGAATGCCCGCCTTTCGGCTGCGATTCATCTTCTATGTTCAGTCAGAATCCAACTCCCCCCGATGGTGACTGGGCATTCGGCAATTCGGAGCCTATCCTGAATACCGGTCCCGGACACCTGATATTCGAAGACTTCTCCGGTTTGACGGCTGATGTTTGCGATATCCATTTCTGGGGCGCTCAACTATATAATTCGCCCAGCTGGCATGATTGCGGCGAGGATCCTGTGCCGTTCGTATTCACCTTTTACGCAGACAATGGCGGAATTCCCGATACCGCCAATCCGCTCTACACGCATGTCGACACAATTTCAGGCGTCGGTACCGGTCAAGTCTATTCGGGCGATGTCGAGGCCAAATACTATGAAACGGTTATCGATCCATGCTGTACCATCACGGACGGCTGGATATCCATTGCCGGTGCCGGCGACCCTTCCTGCTGGTTCATGTGGCTCTCGAGTGGCGAAGTCGATTCAGGCTTCGCATACCAGATGTGGATGGACGGCGATTCGCTACCGGTTATCTATTATGACTTGAGCTTATGTTTAACGCCCGCCGGCGGCGCCGATTGCTGCGATTATGCCGACGGTGACGTTAATGGCAGCGATAACTTCAACGGTCTGGATATCACCTACGGCGTCGCCTTCTTCAAGGGCGGCGCGGAACCGCTGTGCCCGGATTGCGCGGTAAATGACTGCGATAGCTGGAACTATTGTGGGGATGTTAACGCCAGCTGTAGCTATAATGGTCTGGATATCACCTATGGAGTCGCCTACTTCAAGGGCGGTCCTGCGCCGATGCCATGCGTTGATTGCCCGCCATGTGAAGGCGTCACCGGCGGCATCAATGTGCCGGAAACGCCCGGCGTAAACAATACCAAAACCATATTTCAGCGGAAACCTGTTTCGAAGTAATTCGAGCCGAAATATCGGCTCAGGCTTAAAGGCCCGGAATCGGAAAATAATTGTGACGGTCGACGTTGCAGGCTATTGATATTTATAGAGAGGCTCAAGAAATTTTATGGGCTTATAAACGCTCTAAGATCAACGGGATTTCTATATTTATCAACAACTTATGGCAAAATAAAAACACTGAAGGCAGGGATTATCAAATCCCTTCCCTATATCGCACGTATTAAGTTAACCCGCGGTGCGACGAGATTGTGACTATTTTTGAATCAAATTCCAACCCCTATATGAAATCCATAGAAGCTATCTTTTAGTCCGTCGGAATTCGATAGTTGTTTATAGTACCCAACTCCGAGATTAAGTAAAAATGAAAGAGCGACCCTCAGTTCACCTCCCCAGAACGTCCGGTTTGGAGACGTGGAAAGCGGATTTCCCCAGGTACGAAGTAGCACGGCGCGAGCTTCAAAGAAGACTCCAAAATCGCTCATTGACTGGGGATCGAACAAGCCTAAATAACCAAATCCAATACGCCCGCCGGAAATGCCGGGGCTAATTGATACAGAGAGATTATTGTGCCAGGTTCTTTTTTCTTTTCTTTCATCAAGCTCACGAATGTACCGCGATGTGATTGACCATCGGTCGGGGCTGCCCCACTCAATTGAGGTAATGGGTAAGATTATATCTCGCTCACTTAGCCTGAACACCGACTTTTCGTTCGGCGGTTTATGTTCCGGGTCCTGAGCGCTAACAAAACCAACGCTGAACACAAAGACGATAATCCCGTATATTATGTTTTGAATACATTTCAATTTCATATTTTCCATAATATCGCCTCCCAAAAATATCGTGATTCAATGGCGCAATTAGCCGGCCAAAAGTCTGGAACAAAGGGATGTTAGCTTTCGATACATTATTCATCTAAAACCAGGTTTCCCTGATCATCGAATTCGATATCATCTCCCTTTTTAAATGTTTGTTCTCCAATGGTAAAATCCTCCGACAACTTGCAACTCTGTAATCTTCGGTTTTCGTGGAAAGTCACATCATTCCTTGAAAAGTAACGATATCGGGCGCAGGGAACGTTATCGATAATCTCGTCCCGGGCAAGCCAGATCCGCTTTGGTTTACCAACAGAGTAAAACAGGGTCCTGAATCCGTCCGCCTCGCCGCGGCAAAGGTATCCCTGGATTTCGGTATCTTTCGAGAGGTAACACCGCCACAGATCGCCTTTTTCGGTAAATGCCAGTCTCGTACCTTTAGGAAACGGCTGCCCGGAGAGGGTATCATCACGTGCCAGTATACATGATCTCAATTGTCCGTTGGGATGATATTTAGCCGACGCTTCACAGCTTAATCCCTGAACCTCGATCGGCCCGGTTATTATTTCCCCGCCTGCGGTTTTTATTACCGGTTTATGAGCTTTTATCCCAAGCGATATCAGCGCAAACAACACCATGGCCGATCCGGCGCCGACTATGAATTTCATGGCAGTTTTTTTCGATCCTAATCCCGAATCAGAATCCAGACGGGAACTCAAGAAAAGACAGCTTGAAGCGAACAAAATAAAAGCCATGACTATCAGCATTCCTGTCTTGGCTTCGCCTATGCGATACAATTCATTGTTAATTATGAATATGACTGCTATCAGGGCGATAATCGATGAAATCACCCGGGGATATTTGCGGGCAAGAAAGCCAAGAGATGAAAATACCAGGCCGCCTAATCCAACAAGCAGGCCCTGATAAGAAAAACGTGCCGATGCCAGCCCGAAGACAGCAAACACTAATCCTAATATGATTATTATAAGCGAGCCCGTTTTTCTCAGATCGCCATGAAGTAGCAATCCGGTAAAGGCCCGGGCGGCGATACCGAATACCAGGATCAAGTAAAAATCATCGGGAGCTTCACCGTTGGCAATACGCGTCAAAGCCAGACCTACAACGGTCAGCATCACGACAATAAAGGCGATATTGCCTGATCGGGAATGGTTTAGAATCTGACGCTCATCTTCGAAACCTTTCGCCAGATCGAAAACATGCAATGTCGGCCTTAGAAGATAGGCGCCAACGATAAATATCAGGGCCATCTCGTACTCCATGATCGCCAGGACAACGCCCAACGCGAAAATACCGCTGGCCCACCAGAAAATTCGGTCTCTTTTAAACACGATCTTTCTCCTCCAAAATGAAAAGTTGTTCCACTGTCGTTTCCAGTTTTTCCGCAAGCAGCAAAGCCAGTTTCACCGACGGCGCATAATCACCTTTCTCTATGGAAATAATTGTCTGCCGGGAAATACCGACCTTATCAGCCAATTGCTGCTGGCTCAACTCCCCCCGATCGAATCTAAATCTTCGCAATTTTGTCTTCATAGGCGACCCAATGTTATTCCTTTGTTTTCCTCATCGGCCTCTATATAAATGATCTTTTACAATTTGTCAAGGAATATATTCAAATAGTTAATAAATATTTTCATATTGTTAAGAATATCATACATACATTTCTGTTTTTTTGCAAAATTCAATCTTAACTATATATTAGATAATGAATTAAACGAAGTTTTCGGATGGCAGAGCTGATGGCTCTTATATTATTGCCAAGTTATTATACTTACCGGAGGCGGGGGAATCGAACCCTGTTCTCCCTATTGTCTCACAACGAGTTAACTCCCGGTGTGACTAAATTGTGACGGTTTTTCGGCCGATTTCAGCATAATTTTCTTCGTTTCCTTGGGTTAGCATCAGAAGGATATTCAGAAATTTACCAGTTGAATTCTATGTACTCTGCAAAAACTCTTTTGTGCAATGGTTGATTCTGCTGCGTTTAAAGTGTTGGAGTAGAAGCTAACAACACGCAAGTCAGAAAAATTAGTTTTTTCATTCTAGTTTAGTATCGCCCAACTTGAACTTCAATCCCGCTTTTATATCAATATAATCTTCTCCAAAAATATCTTTGAATATCTCCCGAGCTTTATCTCCTGTACAATGACACGGACCGATATATTTCGTTAACTTGCGTAGCTCCTGTGCGATTGTTTTTATCCGCGTTGAGTCAGTTGAAATAAGATGAAATCCTCCCATAACGAAATATATATCCTGTTTCATCAACTCTTTTGCGTACCTGACAATCTCAAGTATCCCCGGGTGAGCACATCCGGTTATAATTACCAATCCTTTGGATGTCGGAACGATTAATGATTGTTCATATGAATGCTTTTCAATTATTCCTGTGGTATAGAAATTATTGCCAAAATTAGCCAATGCTTCATGTTGAATAAGTTCAGAGACGAAAGGCCTTAGTTGATCCAACATTGTTTCATACTCTCTATCCGCCTGATCGCCGAAAGATTCGCCTTCCTGTCGCGGATATGAGACCGGCATACATAACGCAGGCTTGTTACATTTATCCAAAATATCGAATAATCCCCCCATATGATCATCGTGGACATGTGAGATAAATATGTAATCGATCCCGGAACAATCCACTCTCATTTTATTAACATTCGTAATAAATATATTCGAAATCCGCCCGGCATCGAATAAACAGCGATGATCTCCTGATTCAATCAAACATGAAAATCCGTGGTCGGCGATTATTGAATCATTCGCTGATATATTATTGTACAGGATTGTGATAATAATATTATCATTGCGTTGTCGGTTATCCTGCCCATTAACGGTATCATTCTGAGCGAGACAATAAGTGCTCAAAATAAGAATAATTGAGGTAATGAGAAACAACTTTTGCATATCGAATTATCCTTTCATAATTATTGTTTATTACCTGGGCCGTAACTCTTCGATGAAGGAGGCGTCCACCCAGTAGGGGGCATACATTTTTTCAAGACCACTGAGGAAAAATAAAAAATTCGAATCATGAGTTACAATGGGACAATAGCCCATTTCCCTTCCAATATACTTTCCTATATCGATCGGTTCAGTCCAACTACCGTCGTCTTTCCTGAACATCAACGCCATTCTCTCGCCTTCATTCTCTATTGATATAATCATATAACTTCCGTCATGGGCTATGTATGGAGAAAAGGCATTAATATCCTTCAGGAATTCCAGCTGTTTTGGTTCGGAATAGGTTCCATTTTTTAATTCGGAATAGTAAATGTTATCACCGTCGCCGAAATTTGCGCCATAATACAGATTTCCATCTCTGTCAACCGAAGCCTGCCAGTGAATGAGCGGTGTTGAATTGATATGCTCGGGCAACTCATAAGGTTCCGACCATCCGGTCTCCGTCCTGTCCCGGACCATAATAATCTCAATGCGTTTTCCATCAATAATTTTGAGAAGGACATAAAACATTTTATTGCCGTCAGGAGAAATAAACGGTACGTCCCCTTTTGAGAAGAACTCAGGC
>CP070813.1:3246768-3257701 GCA_020344055.1 Candidatus Zixiibacteriota bacterium | reverse complement strand
CTCGGCCGGCGTCTGGCAACTTCCGCTCAATACGGGAGTTGAAGGATCGGAAATGTTAAATATCTGAAGACCGGATGAATCGCCGGCCATATACGCGTAACTTCCGGATAAATACATACGTCTTAGATGACCCGGGCAACGCAGATGGCTTACAAAAGCCGGATTGGTAGAATCCGATACGTCAAGTATCGTTAACCCGTTAACGAATGCGCAGTAAGCGTAGTCTCCCACAATTTTGATATCATTTACTCCTGTCCAGAACGTTGAGTTTACATACTCTACGTTCTGGGCGCTGGCAATACCTACCATAGCCAGCATCACACAAATTACGAAAACGGCGGCCACGTTTTTCATTATGCCCTCCCAAAAAGGCGCTATTGTTTTAACCGTTCAAAGAAGCAAAATCAAAGCTGCTCTTTAACATAGATAATCCGTTCTACAAAATTGTCAAGTTCTTATTTTTCCTCTCGTTTGACATATGTCAAACATCGACCTATAAGTTCAATATATATTCGGGCTGATGGCGGAAATAGTTGCAAAAATAAGAAAGCCGGATACCGAATTCCTGAAGAGAAGACGGAAATGGTATAACAGCGGACGGAAACTTCGCAAGCTGATCCAGTACGGCTTTTTCGTCACCACCATACTGATCGGTATTCAATTTACCCTCTGGTATAAATATTATGAGTCAGGGGGCAAACTGATCAAAGTCCCTCGCCCTGGCGGGGTGGAGGGCTTCCTTCCGCTTTCGGGGCTTATTAGCCTGAAATACTGGTTTCTGACGGGAATCATCAACGATATCCACCCCGCCGCCATGTTTCTGCTTTTAGCCTTTATCATGATGAGCCTGGTATTCAAAAAGAGCTTCTGCGGTTTCGTATGCCCGGTAGGGTTGATATCGGAGTGGCTCTGGAAATTGAGCAGAAAAGTTTTCGGCAGAAAAGCCTCCGCCCCCTGGGGCTGGAGGGTGCCGAAATTTCTGGATTACCCCTTAAGATCGTTGAAATATCTTCTGCTCTTATTTTTCCTGAACGCCATCCTGGTAGTGATGACCGAGCCGGTATTGAAAGCCTTTATCGATTCGCCATACAACAAAGTCGCCGACGCCAAGATGCTCTTGTTTTTTGCCGACATTTCTCAATTCGCGCTGGGAATAATAATTCTGCTTGTGGTGGCGTCATTATTCATATCGAATTTCTGGTGCCGGTATCTCTGTCCTTACGGTGCCTTGGTCGGGGTAATAAGCTTCTTGAGTCCGGTTAAAATCAGAAGAAATATGCCGACCTGCACCGATTGCGGAGCCTGCGCGAAGGTCTGCCCCTCGGCCATCAAGGTAGATAAGGAGAAACTGGTAAGGTCTGATGAATGCATAGGTTGCCTGGAATGCGTATCCGCCTGCCCGGTAAAAGATACCCTTTATCCCGAAATCGGAATAGTCAAAAAGAAGATTTCGGCGAGAGCTTTCGCTCTGGGAGCGTTGCTTATATTTTTCGCGTTTTATTTCGGCGCCAGGCTGACCGGAAACTGGCAAAGCAATATTTCAGATGAAGAATATATGTTCCATATTCAGAGAATGGATCAGCCGGAGTATACGCACCCCCGGTAGATTCTAAAACTTGGCGCTTCGGGGCGTCCGCGGCCAGGGGATCACGTCCCTGATATTGGCCATGCCGGACATATACATGAGCATCCGCGCGAAACCGAGCCCGAAACCGGAATGGGGCACCGAGCCGTATCGGCGAAGATCGTAATACCACCAGAGCGTCTCCTCGTTGACCCCGAACAGCTCAACCTGCTTTTTCAAAACGTCGAGCCGCTCTTCCCTCTGGCTGCCGCCTATTATTTCCCCGATCTGCGGCACCAGCACGTCGACCGCCGCCACCGTTTTATCGTCATCGTTCAGGCGCATGTAAAACGCCTTGATATCTTTGGGGTAATCTTTCACCATGACAGGGGAGTTGAAATGCTCCTCGCAGAGATACCTTTCGTGCTCTGCCTGCAGGTTCACTCCCCAATCCACCGGGAACTCGAATTTCTTTTTGGCCTTTTTGAGAATTTCGACCGCCTCGGTATATGTGACGATCTCGAATTTCGATTTCAGCAATGTCTCCAGGGTGCTGATCCTGTTTTTCTCGATCCAACGGTTAAAAAACTCCATCTCCTCGGAGCATTCGCCGAGAGCATACTCAAACAGATACATCAGGAATTCGCCGGCCAGTTGCATGTTCTCGTCGAGATCGCAGAACGCCATTTCGGGTTCAATCATCCAGAATTCGGAAACGTGCCTGGGGGTATTCGATTTTTCGGCCCTGAACGTCGGCCCGAAGGTGTAGACGTCACCCAGAGCCAGCGCCATGATCTCGGCCTCCAGCTGCCCGGATACGGTCAGAAACGTCTGCGCCCCGAAAAAGTCCTTATCGTAATCCACCTTACCTTCATTTATGGGGATATTATCAAGGTCAAAAGTGGTGACCCAGAACTGCTCTCCCGCGCCCTCCGCGTCGGTTGCCGTAATGATGGGAGAATGAACATAGAAAAAACCTCGATCCTGGTAAAACTTATGTATGGCATAAGCGATTTTACTTCGAAACCTGTTGGCCACCCCGAAAGTGTTGGTGCGGGGCCGCAGATGAGCGATATCCCTCAGATACTCGAACGAGTGTCTTTTTTTCTGAATGGGATATTCCTTCGGGCATTCTCCAACCAGTCTGATTTCACCTGGATGCAGCTCAATTTTATGTTCTCTCTCCGGTACCGGAATGAGTCTTCCTGCAACCCTTATGGCGGCTCCCAACCTTATGTTTTCGAGATCGGCAACCTCGCCGGGATTGTCTATTACAATCTGCAGATTATTAAGGGTACTGCCGTCGTTTAACGAAAGGAATACCAGATTCTTGGAATCCCTTCTATTACGCACCCATCCCATAACTATAACATCCTCAGCGGGTTGTAATTCCGCCATTATCGCTGCCACTCTTTTGCGGGTAAAGTAATCCATTGTTTTCTCCTTGAGGAAATTATATAGCTAAAAATAATCTAAAAATCAACCGCAAGAAAAACCGATTAAAAAGGAATTGTGGGAAAGATTCTAAGATAGCGAAAAAGATGGAAATTAAAGCCGGATTCCATGCATGCCTGTCATAAAAAGCCCGGATAACGCGGGCGAAAATTGACTTGACACTTTTGGATAATCGATGTTATTTTCGAACTTTATGAAAGTGGAGTTCCGGCAGGTGAAAGCCGGAGGTTCCGTGTTCAGCTTCTCGGTTCCGGCCGCGGACCTGGAATTGGAGGCGGAGGGTTTCAAATTCCCGGAACCGATCGAGGTGGAACTCACCGCCACGAAGTCGGGCGATGAGATTATTTTTCAGGGTACAGTTTCCACCCTTATCGAAGCGGAATGTGCTCGCTGTCTGGAACTATTTGAAAAACCGATAAGTTCCAAGATGCAGTTTGTTATCCAATTTATGGACGTAGGAGGTCCCGAGGACACCGGAGACGATGATTTTGTGGTATTGCCCAAAACGGCCGAGGATTACGATATCACCAATCGCGTCCGCGAAACGATAATACTGGAGTTACCTTTCAAACCGTTGTGTGAGGTAAGCTGCAAGGGGCTCTGCCCCATGTGCGGCGAGAATCTTAACGAGACCGATTGCGGATGTACCCAGGATAAGACCGATGAAAGGTGGGATACTTTGAGACAGCTATTCGGGGATTGAGAAACCGGATTAAGATTTTTACTGTTAGAGGATAAGTTTAGATCAGGACAGAGGTTAATTATGGCATTACCGAAAAGACGGCATTCCAGATCCAGAGGCGCGAAAAGAAGAACACACTGGAAACTTGAAAAACCCGGCATTATGGAATGCCCGCATTGTCACGAACCGAAACTGCCGCACCAGATATGCCCCAGTTGCGGATGGTACAAGGGGCGTGAGGTGGTGGCTATAACAGAATCGAAATAATGCCGAATGAAAAAAGAATAAGAATCGCCGTGGATGCCATGGGCGGCGATCATGCCCCGGCGTCGATTGTGGAAGGGGCTGTTCTGGCCCAGCAGGACGTGGGTGAAAGAGTCGAATTGATCCTGCTGGGGGATTCTTTTCTCATCGAATCGGAATTAAAAAAACTCGGCGCCAATAACCTTCCCATCAGAGTGAATCATTGCGACGAAGTAATCGGGATGGCCGAGGAGGCCGCCGAATCCGTTCGCAGGAAACCCAACTCGTCCATTGTCGCCGGCATGAATATCCAGAAAAACGAGGAAGCGGATGCTTTTATATCCGCCGGGAACACCGGGGCGGTTATGGCCGCTTCGCTTATAACGCTGGGCAGGCTGAAGG
The DNA here is from genome assembly GCA_020344055.1 of Candidatus Zixiibacteriota bacterium. Taxonomy (GTDB): domain Bacteria; phylum Zixibacteria; class MSB-5A5; order UBA10806; family UBA10806. The sequence goes on along the minus strand of CP070813.1, from coordinate 3,253,355 downwards.
GGGTGCATCGTCCCGCCATAGTGTCGCTGTTCCCGACCGAAAAAGGAACCTCCATAATTCTCGACGTGGGAGCCAATTCCGACTGCAAAGCCGTAAATCTCTATCAATTCGCCCTCATGGGCGTAAGCTATTATTCGCTGATATTTAACAAGGAGAACCCCGGCGTGGGCCTGCTTTCTATCGGCGAGGAAAAATCGAAAGGGAATGAAGTTACCATCGAATCCCACAAGCTAATTTCGGCGTCCGAATTGAACTTCGTCGGCAACCTGGAAGGCCGGGATATACTGAAAGGGAAAGCCGACGTTATCGTATGCGACGGCTTCGTCGGCAATATTATTCTGAAATTCGCCGAATCCATCGATAGCTATCTTGGCGAGCTGTTCAAAAAGAGAATTCGCAAAAGCCTGCTGGCCAAGATCGGCGCCCTTCTTATGAACAGGGCTTTCAAGGACTTGAAGAAAAATCTTGATTACGCGGAATACGGTGGCGCGCCGCTTCTCGGAATCAGCGGCGTCTCGGTCATATGTCACGGCGGTTCGTCGCCCAAGGCCATTAAAAACGCTGTCCGGGCCGCGATGTCTATTGTGGAAAACAACCTGAACCAGAAAATTGAAAGTAGAATCGCTGCCAACGGATCGTTGAAAATATCCGAAGTCAGGCTGAAACAACCGTGAACGGGAAATATGTTCGAATAATCGGTACCGGTTCATCTGTCCCGGATCGAGTTTTGACCAATGCCGATCTCGAGAAAATGGTGGAGACGTCTGATGAATGGATAACCGCCAGGACCGGGATAAAGGAAAGAAGGATTGCGCCTGACGGCTTGGCCGCCTCGGATTACGCCCACGAAGCTTCTTTAAAGGCGATGGAGATGGCGGGGATTTCGGCTGATGATCTGGATCTTATTATACTGGGAACGGTAACACCCGATGCCCCTCTGCCCTCGACAGCCTGTATTCTTCAGGATAAGCTGAAAGCCAAAAACGCCGCCGTGGTCGATATAGTAGCGGCATGTTCCGGATTTATCTACGGCCTTGAATATGCGAAAGCTATAATTCAGAACGGTCAAAAAGAAAAAGCTCTGGTTATCGGTGTGGAAACTCTCTCCAAAATAGTAAACTGGAAAGACCGGAATACATGTGTCCTTTTCGGCGACGGCGCCGGCGCCGCCGTTCTCGCCCCTTCCGATACCCCTGGAGGGATACTGGCGACTTACACCAAGGCCGACGGTTCACTCGCGCGGCTGCTGCAGGTCCCGGCCGGCGGGGGCCGCCTGCCCCTTAATACCGACAATATCGGTAATGGCGACCGCTTTATCCAGATGCAGGGTCCCGAAGTTTTCAAATCCGCGGTTAGAGCGATGGAAGAAGCCGCCGTTTCCATTCTGAAGCAATCCGGAACGAAATCCGGCGATATCGATCTCATGATTCCGCATCAGGCCAATATCAGGATAATCGAAGCGACCGCTAAGAGGATCAAACTGCCCATGGATCGCGTATTCGTTAATATACACAAGTACGGCAATACCTCCGCCGCGTCCGTGCCGATTGCCCTCGATGAAGCCGTCAGGTCTAACAGGATAAGACCGGGCGATAAGATTATGATGGTATCATTCGGGGCGGGATTCACCTGGGGATCGGTTCTCGTTGAATGGTGATATGAAAAAAACGGCATTTTTATTTCCCGGCCAGGCCTCTCAATATGCGGGAATGGCCAGAGAACTTTATGACGGTTACGACGACGTTAGAGATCTTTTTAAGATAGCGTCGGATATTCTCGAATACGATCTGGCGGACGTCTGTTTCAATGGTCCGGAGAGCAAACTGAAGCAGACCGTGTATACGCAACCGGCCGTCTTCGTACACTCATGCGCGGTCGATCTACTGCTCAAAAATGAAGGAATTACCCCTCATGTTGCGGCAGGTCATTCTCTGGGCGAGTATTCCGCCCTGGCGAGTTCGGGGGCGCTGGATTTTGAATCCGGAATAAGAGCGGTGGCGATCAGAAGCCGAGCCATGCAGGAGGATTGCGACCGCCATCCCGGAACCATGGCCGCCGTAATGGGACTCGAATACGATGATGTTGTTGAAATACTGAAATCGGCGCCGGGCGTGGCCGTACCGGCCAATTATAACTCTCCGGGGCAGGTCGTTATCGCCGGCGAGGTGGATGCCGTAGACAAAGCCTGCGATTTATTGAAAGGCAAAGGCGCCAAAAGAGCCATGCCCATTCCGGTGGGCGGGGCATATCATTCGTCGCTGATGGATACTTCCTCCGAAAAAATGAGAAAGTTCATCATGGAGGAGTTAACACTTTCGGCGTTTCGGTTTCCGGTTTATTCCAATGTCGGCGCCGAGCCCGTCGATAATCCGGTGCGATATAAAACGCTGCTGGCGGATCAGATTTCCAGTCCCGTGCTCTGGTACCCGATCCTGCAAAATATGTATCAGGACGGTATCAGGCGGTTTATCGAAATCGGGCCGGGAAAGGTGCTTCAGGGCCTTGTTAAAAGATCGTTGAATTTTGATGATATAGAATTATCGGGAGTTGATAACCTCGAAAATCTTATTGATTTTTTAAAAGAAAATGCCGAGGTTGAATCCGCATGAGTGCCGAAAAGAAAATCGCGCTGGTTACGGGAGGGGCCAGGGGCATAGGTTTCGCCATCGTCGAACGTCTGGCTTCCGACGGTTGCGCGGTGGTTATCGCTGATATAATAAAAGACGTCGCCGCCGAATCGACCGAGAAATTGTCCTCTCGTGGAATAGAGTGTATAGCCGTTACGGGAGATGTTTCCAGGCCGGACGATGTGGAATCGATGTTTAAAATGGCGGGGGAAAGGTTGGGTACCCCCGATATTCTCGTAAACAATGCCGGAATTACCAGGGATAATTTCCTCATGCGCATGAGCGAGCAGGAATGGGACTCGGTTTTGAACATAAACCTTAAAGGATCTTATCTGTGCTCGAAGGCGGCATCGAAGGGCATGATGAAAAAAAGATGGGGGCGGATCGTAAATATATCGTCGGTGGTGGGGGTGATGGGGAATGCCGGCCAGGCCAACTACGCCGCTTCTAAAGCGGGCCTCATAGGTTTTACCAAATCGCTGGCCAAAGAGCTGGCCGGGCGGAACATAACGGTTAACGCCGTCGCTCCGGGTTACATTGAGACGGAGATGACGGAAAACCTTCCGGGGGCGGCTAAAGAAAATTTTCTTAAAATCATACCCCTCAAACGCGCCGGAAAACCCGGCGACGTCGCCGGGATAGTCTCCTTCCTGGTGTCGGATGGCGCCGACTATGTAACCGGCCAGGTTATACATTGCGACGGCGGTATGGTGATGTAATCGATATCTGTGAAGATTTTTTTAATTGCTAGTCGGAAATATTTAAGGAGGAAGAATGTCATCAATCGAGGAAAAGGTCAGAGAAATCATCGCCGAGAACCTGGGAGTGGACACGGAAAAAGTTATCCCCGAGGCATCTTTTGTAGACGACCTTGACGCGGATTCGCTCGATCAGGTCGAGTTGATCCTCGCTCTGGAGGAAGCGTTCGACTGTACAATTCCGGAAGAGGAAGCATCGAAAATCACCACCGTGGGTGAGGCCGTAGAATATATAGCCAAATTTCAGGAAAAAGGACAGGGCTCTTAGTTGTGAGTCGAAGGGTTGTTATTACAGGAATCGGTTTAGTAACACCCATTGGCAACAGCATTGACGAATTCTGGGAGAATTTAATCTCCGGAAATTCCGGGGTGGCTTTAGTCGATAGGTTTGACGCTACCGGTCTGCCTACGAGGATTGCCGCGCAGGTAAAGGATTTTGATCCCACCGCCTATATAAATAAAAAGGCTGCCAGGCGGATGGATCTCTCCCAGCAATATGCGGTAGCGGCTTCCGCCAAGGCGGTCGAGGATTCGGGACTCGATCTGGAATCTATAGACTGCGACCGGGTCGGAGTGATAATAGGTTCCGGTATAGGCGGTCTTAAAACCTTTGAGGATCAGGTTGGCGTAATCATCAAGCAAGGACCATTGAAGGTATCGCCGTTTTTCATCCCCATGATGATCGCCGATATGGCATCGGGGCTGGTCAGCATTCATTTTGGGTTCAAGGGTCCCAACTACGCTACCGTCTCCGCTTGCGCTTCCTCCAGTAATGCTATCGCCGATTCCTTCGCTTTGATTCAACGCGGCGCCGCCGACATAATCGTCACAGGAGGCACCGAGGCGTCCATAACTCTCACCGGCATGGCGGGCTTCTGTATGGCCAAGGCCATGTCCACCAGAAACGATGAACCCGAAAAGGCTAGCCGGCCGTTCGACAAGCAGCGTGACGGCTTTGTAATGGGTGAGGGATCCACGATTTTTATTCTCGAAGAACTTTCCTATGCCGAATCCCGCGGCGCCAAAATTTACGCGGAAATCATAGGCATGGGTCTTTCCGCCGACGCCTATCATGTTACGGCGCCGGTACCCGATGGTAACGGCGCCGCCAGAAGCATGAAGGCCGCTCTGGATGATGCGGGTATCTCACCCGATAATATTGATTATATCAATTCTCACGGTACCGCCACCGATCTGGGAGACATCGCTGAAACCTCGGCGATCAAGACCATATTCGGAGAGCGGGCATACAAGATCCCCGTAAACTCGACCAAATCGATAATCGGCCATCTTCTGGGAGCTGCCGGTTCGGTGGAGCTTGCCGCCACCGTCCTTCAAATGCGAAAGAAAAAAGTCCACCCCACCATCAACCTGGAATTCCCCGATCCGGAATGCGATCTGGATTACGTATCCGACGGAGCCCGCGACTGCAATATTGACTACGCCCTTACCAATTCTTTCGGTTTCGGAGGCCATAATATCTCCCTCGCCCTGAAGAATTATCAGAATACCGATTAATGGTTTTTTCATTAATTAAAAGGCTTTTCTCCGGCAAAAAAGATCCCCTCGGGGATGTGGAAAAAGTCCTTAATTACAGATTCCAGAACAGGGACCTCCTGAAAAAAGCGCTCACTCATCGATCCTGGGAAAATGCCGGGCTGGCCAATGAGCGGCTCGAGTTCCTGGGCGACGCCGTCCTGGGACTGGTTGTATCCGGATTTTTGTTCAGAGAATTCCCCGATTTGAAAGAGGGTGACCTTACAAAAATGAAGTCGAGCCTGGTCAATGAGTCGGTCCTGACAAAGATTTTTTCGCGATTCGGCCTGGCCGATTATCTTTATCTCAGTTCCGAAGAGGAAAAATCCGGCGGCCGGGAGAAATCGTCGATTACCGCCGATGCCATGGAGGCGATTCTGGGAGCTATATATCTGGACGGCGGTCTTGAAAGAGTTTCAGAAGTAATAAACCAGTTGCTCCTTTCAGACTATGACAGTCTTATAAACGATGAAGCGATCTATAATTATAAGGGCGAACTCCTTGAGTTGGTTCAGAACCAGGGGCGCGGAATCCCCCGTTACGAGGTTGTTGAGGAGATCGGCCCCGATCACGATAAGGTTTTCGTGGTATCGGTTTCGGTCGAATCGGAAATTATCGGTACCGGTAAGGGTACTACCAAAAAAGACGCTGAACAGAAAGCGGCCAGAATGGCGCTCGAGTTTCTAAGCAATAATCCGATAGTCGAAAACTGAGATGTTTTGTTTTTTCATAATCAAGAGTTGTGATAGAGGAGAACGGATATGAAAGTTGCTGTGCTGGTAAAACAAACTCCTCAACTATCCGAGGTAACCATGGGCGGCGAAGGGCCCAAATGGCCCGAGGGCACCGACGTCGTCAATCCCTTCGATGAATATGCCGTGGAGGAAGCCATACGGATTAAGGAAAATCACGGCGCCGGTACTATCGCCATAACCTACGGCGGCACCGATGCCGTCTCAGCCCTGAGGGATGTCCTGGCCCTGGGTATCGATGAGGCCGTGCATATTGAGGCGGATTCATATTCCGCGACCGATCCCCAGAATATATCCCGGGTCCTTGCCGCCTGCATTAAGAAATTGGGCGATATCGACCTGGTCCTAACCGGCAAGCAAGCCTGCGATGATGATTCCGCTATGGTTGCCTTCGCGGTGGCGGCTCATCTGGATTGGCCGCAGATCGGATTCGTTAAAAAATTCGATAAAATCGAAGATTCCGGAATCTCAGCCTGGAGAACTACCGATACCGGCTACGACATAGTGGAGGTCCCTCTTCCCGCAGTATGCTCGGTTGTGAAAGAGATCAACGAGCCCCGGTTGCCTTCATTGAAGGGAAAGATGAAAGCCAAGAAGGCCGAAATTCAGAAACTTTCGCTGGCCGATCTGGGTATCGAACACGATAAAACAATCGAGATCATGAATATTCAATCCCCACCGCAAAGGTCTCAGGGTGAAATCCTCGAAGGCGAACCCGACGAAGTAGTCGGCAAGCTGATCGGGAAATTGAAAGCAGATCAACTTATCTGAATAAAACCTCATTGATTCAGGATATGGAAAAACGGCTCCTTAGGGGGCCGTTTCTATAACTAATTGTATATTAAGGGATTATAAAATATAATAAGTTCATTTTTATGTTGCGAAAAGCCACATTTGTCGTATATTTGTGTTGT
>CP070813.1:3235655-3246668 GCA_020344055.1 Candidatus Zixiibacteriota bacterium | reverse complement strand
GCAAGGAGGAGTAATGACGTCTATATCAAAATTGCTATTGGTTCCCGCGTCTGCCGTGGTGATCCTGATTTTGACCGCCTTTTCGGGCAACGATGACGAAACCGCGTGGAAATTCGAAGACATAAGGCTTATCAAAGTAAAGACATTGAGCGGCGATTGCATTATTGAAAAAGGTAAAACCGGCGAGGTTGGCGTTAATGTGGTAAAGGGATATAATCCCAGAAAGGCCTGCCGGACTTTGGTCAGGCATGATGGTGAAACCCTGGAGATCACCGAGGAGATAACCGGAACGGGCTCCGGAAGGAGCACGATCTGGACGTTATATGTGCCCGACGATATTGAGGTGGAGTTTTTCTCGACCTCCGGGGGAATGAAAATATCGGATGTGAAGGGCAAATTCTCGGGTCAAACCGCTTCCGGAAGTTACGAGTTAACAAACTGCGAAGGAAAATTCGCCTTTAATACCGCTTCGGGCGATTACGATATCAGGAACTGCCGGGGGATGTTCAAAATTAGTTCAGCGTCGGGCGATATTGATGCCGTCGGTCTTGAGGTAGATGCCCGAAGTTCGCTGGCCTCGGCCTCGGGCAATGTGAAAGTCACAGTCGGCAAAACCCCCGAATATGATCTTAATGTCGGTTCCGCTTCAGGGAGAGCGGTACTGGACTATGACGGCAATTCCCTGGAGGGTTACTTCGAGTTTGAAGCCAACGCCCGAACCGGCGATATAGATTCCCCGATCGATTTCGATGACGAGGAGACCTTTTACAAGAACAAACAGCGTTACGTGCGTAAATGGTTTGTGAGGGGAAATGATAAACCCGAAATCACCATTGGCACCGGATCCGGAAGGGTAGCTTTGAAAGAGTAATTTTTATCAGGGCAGGTTTTTATCTTATACCTGCCCTTTATCGTTGAGAATTATTCTATTATTTTTTTCGGGTAGATTTATTCCAGGGCGTATTCGCCTTCCCATTCAACCGTATATTCTGTCAGTGAAGTAAAATGCCCTTTGTAAGTCCCTTTACCGCTGATATTCTCGTATTGCCCGGCGCCCTTTATATATTCGAAAGTTCCCATAAATGAGAATTCGGGGGTGCCTTCCTCGGTCATGGTGGTTTTTGCTTGTCCCTTCCATCTGGCGATAGTCATATCATCGCCTTTTGTAAAGGTCGTATAGCCCTCGTGGAAACCGGTACCCATGGCAAGATCGGCATAAGAGAGGCTGATTACTTCGGCTCCCTCCATGAAATCGTTTCCGCTGGTGCAAACGTTGGTCCCTCTTGAATCGGCGAGTGCCATGCTGTGGCCTTCCGTGTCGCCAATCACCAAGGAATCCACTTTTACATAGGCCAAGGTCATTTTCCCGGAGATCTTGGTCTGGGCATCGGCCGGCCCGCCGATAAACACAACCACCATGAAAAGAACCAGGAAAATCACCGGTTTAACTGATGTTAATGGTTTGAGCATGAAAAACCTCCCTCTCTAAATTTGCTTCCCAGGCATAGAGAATAAAGCCTTTTCTATTGTAGCTATCCAAAGATGCAGCCCTGCACTAAGTTATGGTAGAGAGTCCATGAAGTCAAATCATAAATAAATTTTCAATTTTTCTTTAAACCGGCGTATTTAATAAAAAAGGCCGCGGGGATAGTAATCCCCGCGGCACGAATACTCTGAATCCTGTTACCGGACAGCATTCAATATTATTCTACTTCACCCTCGAGCTGGGCGATTCTATTTTCCAGCTGCGCGATTCTCTCCGACTGGGTTTCAATAATATCTACAAGTTCCCTGATTTTAGCGTCGATACTATCATTTGATTCAGGACTACCATCTATTCCGGGGGGCAACGCCTGCCAGGTGCCGTTACCGGAACCGTCGGATGTCAGAACGTATCCGGCCGCCGCTCCGGTAGGCATCTTAAAGCCGGTTATCCGGGCCGTACCCGAAACATCCAGCTTCTCCAGCGGGCTGGCGGTGCCGACTCCCACATCTCCAGACTGTGAAAGAAACAAGGTGGTGGAACCGCTGCCGTCGCTATCCCTGAAATATAATCCCTGACCGTACAGGATATACATGCGGTTATCGCCCGCCCGCGGCCAGAGATATCTCTCATAAGTTCCGGAGGAGTTTTTGGCTACGAAACATACGGCATTGTCGACGCCGAAAATATCCCCCGGTCCCCCCGAAAGGGTCAGCTTTTTGGTGGGGCTGGAAGTACCTATGCCTATATTTGAACCGCTGTCATATATGAGGGAATTGCCCAGCGAAGTTGAACCGGTGAACTTTGATATATAATTAGTGGTTCCGGTTCCGCTCAAACCGCCCGAAGCCGCCTGCCAGGTGCCGTTACCGGAACCATCGGAGGTAAGCACATATCCGTTTGATGCTCCTGTGGGCATTTTGAATCCGGTCATTTGAGCCGTGCCGGTAACATCGAGCTTCTCCTGCGGATTGCTGTTACCGATACCGACATTGCCGGTACCCATGGCCAGCAAGGAGGGGGAGGATTCGCCGCCGAGGAAGATGTTGCCGTTCGGATCTATCACGAACCTGTCGTTACCTAACGTAATATCTTTTATCTTGAGTCGACCGGCGCCACCATCGCCGGAACCGGTTGAAACGATATCATAACGGCGCCCGCTGGAGCCAGTAAAATGCAGCCCAATACCGACATTGTGGCCGCCGCCCTGAATAAGAGCGCGGGTGTCGGTATCGTTAAGATGAAGTTTCTCGGAAGGAGCGGCTGTTCCGATACCGACGTTACCCACGCTATCAACGACATTTATAACAGTCCCCCCCCTGATGATTCTCGAGATTATATTAGCTTGATTGTCCGGGACTTCAATCGTAAAGGGAACAGCCGTATTAAATGGATTCATAAGTATACCTAATTGACCACGCTTCAATTCCAGCTGGTAGGCCGGGCTTGCGGTCCCGATACCGACGTTGCCGGTACTCAAAGCAGTCAAAATCGGCGATGATTCGCCGCCAAGAAAGATGTTACCGTTGGAATCGATGGTAAACCTATCATTGCCACCGGTTATATCCTTAATTTTAAACCTTCCGGCGCCGCCGTCTCCCGCGCCAGTAGAGACGATGTCGTATCGACGACCGCTTGTGCCTGTAAAATGCATACCTATTCCGACATTATTTCCCCCGCCCTGTATAAGAGCGCGAGTGTCGGTATCGGTGATATGTAATTTCTCAGAGGGCGATGATTGTCCGATACCTACATTACCGGAAACCGCTGAATACATATCTGATCCTGAAATGGTCCAATCCGAATCAGGGCCCGCTGAAACGTCAGTCCAGCTCAACTGCCCGGCGCCGTCGGTTGACATAACCTGGCCTGATGCGCCGTCGGTTGTCGGGAACTCATAGCCGTTGGTTTCGTCACCGAATCGGATATGGGGCATATCTACCATAAAGGTGCTGTCGGCGGCGAGGCTGCTGCCGACACCGAACAGCGACGAATAATCGCCGCTAACGCTGTTTGAAGCACCGGCCCCGATAAAAGAGTTTGAAGCAGAAACCGTATTGTTTTTTCCCCCCCCGATGAAGCTAGCTATTGTTTCATCATTTGTTCCATTATTTATCGTGTTATCTCTACCGCCTCCGATAAAACTATGGCTGCTTGTATCAATCACATTTAAAAATCCGCCGCCGATAAAAGAAGCCCATCCATCTGAAACGGTATTCTCCTCTCCCCCGGCGATTATACTTGCTTCACCACCGGCTGTATTCAGGAGACCTCCGGCGACCGTGGAGCGGGTGCCAGAAACGGTGTTATAGTATCCCCCGCAAATCGTTGCATTAAAACCTGAAACTGTGTTATTCGCTCCCCCGCCTATATTCGCCATTCCCATGCCTGAAATTCTGTTGTTATAGCCGCCGCTAATTGTGCTATAGCTGCCGCTGGAATCGGCATTACCACCGCCGCCGCTTATAGCGCTGAAAAAACCGCTGGAAAAATTGCCGCTGTCATATCCGCCTCCCAAAACAGTCGCGCCATAAACAGTCTCATCATTAATGCCTATTCCGATGCTGTTATATTCAGGGTTCGCGATAAGGTTGGAGCCGAACTCGGACGGTACACTGTAATGCGGAACCGGTTCGAGACGAAGGGCACGGTAATCAAAAACTCTGAATTCAAGGGCTGTGCTGTCGCTTGTACCGATATAGTTCACCGTGTCGACAGTGCCGCTGTTGCCTGTCAGGCTCCAGAAATCGCCGCCTGCTGGAGCCTGCCAAGTGCCGTTACCGGAGCCATCAGAAGTCAACACATAACCGTCCGAGGCGCCTGTGGGCATCTTAAACCCGGTTACACTGGCCGTTCCCGCGACGTCAAGCATTTCCTGAGGTGTTTCTGTTCCTATCCCAACACTGTCCGCGAAATAGCCGCTGCCGTTAAAATAACCGCCCCAACCGCCGGCGTTATCCACTCGAATTCCATCGCTACCGGCGTTCTGGATATAGACACCTCTGCCTCCCGCGTTAGTGATCCTCAAGCCGTGGTTACCGGCGTTCTCCACCCACAGTGCGCAGGCGTTCTGGCTGTAAAACCGAGCCGCCCTGTGAGAGCCTGTCTGCTCGACGTTGAGGATAGGGACCGATTCCGAGCCTGTAACATGCAGCTTATTGGTGGGGGTAGAGGTTCCGATTCCAACTTTATCGTAGGACGCCTCCAGCCGGACATTCAGGCCGTCATCGACCCAGCCGCCTCCGGAGGCGGCATAATCGCTGGTATCCGATCGGGCCGCATATGCCGACATATTGATTTTCTGTCGGGGCGTCAGTATCTCCGAATCGACCTCCAGCTCCAGCCAGTAATCGGCATCAAACGGCAAACTGACGTTGCTGAATGTGGCGCTGAAATACCCTGCCGAGGTTGTGCAGGACAATGTCTCGTCCCATAATGAAGAACCTCCCGATTCCTGATCGAATATTCTGAAAATAACGCTGTAAACGCTGTCGACCACGGGATCGCCGGCGTTATCCTTCAGGATTCCCTGGTAGGTCATCGTGCGGGGCACAGAGGTGATAACCTCATGATGCTTCACTCCCGGAATTGAGTCTCCCATGGCATTTACCGCTAATACCAGCACGACAATAGCCAGGGTGAGAAAAATAGTCGTGTTAAACCTCGAAAGCATGTCTCCTCCCGTTGTCAGGTTTTATTTAAATGATAATTCCAATCGAAGCATTAAAGCAGGCTAAAGAGTCGATTTTTTTATAATTTAGTTGTAAATTCGAATATGTCAAGTAGATTAATGAATGCAATTTCCAGGGTTTAAATATGTTCTGGTTTTTGGCGCTGTCCGAATTGCCGAAGAGCTTCAGCGTTACACATTTTGTTTGGCAACGGGATCGACGAATTTGATCGGTGGTATTTTACTATCTGTAATTTAATCAGGACTATCTAAATTAAACTCAGCCCTTTTCAAATTTTCAAGAATACCCCGGCTTCGTTTTTCCACCACCTCCTGAGAATACCTCTGAACAGCCGGCGCCTGGGCGATACCGAAGATGTTCTGCTCTTTCAATCTTTCTTTTAATGTTTCCGATACTGTGTTCCACACCTCATCTCTCTCTTTATACCATTCGTTTATCTTTTCATCTGACGGCAGGCTGAAGGTTCCCCCCGGTCGCCGACCGGTTTCCGGCTTTGAGAATCAGTTCGAGTTTATCCGGCTCCGGCGGTTTGGCTTTGGATTTTCTGATAGACCCGTGGTTCAAAAGACAATTTATGACCGGGTTTGACATGCTTTCCTCCTTTTCGTGCGGTTTCCGGAGCCGTACGGCGTATTAATTCTTATAAATTTACTGAAATATAAAGCGTTGCGTCTCATCAGGGAAAAACGGCCATGCAATCGCAAAACCACCTGTCAATTAACGGCATATCGAGCTTTCCTGATTACGTAAATCGGCATGTCACGGTTTCTATTTTGATTGAAATTTATCTTTTTTTGAGATTGAAATCGATTATAATACCGCTGAAAAACAGGGAAAATGATCTGTTTAAAATGAGAGAGCGATAATAACCGAAGGGGCGTTGAAAATGGCAGGCGGGAAAATAGTAATACTGGGGCTCGGAAAGCAGGGCAAAGGGGCGTTGCATGATCTCGTGACCAATAGCAAGGCCGCCCATATTGTGGTCGCGGATAATAATCCGGAATCGTTATCATATATTAAACAGTACTCCTCAGACAGGGTCACAGGGCAGACTTTCAATGCCAACAGCGAAACCGGAACCGCATCCGTTATCCGGGACGCTGATGTCGTGATCGAGGCACTGCCAGGGCATCTATCTCTGGCGATCGGCAAGCTGGCCGCGGAACTTGGGATTAACCTTGTCAGCAGTATGTATTATTTTGATCAGGGGGAGCAGGACGAAGCCAGGATTCAGGCTAACCTGGATAAAATAAACAGGATCGATCATCAGGCGAAGACCAAGGGTGTCACCATATTAAACGAGTTCGGCCTCGATCCCGGAATCGATCTGGTCCTGGGTGCCCAGGCGGTCAAGGAGTTGGATGAAGTTCACGAATTTTATTCATATGGCGCCGGCCTTCCCGCCCACGATGCCGCCAACAATCCGCTAAAATACAAATTCAGCTGGTCGGTAATCGGGGTGATGAGATCATATCGCCGCCCCGCATGGATTATCTCCGGCGGGAAGGCGGTACCGATTGATGCCAAAGAGCAATTTGCTCCGGAAAACATGCACGTCCTTAACGTCAAGGAATTGGGCCCTCACCTGGAATGCTTTCCCAACGGGAACAGCGTCAGGTATGCGGAGATGCTGGGTATCAGGGGTTCAGTCAATGAGATGGCGCGCTATACCTGCCGATGGGAAGGTCATTGCGCGTTCTGGAATATTATGGTTAAAAGCGGATTTCTGGAGGAAGATCCCATTGAGCTTGATGGGAATCCTGTTTCGCCGGTCAAATTCACGGCCTCGGTGCTGGAAAACCAATCACAATTTCAGTATTCGAAAAGGGAACAGGATCTAACTCTTATCCGGATAGACGCCAGGGGCGTTAAGGGCAATGAAAAAAAACAGGTTGTTTATCAATTGATTGACTACCGGGATCTGCACACCGGTTTCACCTCCATGCAGCGGGGAGTCGGTTTTACCATGGGACTGGGAGCCAGGCTTATTCTGGATCGTAAACTGACCACGCCGGGGCTCATTTCACCGATAGACGTGCCTTTCGATCTCGTGGTGAAAGAATTGGAAAAGCATGGCATCAAAATCAATCGTGAGGAAACGCCCGGCGATACCGGATAAATCGTAATATCCGGATTAATACCGGCAGTAACCTTTCATGAATTACCAGCCGTATATGATATCATCCATCTCTTGAGAGTTTCAAATTTGAGGTATGTAAAATCGCGACTGAAATTCCCCAATATTTCTGCCAGCTCTTCTCTGGTTGGGAAGTTCTTTATAACCTCGAATTCGCTGCCGTCCGGTAAGGTTCTCAGGCTGACCCGATTGCCGTCGGTATCGTAATATGCGGTTTCGTTTTCAAATGCTTCTCGCATCATCATGTCAATAAATATAATCCGGGATCCGATCTTGAGCCTTTTATGAAGATTCTCCAGAAACGGCCTTATTGATGATACCGGCATATGCGACCACCAGTCCGAAGCGAAGGCTACATCGAATGGACCATTTATCCCTTCAAGGGTATGGGCATCGGCTTCTTTTAAAGTGACATTCTTGAGATATTCGAGCTTCTTTCCCGCGATATCTAAAACGGCGGGACTGGAATCAATGGCGAACACCGAGCTGGCACGTTTTGCCAGAACCTCCGTCCAGTTGCCGGTTCCGCAGGCTATTTCCAGTACCGTGCGACTTGCTATATAAGGGATGACGGTTTCAACTATCGGCCTGAGCAACTGTTCCGTATGTTTTCTATCCGTATAACCCATACACCCATCATGCCAGGGGGCACGTTTGTCATAGTAGACTTTCATCGTCTTGATTCGATCAACGTCTTTCATCATAATAGCCCTTATAGATGGACGTTCATAAAACATGGCCGGATACCGGTCGGCCGTCACGGGAACTGCGTTACGGACATAAAATGCGGGAACCAAAAATAAAGTCAAGACATTAATAAGAGAAGTTTTACCGAATTTTTAAAATGTAGTTATCATGGAAATTGTATATCTGATGAATTTAAAAGAGCCGTATGCGAAAAATGCAAAACTCCAGGCCAAATAGAACGGTTCTAACGGTAATGGAAAAAACATTTAATTTTTTAAATCAAATTCGGGAGGAGGACTATGGAGATGAATAGTTCTTTGCAGGAATTAATAAATAAAGTAACACAGATCTTGAGTTTTAAGCTTTTCGAGCTCAAGCAAACGCCCGTAACGGTTTTATCCGTCGTGATGTTTATCCTGGTGATAGCCGTGTTTTTTATCGGTTCGAAGTTGCTTAATAGGGTTATTCTCCGCAGGATTTTTAGCCGTTTTATTGCCGATAAGGGCATACAGTTCACGCTGATAAGAATAGTACATTATCTGATTATGATAACCGGTGTGGTTGTGGCTTTTCAATTTGTGGGGATCGATCTGGCGGGGCTGACGGTTATATTCGGCCTGCTTTCGGTTGGAATTGGATTCGGCCTTCAGAATATCACCTCCAATTTCATATCGGGACTGATATTGCTTTTTGAAAGGCCCATAAAGGTCGGCGACAGGGTGACGGTGGGTGATATCGAGGGCGACGTTACCAGCATAAACATGAGAGCAACCACTATCCAGAGCCTCGATAATATATCCATAATCGTACCCAATTCCGAGTTCATTTCATCCACGGTTACCAACTGGTCATACGGCGACCCCAAAATCAGGCTGCGGATAGAGGTGGGCGTTTCCTACAGTTCCGATCTGGATACCGTAATTAAGGCGCTGACGGAGGTAGCGCGGGAGCATCCCGACGTCTTGAAAAATCCCGACCCGATCGTTCTTTTGAGCGGTTTCGGAGATTCATCATGGGACATGGTGCTTGTCGTCTGGCTGGGTACGCCCAAGCGGTATTATCTGACCCGCTCGGAGATTAACTGCGCCATAGTCAAGAAGTTCAGGGATCACCGTGTCGAGATACCGTTCCCGCAACGCGATCTGCATATCAGGTCGCCGTTGCCGATGCCGTTCTCGTCCAAAGAAACCGCTTGATACAGGTAAACAGGGTGCACCACGCTGATTTTGGCTGATAAATGAGTCAAAACTATCGGCAACCTTTTTGTCGGCATTTTAGTTAGCATTGCTGTCCGGACAGGTAATACGAGGCGGTCAAAAAAAGGACTGAATGATGAGAAGAATATTGTCGGTTACGGTTTTTGCTTTGATGATGGTGTTTCTAATGCATGGAAGTACGCGCGCGGACTGGTATTTTGATGTTGAGACAGGGGTGGCCGTCAGCGGCTATAACGACGTGAGGATTCCGGGAGACACCGGGACGAAGTTTTCCTTGTCGGAAGAGCTGGATTCTGATCCCGTCCTGTTCTGGAGACTGAGAATATCGCGGGACCTCGGGGAAAAGCATCATCTATCGCTTCTTGTTGCGCCGCTGCGCTTTAAATCCCGGGGCAGCTTTGATCGGGTCGTATCTTTCGCCGGCGTCGATTTCCCGGCGAACGTCGATATAAAGGCGCGCTACCGTTTCGACTCCTACCGGCTTACCTACCGGTACAGATTGTATCAAAATGAAAAACTCTACGCCGGGCTCGGCCTGACCGCCAAAATCAGGGATGCCGAGATATCTTTATCGAATACCAGCAGTAAAGCCAGCAAAGCCAACACCGGGTTCGTACCCCTGATAAATCTTAAACTTTATTGGCGGTTTAACGAAAAGCTGGGGATTCTATTCCAGGGCGACGGGCTGGCGGCGCCCCAGGGAAGGGCCGAGGATTTCCTTCTGGCAGGTCTTTATAGTCTGAAAGATAAACTGGATCTGAAAATGGGCTACAGGTTTCTCGAAGGGGGAGCGGATAACGATGAAGTTTATACTTTTGCGCTGGTGAACTACATTGTGATTGGAGCCGTCTGGAGATTGTAGGCTTCGAATTATTCGCTTCTCAAGGTCGATTTTTAAGATTCAACACCTGGAAATGAACAATAGCGAAAAAAAGAATTTACTGCGCCTGGGCCTATGCTGTGTATTTAAAAAAGAGCCGATAAAGTTCCGCACTACCACCGCCGCGGTCATACAGAAATTCGATCGCCGGGGCGGCCTTGAAAAACTCTCGGAAATCGTTCTGCATAACGCGCAATCATTGGAAGATGCCCTTGAATATTGCCTCCGAAATCAGATCGGGGCCTTCCGGGTAAAAAGCGAGATATTTCCTTTGCGCACCCATCCGGTCGCCGGATATGAACTAAACGAATTGCCGGAGTGGGAAAAGATCCATTCGCATTTTAATAAGGGCCGCTCATTTGCGAAAAAACATGATATTCGTCTGACATTCCATCCCGACCAGTTTGTGGTGCTCAATTCGCCGCGCCCCGAAGTCGTCTCCAACTCCATCCGCGAACTCGAGCATCACGGGGAGATGGCGGAACTGCTGGGCGCCGACGTCATCAACATTCACGCGGGAGGCGTATACGGCGATAAAAAAGCGGCGCTCGGGAGGCTTGAGATAAATACGGGCCGGTTGTCGGCCAGGGTGCGTCAGAGATTGACGCTGGAGAATGACGATAAATCCTATTCGCCCGCCGATCTCTTGCCTTTCTGTCGGGATACAGCCATACCATTTGTCTACGACGTTCATCATCACCGATGTCTTAAGGATGCAACAACCGAAGAAAAAACCACCAGCGCGGCTCTAACCACCTGGGATCGCGAGCCGTTGTTTCATGTTTCAAGTCCTTTGAATGGCTGGAAGGGGAAATATCCCGAACGGCATAACGACTATATTGACGTAAGGGATTTCCCCGCCCGCTGGATGGATTTAAAGGTTACAATCGAGGTTGAAGCCAAAGCCAAGGAGTTGG
>CP070813.1:3224383-3235555 GCA_020344055.1 Candidatus Zixiibacteriota bacterium | reverse complement strand
CGACAGATTACGGTAGTGACAATCCTCGATAAATGAATCGAGTAAGTCAGATGCTCTCAAATTTACCATCTTGTTGCCTCCCAACAAGTTAAGTTGTCATTTAGAGCATCTGCCTTTTAAGCAGGTGGTCGAAGGTTCAATCCCTTCCACCCTCACTTGTCTGCCGGACACAGAGCATTTTCAGGGTTATCGCCGGAATTATAAGGGAATCGGGAAACTGTTATAGTTTTCTAGTTACCCATACCGCCGAATCCAGAGGTTAACGATCTGATAACTGAGCTATAGCGATGAGCTTGTCGACGTCGAGGCTCATTCCGAAAGCGGCCCAGAATTGCTGATCATTGCTTTCAACGTCACGTGAACTAAACCCGATACTTCCCGGCAGAACCAGCCCGCGTGCGATAGGTATCGTGAATCGCAGCTGGCTTGAAAACTCGACCTTTTCGTCGACCTCCAGATAAGCCACCCGGGCATCCAGGGATATGGTAATCGAGCTGATATCTCTATCGCTGAAATTCCGGGTGAGGACATTTTCAAGTTTTCGTTCCCATGAAAGAGCGCCGCCGAAGTCGCGAACCGTTTTTTCATCCAAGGTATCATCCGGAACATGGTTGAGCGATACAAAAGCATTCGCGTAAAGGCTTCTGCCGGCAATAGGCCTGTCGTAGATGAGCATGAGTTCGGAGATATCGGAGCGGTTTTCAAATCTTTGCATGGAATACCCGAGCGTCAGCAAGGACGAATTTTCGAGTTCCCGGATGAGATCATTCGTATGGGCACGCGCTTCCAACAGCAGATTCTGGGTCTCTTCTATGTCGGGGACGACCGTCTCTTTTACAAGTTTTTTCGTTTCCTCCTTCAAGGTGAGTTCGTCCGCCACCAGCGGATCATAAATTCTGGATTTGAGATGACCCAGGATGGTATCGGTCAATTCCTGTTTTTTGACCTCCTCTTTTTTTGCACTATTCTGCAAAATATAATCGCGCACATGGCTTTGAATGTCGCCTTTCAGGCTTTCCATTTCGCTAGTGAATTCGTCTTTGTTGCCAAAAACGGCTTCCAGCAATTCCGACTTTATTTCAATGCGTTTTGATATCAGGGGTTTTACATTTTGCTCCCATTTTGCGTTGAAATCTCCGGAACGGGTGCTGCGATCCCCCAGCAATCTTATCCTGAGATTAAGTTCCTCGAGGTTATCCGCGGGGTACTGTCTCGTGGTATCGGCATCTTCATCAATAAGGAAGGTTCCCGATACGCCGATTCGACCGAGATAGCCGTATTTCACGTAGTTTTGCTGTGAATCCTCAGCAAACAGGGTGAGCAAAGCGTAAGGAGTGGTGGTAAGAGTTAAATTTGTACCCTCCATACTTTGCTCGACCGCGCCGCGCTCCACAGCGATGGCCAAAATCCGGGGCAGCCCGGCTTTTTCAACCATGGTTGTTGTTACGGGAGCGTTGGAGGAGGCACTTGTTTTTTTATCGGTTCGAGCGGCTTCGTTTTTATTCTTCAAAGCCTGAATATCCCTTATTGAAGGGGCAAGGGCTTCACGGGGGTGAAGCGCATCGGCAACGGTGTAAAGCACTATTGAATGCCATTCGGCGGTGGCGCGGGTATGAGCTGTCGAATCACCCCGATCCTCCGCGTTGAGAACTTTCTGCACGGATTGCTCGACCGCCTCTCGAAGAATGGCGGGCGCATCCTCATATCCCTGGGCATATGTCGCGGAACCGCAGAGGGTAAGAATGATCGCGAATTGAAGGATCACATATATATTGATTTTTCGGCTACGGCACATTTTCTAACTCACTTTAAATGTATATTCGGGTTCTTGAAGATCGCCATCCTCTTTCCACACGGGATTGCTGTCATAATCTCCACCTTCGGAACCGCTTACCTTAATCTTATAATGGGCATCATTGGGATCGCCGTCCACGAACGAAAAAGCCAATATAGCGAAGTGGCGTTCGCCGGAGTTTTTTGTAACCTTGAAGAGAAATACAGGGACTTCTTTGCTGCCCGTATTTTCCAGAGCATTTCCGTCCACGGCTGCCGTCGCTCGCTCGCCCGCCGCGCCGTTCATTGGAGTGATTTCAAATCTCACGTCCTCGCCCTGTTTTACACCATAGGTGTAAGGATCTTCCTGGGTCATTTGTACATCTCCCCTTCTTTAATTACCTGGTTTTAAATTCAAATACTTATTTCTACTTTTTAACACCGATTTCTGCTGGATAATGGCCGATAATCACCATGCCACGGGAACATAATTTATTGCTGAGACTCCACCGGGGCGCATGATCGACCGGCTAAGTATTCTACTTTTTCTACCAATACTGAAAGCTTCTTAATCGTCTGAGTTTCTCATCCCGAAACAGTCGCTGCCCGCATTAATTGAAAAACTCATTCGCCTGCGAGCAGGAAGGATCTTATATCTCTTCTGCTAAAGCAATGCGTGGGCATGCCATTTTTATCGCAAACCACGCCAACCGAGACGCCCTCTCTCTCCATCATATTGGAAATTGTTTTTACAGAATCATCCATGGCCACCTGCAAAAAGAATCCGCGGAGCTTATCCTTTTTCTGCTTCACTTCTTCAGCCGTTTCTATGAATTTAATCACGTCTTCGATTTCATTCTTTTCTTCTTTGGTCTCTTTTTCTTCGTACTGAACGGATTTATAATATCGCCAGAACGCCTCGGAGTGTATTATATCTTTTAATTTTTCCGCTTCTATAACGGGAACAAACCAGTAATCAACGTTTTCTTCCAGCTTTTTAATGACGTCACTTACTTCATTTTTCGTGGTAAATTTGAAGTGAGGATTGATGGGCGCCGGATTAATATCTTCAATTACGGCCGATTCAAGTCGGCCTCTGGACGCCTGCTGCTGGATCTTTAAAACCTGTTCGGTGGAACGGCTGCTTTCCCGCAGGTTCTCTTTTCCGAAGAAGTATGCGGCGCCCGCGCCGATCCACGCACCGAAAGCGGCCAGGAGCGCCGTAAGCACCCATTTGCTGAAATCAATGAAAGCCTCTGGATTTGCAGGATTAATATCAACAATAAATGGCAGGAAGATTACGGAGATTATTAAAATCATCAGCACGCCCAGCATGCAGTTTACGAGAGTAAACTCAAGCACGCTTCCGCTTTTGTTGTCTGGTTCTGGAACCTTTTCCCGCCGCTTTTGAGCTCCGTTACCATTTTTCGCCTTTTTCCCCATTTTGCCTTCCTTTTTTATATCGCGCGTTTTCTTTTAATTCCAGGTCGATCAAAAAAATCAACAGTCCTATCATAGATTTCACCGGCTCCCTAAAGGCTGGTATTTCAATATTCTTTCCGCAAAATATTTTTCTAAAAAAAGCGTCTCCGTCGAGGAATGTCAAGAATATTTTTTTGAAATTCGAACGCTGATGCAGTATCGGGAAAATAATCCGATCATGCTTTCAGTTTCCCCGGATGAAAAATAAACTTGATTAGCGGATTCGGAATTATATATTAATTTAAGATGCGCCTTTAGCTCAGCCAGGCAGAGCAGCTGACTCTTAATCAGCGGGTCGTAGGTTCGATTCCTACAAGGCGCATTTTGTTGTTTTAATTAATCTGTTGACTATAAATATTGCAATTGCTCTGCCCCGAAGCTGAATCTGGTCCATTGGCAAACGCCCGGTACTGGCTAAAACAAACTGAAAAAAATAGGTTTTTTTGAAGGTATAAAGCCGTCAATATTGATTTATTAATACCAGGTATTATGGTCACAAGGTTAAGTCTGCCACCGCCTTAAGCTTATTACCCGGCCTGAACTCCGGGACAACCACCGCTATTAAGACTCCATCCTGAAGTCGGTAAGGTTATATATATATATTATTTTCTTGATAATATTGAGTTCCGGATATATATTTAATCTTAATTAGGGAGTCTTCTTTTCACCCAAATGACAGTGAGTCGGAATTGTGATTCGTACGACGACGATTTTGACGGTGCTTATTTTATATTCATTTTCTCTATCACAAACTTTGCCGGATAAATATCACACCTACGCCGAGGGTATAGCCGAACTCGACTCTCTGGCTGGCTCTCACCCGGGTATCTGTTCTCTCGATTCGGTGGGTTATTCCAACCGGGATTCGCTGACTATTTATCTTTTCAAGATTTCGGATAACGTTTCGCTGGAGGAGGACGAGCCGGCGATCTTCTTTAACGGCGGCGTTCATGCCGACGAGGTGTTGAGCGTGGAGGTGGTCCTGAATTTTTGCCAGGATATCATAGCCCAATATGATTCAGGAAATACCGCCGTCCAGGGGTATGTCAACGACTATGAAATCTTCGTGGTACCGTTTACCAATCCCGAAGGCCATACCGTTGTCGAAGGGGGCGATACCGAATGGCGAAAGAACAAGACCGATAACGACGGCAACGGGATATTCGATTTCCACGATGGCGTCGATCCCAATAGGAATTACGACTTCGGCTGGGATCTGGATACGGGGCCGGAGGCGACGACCCCTGAAAGCCTTACATATAAGGGACCCTACCCGTTCTCCGAATCCGAGACGAGAACGGTCAGGAACCTGGGGATTCTTTACAAGCCGATTATCGCGGTTGATTATCATTCGCCGACTTACGGCAGGCCGGAGGTTCTTTACTACTGCTGGTACTGGGATATTTACGGATTCGCCCCCGATGAATTGACCATGAGGCATATCGGTCAGGAGTTCGGCGCAATGATCGTGACCGATTCCGGCGATTCCACCTACGAGGCGAGAAGGGGTCTGGTCAATAAAGGCGATTTCAAGACATACTATTACGGTAACTTCGGGACGGCCGCCTTCGTGGTGGAAATTTCCGATACCACCATCCAGGATACGTCCATGGTGGACGGCATCTGCGAAAGACATTTGCCGGGAATGTACTATTTATTGGAGAGAGCCGGATACGCCCGGCTTTCAGGGATAGCGACCGATTCGCTCACGGGACTGCCGCTGGAGGCGGAGGTGGAAGTTCTGGAGGCAACCGGGCCGGAGATCAACCCGCGCTATACCAGGGCCAATACCGGCAGATACGACCGCCTGATCGATCCCGGCACATATAGTTTAAGGTTTCAGAAGGACGGCTATATCACCAAGACCGTTAGCGGAGTGGTGGTCTCCAACCTCTATGTAACCTATACCGACGTTCAACTGCTGCCGGAGAACGTGGTCCCCGAGACGCCGCAGTTGATTTATCCGCCCGACCAGATTGTTTACTACGATTCCACGCATCTTAGTTTCGATTGGTCCAGTTCGGCCTTTGCCGAGGAATATATAATAGAGATAGCCGATAACGAGCAGTTTTCGCCGATCTTCGAGGAAGATTCGAATCTGGTAAATTCTGATTATAGGAATATCAGCCCCTTCGCTCAGGAGAGATACTACTGGCGGGTGACGGCGTCGAATTCGAACGGTTACTCTGATAGGAGCGAAGTATGGGTGTTCAACATCGTATCGAGCTCGGCGCCCGCAGCTCCGGTTTTGATTTCTCCTCCCGATAGCTTCGAATCGTCTGCGCCGTATCTTGATTTTGACTGGTCCGATGTTGCCGATGCCGATAATTACGCCATTGAAATTGCGTCCGACCAGCAATTCGACAATGTTGTCGAATCGGATTCGGCACTGACTCTGTCGGAATATCAGAACGTCGATTCCTTACCGGACGACGATTATTACTGGAGGGCAAGGGCCGGGAACGCGAACGGCTGGTCGCTTTATTCCGAGGTATGGACGTTTTCTGTCGATGCCGAGCCGAATATAGTATATATCCCCGGCGATGTTAATCATTCCGGTGATGTCAACGGGCTTGACGTGATATATCTGGTAAATTATTTCAAGGGAGGCCCGCCGCCTCCTCTGGAGGTCGAGGGATTTTATCCCGAAGCCGACGCCAACGGTAGCTGTGACGTTAACGGCCTCGATGTCTTATATCTTGTTAATTTCTTCAAAGGCGGATCTCCGCCCATTGACGGTAATTGCCTGGATTAAAGCAAATGAAATAATAAGGGAAGGAGCGAAGGGTGATTGGCAGGTTTATAATCGTGGTTTTTTCGGCAGCTTTGCTGGCTCTATTTTCGGGTAATATTCCGATTGCCGCCGAATCGAACAGCTTGATTCTGGATCAAAACAATCTCAACGCCCCGGCCACGCAGTTGTTCACCGCCGGCGGGAATGGCGCAGATCTGGGCTTTCGAATGGCCGGCATCGAAATCGAGTCGGTAGACGCCGAAGGCCTGACATATAAATCCA
The DNA here is from genome assembly GCA_020344055.1 of Candidatus Zixiibacteriota bacterium. GTDB lineage: Bacteria > Zixibacteria > MSB-5A5 > UBA10806 > UBA10806. Next base: position 3,229,284 of record CP070813.1, on the reverse strand, counting down.
TCATGCCGGTTTCATCCGATATTGAATCTTTCGGAACCACCGGTGAAGAGGGATTGCCGGAACTCCCTCTTTATGCGCACCTGATCGGCATTCCCGATCAATCAGGTGTTACGGTGAATATAGTCTCGTCCTCTTTTCAAATAATAGACGATATCGACGTTTACCCGTCTCAAACGCCTCGAGGAGAGGGGTCAAACGAGCTCCTACCGTTTGCGAAAAACGAGAGTTTTTATAGTGAAAATCAATTCTATCCACCTGAAGTGGTCGAGCTGGGTGAACCGGCCATATGCCGGGACCTGCGGATGATCCAGGTGATTATCAACCCGGTGCAGTATAACCCTGTTACCAGGCAATTGAAAGTATATACCAGCATGGATTATAACATCGCTTTCGAGGGTTCGGATAATCGCAACGTCAAGACCCGCCGTTCCAATAACATCTCCGAGTCGTTTTTGCCCCTGTATCGATCGCTGGTACCCAATGCCGACGAAATCCTGGAGGCCTACGAACCGGTAAGGGGCGGCTACCTGATTTTAACGCCGGATATTTTCGCTGACTCCGCCGCGGTGCTGGGACGATGGAAACACCTGAAGGGATATAACGTATATGTCGCCACCGCCAGCGAAATTGATCCCAACGGAAGTTCCCCCACCCAAATGGAGGTTTTTAATTATGTTCAGAACGCCTATAATACCTGGGATGTCCCTCCGGAGTATGTTTGTATAGTAGGAGATGAAGATTACAGTTCCATATATGAGATCCCGGATTATCCTTTCGGGGGTTATACGTCGGATCACAAATATTCCTGTGTCGACGGCGACGATTTTTTAACCGACATATTTGTTACCAGGCTTTCAATCGCGCAATATTCTTATAGTATCAGTATTCCGATGAACAAGATTCTGGATTACGAGCGAAATCCTTATATGACCGATCCCTCACACTGGCAAAGGGCGCTTTCCGTCGCCGGCAATGTCTATGCAATTACCCCCAGGCTGACGGTTCTATGGGTTCGTCAGAAGTTGCTGGAACACGGATTCACTCACGTCGACACCTCATTCCGCTGGTATTCCGGGCAGTCCGATCCGTATCTTCTAGGTTATTTCAATTCCGGCCCCTGTTTGGTTAGTTACAGGGGTTGGGCGGGCGCGTCCGGGTGGTATTCGCCGTCATTCTCCATAGGAGATCTTGATCAAATTCAAAACACAAATAGAATAGCGCCCATGGCCTCTATAGTATGTGGAACAGGCAATTTCGGTTACAGTGAGTGTTTCGGAGAAAAATGGCTTAGAATGGGGTATTCCGCATCCTCTTATAAAGGTGGCCCGGCGTTTTATGGCTCTACCGACGGCGGTACTCACACCAAATGGAATAATCCGATTATGATCGGCTATTACTGGGGGATTCTCGAAGAGGGGATTTACAATTTCGCCGCCGCCGCCTTCAGAGGGAAGATCCAGCTCTATAATACTTTTCCCAGATTCAACGGCTCCGGCGGCTATGTGGAGCAGTACTTCCATACCTATAATACTCTCGGCGATCCTGAACTGGAAATAAGGACCGCTGTTCCGAAGACTATGACCGTCACCCATCCATCGTCGATTCCGGTTGGAACGAATATAATGACCGTCAATGTAACTGGTTTCGGGGGAAGCCCGCTTGAGGGAGCATATGTATGTCTGGTGAAAGGCGAGGGCGTCACCGAAGAGGTGTTTGTGGGAGGACGCACTGACTCGGGCGGCGATATCACCTTGGATTTCAGTACCTCCACTGCGGACGATATGCACGTTACCGTTACAGCCAGAGACTATATTCCGTATGAGGGTATCTGCAACGTGCAGGCCGCGCCGGTCGCCGTCGGAATTAACGCCATAACGATCGACGATGATAATTCGGGAAACTCCTCGGGGAACAACGATGGAAATTGCAATCCCGGCGAAACTGTCGAACTGGATATCACCCTGAGGAATTTCGGAAATTCGGTCACTGCCACCAATGTAAACGCGACCCTTACGTCAAACAGCTACCTTATCAGCGTTACGGTCGCCGATCAATCATACGGCAGTATAGCTCCCGGAAGCAACGCGACCTCAGGTAAATTCGCTATTCATCTGGCGGATCATATCCCGCAGGGCGAGCATATCATCCTCATATTGAACATAACGTCGAGCCAGGGGAGCTGGACAGCGGCGGTTCCGATTGATGTTAAGAACATGTTCTTTCTTCACCTGCAAACCTCCTATCCCGGCAATCCCAACAATCGGATGGATCCTGGCGAAACGTCAAACCTGGTATTCTCATTACAGAATCTCGGGGAGCTGGCGGGCACCTCCATCACGGGCGGTTTGACTACGTCCGATCCCTTTGTCACGATTCTCGACGAAACCGCCGACTTCGGCAATATCGGGATAGGAGGAACCGGCTCAAATTCGGGTTCGCCTTTTACCGTGCAGATCAATTTCGACGCCAACAACGGCCACAACGTGAATTTCGATCTGGAGATGACATCCAGCAACGGCTCCATAGCGACAAAGACAATTTCCGCGGTAATCGGAAGCATAAACAGCTACGATCCCGTCGGCCCCGACGACTACGGATATTATATGTACGATAACACCGATGTCGGTTATACCCCGGCGCCAACTTATGACTGGTTTGAAATTAGCCCTTATGCGGGCGGCCCGGGCACCAGGATCAATTTTAGCGATACCGACGATGACGCGGTGGTTATATCGTTGCCGTTTGATATGGTATATTACGGGCAGTCATTTGACTATATGCTTGTCTGCACCAACGGCTTCGTGGCATTCGACACATCCACTTACGATATGGCCGGCAATCGCTGGGCCAATTTCCATAACAAGCAGATTCCCGAAGTTGGCGCGCCGCCAGGCCTGATCGCTCCTTTCTGGGACGACCTGATCTACTCCGGAAACGCCGGCGTATTCAAATACTACGACTCGGCGGCCCATAGATTCATCATCGAATGGAAAGAATGCATGCATCCAAACCCGACCCCCGCTCATTCGCCCGAAACATTCCAGATGATTATCTATGATCAGGATTATCATACCACCCCGACCGGCGATGCCGAAATCGTTTTCCAGTATCACACCGTATATAACGATGATAACGACTACTGGGATTTCGATAGACCGGGATTATACTGTACCGTCGGTATGCAGAATCTCGACAACGATGACGGGCTGGAGTACACCTTCGATAATCTTTATCATCCCGGCGCCGCCGTGCTTCAGGCCGGAAGGGCCATCAAGATAACCACCGCCTACGGCCTGGGAATTCAGCCCGATATTGATTGCACTCCCATGTCATTTTTTGTCAATGCGAACGTCGGGCAGATTATCGCCGATACTTTGAATATAGCCAATCTCGGGAGCAACACCTTGCTTTTCGATTTAAGCGTCGTTACCGATATCATGCTCGATACCGACTCCTCTCCCGGAATCTCAATTCGGACGACGAATTCCCTGCCCGATCCCATAAAATATATAAATCATCCGTACGCGAAGGCCGACGATCAAAATCAGCCGGTCTATCCGCCGGTCATAACGAGCCAGGGCGGGCCCGATCAATTCGGTTACGTATGGATTGATTCCGATGAACCCAACGGTCCTTCCGTCAACTGGGTGGATATTTCATCGATCGGAACCCAAATATACCCGGGCGAGGATGGTTATGTAAATGTAACCATCGGATTCAGTTTTCCGTTTTACGAAAACAATTATTCGTCGGTTTTTGTCTGTTCAAACGGTATTTTAACCTTCGGCTCCGGATCGACCGACTGGACCAACGACCCGATACCTTCCTCCGGCTCGCCCAATAATTTCATCGCGCCGTTCTGGGACGACCTCAGTCCCCAGAGCGGCCATGTCTACTACTACCGGGACGTCGCCAACCACAGGTTGATCGTAAGTTACGAAGACGTGCCTTACTACCCGGGCGGTTACAACGACGGATCGTTATATTTTCAGGCCATGCTATATCAGTCCGGGCATATAGAGATGCAGTATGGTACCATGAATCCGGAAAACAGCAGTCACGGTTTGACAAGTAACACCATCGGCATTGAAAACTCCAACGGTACGGACGGTTTACAGGTGGTTTATAACTCCTCGTATATCAGCAGCAACATGGCCATAAAATTCTTTCCGCCCACCACCTGGTGCTATACGGATATCAATAGCGGCGCCGTCGATCCCGGAAACGATATGGATATTACCGTCACTTTCGACGCCACCGAGCTCGACGAGGGCGTTTATACCGGGGATATAGTGATAAATTCCAACGATCATGACGAGCCGTCGGTTTACATACCTATTACATTCACGGTGGGGCCTGCGGGCGTCCCCGATATATCATTCGATCCTTCCCCCATACAGGACACTCTCGTTCAGGGCCAAACCGAATACCGTTATCTCACCATTTGGAATAACGGTACTGCCGATCTGACGGTAGAATTAGAGGCCGTCGAATTTAACCTCGTCGACATATCCGGAGATTCGGATATCCAGGGTGATAGTAATAAAGGAAAAGTCAGCGAGCCCCCGGTTATCCTCAACAACTGGCTTTTTGTTTCTCCCGCGGCCGATACCCTTCCGCCCGGCGACAGCCTTATCGCCGCCATCACGCTGGACGCCACCACCGTGGGCGAAGGGAACTATATCGGCGAGATCGATATCACCTCCAACGATCCCGATACGCCTACCGGAACCGTGCCGGTGAACCTGACAGTAATCACGACGGGACCGGAATGCGACTACGTGGTGGGGGACGCCAACAACAGCGGAGGATACAACGGCCTGGATATAACCTATTCGGTCAATTATTTCAAGGGCGGTCCCGCGCCTCCGTATTCATGCGAATGCACGCCAGGAAACACC
>CP070813.1:3213061-3224283 GCA_020344055.1 Candidatus Zixiibacteriota bacterium | reverse complement strand
AGCCGCGACTGTATGGCTCTTTCTGAGCCACGATATGCGCCGCAGCTCTGGCAATCTCTCCGCGAAAACACCCACCCTCGCATGAAATGACGGGGATTCGCTCCTCTGCGATCATTTGCTTTCCGACGACTTCACCCAAAGGACAGACGGCGCTTATGCCTTCTATCGTAATCGAAACACTTGGTTTAGGTGTTCTCATAGTAGCATTTTCCTTATCGTGAGTCATGATGTAAAAGAACCTTCGGGGGACACGGTAGAACGGATTGCGCAGCTGGCTTTAGCCACGGACTGCGCCCATAACCCGTTCAGCTCTCGGATCCGCTTTGCTGCTGAGGCCTGCAAACGGTGCAGTCGCGGCTGGACCTGGTGGTCAACCACCACCGGCGTCAAACCAACAATCGCAGAGGGCGCAACTTGCGACACGGACCGCCCCGCGTAGGCTGAGGTGCGGGATGTGCCCTCAGCGATGAACGAATGAGGGGTCTGCGGATGGCCCGCGTTTGCTGCCAGCTCCTGCAAGTTACGCTCCGACGACATGGAACAACGCCCAAGCAAGTAGGGCTGCGCCCCCGATAAGGGCAACCAGCGCGAGCCCGGCACAGAAGACGAATCTACGGCACACCGCCTTCATTAACGGCATGATCTCCACAGAGCATCCTACTGTTGTGTTTTCCACCCCTATCCCATTCTGGTCGGTCTTTATAATATAAAAGTCGGAGCCTCCGTTTCCGAAAGATTCGGTCCAGCCTGCTACTATAAAACCGCCGTCCGATGTCGACCGTACCGACCAAGCCCTTTCAGCCTGAGAACCACCGTATGCCTTTGACCACAGGGTATCACCTGAGGGATCGACACGGACCATCATCATATCGCCGGTACTTGTATATCCCGCAAGTATGTATCCATCATTACCGACAGGCTGGCATGATCTCAATCCCGCGTTCGGCCAGGCTGTATATATGTTCGACCAGACTTCATATCCCGATGAATCTATTCTCAGGATATAAGGATATGGATCGGTTGTGACAATAATCCCGGAAATGAAAAATCCGTTGTCCGGTGCCGTACAGATAGCCATACCTCCGCTGCCGTCCGCATAAGTCCGGGTCCACAGTGTATCTCCGTCGGAATCTATCCTGACGACATAAAGCCAGCTCCGATAACCCTGCTGGGTAGAAGTACCGACTATCGCTAATCCCCCGTCGGGCGTGCCGATCGCCTCCCAGCAATTATCAATTTGATCCGAATAGCCGTACGTCCTCGTCCACAGGGTATCGGGCGCCTGGGCTTGGACAATTACAGGCAGAATGAACAGGACTGCCACAATAAATAAAACTAACCTTTTCATCACTTCCCCCAATCTTATTTTAATAATATCATGGATTTGGTTTCACTTATATCACCGGTTTTGAGATTATAGAAATATATGCCGCTGGTTAAATCGCCGGCGTCAAATGTAATATCGTGAATGCCGGCATCGAAATAACCGTCGGCCAATACCGATATTTTCCGCCCTAACAGATCGTAAATAGAAAGCATGATATTTCGAGGTTCTAAAAGTGTAAAGGATATGGTTGTGTTGGCGTTGAAGGGATTGGGATAGTTCTGGTGCAGGGTGATTTGATCGGGCAATCGAATAGTCCCATCATTAACGCCGACTATATCGGACGCCAGTTTGCAGAGGAAAACGTCTCTAAGGCTACTGTAATACCCGCTGTATCCAGCGATAACATAACCTCCATCTGATGATTGGATTATTGATCGGCAATATAAGTCTTGAGTCGGGAATTCAAGTGTATGGCACCACAACGAATCCCCGTTGGAATCGATTTTCAATATTTTTGAAATGTCCGGGTATCCCGATGAAATAGCCGCAAATATATATCCCCCGTCAGAGGTGGCGGTTATCGAGTTAGCGACTTGATAGTCACCTTCGGGGAATATCTTCGTCCAGATGGTATCGCCATTTGAATCGGTGCTGATAATCGCCATATTCACATAGGTCCCGGGAGCGTAGATTTTTCCGGCTATAATCAAACCGCCGTCTTCCTTTAATAAAAGGGACCTTCCTTCGTCGGTGCCATCCGAACCGTAGGTTCTGGTCCAGAGGCTGTCTCCATTCGAGTCAGTTTTTATGACGTAGATATCCGATCTGCCCATTCCGAAAGATTCTGTCCATCCCAGAACAACAAAATCCCCATTCGGCGTTTCCCTGACATCCCAGGCTCTCTCAGCATTCGGCCCGCCATAGGCCCTTGACCATACCAGGTTACCCTCGCCATCAGTCTTGGCAATAAATATTTGCTCACTGTTTACGCCGAACATCGTATATCCCGCTATTACAAACCCGCCATCGTTGGTTACCCTGACCGCCCTTCCCCAACCATAATCGAAGTAATGATGCCACAGATGATTGCCCAGTGAATCGGTTTTCATCAGTACTATATATCCCCCGGCATAGCCTGTAATAATATAACCACCATCATCCAGCGGCTCCACGGAGCGGCCTATGTCATCGGACGTAAAGCCGAGCAGGCTGGTCCACAGGGTATCGCCATTCTCGTCGGTCTTCAGCAAATATATATCATCGTTTTCCTGAGAAAATCCGACAATAATGAAACCGCCGTCAGACGTCTCCTTGAGTTGCCATGCCTCGTCAACATCGTCATAGCCATAAATCCGCGTCCACAGCGTATCCGGCGCCTGGGCGTTAACATAAACCGGTACAACCAAAAGTAACGACACGACTGATAAAATTATCCCTTTCATCTTTTCTCCCAATTCTATTTTAACAATATCATCGATTTCGTTTCGCTTATATCACCGGTTTTGAGAATATAGAAATATATACCGCTGCTTAAATCGCCGGCGTCAAACGTAATATCGTGAATACCGGCATCGAAATAGCCGTCGGCCAATACCGATATCTTTCGGCCCAGCAGATCATAAACAGACAGCACAATATATTGCGGTTCTGAGAGTGTGAAAGAAACGGTGGTGTTTGCATTGAAGGGATTGGGGTAGTTCTGGTGGAGGGTGGTATTTTCCGGCAGGATGGCGATTTCATCCTGTATGCCGACAATATCCGGGGCCAGCTTGCAGAGGAAAACATCGTTGGAATGACCCGGCACCTGATGATAGCCTGCGATAACGTAACCACCGTCAGAGGTTTGCACAATTGACCGGCAATAAAGGTTTTGATCGGGATCGCGGATTATCTTGCTCCATAGCGAATCCCCGTTAACGTCGATTTTTATCACAAACCCTGATAACATATAATTAGAATCGCGTCTCATTCCGGTTAATATATAGCCGCCGTCGGATGTCGCCACAATCGAGTTGGCGATAGCGTCAGCAGAATCTGAGAAAATCCTGGACCATATTACATTTCCATTCGAATCAGCGTTAATGACGGTAACATTATGGCTAAACTGATTCATTGATATTTTGCCGGCTATTACGAATCCGCCGTCTTCTTTCGACAGAATCGAGCGCCCTTCATCGTTATATAAATCACCGTATGTGTTCGACCAGATTAATTCTCCGTTCTGATCGGTTTTGATAACGAATATATCCGATCCGCCCGCTCCGATTGATTCAGTCCAACCTACAATAAAAAATTCTCCCGCTAAGGTTTCGCATATATCCCAGGTCCTTTCATCAGATGAACCGCCGTAGAAGCACCCCCAAATTTGAATTCCCGCGGTATCAGTTTTGATAAAACACATGTCCTCGTCGCCTGCAGCACCGGGCATAAAACCTGCGATAATAAAATTTCCATCGGCGGATTTTTTTATAGACCTGCCGCTGGCATCATTATAGACGCGAAACCATTCCCTGCTCCCTAGCGAATCGACCTTAAATAGAATAAGGTCATCGTCATAACCGAATGTATTGCTGTATCCCGTAACCACGAAACCGCCGTCATTCAGAGGTAATACGGAACGGCCGACATCAACCAAAGTAGAATAATCATATGTGCGAGTCCAGATGCTATCACCGTTTTCATCGGTTTTAATAAGATACATATCCAGATCGCTGGGAATTCCAACATCAGCCATTCCGACGATAATAAAGCCGTCGTCCTGCGTCGGTTGAACCTGCCACGCCTGGTCGTCTCCTGAAAATCCATAATTCCTCGTCCACAGCGTGTCCGGCGCCTGGGCCTGGGCGTATACAGGTAAAATGAACAAGAATGCTGATACAAAAAGGACTAACGTTTTCATAGCTTCCCCCAATTCTATTTTAATAATATCATCGATTTCGTTTCGCTTATATCCTTCACTTTGAGATTATAGAAATATATGCCGCTGGTTAAATCGCCGGCGTCGAATGTAATATTGTGAATACCGGGATCATAATAACCGTCGGCCAGAACCGATACCTTCCGACCCAGCAGGTCATAAATAGAAAGCACAACGTTTTGCGGGTCCGAAAGCGTAAATGAAATTGTGGTATTGGCGTTAAAGGGGTTGGGGTAGTTCTGGTGGAGGGTGATTTGATCTGGCAATATGACAATTTCGTCCTCGATTCCGGTGATATCGGGAGCGAGTTTTACGACCCAAATATCCTGGTAGTAACCGCATAAGAAATAACTTCCATCCTGTGATTGAATAATCGACCTGGATTTAAATCTAACCGAAGGATCATCAATAAAGCTGATTGCCCAGAGCGAATCGCCATTATTATTGGTTTTCAATACTATTATGTCACTACGAACGTTATAACCGATTAAACCATAACCTCCATTTAAGGTCGGGCTCAAGGAATGTATTACACCATGATATTCGGGAAACCAGTCACGATAATAGTGTGCCCATAGGGAATCACCCTGCGAATCGATTTTCATCAGATAGTAATCCGGATCATTGTAATTGATCGATCTTTTTCCGCAAAACAAAAAACCACCGTCGCCGGTTTCAATAATATCGCGGGCTTCCTCGTTCCATTGGCCGCCGAAAGTCCTGGCCCATAGCGAATCGCCGTTCTGATCGGTTTTAATAATATAAAAATCTGACAGCCCGTTACCGAACGACTCGGTCCAGCCCGCAACTATGAATCCGCCGTCGGATGTTGGTTTGGCCGACCAGGCCCTATCGGGTTGAGGACCACCGTATACTCTTGACCATAAAGTATCACCTGCAGAATCGATACGGACCAGTAACATTTCGCCGGTATAAGCATATCCTGCAAGTACGTAGCCGTCATTTCCCACCGCCTGGCAAGATCGGAATGCCCCGTCGCCCCAGGTCTCGTATACACGGGACCAGACCTCATTTCCCAGAGAATCGATTTTTATGATATAGGCTAACGCATCATATGTAATAATTACGCCGGACAGAATAAAACCGAGATCGGAGGTCATACAAATAGCCCGGCCTTCGCTATAGTCCGCATAAGTCCGGGTCCACAGAGTGTCCCCGTCGGAATTTATTCTTACGACATAAAGTCTGATTAGGTTGCCCAGTTGAGTAGAAGAACCTACTATTGCCAGGCCGTCATCGGGTGTGGCAACCGCCTCCCAGCATTCGTCAATGCCGTCAGGGTAGCCATACGTCTTAGTCCACAACGTGTCCGGCGCCTGGGCGTACGCAACAGATTGTAAAACAATGAGATAGATAACGGATAATATTAATCCGGTTTTGTTAAGCATGATATCCCCCTGATTATATTGTTTTCAAATGCAAGCCAACGCGCCAGTTGAAAAATATGTTTCAATGCAAGTTATATAATTTAATTATAATTGTCAATCGAAATCTAAAAAAGGGTGGTTAAGACGATACGAATTCAGCATTCGATTGGCCGTATCGATATCTGGTCGCCCCGGATATCGTATGTAATATATCGCGGAGAAAATCGTCAGGAAAGGGTTCCCGAACCGCCGATGAAAATCATGATATTCACTCTTGCCCTATGAGATCTGTAATATTAGTTTTCAGAAGGATAATTTAGCCAGAATGGAGCGACGATGAATATTCTAATTGCCGGTGGAACGGGATTCGTGGGATCGAACCTGGCCGGGAGACTTCAAAGAAACGGACATAGTATTATATTGCTGGTGCGGCCCGGATCAGAGCTTAAAATAAAAAACGCTCAAAATATCTCCATTATGCCGACAGATTTCGAGACCGTATTCGAACCGCTTCCGGCTAAACCCGACGTTCTCATAAACTGTATTGGTATAATAAGGGAATTTCCCTCAAAGGGGATAACTTTCGAAAAGGCACATTATGATATCCCGAAATATCTTGTGAAACTGGCCGGTATAAATGGCATAACCAGGTTCATTCAAATATCGGCGCTGGGAACCGGCCCGTCCGGCAAGACCGTATATTTCAAAACCAAATATAAAGCCGAAGAACTGCTTAAAAATTCAAGGCTGAACGTAACCATTTTCCAGCCCTCCATCATCTATGGTCCCGGGGACGATTTTATAAATATGATCGCTCGCTTTCTACGAAGATTTTCCATTATGCCTATCATTGGAAACGGCAAATACAGGCTCCAGCCGGTGCATGTCGATGATTTATGCCAGGTCATTATAAAGTCGGTCGATGATGATTTCGCTTCTGGAAAAACATTCGAAATCGGCGGACCCGAAATCCTGTCCTTTAACGAGCTCGTGGATATTGTCGGAAAAGCCCTGGATATAAAAGCGGTAAAAATTCATCAGCCGGTTTTTATTATGAAAATACTGGCTGTTTTGTTCGACAGGTTTTCCCGATTCCCGGTAACCCGCGATCAGATTGCCATGCTGTTTGACGAGAATTACACAAGCGATACGGAACTCTTCAAAAGATATAATATTGTACCAGGGAAGCTCGGAGAAAATCTGAGAGATTATTTATAATAGACATCCCATACTCCAATCATCGATTTTAGCAGAAACCATAGACATTTCCTTAAAGTTTGAATTAATGAATTTAAGATTGGAGGAACGATGCTGGAGATTGGTAAAAAAGCCCCCGATTTCACGCTGAAAGATCAGGACGGGAATATACGCAAGCTGTCAGATTATGAAGGTAAACCGCTGGTGCTTTATTTTTACCCCAAGGACGACACCCCCGGATGCACCAAGGAGGCCTGTTCGTTCAGGGATAGTTTCGACATATTCAGGCAAAAAGGCATCGAGGTGCTGGGAGTATCCATTGACGATGAGAATTCGCATACCAGGTTCAAAGAAAAATACAACCTCCCATTCACGCTACTTTCCGACACCGATAAGAAAGTGGTGGGGAAATACGGGGTCTGGGTTGAGAAGAATATGTACGGCAAGAAGAAATGGGGCACCGCCCGCAAAACCTTCTTAATCGACGAAGACGGCAATATTAAACATATTTTCGACAAGGTCAAAACTGATATCCACGCACAGGAAGTGCTGGATGCAATGTCGGGGTAAACAGCGAAGCGTCTGCCAACAATGGCGCCCGACATGGCCCCGGCCACGCCTCCGGCGCGGCCGGGTTTTTTTATTTTATTGGGGAAAAATATATTGCCAGTATTACCCATAAAAAAGGGCGAGACCGAAGTCCCGCCCCTACAATCACAGTTGTCGAGCCATCCGATGCGGAGAAATAACCGTTCAGGCGACCGGCTGACTGGCTTCTACCGGCCTTTTGGTAGTTGCCTGTTCTTCAAGTTGCGCGTTACGTTCCTGGAGTCTTTCCTTTTCCTTGGTTTTTGTCATCATGCTGAGCCTAACCAGCAATCCCAGGGAAATCAACATGAACACCACCGAATTAATGCGGCGGAAAATCTCCCCGTAATTGAATATGGTGTCCAGAAACGCCAGGACTCCAAGTCCGAACAGTATTATGCACCAGCTTAACATATCTTCCTCCCCGGCTATGTGTAATTATATCTTCATGTTAATTATCGACATGCGGACAGGCTAAATAGATATCCCGGCTTATCCTTATAAATAGCATCTAATCCGCCGTTTCAGTCTGAAACGATTTTGTGGAAAAAGTGAGAATTTTCCCGCAATGATCGATCTCGAATCGCCCCGGAAATTATTCGCAAAAACGGTTATTTAACAAAGTATTTACCGACCTTATAATTATCACGGAATTCCGGCGGGGGTCTATATTTTATACCCCAGCAAAAGGTTAGAGCCTGCACGGCAGTTAATAATTCTTGATACTTACGATCCGGTAATTGCACACCGCAACTGAAAAACGGCCAAATCCTGTCATTTCCGAAATCTCTAATCGGGAATCTGGAGGGTGGCCCGGTTCGGGATCCCGGATCGAGTCCGGGATGACAGAATCCTCCTGCCCAGACAATTGTCCGACACTGGAAAGTGTCGGCTATTAAGAAATAAATAAATTTAAACTAATAGCCCCGACTTTCCAGTCGGGGTGTTTTTTGATAATTCCCAAGGGTCTTTTGTTCCGTCAGGTCGTAGGCCGAAGGCCGTGACCTGACGGCAAAGGCGCGCCACTCCGCCGCCAAACGCGCCAAAGTAAGCGTCAGGAAATCCCGCCAGAGGCGGGACTGACGCCGCATAGTCATCTGACGTAATCCGCTATCTATCCAGCTTGGTTCTGTTTTCCAGGGCCCGGGCGAGGGTGTTCTTATCGGCGTACTCCAGGGAGCCGCCGGCCGGCAATCCCCGGGCGATCCGGGTTATTTTTACATCCCCGGCGGATAATGTGGACAGAAGATACGAGGCCGTCGCCTCGCCCTCGGTGGTGAGGTCGGTGGCGAGGATTATCTCGATCAGGCCTTCATCGATCCTCTTTTTGAGCGACTTGATGTTAAGATCATCCGGCCCGATACCGTCCAACGGTGAGAGCGCGCCGCCCAGGACATGATACAAGCCGCGGTATTCCCCGATAGATTCTATAGCGGTGACGTCGGATGGTTCCTCGACCACGCAGATTAACGACCTGTCACGGGATCTATCCCTGCAGATTTCGCATTCCGCGTCATCGGTTAGGTTGCCGCATATTTTGCACGGTTTGAGAGACTCCCGCGCGTTTATTATGCGTTGCGCTATATCCCTGGAATCCTCGACAGGTCTTTTAAGCAGAAAAAAAGCCAGCCGGGCCGCGCTTTTTCTTCCTATCCCCGGAAGAGATGAAAACGCTTCTATTAAGTCATCGAGCGCCCTGGGCATATTTTATTAAAGGGGCAGGCCCGGTATTTTCAATCCGCCGGTGAGCCCCGATAGACCGTCCATCTGAAGTTCCGCGGCTTTTTCCTTGGCCTGGTTTACGGCCGCCAGGACCAGCTCCTCAAGCATTTCGACGTCCTCGGGATCAACTACTTCAGGGTCTATCTTGATCTCAAGAATTTCCTGTTTTCCGTTGGCGACCACCTTGACCATCCCGCCGCCCGAGGTGGCTTCCACCCTTTTTTCGGCGAGCTCTTCCTGCATCTGCTCCATTTTGGCCTGAACCGCCTGCATCTGCTTCATCAAATCGCCGAGTCCCTTAGCCATATATGCTCCTTTTATCAGTCTTAAAAAGTAATCGTGCATTTACCTCTCCCCGTCCTTGGTTACTGGGTTAATATCTCACCGTCCATAAGATCAAACAATTTTTTGACCTCAGGTGATCCATTAAATAGCTTTTCAGGATTTAAATTATTCGGGAAATCTCCGGATTTCCTCCCCTCGTTGGGGCCCTGTATGATGTTAAGTCTTATATCCTTCGAGAAATACTTCTTTAAATATTTTTCCAGTGATTTCTTGTTGCCGATTTTATTCAGCTGCTCGAATTGAAACTTGTGCGAATCGTCCATCCCTATTTTTAAAACGTCGTTCTCGTACTGCGACGGCATGCTCAGGCTCAGATGGGCGAAGATCGCCTTATCCTCCTGCGATATAAAACTGCAAAAATTGTCCCAGTTTTCCGATATAATACCGATACTCAAATCGCCCTGGTATTTTAAAGGCTCGACGGGATTTTTTCTATTGACCGGGGAAGCCGATTCTCGCGCCGGGGCAAAGTACGAGTTGAATCCGGAATTGTACGGTTTAGTGTCTCTTTTTTCACTTCTTTCTTTGGTTGTGGAACCGGACGGGATGGGGGGGGCATTGTAATTCCCGGGGCCCGGACGGTGATTTTTAAGCAGATCCTCGAGCTTTACGGCCCTGTCCATGGACGCCATTTTTACCAGCAACGCCTCGAATCCGAAACGCGGGTCCTGGCCCGATTTAACCATCTGTTTATAGTCGGCCAGGATAGTATAAAATCGTAGAAGATCGACGCTTTCGATATCGTCGAGAATCCCCTTTGCCTGTTCGACCTCGCCTTTTTCCATTTCGATAATGGTGACATCCTCGACACCGTTTTTTATTAGCAATAAAGACCTAATATAACCGGTAAGCGCCTCCGCCAGTTCCTGCGAATCCCCGCCGGATTTGACGAATTGTCCGAATAAGGAGAGGGCTTTTGAGGTATCATGCGCGATCAAGGCCCCGGTAATATCCGACAGGAATTCGGTTTTTACTATGCCCAGGATTTCCCCCGCCCCCGCGATGCTGATATTGCCATCGGAAAAGCTTGATAGCTGATCCAGAAGGGATATGGCGTCACGCAGAGAGCCGTCGGCCTTCTTGGCCAACATCAGGGCGGCGTCCGGGTCTATGGTCAAGCCCTCTTTTTGGGCGATGGAGTTGATCGCCTCCGCCAGCGATGATACCGGGATCCTCTTAAAATCGTAACGCTGGGTACGGGACAGGATGGTTGGAGGCAACGCCTGGGGCTCGGTGGTGGCGAAGATAAAGATAACGTGGGCGGGCGGTTCTTCCAGCGTCTTCAACAGCGCGTCGAAGGCCTCCTTTGTCAGACGGTGAACCTCGTCGACTATGTAGATCTTGTATCGTCCGCCCACGGGCGCGTAGCGGACGTTCTCCCTAAGTTCGCGGATATCGTCGATACCGCGGTTGGAGGCGGCGTCGATCTCGAAAACATCGGGGGATGAGCATCGGGCTATTTCAATACATACCGTGCATTCTCCGCAGGGTTCGGGCGTCGGTCCTTTATCGCAGTTCAGGGCTTTCGCCAGGACTCGGGCTGTCGTCGTTTTCCCCGTACCTCTCGGGCCGCAAAATAGATAGGCGTGAGAGATCCTGCCCAGCTTCACCGCGTTTTTCAAAGTGGTGGTGATATGATGCTGGCTTATAATATTCTCGAAATCGCCGGGCCTGTATTTTCTTGCTAACGCCAGATAAGACATAGTTCGAATTATTACAATCGTGCACCCACCGTTGT
>CP070813.1:3201681-3212961 GCA_020344055.1 Candidatus Zixiibacteriota bacterium | reverse complement strand
AGTCTGGACGTCGCCAAAAAGAAAAAATACAGACGATCCGATGTTCGATTGAGCGATGAAGCCGGGGTTGAAGAGGACAGTAAAGTACTAAAGGTTAACGAATATATTACGCTTTCAGAGCTCGCCGATTTGATGGGACTGAAAGCGGCCGTTCTTGTGGCAAAGTGCATGGAGCTCGGAACCATGGCCACCATAAACCAGAGGCTCGATATGGACACCATCGGCACCCTCGCGCTCGAATTCGGATTTATCGTTGAAGAATCCAAGCTGGTTGGTGAGGAAGAGGATGAAGAGGAGGTGGAGGTTGAGGCCGAAAAGCGTTCTCCGGTTGTCACTATTATGGGACATGTCGATCATGGAAAAACGTCCTTACTCGATTTCATAAGAGAATCAAACATAATCGCCGGGGAATCGGGAGGCATCACGCAGCATATAGGGGCGTACGAAGTGGAACTCCCCAACGGCAATATCACCTTTCTGGACACGCCGGGTCATCAGGCGTTTTCTTCTATGAGGGCGCGGGGGGCTCATGTTACCGATATTGTGGTTCTGGTGGTGGCTGCCGATGACGCCGTCATGCCCCAGACCGTCGAGGCGATTGACCACGCTCGCGCCGCCGGCGTGCCTATTCTGGTCGCCATTAATAAAATCGATCTTCCGGCGGCAAGTTCCGATAGAATTAAAGAACAGCTTTCAAAGCATAACCTCATCGCCGAGGATTGGGGGGGCAAAACGGTGATGGTTGAAATTTCCGCCAAAACCGGTCAGAACGTAGATAAGCTCCTGGAAATGATTCTCCTGCAGACGGAGATGATGGATCTGAAATCACCCAGAGATACCAAAGCCAGAGGCACCGTTATTGAAGCCAGGCTTGATCGCGGTAAAGGCCCGGTGTGTACGGTGCTGATTCAGAAGGGAACCCTGGAAGTCGGGAACTCATTTGTTACGGGTACGAATTATGGAAGGATTCGGGCGATGCTTAACGAGAGAGGGTCTTCCGTGGAAGTAGCCCCTCCGTCCACTCCCGTTCAGATCTTAGGTTCGAACGGCGTCCCCCAGGCCGGCGATCCTTTCAGCGTGGCGGACGGCGAAAGCGAAGCCAGGATGATCGCCCAGAAAAGACTGAGACTCAAAAGAGAAAAGGATTTCAGGCATCTTAAGAGAATGACCTTAACCGAAGTCTACGATCGTATAAAGGAAGGGCAGATACGAGAATTAAATCTAATTATCAAGGCCGATGTTGACGGGTCGCTTGAGGCCCTGTCGGATACTCTGGCGGCGATACAGCATCCGGAGGTCAAGATAAATATAATCCATCAAAGTGTCGGAAATATTTCGGAGTCCGACGTTATTCTGGCGGCGGCTTCCGAGGCTGTAATTATCGGATTCCACGTACGGGCGGAGTCCAAAGCCGCAGATCTTGCCGTGAGAGAAAAGGTTGATATCAGACTTTATAAAATCATATATGAGGCGGAATCGGATATCAAGGCCGCGCTTGAGGGATTGCTCGCTCCGGAAATAATAAAAATAGAGATCGGCGAGGCGGAGGTGCGCCAGGTGTTCAAAGTGCCCAAAATCGGATTTATCGCCGGCAGCTTTGTTAAAAACGGCGCGGTGAAACGCGGTGCGCTTGCCGAAATGTACCGCAACGAAGAACTTCTTGGAAAAGGGAAAATCTCGTCCCTAAAGCGGTTTAAGGATGATGTCAGGGAAGTAGCCTCGGGATACGAATGCGGAATCGGTATAGAGCCTTTCCCGGATCTGGTGGAGGGCGATTTGATCAAGGTCTACCAGGAAATCGAAGAGGCCAGAAAACTCGAATAGGCATAAGTGGTACCATGATCGTGGCTGTGCTGAAAATCTCTTTATCGATACCGCACGCTGATTCGTTGAAGGATAAAAGAAAAGTCTTAAAAAGCGTTAAAGATAAGTTGCGAAATAAATACAACATTTCAATCGCCGAAATCGGCGATCAGGATATCTGGAAAACCGCGAAGCTGGGGATCGCGATTGTCTCAAGCGACTCGGCATATGCCAACGGCGTGATTTCGAGAGTGCAGGATCTCTGCGCCAATCTCCCGGAAGCGGTTATGACCGAATGCGAATTGGAATGGCGCTAAAATGCAGTTTTCACGAGTGGACAGGCTTCAAAGCCAGATTATAAAAGAACTGGCATCGATCGTTGCAGGAGAACTGAAAGACAGTCCCCCCTATCTGATTACTTTTACCAGAAGCGAAATCTCGAAAGATTTACGGTACGCCAAGGTCTATTTCTCGGTTCTGGGAGGGGAAGAGGAGATTGACGCCTGCAGGGGATTTTTGAAACGCCATGCCGGCATAATAAAAAAAATAATAGGAAACAGAATGCGATTGAGGCATATGCCGGAATTACGCTACGTATTCGACAAAACCGGCGATAGCGTTTCCAGAATCGGCGAGATCCTGAGTCGGTTGAAAGACGAATCGGATGAAGAAAAAACTGGCTGAAATCAACGCGTTAATAGAGAAACATGACCGTTTCCTTATTACGTCGCACATGGACCCTGACGGCGATTCCATAGGTTCTCAGATGGCGCTCTACTATTCATTGCTGAATCGTGGCAAGACCGTGGCGGTTGTAAATCAGGGATCTATTCCCGCGAAATACAAATTTCTGGACCCGGACAAGGTTATAGATTTTTCACCCGATATGCTGTCCTTTTCGCCCGAGGTGGTAATAATCCTGGAGTGTCCCTCGCTGGATAGGATTGGGTTTGTCAGGGATCTGATTCCGGAATCGGCGATTTTATTGAACATCGATCACCATAACGATAACGAGAACTACGCCCGCGTCAATATCGTCGATAAAGAGAGCAGCGCCGTCGCCGAGATTTTATATCTCCTTTTCGAAGAAGGGAAATCGGATATCACTCCCGTGATCGCCAAACAGCTCTACGCCGCCATATCGTCCGATACCGGGAGATTTCGATTCGGATCGACCACCTCCCGCAGTATGTATGTCGCGTCCAGGTTGATTGAAAAAGGAGCCGGTCCCAAAGAGATCGCCGATAACCTCTATTCGGGTATGTTGCCCGGCACCATTAAGCTCCTGGGACGCACTCTGGCGAGTTTGAAGGTCGAGCTGGATGGTAAAATCGGCTATTTTACCATTACCAGGGAGGACCTGGAAAAATCTGGTGGTACGATAGAAAATTCGGAAGGATTCGTCGATTTCATTCTTTCGATTTACGGCGTCAGAATGGGATTCCTCTTTAAAGAGTTGTCCGACGACGTGATTAAGGTGTCGGTTAGATCGCAGAACGGCTACGATTCCGCGAACTTCGCGTCCATGTTCAACGGCGGCGGTCATACTAACGCGGCCGGATTCTCTGAAAAAGGCGAATTGGAAACCGTGGTCAAGGATGTTATGAAAAAAGCCCGGGAGTATATCCGTGAATGCGATTGACGGCATAATCCTCGTCGATAAGCCGACGGGGATGACGTCCCATGACGTCGTGGATTATATAAGAAAGGCTCTGAAAATAAAGAGAGTGGGGCATACCGGTATACTGGATCCCAACGCTACCGGTCTTATGGTCATTCTTCTCGGCAAAGGCACTCTATTGTCAAAATTCCTTACCAATATGCCGAAAAGATACGTTTCGCGCTTCGCCTTCGGGCAGGAAACGGATACCTTTGACGCCGACGGCACGGTCCTGGCGTCATCCGATGCCGGTAATGTCGATCCGGATGAATTTGAGAAATTATTGGGTAGTTTCAGGGGGGAGGTGGAACAGATTGTTCCTCCTTTTTCCGCAGCCAAAAGAAATGGAATCGCCTCGCACAGGCTGGCGCGCCGGGGCGCGAGGATCAGTCCGAAACACAAGGTTGTTAGAATCGAAAAGATCAAAGTCATCGATTTCGATTGGCCCGAAGTGTCGCTGGACATCAGATGTCAATCGGGAACCTATGTCAGGAGTATCGCTCATCAAATGGGCCGGGCTCTCGGTTGCGGGGGTCATCTGAAAAGCCTGAGGCGGCTGGAGGTGGGCCCATTCCAGGTCTCCGGCGCTCTCACTCTCGAGGAAATCACCGGTTCCGATAATATTATGGATGTTTTGAAACCGCTGAAAAACGCGCTGCCCTCCGCTCCTTTGATCAATATAAAGCCTCAGTACTACGGGGCCGTATTGAACGGTCGGCCGCTTTATAAAAAATATATAGGCGGAAGCAACTATTCGGGAGACGGCGGCGTCGTATCTTTATTGATGGGACCGGACGACAAGGTTCTGGCTCTGGCAAACCTGAATATGCACTGGAGGGTCATGAATAAACTCGGCCCCTCCGAAATCATGGGATCTTATATAAGGGTAATAGATGAAGGTCATCTCAGGTCTTAGTAATGTCGAATCGGTAGGATTGAGAAACGTTGCCGCCACGCTGGGTACTTTCGATGGCGTACATCTCGGTCACAGGAAAATCATCGAAACCCTCCTGAGGATAGGGGCCGAACAGGATCTCAATCCGGTCTTGGTAACATTCAATCCCCACCCTCAGCTGGTACTCGGGAGAAAAGGCCCTACCGAACTTCTGACCACCTTTGACGAGAAAATGAAGCTTCTGGAAGATACCGGGGTTGAAACCGTAGTGGTGCTGGAGTTCAACCGGCAGCTGGCGTCGTATCCGCCAGAGGATTTCGTAAGAGAGATTTTGCTCAAAAAACTCGATATGAAGGCCCTGGTGTTCGGGTACGATCACGCTTTCGGCAAGGATCGCGCCGGCAACAGGGAATTGCTGGAAGAAATCTCGAAAAATAACGGCTTTACATTTACGGTGGTTCCGGAATACAAAATCGACGGTCTCACGTTGAAATCGACTCCAATCAGGAAGGAACTGAAATTGGGCGATTATAAAAGAGCCGTCGCCGCCCTGGGATATAACTATTTTATTACAGGCAAAATCGTAAAAGGTCACGGAGTGGGGAAGACTATGGGATACCCGACGGTAAACCTGGCCGTTCCCTCAGGAAAACTGCTGCCCAGGGAAGGAGTATATGCGGCCACGGCGCGCTTTGACGGACGGAAGTACGCCGGCATGGCATATATTGGCCAGAGACTGACTTTTGACGACGAGACGTTATCGGTCGAAATCAACCTTTTCGATTTTTCCGGCAGAATCGAGGCCGATACCGCCGTCCTGGAACTGCTGGGTTTTATCAGACCGCCGGCGAAGTTTAGCTCGCCCGACGAACTTGCGAAAAATATAAGAGAAGATGAAAAAGTTATCAGGGGTAGAATAAATCAGGAGGAATGAAAGTTGACTCTAACAAAGGGAAAAAAGCGCGAAATAATCGATAGTTACCGCCTGCACGAAAAAGATACGGGATCGGTAGAAGTGCAGGTCGCGCTGTTGACCGCCAGAATAAACGATCTGACTGAGCATTTTAAAGAAAATAAGAAAGACCATCACTCAAGGTTGGGTTTGCTAAAAATGGTCGGCAAACGGCGCAGGTTGCTGGAATATCTTAAAAGAACCGAGATCGATGCTTACCGGGCGTTGATCGATAATCTAAACCTCAGGAAGTGAGGTTTTCTGTCCGGGAGGAATAATTTTGGAAACTGTTGAACATCAACTTGACGA
Organism: Candidatus Zixiibacteriota bacterium; assembly: GCA_020344055.1. GTDB lineage: Bacteria > Zixibacteria > MSB-5A5 > UBA10806 > UBA10806. The sequence goes on along the minus strand of CP070813.1, from coordinate 3,207,342 downwards.
TGGTCGTATCCTGTCGATAGAGACTGGTCGGATCGCCAAACAGGCCGCCGGCACTGCTCTGGTCCGTCTCGGGGATACCATCGTTCTCGCGGCCGTTACTTTCGCACCCACGGAAGAGGAACGTGATTTCTTTCCGCTTTCGGTAGATTACCGTGAGAAGCAATATGCCGCCGGCAAGATACCGGGGGGCTTTTTTAAAAGAGAGGGAAGACCCAGCGAAAAAGAAATATTATCCGCCCGTCTGACCGATAGACCCTTAAGACCGCTTTTCCCGGAAGGATTTACCGATGAAGTCTCCGTTATGATCCAGGTGCTGTCTTCCGATCAGGAGAACGACGCCGACATGCTCGGGATAATCGGGGCCTCGGCGGCTCTATCCTTATCCGAAATCCCTTTCAATTATCCTGTAGGGGCCGTAAGGGTGGGCCGTATTGGCGGCACGTATAAGGCATTCCCCCTTTTCTCCGACATGGAAAATTCAGACATCAATATCTCCATGGCGGGAACCGCGGAATACATAAATATGGTAGAGGGCGGAGCCCAGGAAATTTCCGAGAAGGAAATGGTGGACGCTCTGGCCTTCGGACACGAGGTCATCAAGAAAGTAGTGGCCTTAATCGATGAATTGAAACTAAGGGTAGGTAAACCGAAACTGGAGGTTGCTATTCCTGAAATCGATCCCGACATTGAAACGACCGTTACCGAACTTGCTCTGGAGAAAATAAAAAGCGCCAACCGGATCAAAGATAAACTTGACAGGGCCGACGCCGTAGAGAGGATAGTAACGGAGACTCTCGAAGAACTGGCCGAAAAATTTCCCGAAAAGGAAAATTCGATAAAGGCCGTTATAGCCAGATTGGAAAAAGAAGATCTCAGAAGTATGATCCTGAAGGAAGGGGTAAGATCGGACGGCCGCGGCTACGAGGAAATCAGGGATATTTCCATAGAAATAGGCGTGCTTCCCAGGACTCACGGTTCCGCTATTTTCACCAGAGGACAGACCCAGGCGCTGGCGGTGACGACTCTGGGCACCAAGATCGATGAACAGAAAATTGATGATCTATTCGGGGAATCATTCAAGAGTTTCATGCTTCACTATAACTTCCCGTCGTTTTCCGTGGGTGAGGTCAGGCCGAGCAGGGGACCCGGCCGCAGAGAGATCGGGCATGGCGCCCTGGCCGAAAGAGCCCTGGAACCGATAATACCGGCGGAGGACAGGTTCCCCTATACCATAAGAATCGTTTCGGATATTATGGAATCCAACGGATCATCCTCCATGGCCACGGTCTGCGGCGGGTCATTGTCTTTGATGGATGCCGGCGTGCCCATAAAAGCCCCCGTAGCCGGAATCGCCATGGGACTGGTCAAGGAAGGTGAAAATATCGCCATTCTCACCGATATTCTGGGGGTAGAGGATCATCTGGGAGATATGGATTTCAAAGTGGCCGGAACATATGATGGGATAACCGCTTTCCAGATGGATATAAAGATATCGGGGCTAACACTTGAGATTATGGAAAAGGCGCTGGAGCAGGCGCGAAAGGCCCGATTCACCATACTGGATAATATAAAAGAGGCGATCCCCGCCCCAAGGCCGGAGCTATCCCAATACGCTCCCAGGATCATTACCATTAAGATCCCCATAAGCAAGATCGGGGATGTGATCGGTCCCGGCGGAAAAATGATTAGAAGCATAGTTGAGAAAACCGGGGCGAAAGTCGATATTGAGGATGACGGCACCGTCTTGATCGCCTCGGTCGATCAACTTGCCGGGGAGACCGCCCGTGACATGGTTCTGGCCCTGGTGGAGGAGCCGGAGGTCGGCAAGGAGTATACAGGTATTGTCAGGAGAACAGCGGCGTTCGGCGCTTTTGTGGAAATACTGCCCAATACCGACGGGCTCCTGCACATTTCGGAAATCGACCATAGCCGGATCAATAAAGTCGAAGATGTTTTGAACGTCGGCGATCAGGTAAAGGTGAAGGTTTTGAGTATCGATCCTGACGGCAAAATAAGGCTTTCGAGGAAAGCTCTATTGGCCGGAGCGGGGAGAGAGAACCATTCATCTCGAAATCATCGGTCCGGCGGCAGGAGATAATATTGGAACACAAAGATTCCGTAATATATAAAAAATCGGTTCTGCCTAACGGCCTGACGGTCATTACCGAATCGATCCCCTATGTGCGTTCCGTATCTCTGGGATTGTGGCTCAATGTCGGATCGCGCGATGAATCCACTGTTTCCAGCGGGATTTCGCATTTTGTCGAGCACATGGTTTTTAAAGCCACCAAGAACAGAAACGCTTCCCAGATCGCCTCATTCCTGGAGTCGGTCGGCGGGACCCTGAACGCTTTCACCAGCAGGGAACAAACCTGCTACTACGCCAAGTTCCTTGATGAACACCTGGCCAAGGGCGTTGAAATCCTGAGCGACCTGGTCAATAACGCCAGTTTTTCCCGGTCCGATATTGAAAAGGAAAAGAAAGTCGTCCTGGAAGAAATCAGCGATATCGAGGATTCCCCGGGTGATCTGGTGCACGACCTTTTCGCCGCGACGGTCTTCGGCAAACACCCCCTCGGACGTCCCATTATGGGGGATAGAAGATCCGTAAAGAACATGAACCGGGCCAAAATTCTTCGCTACGTAAACAAACACTACCGCTGCAATAAAATGGTCCTGGCGGCCTGCGGGAATCTGGATCATGACGTATTGGCAGATCTGGCCGAAAAATATTTCGGGAATCTTTCTCCTCTCGAACACAGGAACGGGCGAACCAAGCCTTCCATAAGACCGATTTACAGATCGTTCAACCGCAAGACCGCTCAGACGCATATCTGCCTTGGAATTCAGGCGTTGTCTTTCAATCATGAATCGAGACCTGCTATGCTGATTTTAAACTCCATTCTGGGCGGCGGAATGTCGTCGCGCTTTTTTCAGCGCCTGCGGGAAAATCTGGGGCTGGTTTATACCGTATTTTCCTATGTCGATTTTTTCATGGACGTAGGATTATTCGGCATTTACCTGGGTACAGAAAAAAAGAATGTTAGAAGCGCTCTTTCCGCGATTAAAATGGAAATCGAAACCATCTGCTCCCGGAAACTGACGGTTGAGGAACTGAGAGATGCCAAGGAACAGTTGAAAGGCGGGCTTGTCCTGGGGCTGGAGAACACATCAAACAGGATGAACAGGCTCGCCAAACATGAGTTTCTGGCCGAACGGCACATAAGTATTGACGAGACAATTGCTGGGATCGACGCCGTCGGAGCCGACGAGATCGTCGAAATCAGTCGAGTCCTTTTCACCGGAAAACGGTTTTCGGGAGTATCTCTCGGATCGGTTAAAAAAGACATCTTTTCCGCCCTTGAACATTAAATAGACGATCATTTAAAAATCAACAATATGAAAAGTTCTAAATCCCAGAGATTCTTAGTAAAGCTTTTGGTCACTGTCGCGGCGCTATTGATCGTGGTGAAGATTTCTCCCTGGGCCGAGGTCGAGGATCCCGTGGCGTTGATAGTAACCGCCCTTTTGCTCGGTATCTTTAATACCATTCTCAGACCCCTGCTTATTTTGCTTACCCTGCCGATAAATATTCTGAGTTTCGGATTGTTTATTCTGGTGATAAACGGTCTGATTCTTTATATAATATCGCTGTTGGTGCCGGGCTTCAATCTGTCGGGTTTCGGTGCGGCGGTTTTAACATCGATTCTGGTTTCTCTAACCGCCTGGGTTATTAATATGCTGATTAAAGACAGGGAATAGGCGGGAATGTCGGAAATAAAACAGAATATCGCACCCTCATATCCATTCGAGAGGATAGATTCCAAATGGCGCCGGTACTGGGAAGAGACCGGATTCCACCGGACGAATCTTTCCGATTATAAGAATAAACTTTATTCCCTGGTGATGTTTTCCTATCCATCCGGCGATAAACTTCACGTGGGGCATAGCTACGCGTTCGCTCTGCCGGATACATGGACCCGCAAAAAGAGGATGGAGGGTTATAACACTTTCGAGCCCATGGGATACGACTCTTTCGGCCTCCCGGCGGAAAACTACGCCATCAAAACCGGCATACATCCCAGGGTTTCCATCGCGGAGAACATCGAGTACATACGCAAACAGCTCAAAGAAATGGGCGCCATGCTCGACTGGTCGAAAGAGCTGGCCACCAGCGACCCCCGGTACTACAAATGGACGCAATGGTTATTTTTGAAATTCTTCGAAAAGGGGATGGCCGTAAGAAAAATGGCCCCGGTTAACTGGTGCCCCTCATGTAATACGGTCCTGGCCAACGAACAGGTAAAGGACGGCTTATGCGAACGTTGCGACACCGAAATCACCAAAAAGAATTTAAAGCAATGGTTTTTCAGGATAACCGAGTACGCTGATCGTCTGCTTGAAGGACTGGACAAGATCGATTGGCCGGAACAGACCAAGACCATGCAAAGAAACTGGATAGGGCGATCCGAGGGCACTGAGATAGTATTTACTGCGGCAAAAACCGGCGAAAAAATACCGGTTTTCACCACCCGCGCCGATACCCTTTTTGGCGTTACCTATATGGTATTGGCGCCCGAACACCCGCTGGTCGAAACCGTTACCTCTCCCGGCCATAAAAAAGAGGTCGAAGATTATATCCGTCAGGCAAGCAAGCTTTCGGAAATCGGTCGTCAGTCGACCGTTAAGGAAAAAACCGGCGTTTTCACCGGAACTTACTGCGTAAATCCGATAAACGGCGAGGAAGTGCCTATCTGGATAGCCGACTACGTGCTGGTTTCCTACGGCACCGGGGCGGTTATGGCAGTTCCCGGTCACGATCAACGAGACTGGGAGTTCGCCACTGAATTCGGTCTGAAAATAAAAGAGGTCATTCGCCCGGCAGAGGATTCTGAATCCGATTTAAGCAAAAGCGCATTTGAAGATTACGGTATCATGATCAATTCCGGCGAGTTCAATGGCTTGAGTTCTCTGGAGGGGATGAAAAAGGTAACCGAAAAACTTAAGTCCCTGAATGCCGGGAAGTTCAGGATCACTTATAAACTGCGGGATTGGCTTATATCCCGGCAGAGATACTGGGGCCCGCCGATTCCCATTATCTATTGTGAGAAATGCGGTGAGGTCGCTGTTCCGGAAGACAAACTCCCCGTCCTACTGCCCGATATAGACGATTTCATGCCTACCGGTAACGGCAGATCGCCGCTGGCCAAATCGGAGGAATTCGTCAATACCTATTGTCCGAAATGCGGCGGCAAGGCCGAACGCGAAACCGAAACTATGGATACATTTGTCGATTCCTCATGGTATTTTCTCAGATATCTGGACCCCGATTATGAAAAGGGTCCCTGGGATCCGGATCTGGCCAGGAAATGGCTTCCAGTTGATATGTATATCGGCGGATCCGAACACGCCGTCATGCACCTGCTGTACGCCCGATTTTTCTGTATGTTTTTGAAAAATTGTGGGTTACTGCATTTCGATGAACCTTTCCTTAAACTGCGGCACCAGGGGACCTTAACCAAAGGGGGCGCCAAAATCTCAAAATCCAGGGGCAATGTGGTAAATCCCGATGAGTTTATTGCCCTCTACGGCTCCGATACCTTCAGGATGTATTTGATGTTTATGGGCTCCTACAGCCAGGGCGGCGACTGGGATGATACC
>CP070813.1:3190187-3201581 GCA_020344055.1 Candidatus Zixiibacteriota bacterium | reverse complement strand
CGAAATCGCGATTATTGATGAAAGAGCCACGGATTTCCAGTCAATGCGATTTAATCTATCCAGAGCCTCGGATAAATAATTTAATCTTTCATCAATCACTTTAATCTTGTCATCATTCGGTTGAAAATTATTAACAATCTGTAAACGAAATTCATTTATCGAAAGCCGCAATTGGGTTTTTTCTTCATCAGAATACGGTAAAGTATCATCTTTTTCCATTTTTGCCGAAGGAATGAATTCCCTTTGTTGTTCCAATTGAACCCAAAGATCAGGAATTTTTTGATCTTCGAGATAGTCCTTCACAACATTCTCTAGCCAATATTTAAATTCTCTATAAACATCCTTAATGCTGGCCCATGGTCCTGTCTTACCATTCATATAAAATTCTGACATAGGAAAATCCTTGGCTAATAATGAATACCTATAATCAAAATCAAAATAACTCTCATACGAATTATGCAACTCAAATACTAATGGTGATCCTAAAAATTCAATAACAAATACATCAAAGCCGCGTATTTTTTCTTCATGAACTTTAAAACTATCAATATCAAAGCCGGATTCTTTAATAATATCAATGAAGCCATTTTTATGTCTCTTTAACATATTATCTACTTTATCTAATGTAAACTACTAACATTTTATTTATTTTTCAATATAAATGTCCGAATATTAGATATGATATTCAATCCCCTATCCGCATATATTTCACGTATATTATAATTAATATAAATAATAAAAGAGCAATAATATCGCAATATATATAGTACAAAATTATTTTATAATCAAGCATGTTATCGTTTGAAATATTATAATTTATGTATATCACGGGTATATATATGGTATAAAGTCCACAAAATAAAAGGATAATAATTCTATGTACATTTTTAATAAAAAATTTTTCGACTTCTCTACCCAAAACGAAATCAACCTTTACCAAATCCCCTAATAAATATGACATTGTCAATGCGCGAATTCCAAGGAATAAAATTATTCCGGTGACCAATATCAACTTCACAAGTACGCCAATAGTGAAGTCTAAAACTGCTCTTAACGCGAAAGAATTAATAAACACAAAAATGAAACCAAAAAATATTAAAAAATAATTTATTTTCTCCTTAAGTTTATCTTGGTATTCTTTAGGCAGAGCGATGTATTCTTCGTATTTTAACATCCGTATATTTTCAACTTTTCTGCAAATGTATCTCTTAATTGACATTTACGAAATAACTACGCCATTTTAGTTTGTAATTGCAAGATAAAAAACTCTTTATGCCAAAAATAATTTAAACAAGTAAAGTTTTTTGGCTTGGTGGCTGTCACACTACCTCCCTACAACCCCAGCTCCTCCTTGAGAAATCTGCCGGTGTAGCTCTTGGGATTCTTTGCGACCTTTTCCGGCGTACCGGTGGCTATCACCTCGCCGCCGTCGTCGCCGCCCTCGGGGCCGAGATCGATTATCCAGTCGGCGGTCTTTATGACATCCATATTATGCTCAATCACCACCACGGTGTTGCCGCGATCGACCAGGGTGTTCAGCACGTTTAAAAGCATCTTGATATCCTCGAAATGCAGGCCGGTGGTGGGCTCGTCGAGAATATAGAACGTGTTGCCGGTGGCCACCTTGGAAAGCTCGGTGGATAGCTTCACCCTCTGGGCCTCGCCACCCGATAAGGTCGTGGCTTGCTGCCCGAGATGGATATAGCTCAAACCGACGCCGACAAGGGTCTCCAGCTTGCGTTTGACCTTCGGTATCCGGTCGAAGAACTCCAGAGCTTCCTCCACGGTCATATCCAGCACTTCGGCGATCGATCTGCCCTTATACTTTATATCCAGCGTATCACGGTTGTACCGTGCTCCCTTGCACGATTCGCACTGCACGTAAACATCCGGCAGGAAATGCATTTCGATTTTGATGATACCATCCCCCTCGCAGGTCTCGCATCGCCCGCCCCTGACATTGAACGAGAACCGTCCGGGACCGTAACCGCGCACCCTGGAATCGGGAAGCTGGGCGTAGATATCGCGAATAGGCGTGAAAAGCCCGGTGTAGGTGGCGGGATTGCTCCGCGGAGTGCGGCCGATGGGGGATTGATCGATATCGATCACCTTATCCACATGATTGAGCCCGATAATCTCGCCATATGGAAGGGGCGGTTGCTTGGAACCGTAAAATTCGCGTGATAATATTCTATACAACGTCTCATTAACGAGTGTCGACTTGCCGGAACCGGACACCCCTGTAACGCAGATAAACCTCCCCAGGGGAAACTCGACGTTTATCTTTTTCAGGTTGTTGCCGGCGGCTCCCTTTACGATGATCCTGTCGCCGCTCCCCTTGCGCCGTTTTTTCGGAAACGGGATCTCCAGCTTGCCGGCCAAGTATCTCCCCGTCAAAGATTTCGTCGATCTCTTTATCTTTGCCGGCGTTCCCTCCGCCACCACCAGGCCGCCGTGCTTGCCCGCCCCCGGCCCCAGGTCGATAACGTAATCCGACTCCTCTATGGTCTGGCGGTCGTGCTCCACGACCAGGACGGTATTCCCGATATCGCGCAACGACTTCAATGTATCAAGCAGCCGTCCGTTATCTCTCTGATGCAGGCCAATTGACGGCTCATCGAGGATGTATAATACTCCGGTCAGTCGGGAGCCGATCTGCGTGGCCAACCTGATACGTTGCGCCTCCCCGCCGGATAAGGTCTGCGCCGATCTTTCCAGCGTGAGATAGTCCAGCCCGACGTTTATCAGAAATCCGAGCCGCTCGTTGAGCTCCTTCAATATCTGTTTAGCAATAGTCTGCTCTTTCTTATTCAGTTTCAATCCGCAGAAAAATCCGTATGCGCCTTTAATCGATAATTGTGTTACATCCGATATGGGCTTGCCGTCGATTTTAACCGCCAGCGCCTCCGGTCGAAGACGCGCTCCCCCGCATTCCGTGCACGGTTTCACAGACATGAACTTCTCGATCCACTCCCGAATCGCGTTGGATCTGGTTTGAACGTAACGCCGTCTGAGGTTGCCTATTACTCCTTCGAACGTACTTAGATGCTCCCAGAGACCGTTGCCGTTGCTGTGCTCCCATGAGAACTTAATCCGCTCACGTCCGGAACCGTACAGCACTATCTTCTGAACTTTTTGCGGGAGACTTTTAAACGGTTTTCTCAAAGAGAATCCGAAATGCTCCGAAACCGCCCGCAGCATGCCGAAATAATATGAACCGCGCGGCACCCCCCAGGGAGCGATGGCGCCCTGAGCTATAGATATGGTATCATCGGGTATCACCAGGTCGGGGTCGATCTCCATGTTATATCCCAGGCCGGAACAATACTGGCAGGCGCCAAATGGAGAATTGAACGAGAACATCCTGGGCGTTGGCTCCTCGTAGGATATACCGCAATCTTTGCAGGCGAACTTTTCAGAAAATATATGATCTTGCTTACCTACCTCATCTATTATAACGAGACCGGAGCCGAGCTTCAGGGCGGTCTCCAGAGAATCGGTAAGACGTTTCTGGATGCCGTTTTTGATAACCAGGCGGTCCACCACCACATCGATGGAATGTTTCTTGTTCTTTTCAAGTTTGATATCTTCGTCGATATCATAAACCCTGCCGTCAACCCTGACCCGAACGAATCCGCTCTTTTTAATCTCCTCGAATACCTCGCGGTATTCTCCCTTGCGCCCCCGAACCAGCGGCCCCAGCACCTGGATCTTTGTATTGGTGGGAAATTCCATGACCGAATCGGCCATCTGCTGGACCGTCTGCTGGCTGATCCTCTTGCCACATTTGTAGCAATGAGGTATACCCACCCTGGCATAAAGTAAACGAAGATAATCATAAATCTCGGTGACGGTCCCAACCGTGGACCGCGGATTCCTGGCAGATGACCTCTGCTCGATGGAGATCGCCGGGGAGAGGCCATCGATAAAATCGACATCCGGCTTCTCCATCAAACCCAGAAACTGCCGGGCGTAGGCCGAGAGCGATTCCACGTACCGGCGCTGCCCTTCGGCGTAGATGGTATCGAAAGCCAGCGACGACTTCCCCGACCCTGAAATACCGGTTATCACAACCAGCTTGGAGCGCGGAATTACAACGTCGATATTTCTAAGATTATGTTCTCTTGCTCCTTTGACGGTTATATTTGCAGGCGGCATAGACTTTTATCTCCTACCCAAATCGCTTCTTTAATCAATACTGCACATTAGTGCATTATATTTAAATCCGACCGTTTCGTCAACTGCCTTTTTCCGGCAAGAAGACAGAAAAACATCCAGCCCCTTTTCACTTTCGCCTCGAATCTTAATTTTCGAGGTCAACCAACTAATATAAGCAATACCGATCAGTACCGCAACATCGTTGGATTACAAAAATAATATATAGTGAGGAGTCCATGTACTATATTGAAAATAAATAAGTTGACAACGGAGTGTAGCTTTGCTATACTAATAATGGATTTTGTGGGGAGACAAAGTCCTTATCTTTTCGGGCTTTTTCGGGATGTGCTGAAAATTCCATAAGTACTGCGGGCTATATTAAATCACCCTTGATCGACTCTGGCTCGTTTTGTTTGAATTGGCAAAAGGATAATTAAAATCGAATCTTTAAGGCGTTCTGGTTATTCGCCGGAAAAAGAGGTGCCATCGTGAATAGAGTCACGGCTTTATTTTTTGCTCTGTTTCTTCTGGGTTTTTCATCGGCTTCTTCAAGGATAATAAATATCCCCACCGACTATTCAAGCATTCAGGCCGGGATAAATGCCAGCGCGGACGGGGATACGGTGTTGGTTCAACCGGGGACCTATATTGAAAATGTCAATTTCAACGGCCATAATATAGTGCTCGGTTCACAATTCTTAATAACCGGAGATACTTCTTTCATTTCTGCCACCATAATTGATGGAGATAGTTCAGGATCAGTTATAACGTTCGAAAGTGGCGAAGACAGCACGGCTATTATTACGGGATTCACGATACGACATGGATTTGCGTTAAAGGGGGGAGGTGTTAATTGTTTGAATTCAAGCCCTGTGGTTAGCAGTAATGCGATAATTCAAAATACGGCTAAGTCGAACGACGTTGCGAATGGTTTGGGTGGGGCAATATATTGCTTTAATTCAAATACCACGATTTTTGATAACGTAATTGAAAATAATATTGCGTCTAAGTCGGGTCGTCCTCCGGGAACGCCTTTTGTCCTGGCTTATGGAGGGGGGGTATTTTGCGACAGTTCCAATGCCGAGATAAAAGGGAACGTAATCGCTAATAATTTTTCCGATAACGGGGGCGGGATATATTGCCTGAATTCATCAGTAAATATTTCTAATAACATAATAATCGCTAATGCAGTAGGTGGTGGATGGGATTTGGATGTCTGGGGATACGGGGCCGGGATTCTCTGTATTGGCTCCTCGGTAAACATTATGCACAACAGCATTACAGGCAATAGTTCGCGTCTTGATGGAGGCGGTTTATATCTTGAAACCACGGAGGCTATTGTAAAGGGTAATATAATTTTCGATAATATCGCCTGGGGAAGAGGAGGAGGAATCGCCTGCTCGAATTCAAATCCGATTATTTTGAACAATACTGTTTCCGGAAATATGGCCCGCCTCGGGGCAGGAATCCTCTGCCAGTCCAATTCAAATCCATTTATTATAAATACGATTTTATGGCAGGACAGCTCCGAATGGGATTCACTGGAAATCCATATTGACAATAGTTCGCCTGAGGTTTCATACTGCGATGTTCAAGGCGGTTATCAGGGTATAGGCAACATCGATCTCGACCCCCTATTCCGCGATCCCGATAACGGCGATTTTCACCTGATATCGATAGCCTGCGGTGACAGCGCCGATTCACCCTGTATCGATGCCGGTCACCCGGCCATTATCGACAGCCTGCTGGATTGCTCCTGGGGACTGGGGACCATGCTAAGCGACATGGGAGCTTACGGCGGCGGAGATTCGGTTTCAGTCGGTTTTGTTGATGATTTCAACATGATATCCGACAAGTTTGATTTATTCCAGAACTATCCCAATCCCTTTAACGCTTCTACAACTATAAGCTTTACATTACCGCAAGAATCTGAAGTAACAATTTCCATATATAACCTGCTGGGGCAGCGGGTATCCACGATATTAGGAGGCAGGCTCCCAGCTGGCGAGCATAATGTAGTTTGGAAAGCGGATGATTATCCCTCCGGTGTCTATTTTGCCCGGCTGGAGAAAGACGATAGGTCCGAGAACGTAAAAATGATTTTGCTGAAATAATACAATCAGATTTTAAAATCTTAAGGAGAGCCCCATGAGATTTAAAGTAATTTCCACTTCAGTCATTTACCTATTTGTGTTGGCGGGGCAAGTGCTTTCATTTGATGAACAGATAATACCGCCATCTTCTTTTGACGAGGAAAGACAAGACCCACTTAAAAAGGAGATCGGTGTGCTCAAGGAACCGTCTGGCGGTATATTATTGGGCGGCGACTGCTCGGATTTTATCGACCTTACCGGTATGCCCCTTCCGATTGAAGAAGCCGGCAGCACTATCGGGGCGACAAACAACTACGGGCCGTATAGCGAACGCCCGAGGTATTGGTGGGGTTCGTGGTACAGTCAATCAGCCGCCGGGCCCGATGTAACCTATAAATGGACCGCACCCACAAATGGAAACTATACGATATCTTTGTGTGAAACCGATTACGACAACTGCCTTCAAATCTACGAATTCACCTGTCCCGACGAACCGGTTGTCGCCGATGATTTTATCATCGGTACCGATGACGCATGCGTTTACGCCGCAAAATCAAGACACATAAGTCTTACTCAAGGAGAGGAGATTTTGATTATCGCCGACGGCTACGGGAATAATTCAGGCAATTATGTTCTAAGAATATATGAAACTCTTATCGATGATATTGACTGGTTCATAGAAACCCAGATGAATATGTTCCATATCCCGGGAGTCGCTGCCTGCATAGTTAAGGACGACTCGATCGACTGGACCGGGACCTATGGCTACGCGAACATCGAGGATAGCATACACGTCGCCGATTCGACTCTTTTTATTTTGGCCTCTATATCCAAAACTTTTGTTGGAGTGGCCTTGATGCAGCTATGGGAGGACAGCCTGTTTCAGCTGGACGACGATATTAATGATTATCTGTCATTTAGTGTCAGAAATCCGGCCCACCCATCTACACCGATCACCTTTATTCAGCTTATGACGCACATATCAAGTATAAATGATTACTGGACTATATTAGAACCGTTAATATCATGGGGGTCTGATTCCCCGATTCCGCTGGGTGTGTTCCTTCGAGAATATCTTACTCCCGTAGGTATGTATTATAACTCTCAAAATTTTAACGGGTGGGCTCCCGGGGCGCAGTATGACTATTCTAACGTTGGCGCGGCGCTGGGAGGATACCTGGTCGAGGTAATTAATCCCGATTCGCTCTCTTTCGACCAATATTGCGAGACTTATATCTTTGATTCGCTTGGTATGGATGAAACCGCCTGGTTTTTAAGTGACCTGGATACAAATAACATCGCCATACCATATGGCTGGAACGGTTTCCAATATGTTCCTTACCCACATGCTGGAATGCCCTATTATCCGGCAGGCCAGCTAAGAACAAGTTCCGTTCAGCTTGCCAGGCATTTAATCGCTACAATGCAACATGGGCAGATTGACGGCACCAGGATTCTTGATAGTACGACAGTAGATCTGATGACGACCGTTCAATATCCCGGAATCAGCCAATATTGCGGGCTTTTCTGGTTATACCAATATTGGGGACATAGAAAAGTATGGGGGCATGGCGGTAACTGGTGGGGCGGAACTACACTAATGTACTATTATCCCGAGGAGAACAACGGCGTAGTTTATCTTAGCAACGGGAATTTTCTTGAGAGTGCAGCCGTTTACGGTAGGGGTACTATCGGAAACCATCTGTTTGAACGTGCGGCCGGACCTCACGGATTCGTTGCCGGAACGGTAACAGGTCCCTCGTCCGAACCGATAGATCATGTCTACACTAAAGCAGTTGGCTTTTCAAGAATGGATTATTCTGATCCTAGTGGCGAATACTATATTGGCGGTTTGATAGCCGGTAATTATGATGTCCGTTTCTCGCATCCCGCTTATGTTGAGACAACTGTTACCGATGTTGCGGTATCATTGGCCGATACTATCTTTCTTAATATTACTCTTCGCTCTATTTGCGATTACGTTGTCGGCGACGTCAACGGCAGCGAAAGCTACAACGGCCTGGATATCACCTATGGGGTAAACTTTTTCAAGGGCGGTCCGGCTCCTACCTATGAATGCGAATGCGGGCAGACCACCTGGTATGTCGGCGGCGATGTCAACGGCAGCTGCTCCTATAACGGGCTGGATATCACCTATGGAGTGAATTATTTCAAGGGTGGCTCGGCGCCAGTGCCCTGTGCCAGTTGCCCGCCGAACTGATTAATATGGAATGAATTATCCGGGAAGGATCTTGTAGATTTTACTTGTCATTTTCCCGGTATAGGTTATCTTTATTTTCAGCGGTTCGACCGAACAACCTTTGGGGAATCTTCATGGCATCCCCGGAGAGATTATGAACAATATTATTAGACTGTCGATTCTAATGTCCTTTCTGATTTACGTCCCGGGGCTTTCGGCAGTTATCAACGTCCCCGCCGATCATCCCACTATCCAGGCCGGTATAAACGCCAGCTATGACGGCGACACGGTGCTGGTAGCTGATGGCGTTTACACCGGAATCGGAAACAGGGATATATATTTTTACGGTAAAGAGATTACCATGGCCTCGGTTAACGGTCCCGACTACACGATCATCGATTGCCAGGGCGATCAGTGGAATCCGCACAAGGGATTTTTATTTATCACCGAAGGACGATCGACGGTCCTTGACGGCTTCACTATCCGAAACGGCAGTACCGGACCCTATTGCCTGGAATTCTCCGGAGGGGGAATTTACTGTGAGGGATCGCCTACCATCAAGAATTGCAGATTTATAGAAAACATTAATCGTCAGAATAGTTGTCTTTATTCCGGCGGCGGTGCTCTGTTCTGTTTTCTGGGCTCGCCTCTTATTGTTAATTGCGTTTTCGACAATAACGATAGCGACGATTTCGGCGGAGCGGTAAGCAGCGTTGACGCTTTGCCGGTCTTCAATAACTGCCTCTTCTCAGGCAACTCTGCTATCCAGGGATCGGCCATCCATTCCGACAATTCCTATGTCTTCTTAATCGACTGCACTTTCGCGGATAACTCCGGCGATTCCGGCGCAGTCTTCTCCTCCGGATCCTCTCATATAGAAATGACGAATTCCACTCTCGCTTATAACATGTCGTCCAATACAGCTATAATCCAACTGACAATGTCCGATATACTGAACGCTGTAAACAGCATTCTATGGAACGTATCCTCACCTGAGATCGATGCGGATTCAACATCAAACATTGCAGTTACATTTTCGGATATAATGGGGGTATGGCCCGGAGTCGGCAATATCGATTGCGATCCCATCTTCTGCGATCCGGAAAGCCGCGATTTCAGTCTATCAGCCATCTCTTGCTGCGCCGGCTCCGGGTTTAACGGTAATAATATGGGGAGTTCTGCAATCGGCTGCGGAGCCCTGGGAGGAGTTGTAACTGATCAGTATGGCGCTCCTATCGAAGGCGTGACCGTCAATATAATGAGTACAGTTCTGCAAACCCAGACCGACGCCAACGGCGAATACCTGTTCGCTACGGTCGCCCCCGATGTTTATGACGTTTTGTTCTCGCACCCCCAGCACAGGGATTCACTGATTAACGATTTGCCAATACCTCTCGAATACATCGACCTCGATATATCGTTGACCACATCCGGTCCCTGCGAATCATATTCTGTCGGCGATGTCAACGGCAGCGGAAACTACAACGGTTTGGATATCACTTTCGGCGTTTCCTTCTTCAAGGGTGGAGCGATTCCGATGTACGAATGCGAATGCATGCCAGGGCAAACCTGGTTCGTCTCGGGCGATGTAAATGCCACCTGCTCTTACAACGGCCTCGATATAACCTACGGGGTTAATTTCTTCAAAGGTGGAGATAGCCCTGCCCCCTGCCCGGATTGCCCACCCGATTAAAACCACCCTTCGCTTTCAATCGGTTATTGTTCCTATTAAACAGCTCCCTCGAAATCCCAAATTTCTTGACAAATAGATCCCCTATATTTATCTTGATTTAGAAATAGGACTTTTCTGACGGGATTTTGGCATGAGAAAGTATATCCTTTGTTTAATATCGGCCTTGCTCGCAGCCTCCTCTATCTCCGCCACCATTATCCACATTCCCGCCGACTACCCCACCATCCAGCAGGGGATCGACGCCAGCTATGACGGCGATACGGTGCTGGTCAAGCCGGGGACATATGTCGAGAACATCAATTTCAACGGGCATAATATTGCGGTGGGATCGATGTTTTTAACCACGGGCGATACAACCTATATTTTATCAACAATTATAGATGGTGATTCCGCGGGTTCCGTGGTTACATTTGAAAGCGGAGAGGACAGCACAGCGGTTATAATAGGATTTACTATACGCAACGGTTACGCTCTTCTTGGTGGCGGAGTATCTTGCCATTCATCCGATCCAACAATTTCAAATAACTATATAACCAATAATTCTACGCATGGCCCGTATCCTCAAGATCTAGGCGGGGGAATATACTGTTTCAATTCTAATTCATATATCGCCGGGAATATTATATCTGATAATACGGCCTGTTATGGCGGAGGTATCTATTGCGATTCATCAAGTTCTATAATCTGCAATAATATCATAATGCATAATTTCGCGACTTACTGATATGGCGGAGGTATCTGCTGCGGTCGCGGCGACAGTCTCCAGATAATAAACAATGTTATTGTAAATAATGAAGCTTATAGCAACGGCGGCGGTATTTATTGTGAAT
Source organism: Candidatus Zixiibacteriota bacterium (assembly GCA_020344055.1). GTDB lineage: Bacteria > Zixibacteria > MSB-5A5 > UBA10806 > UBA10806. Next base: position 3,190,607 of record CP070813.1, on the reverse strand, counting down.
CAAACGTAACCTTAGTAAATAATGCCATAAGCCAAAATATCACTGAGGCATATGGCGGCGGTATTTATAGTTTGGGCTTCAATCCTATTATTAAAAATACGATTTTCTGGCATAACCATGCCGGTGCGGGCTGTGATGAGATATATTATGATTATTTTACCTCTCCGGTCGTCACCTATTGTGATGTAGAGGGCGGTTACCAGGGCCAGGGCAACATCGACATCGACCCCCTCTTCCGCGACACCGCAAACGGCGATTTTCATCTCATGGCCACCTACTGCGGCGATCCCTATGATTCCCCCTGCATCGACGCCGGGGACCCCGATATACTCGATTTCATTCTCGATTGCGATTTCGGATTGGGCGGCACCAGATCCGATATGGGCGCCTACGGCGGCGATAACCTCGGCCATCCCACCG